>JAFSEZ010000029.1 GCA_017435505.1 Akkermansia sp.
CCCCATACTATCCCCATGCCCTCAATATCAAACTGGCAAATATAAGCAATGATACGGATATCATTGTGACTGACCAACCGTGGGCGGTTGCATGGTACGCCGACCGCAAAGCGTTGTGGATGCCACTTCATATTGATGACTACGTTAATTCACTGACTCCCATTTTCAATACCTCCAAGATAAGCGTACAGGGTTTTCTGGTGACGCCCAGTTCACATTCCCCCTTAGACACTCCGCAAGGCAAGAGCGGCGGGGTGACCGGCATATCTGAGCGCATGGGAGACTTTGCACCGCTGGCTATGGAAGGCAAGTTGCTGCTCATGGTTCCCAAGCACAACATGGCATTCACCGATTTCTTTGCAGAGCACACAAGCAACAGTAAAAATGCCATCCCCATGGGGCACATCGTCTCTTCCCGCGGGCAATTTCCCAACAGACATTTCCTCTTAGGCACAGAAATTGTGTACTACAGCAAATAATCTCAGTCCAAGATTCCCAACATGTCATCACCTCAAAAAAGTAAAAAGGAAGCTCTCACGTTCGAGCAATCCATGGAGCGCTTGGACAGCATTGTCAAACGCATTGATTCCCCGGATACTGCCCTGGAGGAGATGATATCACTCGTTGAAGAAGGCTTACAACTCATACGCAGCAGCCGAGAAACACTCCGGAAGGCAGAATTGCGCATCAACATGTTAGAAAACGACGCAGCCCCGCAACAAAGCGAGAACCGCGTAGAAACCGACCCAAGAGACAATGGATTCACCCTCTTCTAAATTACCGCCCCTATTGGCAAGCATTCACTCTCCCGCCGATGTTAAAGCATTGGCACCGGAGACCTTACCGGAGCTTGCTCAAGAAATCAGAACAACGCTGATTGACAGCCTCGCAAAGACGGGTGGTCACTTGGCTCCGAACTTGGGTGTGGTTGAACTGAGCATTGCCCTGCACCGTGTATTTAGCACACCGAGGGATAAAATTATCTTCGATGTATCCCACCAGAGCTATGTACACAAAATGCTTACCGGGCGAGCCGACAAACTCAATACAATACGCCAATATCAAGGCATTTCCGGTTTTGCCAAATGCAGCGAATCCCCTCACGATGCTTATGGTGCCGGCCATGCCGGAACCGCTCTTTCTGCCGGTATAGGCATGGCGGCAGCGCGTGATTTGTTAGGAGATGATTATCATGTTGTCTCCGTAGTAGGCGATGGGGCTTTCACATGTGGCACCACTTTAGAAGCCCTCAACAACCTGTCCTCTACCACCCGTAAGTTTATCTTGATTCTCAACGACAACAAGTGGAGTATCGACCGCAATGTCGGGGCGCTCTCCCGCTACTTTTCCTCACTGCAAGAGACAGATACATACACCCTCCTGAGAGATCGCGCCAAATCATTTGTGGAAGGGATAGGCAGTAAATTGATTCAGGAACAAGCAGCCAAGCTTGTACAAGCTGCACGTTCTTTCATCTCCCCGCTGAGTTTTTTCCGCCAAATGGGCTTGAGCTACTATGGCCCTATTGATGGGCACGATGTACACCGCATTGAGCGCGTACTGCGTCTGGCCAGTCGCCGCAACGAGCCGGTTGTCATTCACATCATTACAACGAAGGGAAAAGGATACGCCCCTGCTGCCGACAACCCGCCGAGCTATCACGGCATAGGGCAGTATAATGTCAAGAACGGGGTACCCGTGCGCAAGGGGGGGCTCACCTATTCGGAAGTATTCGGGCAATGTGTCACCGACATGGCGGCAGAAGACCCCTTGATTACAGCCATCACGGCAGCTATGCCCGGAGGTACCAAGCTGGATCTTTTCCGCGAAAAGCACCCAAAGCGTTATTTTGACGTAGGTATAGCAGAAGAACATGCTGCGCTGTTTGCATGTGGCATGGCAACGCAGGGGTTCAAGCCCTATTTGGCCGTATACTCAACATTCATGCAGCGATGTGTGGATATGATTGAGCATGACGCTGCCCTGCAAAATCTGCCTGTCAAATTCTGCATGGATCGCGCCGGTCTTTCGCCGGATGATGGGCCTACACACCATGGGCTTTTCGACATCAGCATGCTGCGGGTCATCCCCAACTTGGTAATGATGCAACCCAAAGACGAAGCGGAGCTATGCCACATGCTCAATACGATGAATGGCATCATGAACCACCCCTCGGCCATACGCTATCCGCGCGGGGCAGGAGAAGGAGTCGATATACCGGAGGAACTGCAAGTGCTCCCCATCGGCAAAGCAGAATTGCTGAAAGACGGCGGCGATATTGCCCTGCTGGCATTGGGCAACATGAACAGCCTCGCGGCCGGCGTTTGCGAGAAGCTGGAAAACGGAGGCATAAGCTGTGCGCACCTGAATGCCCGGTTTATCAAACCGCTTGATGAAGCAGCTCTCGCAGAGTACGCAACGCGTTGCAAGCTGATTGTCACCTTGGAAGACCATTCCATCTGCGGCGGATTCGGGGCGGCTGTCATGGAAAAAATCAGCGAGCTGGGCAAGACAACACCGGTCTTACGCATCGGATGGCCGGATACATTTGTGGAACACGGTAGTCTGGCGCAACTGCGGGCGAAATACCGCCTCACCATCGAAGACATCACCGCTGACATTCTCGCAGCATACTCGGAACAAGACCAATGAAGCACGCATTTGTGGTATTAGCGGCTTTGCTCAGTCTCAACGCAACCAGTCAGGGGCAAAGTTTGTTGCCAACAGTTGGGCAAGACCCACTACCGGTGGAAGAAGAAAAGGCTTCTCGGCGGCATAGTGTCCCCCAATGGGTCATTGAGCTTTCCAACATGTCGGAATCTGACCGAGCCGCCTACCTGCAAGCATTTCAGGCAGCGAAAGTGGCGTATGCAAACAACCGCTTGGCTGTCTGCGAATCCCATCTCAACACCTGCGAACTTTATTTCACGCGCAATCCCAACGTATGGCTGCTACGCTCCAGCGTTTGTATTCAGCGTGGGCAATACGACAAGGCTGAAACATACATCCGCCAAGCACAGCAGGCAGATATAGACAGCCATGTCGTTCTGCTCAACCTCTCTCTGCTGCACATGGCGCAAGGCGAATATGAGGCAGCATTGGAAAACACAGACGAGCTGTTGCAAACACTAGCGGCAAACGCAGAGGCATTCGGCACACGGCGGAGCCTTACATACCGAAAATTTCTGTGTCTCATCATGCTTGAGCGCACGGAGGAAGCCAAAGAATTGGTAGCCGACATATCCCCCATAGATGACTCCCCGCTCTACTACTACTGCCAAGCAGCCCTTTTCATGCTCCAAGGGAATCCATCTGCCGCCACACGCGATCTGAATACTGCTGATGCCATCTTTGCACACGATGGCCACCTCCCCGGCTACAAACAAAACCTCTCCCTCTGCGGCTTGCGCGAAAGGATGAGACAAAAGAAAAGCCAAGGCAAATGAAATGGCGGGATGAGGGTTGCATCCTACGGCTCATGCCCTTGGGTGAATATGGACTAATCATCACTTGGAGCACAGCCCAACACGGTATCGTGCGCACAGCAGCGCGCAACGCGCGCAAACCCGGAAGCGATTTTACGGGGCGTATTGATTTGTTTCACAGTTGTGAGCTCATCGTCTCCGATGCGAAGAAAGGAGATTTGAGCACACTACATGCCGCCGAGTTGCAGCACGCGCGCTTACCCCTCCGCAGCAACCTTCTCAAATTGAGGCTCGCCAGTTATTGCGCACGCCTTCTGCTTGCTACGGTAGAAACGGGGGATTCCACCCAAGCTTGGCACCAACTCATCTGCGGAGCACTGGATTATATAGCAGAGTCTCATCCCAGAGCCAACATTCTGCACCATTTTGAAAAGCGCTTGGCACAGCTTCACGGGCTTTACAGCGATATAGTACCGGCGCACAACGCGTTGGCGCAGCACTTTCAGCATCTGCCGGCAGGAAGACAAGAGCTATTGGAGGAATTACAGCACCAATGAGAGCAGTAATCACAATATAAACTCATCCTCATGCTGCAATACGGGCACACGAGCCAATTCGCACAGCATCTCCGCAGCAACAATCCCACAGCTGTCCGGCATATCGGCAATGCGCTGCATCATTCGGCGCACAGCCACTACATCCTCTCCCTGCCCGTTTTCCAGCAATGGTAACAATGCCTTGGCCGCCGCAATGACATAGCGGTTGCTTTCAAGCGGTGAGCGTTGCCCCGAACATGCCGGGTTGTCCATCAGATAATGCGTTCCGTGGCGGTACAAACCGGACAAACGGAATGGGCGGGAATTGATGCTTTCTGCATCCAAATGCAAACACAATTTTCCGATTTTTTGCAGCAAGCCCACCATATCCGCACACGTGATGCTTTGCTTGGCCGCCGCAGCAAAATCCAACGAATCCGTACCATTCCCTTCTAAGACCAAATGCCATGTTTCATCAGCCGGCAGCAGCTCTATCACCGCGGACACAAAGGGCATCTGCACGCGCGAGCAGGCTCTCGCATCTTCGATAAACGTGTTGCAGAGCGAGGTGTCAAGCGCCAAGCCGGCATGCAAAGAATGCACCAACACCTCCCGCTGCGTATCTTTCTGAGTCGCTTCATAGAGGACACCCACCGGGGTATCGCAGCGGATGGAAGTCAGCACGTATTGCCCGGCCAGCAAGTGGGGCAGCATATAGGTATTGCCGGAGAATTCCTGCATATGCTTAATTGGCATTGGAGAATTTGAATACCGGCATGCCCTCCACGGCATCCGTCCAAGCCGATGCCGGTATGGTAAACTGCATGTAGGCCTTGGGCTCATCCTCACCGGGTTCCTCTACTCGCTCCATCTCAATGTAGCAATCCGGTTGCCCCAAGACGCATGGGTCTACGGTATCAATTTCATGGGCACGTATGCGAATGACAACATCTTCCGCAGGCTGCATCTTGGGCGGGAATATGTACGTATCTTCGTATACGATGCTGGCCATCCACCCTTCCGGCAGGTGCACGGAAGGTACAGGACGGCTTTCATAGATGGATTCACCATTTACCTCCATCCATTTCCCGACGCGGCGAAACACATTTTCCACGCCTTCAGGTACGGAGCCATCTGCCTTGGGGCCGATATTGAGCAGCAGATTGCCCCCGCGGGCGGCACATTGCTGCAGTTGGCGAATGATATCTGCCGGTTCCTTCAATTTGACATCATAGCGATTATAGCCCCATTTGTCCCCCACAGTCATGCAGGACTCCCAGTCAATACCGGGGTAGCCCTGCTCAGGAATTCGCTTTTCGGGCGTGGTATAATCTCCGCATCGCAAATCCAGCTGTACACCATCTCGGCTCTTATCAAATCCTGAGAAAGAATACAGGCGGTTATTCATGATAATGGCGGGATTGATGGAGCGGCACATCTCAATGAGAGCCGGTGCTTTCCACGCGCGTTCACCCTCAGCAGCCCCTTGGGAATAATCCCACCAGATAATGTCCAACGTGCCGTATTGAGTCAACAGCTCCCGCACTTGAGCATGCAGGTATTTGCAGTATTCTTCCTGATTGCGCGGGATTCCCTTTTGCTTGAGCATCTCTGCCTGATTAACAGGATAGCACAAATCAGGGCAAATGGTATTATCGTAGGAAGGGTGGTGCCAATCAATCACACTGTGATACAAGCCCACGCGCATGCCATGAGCTCGTGCCGCATCGGCAAATTCCTTGACAATATCCCGCCCCAGCAAAGCTTGGGAGCTATAATCCGTTGTCTTCGTATTGAAGAGAGCAAAACCATCATGGTGCTTCGAAGTGAGCACCATGTAGCGGCATCCGGCAGCTTCTGCCAGCTCTGCCCACTTTTCAGCACACCCGGGAGCGGGCACAAAAAGAGGCTTTGCCTCTGCCGCATACGTATCTGTGTCCAAGCCCAAATTGGTCTGAATCCACTCCGTTCCACCGGGTTGGCCTTTAAATTCGCCGGCCAAGCCGGAATACAGGCCATAGTGAATAAACATACCAAACTTCGCCTTGCGCCACCAATCCATGCGCAAGTCTCGCTCCTCGGTTGTCTCTGTTACGGGTGCATGATTTGCATCTCCCGCAGCGGGCAACTCCTGCTGAGCCACGGTATAACCGGTCAACAGTGCCAACATGGTCATCATTACAGGCCATTTCATAGGCACCTATGCTAACAAAGTGTACGGCTCATGTCAAACACCAATTCAGCTAGGACAAAGTCCATTTTTCAGGCGGGTCTGAATAAAATAAATTCCTGTAAAAATGCGGGGATCTATTGATACGCCCGCAGCATCTTTCTCCATCAGCCACGGTTCAATCTCGGCTAGTGGCACCTCGTGCACCACAATATTTTCATTCTCCACACCACCCCCAACGCCTACTTTTTGCACCCCCTTGGCTAAGAAAAAAGAAAGAGATTCCGATGTCAACCCCGGAGAAGACGGCCCCGTAAACAAATACTGCATTTCATCTGCGGCATAGCCCGTTTCTTCCAACAATTCCCGATGAGCAGCTGCAGCCTCGGATTCCGGCCCTTCATCTCCACTCAAGCCGGCGGGAAAGCAAAGGCTCTGCTTGCCGATGGGAGGCCGGAACTCCTCTACCAAGATGACTTTATCATCCGGCGTGAGTGCAAAAATCATCACGGCACCCGTTTGATTCACGCGTTCACAATATTCCCACCTGCCCTCGCGCACCATATTCAAAAAGCGTCCACTATACAGCGTTTCCATATCATGTCAAAAAGAGAGTGGGTGGAAACACGCTCCACCCACTCGGTAAGAGTTCAAAACACCGGCAAATCGGGGGCTTATTCGCGAACCAACTGCTGATAACGAGCCAAAATGCGCTTGGTGATAGGCCCTGCCTGCCCGGTGCCGATAGTGCGACCATCCAGCGAAGTTGCGGCTATCACCTCTGCGGCCGTACCGGTCAGGAAGCATTCATCTGCACTAAGCACATCGAAACGGTTGAGAACCTTCTCCACACAGGGGATACCCAGTTCGGTGCAGATATCCATCACCGCATGGCGGGTGATACCGCCCAAAGCACATTCCGTGAGAGGGGGCGTAGCCACCACCCCATTGGTAATGATGAAGATGTTGTCACCGGTGCATTCGGCCACATTACCGCGCTGGTTGAGCATAAGCGCCTCGCCGGCTCCCTGCTGCACCGCTTCAATCTTGGCAGAAATGCCGTTAAGATAGTTCAGGCTTTTCACCTGCTGGCAAAGAACATCAGGATTGGGGCGGCGGTAGGAGCTGGTAATCATGCTCAGGCCGTTTTCGTACATTTCCTTGGGGTACAAGGCGATATTCTGCACAATGATAAACATGCTGGCCTTGGGGCAGTTGCGGGGGTTGAGTCCCAAATCGCCCTTACCACGGGTCACCACCAAGCGAATGTAGCCATCCTCCATGCCGCTGGCAGCCACCGTTTCTTCCGTAGCCTTGCACACCTCCTCGAAGCTCCAGGGAAGATCCAACATCAAATAGCGCATGGAGTTGAACAAACGTACGATGTGCTCCTCCAAGCGAAAAATCTTGCCGGAATAAAAACGGATACCTTCAAAGCAACCATCACCATACAAAACACCATGGTCAAAGACGGAAACCTTGGCTTCCTCCTGATCTACCAACTTGCCATCAAACCAAATCTTCATAAGCAAAAAAGTTGTTGAACACGCCCATTATAGTCAGATTTGCCTGCATGTGAAGCAGAAAAAACGCAGCATGCCTTATTTTTTCACTTTCCAGAGCGTTTTTTGCAAGGCATCTGCCGCAGCTGCCATTTCGGCCTTGTGCTTACTGGGGCCTTCGCCCTCTCCCACTTCCATCTCATGCCAAAATGCGTATGCGCGGAAAGGGCCGGCCGGCTTTGCCTCATCCACCAAGCAAACTTTGTACGTAGGGCCACATCCGTCCTCTGCTTGCAAACGTTCCAGCAAAGCGCCTTTGGAATTCACCTGTACAAAGCTTTCTGCTTTTTCGAGGCTGGTCTTCAGCAGGTGAAGTGAGACTTTGCGCGCAGCATTGTAGTTGGAATCCATCATCACCGCTCCTATCACGCTTTCAAAAGTATTGGCCTGCACGGAAAGAGTCTGGCGGCCACCGTTTTTCTCAAGCTGGGGGCTCATCTCCAGGTGCTCAATCCAGCCCAATTCCACACAAAGCTGTGCCAGATTTTGGCGGCTCACAATACCGGCACGCATCTTGGTGAGCAGCCCCTCATCCGCCTTGGGATATTGCGTAAAAAGCTCTCGGCTTACAACGAGTTCCAGCACGGCATCCCCCAAAAACTCCAACCGTTCATACGCCAGATTGGTGCTGCGCTTCTGATCCACACTCGGATGGGTCAGTGCCTGTCTCAGCCATGCGTCATCCGTAAATACATAACCAAGACTTTTTTCCAAAAACTCTCTCTGCATGAGCCAAGCATAGCACAAGCCTCCCCATGTGGCTAGAGCAAAAGCGCTTTGCCCGTTTTTTCATTCTGTCATTTGCCGGAAAATGCTTGATTCCGGGCGGGAATAAGAGTAGACTCTCGCGCATGATGACAGAGGAAAAACGAGATTTCATCCGTGATTGGGTCGCAAAGGAAGTGGCAGAGGGGTACTGCAAAGCCCCCATTACGCGATTCCCTCCGGAACCGAACGGATATTTGCACATTGGGCACGCCAAGGCCATCTGTTTGGATTTTGGCATCGCCAAAGAATATGCACATTTGGGAGCCGTGTGCCATTTGCGTTTTGACGACACAAACCCCTGCAAAGAAGACGTAGAGTTTGTCAACTCCATCCAAGAGGACATTCACTGGCTTGGTTTTGACTGGGGTGAGCACCTGTATTGGGCCTCCAACATCTTTGATTTTTACTACGACTGCGCCGTACATCTCATCAAAAACGGCCTGGCATACGTGGATTTGCAGGATCGCGAAACCATGCGCCAACAGCGCGGGAACCTCGTCACCCCCGGCATCGAATCTCCTTACCGCAACACCTCCGTTGAGGAAAACTTAGCACTCTTCGAAGCGATGAAGCGCGGGGACTATGCGGAAGGTGCCGCCGTACTCCGCGCCAAGATTGACATGGCCAGCAGCAATATGAACATGCGCGACCCCGTCATTTACCGCATCTCCTACGACCACCACCACAACACGGGCGACAAATGGTGTATCTACCCCATGTACGACTTTGCGCACCCTCTGGAAGATGCATACGAGCACATCACCCATTCTCTCTGCACGCTGGAGTTTGAAAACCACCGCCCGCTCTATGACTGGGTGATAGATAACTGCCCCGTACCCTCTCGCCCCCGCCAGCGCGAATTTTCACGCCTCAATATCACCTACACCGTGATGAGCAAGCGCAAACTGCGCCAAATGGTGGAAGAAAACTACGTTTCCGGGTGGGATGACCCCCGCATGCCCACGATTTGCGGCATGCGCCGCCGTGGCTATCCTGCCAAAGCCATTGTGGATTTCTGTGAAGGCGTAGGCATCACCAAATTCAACGGCAACACCGATGTTGCTCGCCTGGAAAATGCCGTGCGCTCCGAGCTCAACGCCAACGCAGAGCGCCGCATGGCAGTTTTGCGCCCCCTCAAGCTGGTGCTCACCAACGTACCGGACGATTTTGAAGAAGAAGTAGAGGTGGTGATTAACCCCGAAAAGCCGGAATTAGGCAACCGAAAAATCACCCTCACCAAAGAAGTTTGGATTGAGCAAGAGGACTTCATGGCAGAGCCGCCCAAGAAATACAAGCGCCTCTCCCCCGGAGCCTGCGTGCGACTGCGCGGCGGCTACTGCATGATTTGCACTGGCTACACCGCCGATGCAGATGGCAAAGTGACAGAAGTACAGGCAGAGATTCTACCCGGCACGGTGGGAGCCAACCCGCCGGAGGGCATCAAATGCAAAGGTGCCATTCACTGGGTATCTGCCAAATACGGCATCCCCGCAGAGATACGCCTGTACGATCGTCTCTTCAAGGACGAGGCTCCCGATGCGAACGAAGCCGGCTTCTTGGCCTCGCTGAACGAATCCTCCCTTACAACGCTGACAGACGCGGTGGTAGAACCCGCCTTGGCTGCTGCTCCGGCAGAGTTCCTCTGCCAGTTTGAGCGCACCGGTTATTTCGTAGCAGACCGCTATGATCACAGCGCAGAGCACCCGGTTTTCAACCGCTCTGTCGGCCTGCGCGATTCTTGGGCAAAAATCAGCAAGTAAGCTATGAAGCACGTTGAATTTACTGCGAACAACGGCGTGTTCGACATCAACGCGTTCATCACCCAATGTGATGCAGCGACCATGGAGAATGACCCCGCAAACGAAGTTCAGGCACCGGATCCCCCCTGCCCATGCTGCTGCGAAAAAAATGAGGATACAACGCCGCAGGGAGATGCTGCGAATCCCGTTGCCAACGTACCGGTGGCAGATGGGGTGGATCCCATCATCTACTCTCCGCTGGAAGAAGTGCTGGCCGATTTGCGCATGGGCAAACTCATCCTCATGACGGATGACCCCCACCGCGAAAATGAAGCGGATTTGGTATGCGCAGGGCAATTCGCCACGCCTCAAAACATCAACTTCATGGCCACGCATGCACGCGGGCTCATCTGCGTGCCCATGGCACCGGAAAAAGTGGATTCCCTCGGCCTGCCCATGCAAGCCCAACACAACACGGAAAAACACCATACCGCTTTCACTGTAAGTGTGGATGCAAAGGAAGGAACCACCACCGGCATCAGCGCTTTTGAGCGCTCCATCACCACCATGAAACTGGCAGATGCCAAAGCCAGCTTGGATGACTTTGTGCAGCCGGGGCACTGCTTCCCGCTGCGCGCGGTAGAAGGTGGTGTCATCCGCCGCGCCGGGCACACAGAAGGTACGGTAGACCTGTTGCGCATCGCCGGCATGGAGCCCGTGGGCGTGTGCTGCGAAATCATGAAGGAAGACGGCACGATGGCTCGCCTCGGTGAGTTGGGCAGCTTCCAAAAACAATATGGTCTCAAGGCTTGTTCCTTGGCTCAAATCATTGAGCATCGGCAGCATACGGAAACGCTCATCGTGCGAGAAGAATGCGTCAAGCTTCCCACCGACTTCGGAGATTTCGATTGCTATTCCTACCACTCCAAAGTGGATGGCAAGACTCATCTGGCACTTGTGCACGGAGAAATAGACCCGGAGAAACCAATTCTGTGTCGCGTGCACAGCGAATGCCTGACGGGAGATGTATTCGGCAGCCGCCGTTGCGACTGCGGTAGCCAGTTGCACACGGCCATGCGCCGCGTAGCACAGGAAGGCGGTATCATCCTCTACCTGCGCCAAGAGGGGCGCGGCATCGGCCTCTCTGCCAAGCTGCATGCATACAAGCTCCAGGAGCAAGGGCTCGACACCGTAGACGCAAACATACAGCTGGGCTTTGCCCCGGACTTGAGAGATTACGGCGTGGGTGCTCAGATTTTGAGAGACCTGGGGGTGCGCCACCTGCGTCTCCTTACCAACAATCCGCGAAAGATTGTGGGGCTATCCGGCCACGGACTTGATGTAGTGGAGCAGCTTCCCATCAGCATCCCGGCCAACGAGGACAACAAACACTACCTCGACACCAAGCGAGACCGCATGGGGCACCTCATCTAAGCATATTCCCTGTCAACTTTTGATTACACAAGCTCCGTGTCAACGGAGCTTTTTCTCTTTTACCCATACTCACAAAGAAACGCCCTATCCGGCAACCAGCTCGGATAGGGCGTTTCTTTGTGAGATTTGCCGCAAGGATTAGTACTTCTCAATGACCTTCATCATGTCATCCATCTGCTTTTCGATGGATTCAACCAAGGCCATTTGGGTACGCGTGCGGTCGAGGTTGTGCTCGGGACGCTTAATCTTGAAGTAGGTATCACCCTCCAGATAGTCTGTGAGGAAGCGCATGCCGCACTCCATCGTAAGGAGCTTGCCGGAGAACGGCAGCAATTCCTTCTCAAGCGGAGTCAGGAAGGTTGCGGCCTCGCAGTAGCCCTTAGCCAAAGCCTCGAAATACTCCATACGCATCGTCACGAGAGAAGTGTCCTTCTCGTCCTCAGCCGCCGGAGAGGTGGAGGTGCGAATCATATCGCCGAAGTCATAGAGAGCAGAACCCGGCATGGTGGTGTCCAAGTCAATCACGCAGATACCCTCACCCGTCACGTCATCAAGCATCACGTTGTTGAGTTTGGTGTCGTTGTGAGTCACGCGGAGGGGCAGCTCACCGGATGCAAGGTAATTCACCACCTTGTGGCAGTCTGCCTCGCGGGAGAGATACCAATCAATTTCCTTCTGCACACTCTTGGCTCGGCCCAAGGGGTCTGTCGCAATAGCATTCTGGAATGTCTTGAAACGCTTGGTGGTGTTGTGGAAATCAGGAATGGTCTCAAAAAGCGGCTCTCCGGGGAGGTTGGCACCCAGCTTCTGGAAATTTCCGAAAGCACGAGCCACCTCAATGCACTGGCCGGGATTCTCAATCATGTCGTAAGTGCGAGCACGATCAATGAAGGGATACACACGCCATACATTGCCCTCGGAATCCTGAGCATAAGGCTTACCATCCTTGGAGGGGATGATGGTAAGCGTGCGGCGGTAGGCTTCCTTGCAACCTTCTTCCAAGAGCACGCGCAGAGCTTCATCTGTCACGCGCTTCACATTCTCCATGAGGGGAATGGGCTGCTTGAAGACATTGCTGTTGATGCGCTGCAAGATGTAGCTCACTCGCAGACCTGCCTGGTCCACCTCTATGCGATAGGTATCATTGATGTGCCCGGAACCATAGGAGGCACCATATACAAAATCCGCGCGCAGGTCGAAAAGACCGGCAATTGCTTTGATATCGTACATAGCAACAGAGAAATAGTTTAGCCGAGTTTGGCGGGATATACACCTGTTTCCACCAGCTTGGCAATACTCTCAACCACAGCGGGTTTGTCGCTGGGGTAAGTTACGCCGAGCCAGTTGGCAGTAGTCTTGATAACGCTGCAATCCGCCTTACCGTTGTGAATAAGCTCGTCCACCACGGTGGGGATGTAACATTCACTCTTCAGCTCAGCGCCATGAGCAGCCATAAAGCGGGTGAAGTGATCTTCAATCTGGTCGATGAAGCTGGCGGGGAACACCCAGAAGTTCATGGAAACAAGCTCCTCAGGATCCACGGGCTTGCGCTCGCCGGAGAGACTATCGCCACGGCACACGCCGTCCTCTTCCATCATAATCTTGGTATATTCCTCCACGCTGTCAAGGTAGCCGTCTTTGATACCACAGATGCCGCGGTTAACATCGCCGTGGTCGCTGAGGGTGTTCTTAAGGGGGTAGCCAATCATGCCGTAGTGTTCCTTACCATCTTCCGTCTTGGGAGCAGTCAGGAATTGAGCGGCCTTGGCAAAGGCATCTGCGCCATAGAAGTCATCTGCATTTACTACACCAAAGGGTTCCTTGACCACATCGCGAGCTGCACGCAGTGCATGGGCGGTACCCCAAGGTTTCACGCGGCCATCGGGCACGCTATAGCCTTCAGGCAAATCATCCAAACACTGGAATGCGTAGTCAACTTCAATCTTATCGGCAAAGCGAGCCCCTACTTGGCTCTTGAATGCTTCTTCAAAATCCTTGCGGATGATGAACACAACCTTGCCGAAACCGGCGCGGATGGCATCATACACAGAGTAATCAAGAATCACTTCACCATTGGGGCCCATAGGGTCCAACTGCTTGAGGCCACCATAACGGCTGCCCATACCTGCTGCGAGAACGAGGAGTGTCGGTTTCATGGTATAAAAAGAGTTTATCAGATACAAAATCCGATTCTACGCAGGTCATTTTAGCGTTTTCTACGGAATTTGCAAGAGTTAAAAACGCAAGCACAACATTTGTTGTTCGAGCCGCAGTCTCAATGATGCTCCGGGCAAGGCAGCAAAAACTCAGCCCAACACAATACGATGTCCTTTTCAGGAGCCAGCACTTCTACCCTCACCGCGCAAAAACCACCGGGAGCCGGACAAAGTCTGCCCAACTTCTGAGCAGGTTGCAAAGGGAGTTTCCCATCCGCCCTCCGAGGAGATGGCACAGGCAGGTTGCGTTGTGATTCCGGCTCCCCCTCCGGCGACAACAGAACCGAATTTCCGCTCATGATATTGAGCACGCGGTACATGTAGCGAGGACGCACCGGGTTTCCCCAGTATAAAAGCTCAAATTCACCGGGCGCATACTCGCGCAACTGCACAATCGGCACTGAGGAATCTTTACACGGAGCCGGGGTATACCACGCACCCGGCGGCACTTGCAATACACGCTCATTGGGCAAATCGCACACGCGCAGCTCCATCCCCGGCTCTACTGCCCAAGGGTGGCCGCAGCCGGACCATATCAACACAGCCACCAGCACACCAACCCACGCCAAAGCCATGCATAGCAGCGAGCGTACCCACCATAGGTTCAGCCAACGCATACTCAGCTCATGTGGCGCAAGGCCCCGCGAATCAATTCATCCGTACCGGCCTGCGGATTTTCCTTGAGCAAAGCCTTGATAGCCTTACGGGATTCCGTCTGCTTGAAGCCAAGCGCAATCAGAGCCAGCTCGGCATCTGCCGCAGCCTGCGTGGTTGTACCCTCCTGCTGGGCTTCCCAGGTGGAAGCAAGACCTATCTTATCTTTCAGCTCCAGCACGATGCGCTCTGCCGTTTTCTTACCTACCCCTTTAGCGCGGGCAATAGATTGCACATCGCCGCTCACGACGGCGCTTTTGAACGATGTCACATTCATACCGCTCAGAATGGCAATGGCTGTTGCCGGGCCGATGCCGCTCACTCGTTCAATCAACAAGCGAAAAATATCTCGTTCTTCATCGGTAGCAAATCCATAGAGCACCTGCATGTTTTCGCGAATGTGCAGGTGTGTTTTCAGTGTTGCCTGTTGCCCTACCACAGGATTGATTCGATCGTAAGTAGATAAAGGCACGAGCACTTCGTAGCCTACACCACTCACATCCATCACGATGCTCTGCGGCAAAGCCTCTGCAATAGTTCCTCTCAGAAAAGCTATCATGCAGGCATCCTACACCATGGGAGCGGGGATAGCAAGCTACGATTTTGTCAATCCACCCCCGTCTTCAATCAACTTTGGGGAGATGCTGCACATGTTCTTCATTTTCAACCGCGCTGCGGCGTAAAAACGGACACCCAAGGCATTTATTGGCAGCCTCTATGCGCAGTTTGCGTTCTTGGTCGTATAGTTGTTCATAGCGTTCGGCTCGTTTCATTTCACGCCAAAGGAACATACCCATGACAGCCGCCACAGAAGCGCCATTTTGCACGTATTCCAAAAAGGGATTGAGCTCAGTGGTCGCCATACTGACTACGGCCAAGGCATTCGCTACCACGATTGTGCTTGTCACCATTGAATTTGTCATCACTACGCATGAAGAAGCGGCACCCCGGAGTGGGAAATGCAGGCCGGGATGCCGCTTGGGTTATTTATGCTAATCCGGGTTACAATGATAATCAGCTCTCAGTACACTGAATTTTCACAAACGCCTCTTCCTGCAAACGCGTGGCACCGCAAGCAAACTTGGCGCGAATCTGCAAGGCTTCATCCAAGTCATCTCGCACAGAGATTTTAACCTTGAAATCATCCCAAATGCCAAATTGCGCCTTGCTCTTAACCCAAGCCAAGCAGGAGCGCTCGCCCGTCTCGGCATCGAGCGGCAGCAATTCGGTGCGAATGATGCGGAATCCGAGGAACGTATCCACTTTCCCCTCTGCCAGAGCGCGAACGGTGTTGTAGTCGTAGCTGGACACCTGGGGCTCACGCAGCAGGGAATCAATCTGGCTACTGGTGCAAGCCAGCACCAATTCATCGCCATAAGCACGGCGTTCCTCGTTCCAAGCCTCCGCTTTATGCAGCATGGCCAAAGCCTTGCGCAACTTGGCCACGGTAAGATTGCTATCAACGGCGCTACCGGAATCCACATAATCACTCTCCACGATTTGGTTCTCGCTAAAAGCAACAGGCATGGTTCCGTTTTCTCCGATATAGTTTTCGCCCAAGAAAGCATCCAGCATCACCTTGTCCATGCAGCGACCGGCTGCGGCACGCAACCCTTCTATGGTCTTGCTGACCGGCACATCGATGTTGGCCAATTTCTTGGCGTCAAACTCATCAAAGCCGACGGCCTTGGTGTAAATGTGCGGATACATGACGCGGCGAAGCGTGGGCGCCTCCATCAGCACCGTCTGCCCCATGCGGGAGACTTTCTCCTCGAAGGCGAGCAGACCATACTGGTCAAAAGTGACCATCTTGCCGGTCAGCCCGTTTTCAACGGTCACGTACTTATCCAAGCGGGATGCCTCCTGCTGCAGGTACGAGCCCCATTTTTCCGTATACTTAATTTGGTAGTTCTGTTCAATGTCAGCCATTGTCTGTTTTCTTTCTATGTTTGAATGTTGGTAAAGAAGCAGCAAATCGGCAGTAGATGATTACCCCATGCGGGATCAGGCCGCTTGGCCCACGGTCGGGAAGTTGCCCTCTCACTTCTCTATTAAAAAGCAAGTGGGTAATTATTTTCCTCCGGGGCTCTTGCCGATATGAACATAATCACAGATGCGCCATCTTGTCATCCTTTCTTCACTCGGCGCACGTGCTGCACCTACCTACCACCCCACCTAAAAAAACTGCGTAGCAGGCCGACCACTGTCGCATTTTAATCTTGACAAAAAGAATCCATTTCGGGCATCTATAGAGACAAGCGGAGCGCCCCGAAGCGCGATTCCGGGAAAATTTTCATTTCATTTTACCCATGCCCAAGACCCTCATCATCGCAGAAAAGCCCAGCGTAGCAAGCGACCTTGCTCGCGTCCTTGGAAAGAAACTTGGTAAATTTAAGAAAGACTCATCTACAGGGAGTTACGAAAACGAAACAGCAATCATCACATCTGCCGTAGGTCATTTAGTAGAGCAGAAAAAGCCCCAAACAGAAGATGGCAAAAGCCTGCCTTGGAAGATGGAATATCTGCCGGTCATGCCCGGCACCATGGAGCTGGAACCCATCGCCAAATCTGCTGATCGGCTGCGCAAGGTATTGAAACTGGCTCGCAGCAAAGAGGTAAAAGACTTAGTCAATGCCTGCGATGCCGGGCGAGAAGGCGAGCTGATTTTCCGCAACATCATCCGCTATGGCAAGATTCGCAAACCTTTGCGCCGCTTGTGGATGCAGAGCATGACGGATGATGCTATTTTGGAAGCATGGGATAAGCTCAAGAGCGATGCCTCCATGGCCAATTTGGCGGATGCAGCCGTGTGCCGCTCAGAATCCGACTGGTTGGTTGGGCTCAACAGCACACGCGCCCTCACTGTCCTGCAATCGGCAGGTGGCGGATTCAACATCACCCCGACCGGGCGCGTACAAACTCCCACACTGGCTCTGCTTGCCGCCAGGCAAAAAGAGATTTTGGCTTTCGAGCCGGAAACCTATTACGAAGTACACGCCAACTTTGCCACCGCTGCCGGTAGCTACGAAGCACGTTGGTTCGACCCGAAGTGGAAGAAGAATGAACAAGCACCCCAACGCACCAAGGAACGCATCTGGGATGCCTCAACCGCTGAAATGATTGCAGCTCGATGCAAGGGGCAACCCGCAGAGGTAAAAGAGGTACGCAAGCCTGTATCCATGCCGCCCCCCTTGTTGTTTGATTTAACCTCCCTGCAAAAGGAAGCCAGCAACCGCTTTGGGTTCTCTGCCAGCCGCACTCTTCACTTGGCCCAAGAGTGCTATGAAAAGCACAAAGTGCTCACCTACCCCCGCACAGACTCCAAGTTCCTGCCCAATGATTATCTGAAAGTTGCCACCCGCACCGTGGCTGATTTGAAGGCAGCCCTGCCGGAATATGCCGCCTTTGCAGAGGAGATTCTGAGCAGTGGTGGGATTCGCCCCAGTAAGCGCGTGTTCGACAGCAGCAAAGTAAGTGATCACTTCGCCATCATCCCCACCGGCAAAGTGACCAATCTGAGCGGAGATGCTGCAAAAATCTTTACCTTGGTTGTACAGCGCTTCTTGGGCGTCTTCATGCCTAATGCAGAATTTGAAGATACAGAGCGTACGACCATCATCAAAACAGCCAAGGCCACCGATTCATTCTACACCCATGGGCGCATTCAACTCAAAGCAGGCTGGCGTGCCCTCTACAGCAACCTCTCCCGTAAAAAGGACGAACTTTGCAAGGTAAACAAAGGTGAAAAAGTGACAAACACGGCGGCCGAAGCCATCACCGATCGTACCAAAGCCCCCTCTGCCTACTCGGAAGCCACTTTGCTGACAGCCATGGAAACAGCCGGCAAGTTGGTAGAGGATGAAGAACTCTCCTACGCTATGAAGGAGAGAGGATTGGGAACTCCCGCCACGAGAGCCTCCATCATCGAGGGGCTTATCACCCAAGAATATATTGCTCGTGATGGAAAAGACCTCGTAGCCACACGCCGAGGCATGGATTTGATTGATTTGTTGAGCAAGATTGGTCTGAGCACACTTTCCAGCCCCGAACTTACGGGTGAGTGGGAGTATCGGCTCAAGCAAATGGAAGCCGGGAAACTGGATAGAGAATCCTTCATGAAAGATATCCGCACCTATACTGCCGAGATTGTGGAATCTGTGCAAGATTACATGAAAAACGGCAAGAATCCGGATTTGGCGGAAACTTGCCCGGCCTGCGGAGAACAGGGACTCACCAGCCGACTGGATGCCGTTGCATGCCCGCATTGCCGCTTCCGCATTCGCCGCGTGCATGCCGGATTAAGCCTCACGGATGACCAAATACGAGAACTCATCAGCAACAAAGAATTGCCGGTCATGGAAGGATTCCGCTCCAAGTTCGGCAAGCCTTTCAAAGCAGGTTTGCGTCTCGTATCACCCACAACAGAAAAAGGCAACTGGAAAACGGATTTCTTCTTTGAAGACGAGAAGAAAGATTCCACCGCAACGGAGTCAGACACCGCTACTATCATAGGCCATGCAGCGGTTGCTAACCAAGGAGAGTTGGAAGTCCAAGAAAACAGCAAACAGTGGATGGTGCCGGATTTTACCCGTAAAAACGGCAAAAAAGGATTCACTATGGCCAAGGTTATCCTGGGCAGAATTCTGGAGGTCAATCACCTGCACCAAGTATTGCAACAGGGAAAAACGGAACTCATTTCCGGATTTATTTCTCAGCGCACACACAAAAAGTTCGATGCCTATCTGGTGGTGGATGAAGCTAAGGGCAATGTGGCCTTTGAATTCCCCCCCAGAGAACCACGAAAAAAAGATGACGCAGCAAAAGCTGCGGAACGCAAGTTTACCGCAGCCGATGCCACACAGGAAGATTTGAGCAATGCCCGCCGCCATGGCATCATCAAAGTCAAAGGCAAGGGTGAGCATGAGCTGCTTGAAACAGACAACGCATGGCATGTGGAAGGCATCGTCTACGGCAAGAGCCGCCGCCCGCTCGTTATCCCCCACATCATGTGCGGAGTCAACCTGGAAGCTCCCATCGTAGCGCAGCTCCTCACCAAAGGAAAAACGGAACTCATCAAAAACTTCACCAGTCACAAGACCGGTAAGAACTTTGAAGCCTACCTCACTTTTACCCCAGGCAGCGGCAAGGTGGGCTATGAATTCCCCCCCCGCAAATAAATGGGACTCCTGCACCACAGCCGATTCTTGCCGGACCGCTTCACCACGGGCATCGTTCTGAGCGTTGTATTGGGATTAGTGCTTCCCTGCACCGGGCAGGTTGCCGGCGTATTCGGAGGGATAACAAACTGTGCCATCTTTCTGCTTTTCTTTCTGTATGGAGCAAAGCTCTCCCGCGCCTCAGTGCTGGAGGGCATACTCAACTGGCGGTTGCAAAGCATGGTGTTCTTTTTCACCTTTATTTTTTTCCCGCTGATTATACCGCTGTTTCGGCCTGCATTTGAACCACTGGTGGGAGCATCCCTATACATGGGGCTACTCTATGTAGCATGCCTTCCATCCACCGTACAAAGCAGCATAGCTTTTACATCTGTGGCCGCAGGCAATGTACCGGCAGCCGTTTGCTCAGCTTCTGTATCTAGCTTACTGGGAGTATTCCTTACCCCCATGTTAGTGAGTATACTGTTCAGCACAGATGCAACAGCGCATGCCGACATCGGGTTGGACACCATCGCCAAAATCAGCTATCAGATTTTGCTGCCTTTCTTCATGGGACAATTCAGCCAACGGTGGCTGCGCCACTGGGTACACAAGCGCAAGGAACTTATCCGTTGGAACGACCAAGGAACCATCTGGCTGGTCGTTTATACCTCCTTCTCCGGCGCTACCGCCCAAGGATATTGGACAGAGTTGGATGCCACACACCTGGGAGGGTTGATATTTGTCTGCCTGGTGTTATTGAGCATCACACATGCCTGCACCTATTTCAGCAGCAAATGGCTGGGGTTCTCGCGGGAAGATTGTATCACCATCGTTTTCTGTGGTTCCAAAAAGAGCTTGGCCGTTGGCGCACCCATGATGCTGGCGATCTTCGGCGCGGAATCAAACAATCTCCTGCTCCCGCTCATGATTTTTCACCAAGTGCAGCTCATGACTTGCGCCCACTTGGCCAAGATGTGGCAACCACGCACCGGCAAAGGCCATTGACTCCCCCCTCCACACACACATCAAAAAAGGCATACCGTAACGGCATGCCTTTTTTTCAAGTCTTTCTGAGCGGAAATCAGGCTTCAGCCTTAGGAGCTGCCTTTTTCTTGGCAGGAGCCTTCTTGGCCGGCTCAGCTTCAGCCTTGACGACCTTGGTTGCAAGCTGCACGGGAACAGCATTGAGGCTGTTCTTGGCGATTTCCTTCTGACGCTTGATATAAGCGCTGCGGCGGCGGCGCTTCGTTTCCTTACGATGTTGTTGACCCATCTTGGTGCTTATGATTTGTAGAGCAGGCAAGCCGGCCCGCCCGAAATTAAGTGAAGTGCTTACTTAATAATGCTTTCTGCCACATATATCAAGGCTAAAGTGTGTGCGTTTCCGTTTTTTATTGCAAAAAAGCTCATTTTGCGATAAAGTCGGGCGCATGAGAATAGCTATTTTGGGAGCCGGCGCTTTGGGATGCTACTATGGCGCCAAGCTTGCAAGTGCGGGAGAAGACGTGGCATTCATCTTGCGCTCCGCATACGAACCGGTGCAGGAAAAAGGATTGATTGTAGAGAGTGTGGGGGGGGATCTTCACTTGAAGCAACCAAAGATATACCGCAACACCCGCGAATGCGGACCCGTTGATTTGGTCATTGTGAGCTGGAAAGCCATCTCCAATCATCTCTTGGCAGAAAACCTGCCCCCGCTTTTGCATGAGGGCACACGTATCATCACCCTGCAAAACGGCATGGGCAATGCAGAAGCATTGTCTGCATTTGTGGCACCGGAGCGCATCCACATCGGCCTTTGCTTTGTGTGCTGCATGATGGATACCCCCGGATTCATCCGGCATTTGGAAGGAGGGGACATTCAATTTGCCCCCTTTGCGAACACCCCATCGGGGCTCGCACAAGCCGAGCAATACGCCGCCATGTTTGCCAACGCCGGCATCAAAACCATGGCCTTTTCTGAAGCAGAAAAAATCCTGTGGTGCAAACTCTCGTGGAACATCCCTTTCAATGGCCTTTGTTTGGCACACGGCGGCATCAGCGTACGCCGGCTTTTCCAAATGCCCGGTGAGGCAGAACGAGCCCGCCACATCATGAATGAGGTGTGCGCTGTAGCCCAAGCTCGTGGCTACCCCCTTCCCCTCGATATTGTCAACTCTCAAATGGAGCGCACCAGTCTCATGGGAGATTTCATTCCCAGCAGCGCCGTGGATTACCTGCGGGGACGCCCTGTGGAATATGATGCCATTTGGGGGATTCCCTTGCAGCGAGCCCACGAAGCAGGGGTGGATGTCCCCTACTGGGAGCAGCTGAGCCATGACATCAGGATGCGACTTCAGAATACCGATAAGAACCGCTCATGATTGGTCGTTGGCAAGTGAGTTTGCGCTATGCCGGAGCACTGCTTGCTTTGGCAGCCGGAGGCTTACTGTTGCAACTGCCAAGTAGAGCTCTCAAGAATGTTGAATTGAATACCGGGCTCTTGCGGCCGCCGGCAAAACTCAATCGCAAAGATGCACTCACACAGCAGTTGGCATTCTTTTCCTTGGGGGGCCTACGCTCGCTGGCAGCAGAGGTGTTGACTCTGGATGCTACATCTGCATGGATTGATCGAGATTGGCCCCGCCTCCAAAAGCGCTGGGAAGCCATCACCACCCTCAACCCGCATCGCATCAACTATTGGATTTCAGCTTCGCGGGATCTGGCCATCAACGCCGCATCAGATGTCTCCAATGACAAGCGATTGGGCATTCACGAGCGTGCCACCCTCACTCGGCACTACATTGACCGTGGCGTGCAATTCCTGAACGATGCTTTACAACACAACCCGGATAATGCCCTGCTCTACGCGCATTTGGGCGATTTGCACAGCGATTTATATCGCAGGCCACGCTTTGCCTTGGCTGCCAATGCATACAAAAAAGCCACAGAACTGGGGGCACCGCAAATATACCATCGCCAATACTTTTACAATCTGTGCCGCATACGCGGCCGGGAAAAAGAAGCTTGGGAAGTTGGCAAAACACTCTATACGAATCCCCGCAACCGCTTACCGTCTGTACGCTGTCTTATGTTCGTCTTGCAGAAAAAGTTGAACATTCCCGCAGCAGAAGCACTGAGCATTGAAGAATTATTCGGGAGCGAGGAAAAAGCCCTGCGAGACCTCCGCAACTTTGAGCGCAATAGTCTGCTTTTCCCCATATACGGTATCAGGGAGTATCTGCAGCAGCACTGATATCTCCGGCACGGGGATGTGCTTGCATGTATGCCGACTTCATGCGACTTTTCGTCACATGTGTGTAGATTTGCGTGGTGGAGAGAGAACTATGCCCCAGCAACTCCTGCACGGCGCGCAAATCCGCACCGGCATCTAACAAATGGGTTGCGAAAGTGTGCCGCAGCTTGTGGGGGGAAATGTGAAATGGTATATCCGACAAGCGCAAGTATTTATCCAACATGAGTTGCACGCTCCGCCCGGTCATGCGGCTTCCCAATCGGCTGATGAACAAGGGAGCTCCGGGTTCGGGACAGGTCAGCTCCAGATAGCGGGCCAACGCCTCCTTGGCGTAATCTCCTATCGGCACCAGACGCACCTTGCGGCCTTTACCCAGCACCCGCACACAATCCGCACCCAGCACAGCATCTGCATTCAGGCTAACGAGTTCGCTGAGTCGCATGCCGCTGGAATAAAACAACTCCAGAATAGCAGCATCCCGAAAAGGCAACCAAGCCGGACTTTTCTTATCTACCGGCGTGCGCAGGGGCAGAGAAAGTAATTCCTCCATCTGCCGCAGACTCAAATGCACCGGCAAACTGTGTCTCGCCTTAGGCAACACAACTTCTGCCAGAGGGTTTGTTCTCAGCCCCTCTCGCTGCAACATGTAAGTATAGAGCGAGCGCAACGCAGCAAACCGCAGGCGAATGGAGGCAGGTTTGAGCTCCTGCTCTAACGCCTCGTACAGCCACGCCCGAAAATCGGATTCCGCACAATCAAACCAGCTGCAAAAGCGCTTGCTCATCCACCCGCGAAACTGCCGCAGCGAGCGTTCGTATGCCTCCAGCGTGCGAGGGGAGGCATTGCGCTCCCCTTCCATGTACTCCAAAAAGCGGAGCACAAGCGCATCTGCAGCATCTTCGGAATGAGCGGGCATATAGTCTGAGACTCTCTGCGCCCTATCAGCGTTGCATTATGCCTGTTGCTCGCCCAGCAATTCTTCCACACTGACCCCTTGTGCGCAACTGCCGCTCGCAGCATCACACGATGCGCGATAACAGGGATGGCAAGCCACATGGTTGGTCAACATGCGGTGTCCTTCGCCCAAGGGAGCGTAGCGTTCAGCCTGGCGGCTGGCCATCAAAACAGCACACTTACAATTGACTTGCGCCGCCAGCTGAGGCAGCAGACCATCCACCGCATAGAGCTTGCTCTTAGCACCCATGAGAACAGGCACACCTTCGGGAGTTACAGCGCATGTCTCCACCCCCAAAGTCTCTGCCATAGTTCGGGCAGCGGCGGCATCCTGCGGCAGGTGCAACAACTTCACCTTTTCACCACGAGTCTGCAAGCGCTGTACCAAAGCAGCCCAATTTTCCTGAGGCCATGCATCGGCTGTACCCAATGTCGAGAACGGCGAGATGAACGTATCCGCACATGTATCATTCCCCTGCATTGGTGCAGTAAACTCAGGATTCTCCCATGCGATTTGATGATTCCACCCAACGCGCTTCAGGTATTCGACAGCGCGGGGATGAGCCTCTTTGTCCACCGGGCGTTTCATACGCAATGTGAAGCGGAACTTCTTGGAGAGCGGATTCTCCTCAAACCCGGAAATATAAATGGGACTCAGAGTTGCCAACTTGCGCAGCACCTTCTTATTCTCACTGAACATGAACAGATAGTCGAAGGGGCCATCCTTGTATAGCTCATCTGCATCCAGCTGCTCCATTAAATCCACCTTTTCATCCGTGGTGGCAACGTAGGTCACGCAATCTTTCATGTTGCGCCAATAGGCTGCTTGTGCACCGGGGCACACCACCGTCAACTGCGCATCAAAGCGAGCCGCCTTTATCGCACGAAGCACGGGCAACATCAACACAGCCTCATCAAACGATTCCGGCACGCACACAATGATGCGGAAAGGCAATTTCATGTACTTGCCGGCAAGCTCCAACACTTCCGGGCTCACTTCGGGCGCAAAGCGTCTGCGGGCCTTCCAGCGGTGGTGCATCCAGAATCCATCCATGATGTTTTGATTCTGGCTCTTTTCCAAGGCTAAATTAACCTGCATCGTCACCGCCAGCATGGAATCGCAATCTGCGGGCAGCTCAATAGGTTGCCCCAGCTCGACCTCCCACCTACCCAAGGCCACATTGCGGGTAAAAACCGCCAGCAACGTGCCTTTGCCCTTGCATCGCTTGTGCAAAAGCGCAGGCAGAGGGGTCACGTTGGTCATCTTTCCGAAGTAGGGTAGAAAAAGGCCCTCCTGCGTGTATTGGTCGCAAAGCACCCCCAAGCACCCACCGGTCTTTGCAAATTGCAACACAGGTTTCAGGCCGCTCTCCTTGCTGTACATCTCACACCCATACCCCGTACGGGAATTGTATACGAATTGCTCCAGCAAAGGATTGCTCATCTGGCGGTACATGGAGCCGAAGCGCTCCACCTTATCGCAGCACGGGCGAATACGTGCAAGCAGCTCCCAGTTGCCGGCATGGGGAATGCAGCAGATACCTGTGCGTCCTTCCGTGCCGCTATGCTCGAATATGTCTTTACCCTTCAGCACAATGGCGCGGTCTAATTCCTTAGCCGTCATCAAACCGGTTTTGAGCGAGCATGCCAAATTCATGCTGGTGCGCACCATGTTACGCCGCACCATAGTCGCCAGCTTTGCGGGTCGCAAGGTGGGGTCGGTGATAATGCGGAAGTTGCGCGCCACGATGGCACGTCGAGAGGGAAAAAGAGCCCACGCCACATAACCGAAGCAGCGTCCCAGCGCAGCCACAACGCGTATGTCAGTTACGCGCAGAACAGCGCACAACACCTTGTACGACAAAAGCCCAAATCTTTGCCCTAATGTTGCGCTTTGTTTTTTCTCCTCTGCAGGCATAGCGTTCTTTAGTTAAAGGTGAATGCGCGGGGAATATAGAAAGGCTTCTTGGTGTAGGGATCCCACACCTTCGCGCCAACCTTTACACCTGTATAGTCCAACTGATTATACGGGTGATACGGAGAGACAACCACATTACTGAACTCCGATGTCAACCCATAGGGGATGCCATCATCCGCTTTGCGAATGCGCCCTTCAATATGCCCCGAAGGCGGCAACATCGTGGGGTCGATTTTAAGCCACTTTTGGCTCGCCGGCTTTCCATCCACATCGGCAATGACCATGGGGGGGCGAGCACCGGGATATTCATCGCGAATGAACATACCAACTGTTTGCTGTATAATGCAGGAACTAAGGCTCAATGTTCCCAACAATCCTGCGGCTATCAATACTGTACGCATTTTCATGTTTTGATATAATAATTAAATCTCCGGAGAATACGGCAGGAGAAGCACTCGCCCCTCTGCTCCGTTGCTACCCTCCACAAAATGAGGGCAATACCCATATTCCTCTATAATACTCACAATTTCCGGGTAACAATCCAGCAGGGTTTCCAATGCCGGCTTCAGCATTTCCACCGGACGTTGGGGTACAGCCACTCTGCCGATTTTTCCCCCACGGGGAATTGATCCATAAAGTGGTTTGCCCCCGTGAAAATCCACTTTCAATTCGGGACGCCCCAAATGCGTTTCCTGGCGGAAAGAAAGGTTGACAGAAGTCGTCTGATGAATATTTGCACCAATGATGCGATCAACGACCAACTCCACATAGCCATCGTGCACACGAACAGCCAGTCCCTGCACATGCGCAATCAAAGAGAACAAACCGGTCTGGCGCATGCGACACGTCTCGCGCAAGTAGCGATTCAGCTCGCCCTCGGAAAAAGATACCTCCCCCCCATTGGCCTTTTTGAGCATCACCAACAAATCGCGGGAACTTCCCTGGTCTTGGTACCCCGCCACATCATTCAGGCTCTGCGGGCTCCACATGCGCCATACAGTCGATATCAACCACCCGGTGAAAATAAGAAAAACGAGAGCCGCCACACAAGTCAGCACGTTGACTCGCGCCAATATCTCGCGCAGAAAACCCCGCGTTTGTCCTTCATCTTCATCCGCAGATTCTTCCTCATCTGCATAAAACGATCTGGTCAGGAAGTTGGGATTCTGCGCATCTTTGCGAAACAGAAAGCCCCACAAGGAACGGTCATCCGCACCGCCCTTCTTCCGCTTTCTGCGCCTGTTCTGAGCCTCCGCCATATACGTTCCCGTTCATTATAGCCACTTTGCACCTGATGGAAAGAAAAAAAAGCGTCAAATCGCCCAATGGCGGTACATTTCAGCGATTCCGGAAACATTTTACTTCTGTTTACTATTGAGCAAAAGGGGGATTTGTGCTAGCATGCCCCCCACATGATACGAATCTCCACACTCGCCAGCAGCAGCAAAGGAAACGCCTCCGTCATATCTTCCGGCAGCACCCACCTGCTCGTTGATACTGGCATCAGCGCGCTGCGCATTCGCAAGGGGCTGGAAGAATGCGGATTGAGCATCAATCAAATAGATGGCATTTTTTACACCCATGAGCACAGCGACCACCTGTGCGGGCTGGGGGTATTAGCCAAGAAGAATGTGTTGAGTCTATACTGTAGCCGCTACCTTTCACGAGATTTGCGCGGCATCGCCCCCTCTGCCAAGCTCACCTATATTGAGCCGGGATGCTCCTTCGAAGTGGGGAATATCACCATCACCCCCATTGAAGTGAGCCACGATGCGGCAGACCCGCTTGGTTACATCTTTCAACACGGGGATGCCAAGCTGGGCTACATTACTGATACGGGGCGAATCACCCGCAGCATGCGCAATCTTCTCACAGGAGTCCATGCTCTCTACCTGGAATCCAACTATGACCCGCAAATGTTGCAGGATTCCGGGCGCCCATACGATATTATAGAGCGCATATCAGGTGATTGGGGGCATCTTTCCAACGAGCAAGCAGCAGAGGTCGTAGCCATGGTGGCACACGATGAACTACGCCACATTATTCTAGGGCACATCAGTCCGGAATGCAACACCCCGGAAATAGCACTGCAATCTATGCAAACTGCGGTTCAACAATTAGGCTTGGCGACCCAGGTATGCGTTGCACCCCAAAGTTGCCGCTTGAATTGGGTGGAAATTTAATTTTTTTGAAACAAACAGCTTTCTCTCATCGTAGTATTATGGTAGACTACGAATGAAACCATAGTTTCGAGTCAGAACGTACATACCTACCACGCATGAAAGCCTCCTCACTATTGATGATAGCAGCCATGACCGCAGCACCGCTCTTAGGCTCTGATTTACAACAAGCAGCAGACTCAATGACTCTCCCCGAACTGCGCCCGGGTGCAACTCGGCTGAACATCCCCAAAATTCCGGGTGCAAAAGTGGAAATTTTGGGTGCAGATTATGAGCAGCTTATCGACACCAAGGGCAATATCAAGCCGGTACTGGCAAACACCCCTGTACTGGTAAGCTTCAAGGTAAGCAAAGGTGATGAGCAAGTGATCAGCAAGGATTATGAGCTGATGCTCAAGCCGGGAAATCAGCCGGCAGGGGTCAATCCCAAGCCAACCGTCATCCCTGAGATACTGCAATGGGTAGGCAGCACCGGTGAATTCAAATTAGGAGAAACCATTTCCCTCTATTGCAAAAACGCATCCTTGGCAGCCATTATCACAGCTGATTTGCACGAGGTAACAGGGAAAAACGTGAAGCTGGTTGATAACCAAGATGAGGCCGACATTGTGCTCCGTACTGTTGCCAAACAAGACAGCCATGATGCAGACAAAGAAGGCTACCGCATGCAAGTGGGTGAAAAGAAGCTCCAAATCACGGCAGATTGCTGGAAAGGCGCATACTGGGGCACCCGCACCCTTCTGCAAATCCTGCGGCAAACAGGTGGCAGCGTGCCCTGCGGCAAAGCGGTGGACTTCCCCCGCTACGAGCTGCGTGGCTTCATGCTTGATATAGCCCGTACGCCTGTGCCGCTCAGCTATCTCAGAGATGTGATTCGCGCCATGTCTTGGTTCAAGATGAATGATCTGCACTTGGTCATCAACAACAACTATATCTTCCACGAACACTATGTGGATGCCGGGCGTGATCCCTTCAAGGAAAGCTACTCCGCTTTCCGTTTGGAATCCAAGGTAAAAGGTGCCGATGGCACACCGCTGACAGCTCAGGATTTGTTCTACACCAAAAAAGAGTTCATGGAGCTGGTGAAATACGCCAAAGAGCGCAATGTGAACATCATCCCTGAGTTCGACACCCCCGGTCATGCGCTTTCGTTTACCCGCATACGCCCTGACCTCATCTACAAAGGCCCCATGAACCATGCCAAGCGCCGTTGCGAAATGCTGGATGCCGCCAACCCGGAGACCGTGAGTTTTGTAGGTGACGTATTTGATGAATACCTGCAAAAAGACGAGAACCTGGGCGCTGCCGTATTTGAAAATTGCCCGGTTGTACATGTAGGCGCAGATGAATTCTTCGGCGAGAAAGAAGACTACCGCAAGTTTGCCGATGGGCTTCTGCGCCATGTGCTGAGCCGTGGATATACCCCCCGCATCTGGGGTAGCCTGAGCAGCAAACCCGGCAAGACTCCGGTAGTAGCCGAGGGGGTGCAAATGAACCTTTGGAGTAGCGACTGGATGAAAGCCTGGGAGGCAATCAACTTAGGATACGATGTCATCAACACCAACGACGGTGCGCTCTACATCGTTCCCTTTGCCAACTACTACCGCATGGATAAGTGCCACAAGTGGCTCTATGCCAACTGGAAGCCCAATATCGTAGGCAAAGAGGTTTTGCCCGCCGGCCACCCACAGCTGCTGGGTGCTACCTTTGCGGTGTGGAACGACATGACCGATGCCAAGCACAGTGGCTACGCTCCCTACGATGTATGGCCGGCCATTACAGAATCCATTGAGATTCTGAGCCAGAAGATGTGGGGCAAAGAGGCCATGCCGCTTGATTTCGATGCGCACAAGCAGCTCGTATCCCGCATTGGCGCAGCTCCCTTCTGCAACCCGCTCTACAAGTGGAAGAACAATGAGCCCGTGAGCCTCACTCCGGCCCTCCTGCCCCAGAAGTTGGCTCTGCCCGCGCTCGGTCCGAACTACCACCTCACCATGGAGTTGGAATTGGCCTCTGCTCCCGAAGGCCAGGAGCAGGTGCTGCTCTCCGCACCGGAAGGTAAGCTCATTGCCGTGATGAAGGACGGCACCATCGGCTTCCGCCGCGATGACACGCTGGAGTTCTCCTTTGGCTCCAAGCTTCCCGTGGGTAAGAAAGTCAAAATAGAGCTCATAGGCCACCCGGAAAAGACCCAACTGTTGATTGATGGGCAACCTGCGGGCGAGATGGTGCTCAACTCCTATCTGGATTCCGAAAACGGCTTCAGCAAAAAGACCAAGGGCGTGCGCTCCACCTTTGTGTTGCCGCTGGAAGTGCTGGGCGAAAGCCTGTTGGGCAAGGTGTATAGCTTCAATCTCATCCCCTCTGCACCTGATCAGAAGTGATGGACGCACACCAAGAATATGAGGCCGGAGCAGCGGCTTTCCGTGCAGGAGATGCCGCTGCCGGGGCTACGCATCTTCGCAATGCCGCCTTTGCAGGGCATGCCGAGGCACAAAACCAACTGGCTCGCATCTACTTTGCCCGGCTCAAGAACCGCAGCGATTTGGCAGATTTGGAATCTGCGGCGCAAGGGGGCGACCACGTGGCACTTTTCGTGCTGGCTATGAGCTTCATTGATGGCAAATTGGTAGAAAAAGACACCGAAAAAGCTCTGGCTGCGCTCCGTCTGACCGCCAGCCAAGGCAATACGATGGCTCGCAGCATGCTGGAGAGCTAAACCGGCTAGCAGAAACAATACGTCTCACGCCCCACACGCAGTCCGTGTGGGGCCTTTTTTATCATGACAAAACCCCCGGGAACTCTTCTGCCAACGCTGTGGTAGCACGCTCTAATTCTGCCGATATGTCCTCCCACACAGTGAAAAGAGCATCTGTCTCACGCTCAAGCGTTTGGTATTCCTGCGTCAAGTCCATCAAACGCTGGTTATCGCTCATATTTTCCGGTTTTTCCAGCTCGGCAGAAATGGCTGCCTTGCGATCATCTTTGCGAGCAATCTCGGCCTCAACCTCCTCCAAACGCCGTTCCAGAGGGCGAATAAGCGTATTGCGGCGTTCCTGAGCCATGGCGCGCAGCCGCCGACTTTCCTTGCGGTTGTTGGGCAAATTGCTCGGTGTACTACCGATAGCAGCGGCAGAATCCTGCGAGCGTAGAGCAAGTTCTTTTTGGCGGCGTTCCTCTGCTTCCACCGTCTCCAGATACTGGGACACATTGCCGTGGAACAATCGCGGGGGCAAGCCAGTGCGGAACTCCAGCACCTTGTTGACGATGGGGTCAAGAAATTGGCGATTATGAGATACAATGCAATACGACCCCGGATAATCTGCCAAGGCACGCTGCAACACATCCTGGCTCTGGAAATCCAGGTGGTTGGTTGGTTCATCCATGATCAGAAAATTGGCGGGGTGCAACAACATGCACACCAGGGCCACACGCGAACGCTCGCCTCCGGATAGCACCCCTATTTTCTTGAACACATCATCCCCGCGGAAAAGGAAGCACCCCAATATATTGCGCACCAACGGGCGTGTCTCGAGAGAGGCTGCCGCTTCCACACACTCCAGCACGGTTTGATTATCATCCAACACATCGGCATGCGTCTGGGAGAAGAACGCAACCTGCGTGTGGTGCCCAAAGCTGAACGCACCGGCATCCGGAGCCTCTGTGCCGGAAATCAAACGTGTAAAGGTCGATTTACCCGAACCATTCACCCCGACAATGGCGATGCGGTCGCCCTTGTCCATGGTAAAATCATACCGATGCAACAGGCTTATATCGCCGTACGCCTTGCACACGCCTTCCAGCTTCACCACGGTGTTGCCGCCGGGCGGTGGCGGGGGGAAGCGGAAACTCATCACAGCATCATCTTCTTCCACCTCAATCAGCTCGACCTTCTCCAGTTGTTTGATGCGGCTCTGCACCTGCGATGCCTTGGTGGCTTTGGCGCGAAAGCGGTCAATAAACTCCTGCGTTTTGGCAATTTCGCGTTGCTGCGCTTTCGCTTGGCGCAGCAAGATTTCCTTACGGGCCTTGCTTTCCTTCAGATAAAATGAAAAATTACCCGCGTATTCCTCTGCTCGGCCATGATGAAAAGCAATGGTGCGGGTCACCAAGCTATCCAGCAATGCCACATCGTGACTGATGATGCAGATAGCCCCGCGATAATGGCGCAGGCTTTGCTCCAACCAGCGCTGGCTTTGCAAATCCAAGTGATTGGTCGGTTCGTCCAGCAGCAAAACTTCCGGCTCTTGCAACAAAAGCTTAGCCAACGCAATGCGCATTTGCCAACCGCCGGAGAACTCCCCGCAATCGCGGGAGAAATCAGCCTCACTGAATCCCAAGCCACGCAAGATTGATTCTGTGCGGGGGCGCAGACGCGCAGCATCACGATCGTGCAAAATCAGCTCCAAACGGCCTATTTCTTCCAAGGTATCGTGGTATTCCTTTGCCGCAGAATCCAGCTGCAAAAGCGAGGCAGACATCTCTTCCACCGTCTGCTGCAATTCCACGATATTGCCTACGGAACCCAGTACTTCATCCAATAATGGAGTACCGGCAATGTGAATACCATCTTGTGGCAAATAGCCTACATGAGTATGGCGCGGTAAGAGCACCTTGCCGCAATCCGGCTCCATCACCCCCACGATGCACTTCATCAGGGTGGATTTACCGGCTCCGTTCTGCCCCGCAAATGCGATACGCTCCCCCTGCTCCACGACAAAGGAGAGCGAATCGAAAAGTACCCGGGGACCAAACTCAATGTGTAGGTCCTGGACGGCGAAGACCATTACTTCTTCAACTTGCTATTCCAACGAGTGATGTTGGCAGCTTGTTCCTCGAAGATATCGGCGCAATCATCGTGCACCTCGATAGCCACAATCTTATCACCCTGGCAGATGCTGTTCACCACGTCCTGATCGGTTGCATCCTGCACCTCCCCGAAAATGGTGTGCTTGCCGTTCAGCCAATCGGTGGGAACGTGCGTGATAAAGAATTGAGAACCATTGGTGCCCTGCCCGGTCCAAGTGCGACCGGCATTGGCCATAGCCAACAAACCGGGGCGATCAAACTTGAGGTCAGGGCGGCATTCATCATCAAACTGATAACCGGGACCACCGCAACCGGTGCCCTGGGGGTCGCCACCCTGAATCATGAAATCTGCAATCACGCGGTGAAAGCTCAGCCCATTATAGAATCCCTTGCTCGCAAGATTCAGGAAGCTGGCGGCTGTCACCGGGGTCTTGGAGGCGAACACCGTCAACCTGATGTCGCCCTTGCTCGTCTTCATCGTGATTTTTTTGTCAGTTGCCATGCAGGTACACTAACAATGACTTACCTTAAATGCAAGCCCTAAGCATGACATGAAACAAAGTCCATTTGACTTCTCGCAGAACTGCGTGCTAAAATCCGTGTGTTTTAAGCCCCCTATGATAAGAAAAGCAACCTTGGACGATGCTGCAGCCATAGCAGAAATTTACAATCACTACATTGAGCATACCTCTGTTTCATTCGAGGTTGAGCCGCTCTCGCCTATGGCCATGCGTGAGCGCATGGTTTCACTGCTGCCTCATTTCCCTTACTTGCTGTACGAAAAGGACAACAAAGTATTAGGCTACTGCTATGCACACGCATGGAAAGAACGCGCAGCCTACAAATCAACGTGGGAGCTTACCATCTACTTGCACCATCAATTTACGGGAGCCGGTATTGGAACGCAGCTCATGCGCGAGCTTATTGCCGCATGCAGGGCTCAAGGGTGCCGAGTCCTCATCGCATGCATTACGGGAAATAACGTTGCCAGCAAGATGTTTCACCAACAATTCGGCTTCCACCAGGTTTCGCATTTCGAAAAAGTAGGGGAAAAGCGCGGAGAAGTGCTGGATGTGGATGACTTTGAACTGATTTTAGCCTAAGCGGCAACACCGCACGCGAGGAAGAAATTTCATTCCCCCTTGACCTTCACATTGGCCAAGGGGGAATGATTATTGCAAAAAGATAAGCTGTAGAAGCTTTACTTGTTCATGGCTTCCTCAATGGCCACGGCCACGGAAACGGTAGCACCTACCATGGGGTTGTTGCCCATGCCGATGAGACCCATCATTTCCACGTGAGCAGGCACGGAGGAGGAGCCGGCAAACTGAGCATCGCTGTGCATGCGACCCAGAGTGTCGGTCATACCATAAGAAGCAGGACCTGCAGCCATGTTATCCGGGTGCAAGGTACGACCCGTACCACCACCGGAGGCCACGGAGAAGTACTTCTTACCGGCAATCACGCATTCCTTCTTGTAGGTACCGGCAACGGGGTGCTGGAAGCGGGTGGGGTTGGTGGAGTTGCCGGTGATGGATACGTCCACACCTTCCAGCCACATGATAGCCACGCCTTCGCGCACATCGTCAGCACCGTAGCAGTTCACCTTGGCGCGCTCGCCATCGGAGAATGCCTTCTTGCTCACCACTTCCACCTTGCCGGTGGCGTAGTCGAACTTGGTCTGGCAGTAGGTGAAGCCATTGATACGGGAGATGATGTAGGCAGCATCCTTACCCAAGCCGTTAAGGATAACGCGCAGAGGCTTCTGGCGCACCTTGTTGGCGGAGCGGGCAATGCCGATGGCGCCTTCGGCGGCGGCAAAGGATTCGTGACCGGCAAGGAAGCAGAAGCATTCCGTCTCCTCGCGCAGAAGCATGGCGGCAAGGTCACCATGACCCTGACCCACCTTGCGATCATCGGCTACGGAGCCGGGAATGCAGAAAGCCTGCAGACCTTCACCGATAGCCTCGGCTGCATCAGCAGCCTTGGTGCAACCCTTCTTGATAGCGATGGCAGCACCCACAGTGTAGGCCCAACCGGCGTTTTCGAAGGCGATGTTCTGGATACCGCGCACGATTTCGCGCACGTCGATACCCTTGGCAAGGCAGACCTGCTCGGCTTCCTCGCAGGAGTTGATACCGTACTTCTGCAGAACCGGAAGGATCTGGTCGATACGACGGGAGTAGGATTCAAAAAGAGGCATAATCTTGTTCTTGTGTTAAGGGTTCTTTACTCGTGGCGGGGGTCAATGTACTTGGCGGCATCAGCAAAGCGGCCATAGGAACCGGTGTGCTTCTTGAGAGCCTCGTTGGCATCCATGCCCTTCTTGATGTCTTCCATCATCGGGCCCATCTTCACATACTGGTAACCGGTGATTTCACCGTCTGCATCCAAGGCAAGCTTGGTGATGTAGCCTTCTGCGAGCTCCAGGTAGCGAGCGCCTTTGGCGAGGGTGCCATAGAGCGTACCGGTCTGGGAGCGGAGACCCTTGCCCAGGTCTTCCAAGCCGGCGCCAATGGGCAGACCACCTTCAGAGTATGCGCTCTGGGTGCGGCCGTATACAATCTGGAGGAAGAGTTCGCGCATGGCGGTGTTGATAGCATCGCACACAAGGTCGGTGTTGAGAGCCTCCAGCACGGTCTTGCCGGGAAGAATCTCAGAGGCCATAGCGGCGGAGTGGGTCATGCCGGAGCAGCCGATGGTCTCGACCAGAGCTTCCTGAATGATACCCTTCTTCACATTGAGGGTGAGCTTGCAAGCACCCTGCTGAGGAGCACACCAACCCACACCGTGGGTCAGGCCGGAAATGTCCTCAATCTTGGTGGATTGCGTCCATGCACCCTCCTGAGGGATGGGAGCGGGGCCGTGATTGCAGCCCTTCTTGACGCAACACATCTGTTCGACTTCGTGTGTGTACTGCATAATGTATGATTATGTTATGATGAGAAATGCTCAGCTGTGGCAACACGCTTCGTGTTCCCTTGCTGGCATCATTATACCTGTTTCCGATACAAATGCGAGCACAAAATCAAGCAGAATACACAAAAACGCGACACCGTCTCCGGGGATTTTCTTCCCCGGAGAGGTGGCATAGCACTTTGGCAGAAGGCGCGCCTCAGCAGCCGTAGCGGGCGGCGCTGCCCAGCTGTTCTTCAATGCGGAGCAACTGGTTGTATTTTGCCAAACGATCCGCACGAGAGAGCGAGCCCGTCTTAATTTGCCCGGCGTTGGTAGCCACAGCCAAATCAGCGATGAAGGAATCTTCCGTTTCGCCGCTGCGGTGGGAGATGACCGCCGTGTAGGCATTGGTAGTAGCCAAGCGCACGGCCTCAAAGGTTTCACTCAGCGAACCGATCTGGTTGAGTTTCACCAGAATGGAGTTGGCTACGCCGCGTTCAATCCCCTTGCGCAGGAAGTCCACATTCGTCACAAAGAGATCATCGCCCACGAGCTGGCAGCGCTTCCCAATGGTATCGGTAAGGTGCTTCCAGCCATCCCAATCATTCTCAGCGCAGCCATCTTCAATCGAGATGATGGGGTAGCGAGTGATGAGGGCTTCGTAGTACGAAGTAAGCTCAGCCGAGGTAAGCTTATCGCCTGTGCTCTTCTTGAAGACATACAGCCCGCTTTCCGCATCGTAGAATTCGGAGCTGGCCACATCCAAAGCCAAGGCCACGTCCTTGCCGGGTTCGTAGCCGGCATCCACAATGGCGGCCACAATGGCTTCCAATGCGGCATCTGCACTCTTCAGATTCGGAGCATATCCCCCCTCATCGCCCACGGCGGTGCTCAATCCGGATTTACGAAGCACAGCAGCCAAGGCGTGGAAAATCTCTGCCCCGCAGCGCAGCGCCTCGCGGAAAGTGGGCAAACCACGCGGAATAATCATGAACTCTTGGAAGTCGATGGGGGCATCCGAGTGGGCACCGGCATTCAGTACATTCATCATCGGTACCGGCAGAATGTGCGCGTTCGGCCCGCCCAGATAACGATAGAGCGGCTGACCTGTGGCCCATGCGGCTGCACGCGCCGTAGCCAGAGAAATGGCCAGCACCGCATTTGCGCCCACGCGGCTCTTGTTCGGGGTGCCATCTACCTCGCGCATGCGGGCATCTACCGCAATTTGTGCCGTGGCATCCATGCCCACCAGTGCTTTGGCCAAGTCCGTGTTGGCATATTCCACCGCCTTCAGCACACCCTTGCCGCGGTAGCGAGACTTGTCACCATCTCGCAGCTCGCATGCTTCGTGTTCCCCGGTCGAGGCTCCGCTCGGTACAGAGGCGCGCCCAAACGAGCCCCCCTCCAATGACACCATGGCTTCTACTGTCGGATTTCCGCGGGAATCCAGTATCTCCCGCGCCTCTATCTTGCTGATTGTTGTTTTCATGTTCTTTTTCCTTTCTGTTGGCAGTTGTTTAGCATAATTCTAAACTAAACACAAGCAAATTTGTGAGTTTTTGCTAACTTTTCTTGAATCGTTCTTCTTTTTTTGTTTTTTCAACCCTTTCATGGCTAACATAAAGATTGACTAGTGAATCGAAAGGGACTATACTGGCGCGGACTTTTTATTCACACGGCTGAATTTTCATCATTCGGCAGTGGTCGAATGCAAGCGAGAACTCACCATCAAACAACAAAAGATATGTCAGTCGTCAAGTTCTACAAAGAAGAACACCAAGTACCGCTGGAAATGCACAAGGTTCGCGTTGTGCAAAAGCTGTTTTTGCCCACGGTAGAAGAACGCGTGGCCAAGCTGCGCGAAGCCGGCAACAATACTTTCCTGCTGCAAAACAAAGATGTATTCATGGACATGCTCACCGACTCCGGCGTGAACGCCATGAGCGACAATCAGGTAGCAGCATCCATGCAGGCAGACGACTCTTACGCCGGGTCCGAGACCTTCAACCGCCTTTCCCGCGTCATCGAACATGTATTTGGCACCAAGTACTTCCTGCCTGCCCACCAAGGCCGCGCATGCGAGAACATCTTGGCAGAAACCTTCGTGAAAGAGGGCGATGTGGTGCCCATGAACTTCCACTTCACCACCACCAAGGCACACATCACCCGCAAGGGCGGCCGCGTGGAAGAGCTCATCATCCAAGAAGGGCTCGACCCCAATTTGGAATACCCCTTCAAAGGCAACTTCGACACCGCACGCCTGCGCGCGCTGATTGAGGAAGTAGGTGCAGACCACGTTCCTTTCGTGCGTATCGAAGCCGGCACCAACCTCATCGGCGGGCAGCCCCTTTCCATGGAAAACATGCTGGAAGTGGCCGCCATTTGTAAGGAATACGGCATCATGTCCGTGTTGGATGCCTCCCTGCTGCAGGACAACCTGTACTTCATCAAGACACGCGAAGCAGCTGCCAAGGATATGACTATTGCGGAAATCATCCGCAAGATTGCCGACCAGATGGATCTCATCTACTTCTCCAGCCGCAAGCTGGGCTTTGCCCGCGGTGGTGCAATCGTCTCCAACAACGAGAGTCTCATCCTCAAGATGAAGGCATTCATCCCGCTCTACGAAGGCTTCCTCACCTATGGTGGTATGGAGGTACGCGCCATGGAAGCTATGGCTGTGGGGCTGATGGAGACGTTGGATGAAGAAATCATCAATCAGGGTCCCATCTTCATTGAATACCTGGTGAAGGAACTTTCTGAATACGGTGTACCCATGGTGAAACCCGCCGGTGGTCTGGGCGCCCACATCAACGCCACTGAGTTCCTGCCCAACATCCCGCACGAACAGTACCCCGCCGGTGCGCTCGCTACGGCTCTCTACATTGCCGGTGGCATCCGCGGTATGGAGCGTGGCTCCCTCTCCGAGCAGCGCAACCCTGACGGCTCTGAAAACTACGCCGAGCTGGAGCTCGTGCGCTTGGCCTGCCCCCGCCGCGTGTTCACCCTCTCCCAGGTGAAGTACTGCGCCGACCGCGTAAAATGGTTGTACGACAACCGCGAACTCATCGGTGGTCTTAAGTGGGTGGAAGAACCGGAGGTGCTCCGCTTCTTCTTCGGCCGCTTGCAACCGCTCAGCGATTGGCAGGAGAAATTGGCAGCCAAGTTCCGCGAGGACTTCGGCGATAGCCTGTAAAAAAACTCACCATTTCATTTGTGGCGTGCTACCCAATCAGGTAGCACGCTTTTTTTGTGTGACAAACAAAGCACACACAGACACAGCAACGCTGTAACAGCCGCACGCGGCACCTGTCAATCCTTGGCAGACTTGGGGTCAATAGCATCACGCAGGCCATCACCCAAGAAATTGAGAGCCAAGAGGGTGAGGCAGAAGAAAAGAGAGGGGAAAAGCAACAGTTCCGGTGATACCTCCATGCGGTCGGCCCCCTCTTTGATGAGCGTTCCCCAAGAGGAATTGGGCGCTTTCACCCCAAGACCGATGAAGGAAAGAGTGGATTCCGTGAGCATGATACCCGGCACCGCCAGCGTGGTATACACCACTACCGTACCCAGCAGATTGGGAGCAATATGCCGGAAAAGGATACGCATGTGCCCCAATCCCAGCGAGCGAGCAGCCATCACATACTCCTGGGCCTTCATTTCCAGAGTCTGCGTGCGCACAATACGCGCCAGGGTGAGCCATCCCAGCGCCCCGATAGCGATAAAGAGCGGCACCAATCCCAGAATCGGCGCTACGCTTTCGCGGCTCCACCCCGTTGTATTCACCAGCCAAGTAGTCAGCGCCTTCACCGGCTCCTCAATGCTCAGCGAAAACACAATCACCAGCACGATGAAAGGCAAGGCAAAGAGCACATCCACCGCACGCATCATCAATGCATCGGTGCGCCCACCCACATAGCCCGACACAAGGCCATACACCAATCCCACCAGCAGAGATACCCCGGTAGCCACCGCCCCCACCAGCAGGGAAATGCGCCCACCATAGAGCACACGAGCCAGCAAATCGCGCCCCAGCTGGTCGGTGCCAAAAGGATGCTCCCAGCAGCATGGCCCGGCGATGTTGTCTAAATTGGTATCATTCGGGTTGGCGATGAAAGGAAAGAGCGGTAAGAGGAAACAAGCCGCCGTCACCAACAGCAAAAACACCAGCGAAGCTACAGCTGCACGGTTGTTGCGCAGGCGCCGCATGGCGTCTTGCCAAAGGGAGTTACCCTGTGTGTATGCCGGAGTGCTCATGGAAGTGATATTATGCTGTACCCTGCGAGCGCAGGCGCGGATTGAGTGCTACCAACACCAAGTCAACCACCAGGTTCGCCGCAACAATGAGCGAGCCGTAGCAGAAAACCAAGCCCTGGATGAGGAAATAATCGCGATCAGTGGTGGCATTCACAAAGTGCAACCCCATGCCCGGCACTTGGAAGCACGTCTCCACCACAAACGAACCGGTTATGAGAGCCGCAAAAGCAGGCCCCAAGTAAGATACCGCCGGCAGCAAGCCACTGCGCATGGCATGTACATACAACAGACGAGCAGGCCCGCAACCTTTGGCCCGCGCCGTGCGCACAAAATCCTGAGCCAGCACCTCTACCATGCCACCGCGTGTCAGACGCGCAATATACGCCGCATTGATAAGCCCCAACGTGAGCGCCGGCAGCACCACACACAACGGATTATCCCACCCGGCCACGCTCAGCCCCGGCACATGTGTGCCCAGCACCAGACCAAACACCGGCGCGGTGACAAAGGCCGGAATGCAAATACCCGCCATGGCAGGTAGCATGAGCAGGGCATCCGGCCAGCGGTTCCGATACCACGCAGCCAACATGCCCGCGGGAATACCCACACACACGGCTATGAGCATGCCTACCACACCCACCTCCAGCGAGACAGGGAACGCCTGCGAAATAATGGTAGAAACCTGCACCCCTTCCCTCACCAGCGAAGGGCCGAAATCACCATGCAGCAAAATACCCTTCCAGTAGTTCAGGTATTGCACCCAAGCCGGTTGATCCAGCCCATACAAATTGTTGAGCTGGGCCATGATGTGCTCCGGCAATTTACGATCGCCCAAGAAAGGGTTGCCCGGCAGCAAGCGCACCAGGAAAAAGGTAATCGTCTCCAACACGAACACCACCAGCAGGCCCTGGGCCAAGCGTCTGAGCAAAAGGCGTATCATGGCTTGGCAGTCATGGGGAGTTGTACCGCATCCAGCGGGTGGTTATCAAGCATGAGCGGGTGCCACCCCGAAATACCGGGGTGCTTCAGATACGTGCGCTCGCTCGTGTAAAGCGGGATGATGGGCTGAGCCTCCAGCATGATACTCTCAGCACGGCGCAGGTGAGCCTTGCGCTCCGCAGCATCACCACACACGCGCGCAGCCTGTATGGCGGCATCACACTCCGGGCTTCCCCAGCCGGTGCAGTTATTGCCCCCTCCGCTGCGCCACAGCTCCACAAAGGTGGATGAATCTAAATAATCGCCGCTCCAAGAGGAGGACGAAATATCATACTGCATACTCTGCTGGGCAGATTTGTAAGCCGTCCACTCGCAAGAGCGAATCTCCACATGTACCCCCAGCACATCTTTCCACATGGCCTGAATCGTCTCGGCCATCACACGCTGCACATCGCGAGAGGTAGTCATCAACTCCAGCACGGGGAAGCCCATTCCCCCGGCATAGCCGGCCTCTGCCAGCAAACGGCGCGCAGCCTCCTCTCGCTCTGCTTGGTTAGCGCACTGCATAAATGCCGGTGGCTCTGCGGCGTACCCTGCACCGGGCGGCGTAAACACCCCCGTTGGCTTGCCTGCACCGCGCACCACCTTGCCCACCAGAGTCTCGCGATCAATCGCCATCGAAAGGGCTTGGCGCACACGAGCATCATTCAGCGGCGGGCGTGTAGTGTTCAAGCGGTAAAAAATTGTACAGTAATACGGGTCTTGGCAAAAATGCTGCGGCACCACCGTGCAGGCACGAGCCAGCATCTCCGGCGGCACATTATTAGTAATATGCAGCTTGCCTCCCATATACATACGCGTTTCCGTATAGCCATTCACAATCGGCAAAAAGCGTATGCCACGGTTGCGCACCTCACCGGCCCGCCAGTAGCGTGCATTCGGACTCACGCTCAAATAATCATTGAAACGATGCCCGCTGTACACATAGGCTCCATTGCCCACCCAGTTTCCCAGATGAGTCCAGCGGCTGCTGCGATCCAGCATACCGCCGTGGGCCTCTACGTGGTGTTCCGGCAGCGGGCTCCACGTATAATGCAGCACCAGCTGCAGCAAATGCGGAGTCGGGCCATTGAGCGTGAGCCTCAGCGTGCGAGCATCCGGTGCATGCACGCCCACTTCCTCCCAGCCGGCGCGTCCCTTGTTGTATGCCTCGGCCCCTTTCAGCGGGTAAAGCATCTCCGCATAGCGTCCCGCAAACTCCGGGTGCAACAAACGCTTGTATGCATACACAAAATCCTGCGCCCGCACCGGCTTGCCATCGCTCCACACAGCATCCCGCAGGTGGAAAGTCCACTCACTTGCATCGGCATTGTGCTCCCAACTCTCAGCCATGCCGGGGTGTACACGCCCCTCTTCCTGCGCATCTGGCCGCACCAAGCCCTCCAGCATGGTGGAGATGATTTTTCCGTCTGCCACAGCCGTTGCCTTGTGCGGATCCAGACTCTGCGGCTCTGCATTGTTGCCAATGACGAGAATCCCCGCCTCTGCAAACTTCTCCGCAGAGCTTCTTCCATCGCCGCAGGCGCTCAGCATCATCGCCCCCAGCAGCGCTACCGTGATTCCCAAGCCACGCACGCGCGCAGTATACCAGACCCCAACTGTTTCCGCAAGTTTTTAGGCTCCCCTCCCAGCTTCCCGCGCCATGTCTCCGTGTCATGATGCTCACAGCCCCGCACACCAACCTTTTCACAAAACCTCTTGTTTTCCAAAAATCCCCCAATACAAAACAACCCGCAGAGGAACTCTCTGCGGGTGGTGAAATGTCTCTGTATAAGCGGGAGAGCTTATACTTCCTCAGGTGTATCGTCGTTCACGAAAGGAGTAGCCGGAGCGGCGGGAGCGGGCTCTGCGGCAGGGGCTGGCTCTGCAGCAGGAGCAGGTGCCGGGGCGGGAGCCGGTGTGGCTTCAGCCTCTGCCTTGGCGTATGCATCTGCATAGGCCTTTTCAGCAGCAGCAGATGCAGCAGCGGCAGCCTTTTCAGCAATTTCCGTTTCAACATCGAGCTTAGCGGCAGCATCGGTGTATGCCTTCACAGCAGCTTCATCGCCGGACTGGGCAGCATCGTAGAGAGACCAGAGGTCGAGCTTCTTAACGGCGGCCTTGTGAGCAGCGCTGAATGCAGCGGCGGCAGCTTCCGTGGCGGCTTCATCCTCGGCAGAAGCATAGGCATGCTTGTAGCCCTTCACGTCGTTCCAGTGGCCGCGGGTGAAGTCGGGGAAAGTGACGGAGCAGTTGTTGTTATCCATGGAGAGAGAGCCAAGCTCAGCCAAGCAGCACCATTCTGCAAGGTCGTACACGTCCATATCCAGGGGGAGACCATTCTGCAAGCAGTAGACGAGACGGGCATCCATGAAGAAGTCCATACCGCCGTGACCGCCCACTTTTTCTGCCACTTCACCATACTTCTTGATGATGGGGTGGCGATAGGCCTTGCGAAGCTTCTTCATGTTTTCCTCGGACATGAAGGAGTGGGAATCAAGGTCCTCAAGGTCAGGGGCACCTTCAGACTGCTTCATGTGACCGCTCTCCAGCACAAAGCCTTCGATGGGGTACTTGTTGGCAAAGCCGCGTGTACCGGTGAGCTGGAAGAGGCGGTTGTAGGGCTGGGGATTCATCACGTTGTGCTGAATCTCAACCACCTTGCCGTTGGCGGTGCGCATAAGGGTGGTGGTGTGGTCGCCGTTGCGGAATTCCGGGCAAGGCTTACCGGTCTTCTTTTCCACATATTCGCGGCCATGCACAGACTTGGTGTCCATGGCTACGAGGGTGGTGAAGCGGTCGCCACGGTGAATATCCATGACCTGAGCCACGGGGCCGAGGCCGTGCGTGGCGTACACGTCGCCGCGATTCTCCTTGTTGTACTTCATGCGCCAGCCGAGCTTGTCGGGGTCGTTGGTGGGGTTGACCCAGTAATCACCCCAGAAGGGGTCGAGGTTGTGGATATAGGCACCCTTGGCGTAGAGCACTTCACCGAGCACGCCCTGCTGAGCCATGTTGAGAGCATCCAGCTCGAACCAGTCGTAGCAGCAGTTCTCCAGAATCATGCAGTGCTTGCGGGTCTTTTCGGAGAGGTTGATGAGCTCCCAGCACTGCTCCAGATTCATGGCGCTGGGCACCTCAATGGCAGTGTGCTTGCCATTCTCCATAGCGAACTTAGCCACGGGGAAGTGGTGATCCCAGTCGGTGGCAATGTATACAAGGTCGATATCGGGGCGTTTGCAGAGTTCCTCATAACCGGTAGCGCCATAGTAGATATCAGCGGGTGCCATGCCGGCCTTGCGCAGAGCTTTCTGGCACTTTTCCGCGCGTGCTTTTTCGTAGTCGCACAGAGCCACAATCTCCACGCCGGGGATGTGGGTAAAACGTGACACAGCACCGGGGCCACGCATACCGAGGCCGACAAATGCCACACGGACCGTCTTCATCTTGGGAGCTGCCAAGCCGACAACGTGCTGCTGCCCCTCGGGACGCGCAGGAGTTTCGACTACAAGAGTGCCCTTATCCCAATGAGTCTTGGTAGAGGGCGACAGCGACTGGGCGTTGAGGGTGCTCACGGACATGAGCAGAGCCACCGCCAATGTAATCACTTTATTCAGTTTCATATTAAATCGAAGTGTCCTGTTGGTGTTCTTTGCATCCGCGCCGAACAGGTACACTGCCCGGGGGATACGCTCGCTTAAGTATATACAACGCCTACGCAGAGTCAAGCTCATTTGTCGGATAAGACAGACGAAGCTTGTGAATCAATTGCAAATCATTGCCATCCCATAAAGCGGCACTGCCGCGCAAGAAAACGGGCGGCGCCCATCCGCGCGTGCCGCCACCGCCTTGAAGGCGGAGCAAGCCCAAAGTACAGTTATCGCTTCGCTTTCCATCCGGCGCAAGTCATCCAGCTCCAATAAATGATCAATTTGAAATCGTACGAACATGTCATCATCCTCAAGCGTTTACCCTGTGCTCCAAATGATAAGAAGTTGACAAGGCTGTTCTTCTCTGCTAGATAAGAAGACATGAATCATTTTTGTAAAGTTTTTTCCTTTCTCGCAGTACTGGGGCTGATGCCATGCCCCCTCATCGCACAAGATGAGGCTCCTGCCGCGCAAAGCTCTATCGCGACAAAAGTGACAGAGAATAAGAAAAAGAGCAAAAAAAACACAAAACCCCGTACCACGGTGGGACGGGCAATTGAGAACTTGGAGTATGTAACGGAATCCCGCCCCAACCCCAAGGCCAAGAACTTCATTTACCTATTCTCCGCAAGCTGGTGTAATTCCTGCAAATTATACATGCCGAAATTTGTGGATGAATATCCGAAAATGGCCAAAAAGAACCAAGTGGAGATTATTCTCATGAGCCCGGATTCAGAGGAAAACATCAAGAAATACGTGGAACAGTACAAAATAGATTTCCCGGCTCTGGCATTCAGCTCACAAAACACGAAACTCAAGAGCCTCCCCGGCATGCAAAGCTACGAAAACATCCCCTATGCCATCATGGTCAACGGCAGGGGTGACACGCTGTATGCAGGACACGCCACCGGCATCATGAATTGGGAAAGCCTCATTTCAAAAACCCCCGTCAAAAAAAGGATAAGAAAAAGCGCAAGTAAAAGTGAAACACCTTAATCTTCCATAGGGAGGATGGGGCGAATGCCCCGCAGCGGCAAAAAATTCTCGCAACAATTTCTGCCGATGAAAGAATCTCCTTTCCTTATATCCTGCTTTACAAACGTCTTTTCTCTTATCTACCTTCATTATTTTCTTCTTTTGACTTGCAAAGCACGAACTTTGGGGTTAGAATACGCCCCGTAAGATGCGTGCCCTGCACGCTGTAACGATAAACCCATTCAGTACCATGCCTGTACCTACACAAGAACAGTACATCAAGATGCTCAACACGGCCAAGGAAAAGGGCTATGCCTATCCCGCCGTCAACGTTACCACCATCGAGGTTATCAACGGCGCCCTCAAGGCTTTCGCTGAAGCCAAGTCCGATGGTATCATCCAGGTTTCCCTCGGTGGCGGCCAGTTCGCTTCCGGCACCGCTGTCAAGGACTCTGCCATCGGCGCTATCGTCCTTGCAGAGGCTACCCACCGCCTCGCTGAGCAGTACAACGTTCTCGTTGCCCTGCACACCGACCACTGCCAGGCCGACAAGATTGACAGCTTCCTGCGTCCCCTCATCGCTGAGTCCAAGCGCCGCGTAGAGGCCGGCCAGAAGCCCCTGTTCAACTCCCACATGCTTGATGCTTCCGCCCTGCCCATGGCAGAGAACCTCAAGATTTCCCAGCAGATGCTCAAGGAATGCGCAGAAGTGGGTATCGTTCTCGAACTCGAAATCGGCGTTGTGGGTGGTGAAGAAGACGGCGTGGACAACGGCGATGCTCCCAACGAGAAGCTCTACACCTCCCCCGAGGACATGCTGCTCACCTACGAGACGCTCAACGGCCTTGGCACCTTCATGCTTGCCGCTACCTTCGGCAATGTGCACGGTGTGTACAAGCCCGGTGCTGTGAAGCTGGCTCCCAAGATTCTGCGCGATGGCCAGGAAGCTGTGAAGGCCAAGCACGGCGAGGACATGCTGCTCGTGTTCCACGGCGGCTCCGGCTCCGATCTCTGCGATATCCGCGAGGCTATCTCCTACGGCGTGGTGAAGATGAACATCGACACCGACACCCAGTACGCTTTCTCCAAGCCCATCGTACTGCACATGTGCCAGAACATTGATGGTATGCTCAAGGTGGACGGCGAAGTGGGCAACAAGAAGGTCTACGACCCCCGCTCCTATCTCAAGAAGGGCGAACAGGGCATCTGCGAGCGTCTGCAGGTTGCTTGCGACGACCTTCTCTCTGCCGGCAAGACCCTCTACGGCCAAATCTAATTCCCGGCTACAGAGCAAACTCAATTTCACGGAAGCTGCGGCATATGCCGCAGCTTCTTTTTTACATTTTGCATTTCACTTTATCAGAATGCCTTATCTGCACCAATTTCCTTGACAACAGGTTAGTTTGCATGTAAGCTTTGTGCGTTATTTTTGGCCGTGAGTAAGAAAGAAAAAAACGAAAATTGGAGCTCGAATCTGGGCGTAGTGTTGGCCGTGGCAGGTAGTGCCATTGGCTTTGGCAATTTTTTGCGTTTTCCCGGGCTAGCCGCCCAGTATGGTGGCGGAGCCTTTATGATAGCGTACTTTTGTGCATTTTTCCTGATGGGAATACCGCTGAGCTGGGTTGAATGGGCTATCGGCCGCAAAGGTGGAGCCCTCGGCGGGCACAGCTCGGCCTCCGTGTTCTACCTGATAGCCCAGCACCGCACATGGAAGTACTTAGGGCTCACAGCCGTCATCGTTCCTTTGTCCATCAGCATGTATTACATGGCATTGGAAGGGTGGACGCTGGGCTATGCCTGGCACACCGCCATAGGTGATTTGAATCTGGCAGGCAGCGCTGAGTATGGTGATTTTTTCACTAAGTTTACCGGAGCTGGGAGTGATGGCTCCGTCTTTTTGGGTGGAGAAAGCACGTTGCTCATCTTCTTTTTACTGGCAGTACTGGCCAATTTTTGGTTACTGTACCGCGGAGTGAGCAAGGGCATTGAGTGGTTCAGCAAAATCAGCATGCCCATTCTGTTGATTACGGCCATTATCATCCTTGTACGCGTGCTCACCATGGGCACACCGGATGCCACACACCCGGAGCGCAATGTCAACCAAGGGCTGGGCTACATGTGGAACCCCGATAAGGTGATGCTGGTGAACCAAGACAACAAGGTACTGGACATGGTGCCTGCCGGTGCCACGGAGGAAGAAAAAGCTGTCCAGTTACAGCGTTTACAAACGTCCAATCCCGGCACAACCATCCGCGAGGAGCACATCACCCTGTTCAAGGGGCTCTGCAACCCGGATTTGTGGATTACAGCAGCAGGGCAGATTTTCTACTCTCTTTCCATCGGATTTGGCATTGTCTGTTCGTATGCCAGCTACGTACGCAGACGCAAAGATATTGCGCTGGGCTCCATCACCGCCAACGCAGCCAATGAAGTAGCGGAAGTGGGCTTGGCCGGCATGATGATTATTCCCTCCGCAGTCTCTCTGCTGGGTGTGGCAGCCGCTGCAGGCACCAGCACCTTCGGTTTGGGCTTCAACGTGCTACCTCAAGTCTTTGCCAGCATGCCGGGCGGGCAATTTTTCGGCACTCTTTTCTTTGTACTGTTGGCCATTGGTGCTATCACCAGTGCAATTTCCATCTTGCAGCCCGCAGTAGCCTTTGTGGAAGAATTCTGGAATCTGCGGCGCGTGCAGAGCGTGAGCATAATAGCGTTTCTTCTGGTGGTAGGCTCCCTGCTCGTGGTGTGGTTCACGGGGGATGGGCTCATCGCGCTGGACACGCTTGATTTCTGGTTAGGCACCATGAGTCTCTACTTCAGCTCCGCGCTATTCCTCATTATGTTCCGCTTTGTATGGGGTACACCCAAGGGGCTGGCCGAGCTACGCAGCGGAGCGGCCATGCGCATAGGTCGAGGCGTGGCATTCCTCATCAACTGGGTAACACCGGTCATCATGCTCACCATTTTTGTGGCATGGTTGTATCAGAACCTGTTTGTGAAGCAGAGCTACCACATCACCAACATACTGGAAGGCAAGCCCGGTGCTATCTTCCCGCTGGCGTGGGTACTGCTGGTCACCCTATTCTTCTGCTTCGTAGCCCACACATCCCATCGCTTCAAGAAAAAAGCCGAGTTGGAAACAAAGTACGAACGCGAACCTTTCATGTAAAACCATCGTTATGGGCGCAAATCCCCTTGAATCCGACCATTGGAAGAGCAATCTGGGCGTTATGCTGGCGGTGGCCGGTAGTGCCATTGGCTTTGGTAACTTTCTGCGCTTCCCCGGCTTGGCCGCACAGTATGGCGGTGGAGCTTTCATGGTGGCCTATTTCTGCTGTTTCCTGCTGTTGGGATTACCGCTTTGCTGGGTAGAGTGGAGCATTGGTCGCTGCGGCGGCGTACTGGGTGGGCATAGTCCGGCTTCTGTCTTCCAGCTGATTGCTCAAAAACCCCTCTGGAAATATGTGGGCATCTTGGGCATTCTGGCCGGACTCAGCATCAACGTGTACTACATCTACATGGAAGGCTGGACCCTGGGCTACGCCTGGCACACCATCGTGGGCGATTTAAATCTGGACTCCCCCGCGGCCTACCAAGCATACTTTGCCAACTTTGTGGGATCCGGGGCAGACGGCCACTTCTTCAGCGGTAACACCACAGCCCCTATCTTCTTTGTACTGGCGCTGGTGGCCAATTTCTGGCTCATATACCGCGGTGTAAGCAAGGGCATTGAGTGGTTCTGCAAATGGAGCATGCCTGTGCTTTTCATCGTAGCTATCATCATCTTAGTGCGAGCTCTCACCATGGGAACACCCGATGCCGCCCATCCGGAACGCAGTGTAAGCGAGGGCTTAGGCTACATGTGGAACCCCAACAAACTCGTGCTGGTAGATACCGCCACAGATAAAACCATCGGCATGGTACCGGCTTCTGCCACCACAGAGGAAAAAACAGCCCTGCTCTCCCGGCTGCAAACAGAATACCCTCATACCACCATCGGAGAGAAAAAAATCACCTTCTGGCAAAGCCTCTTTAACCCTGAAATGTGGCTACGCGCCGCCGGGCAGGTTTTCTTCTCGTTATCTGTAGGTTCCGGATCCATATGCTGCTATGCCAGCTTTGTGCGCCGCCGCAAGGATATCGCCCTGAGCGCATTGAGTGCGGGAGCCGCCAATTCGGTGACGGAAGTGGGGCTTGCCGGCCTTACCATCATCCCGGCCACGGTGGCCTTGTTGGGTGTTGCGGCTGCGGCCACCACCAGCAGCTTCGGGCTGGGCTTCAATGTGCTACCCCAAGTCTTTGCAGCCATGCCGGGTGGTTGCTTTTTCGGTCTTCTTTTCTTCCTGCTACTCTTTATCGCCGCCGTTACCAGTGCGCTCTCGCAAGTGCAGCCTGCCGTAGCCTTTGTTGAGGAGTATTGGAATCTACGCCGGGGGCAGAGCATCGCCCTCGTGGCATGCCTGTTGTTGGTTGGGGCTATTGCCATCATCTGGTACACAGAAGGCCTGCTCGCTCTGGATAGCATCGACTTCTGGGTTGGCAGCCTGATTCTCTACATCACAACAGGCATCAACCTCATCTTCTTCAACCACATCTGGGGTACAGAAAACGGCATGGCGGAGCTGAAGTACGGTGCACGCATCCGCATACCGCGCTGCGCAGCATTCATCATCCGCCGGGTGACCCCACTTATCATGCCTACCATCTTTACAGCCTGGGTCTACCAAGAACTTTTCGTCACCCGAAGCAGCTATGTTGCTAACATCGCAGAAGGAAAAATCGGTGCTATTCTTCCCCTCGTATGGGCCATTGGTATCACGGTATTCTTCTGCATTGTAGCGGCCACCTCCCGCCGCTTCAACAAACAATAAATCTTCACCCTCCATCTCAACGTGAACACAACAAAAAAAACAGAAACATGGAACTCGAATCTTGGCGTAGTGCTGGCCGTAGCCGGCAGTGCCATCGGGTTCGGTAACTTCCTGCGCTTCCCCGGACTGGCAGCTCAGTACGGCGGTGGCGCATTCATGATAGCATACTTCACAGCCTTTCTCCTGCTGGGTATTCCGCTTAGCTGGGTGGAATGGACTATCGGCCGCAAAGGCGGCAGTTTGGGTGGACACAGTACCGTGAGCATTTTCTACCTGCTCAGCGGAAAGACGCGCTGGAAATACCTGGGCATTGCCGGTGTGGTGGCCACTATCGGCATTGCCATGTACTACATACCCCTGGAAAGCTGGACCATCGGCTACGCCTGGCACACCGCCATGGGCGATTTGCAGCTGCAATCCGCAGAAGAATACGGCAATTTCTTTGCGCAATATGTGGGGCTCACCGGCGATGGTGATATCTTCTTCGGTACCGGCGGGCAACTCATCTTCTTCGCCGTGGCCATCCTCGCCAACATGTATGTGATTTTCCGTGGTGTAAGCAAGGGTATCGAGACATTCTGCAAGTGGAGCATGCCTGTGCTGCTCATTACCGGTCTCATCATCATGGTGAGAGTCCTCACTCTGGGGACTCCTGATGCAGCCTACCCCGAACGCAATGTCAACCAAGGTCTTGGGTACATGTGGAATCCCACCAAGAACATGCTCGTGGTCGAAGGCAAGGAAGTCAACATGATTCCCGCCCAAGCCACGGCCGAGGAAAAGGCTGCCCTGGTGCAGAAAGTACAAGCAGCCAATCCCGGCAAAGCAGTTGAAGTAAAACAAATCACCCTCACCCAAGGCTTACTCAACCCCGAAATGTGGATTGCTGCTGCCGGGCAGGTTTTCTTCTCCCTCTCCATTGGTTTCGGCACGGTATGTTCCTACGCCAGTTATGTGCGCCGCCGCAAAGATATTGCCCTGAGCTCACTTACTGCGAACTCTGCCAACGAAGCCATTGAGGTGGGCATGGCCGGCATGATGATTATCCCCGCAGCCGTGGCCTTCTTAGGCGTGGTGGCGGCGGCAGGTTGCGGCACCTTCGGACTGGGCTTCAACGTGCTGCCCCAAGTGTTTGCAGCCATGCCCGGCGGCATCATCTTCGGCACCATGTTCTTTTTTCTGCTCTTCATCGGTGCTATTACCAGCGCCATTTCCATGTTGCAGCCATCCATCGCTTTCTTGGAGGAATTCTGGGAACTGCGCCGTGTACAAAGCGTGGCCCTGGTGGCCTTCCTCGTCACCATCGGCACCCTCTTGGTGGGCTGGTTTACGGAAGGGCTCATGGCGCTGGACACCATGGACTTCTGGTTTGGCACCATGTTCCTCTACCTTACATCCTGCTTATTCTTCACCATCTTCAACTATGCGTGGGGCACCAAGAAAGGTCTGGAGGAACTGCGCCAAGGTGCGGCCATTCCCCTGCCTCCGGGCTTGGGCTTCATTCTTCGTTGGGTCACCCCCAGCATTCTGCTGATTATCTTCGGCTCATGGCTTTATAAGAACATCTTTATCCAGCTGAGCCCGCAGGTGCTCAATCTCATTAACTGCGAACCCGGTGCTCTCTTCCCCATCGTGTGGGTGATGATGGTGGCCATCTTCTTCGCCTTTGTCATCTACACTTCCCGCAAGTTCCACAAACACACCAACCCCGACGACCTTAACGACTAACCTCACTTTAAACATCATGACTATTGCTGGTATCATCACCATGTTGCTCTCCATCGGCATTGTATGGGGGCTCTTCATCGTATGCTGCACCAAGCTCGTCAAGAGCGACAAGGAAAGCAACGAAGAATCCTAAGTCCCCTACAACCGGCAACTATACTCCTTCTCGGCTGCGCCACTAACCGGGTGCAGCCGATTTTCCTGCATACCCATGAAAAAGCTGAGCCGACACGACCGCCGTGAGCTGTGGAGCTACCTCATGCCCTCCATCATCGGAATGACAGTGGCAGGTTCTTTCAGCATTGTGGATACCATCTTCATTGGCCGAGCCACGGGAGAAACCGGGCTGGCAGCGGTAGCCGTCACCTGGCCTTTGCTGATGATGGTCATGGCCGTGGGGTCTCTTTGCGGCGGCGGCGGCGCGGTGTTGGTATCTCAAGCGCGGGGGGCAAAGGAAGAACAAGCTGCACAAACAGCCTTTCGCATGACATGGGGGCTAAGCCTGATCTTCTCCCTCGTACTCACACTGGCCCTTCTCCCCTTCCTCCCGCCTATGCTACGAGCAATGGGCGCGGATGAACAGTTAATGCCCCAATCGCTGGCATACGCCCGCATCATGCTGGGCGGCTTGGTGCTGAGTGTACTCATGAGCATGTTTATTGAGGTGATTCGCAACGATGGCAGCCCCAAGCTTGCCATGTGGATGGTGGTGCTGGGGCTGCTCGTGAACACCACGCTGGACTGGTACTTCATCATGCAGCTGGGCTGGGGAGTGAGCGGTGCTGCGTGGGCCTCCATCATAGGCGAAGCCACATCTGCCATAGTGGGCATTTATTACTTTTGCACACGCCATACCACGCTGCGTTTCCCACTGCGATTGCGGCGGGAAGATTGGCTGCGCACAGCAGAAATACTGCGCACCGGTACACCGATTTTCGGCGGCAGTATCGCTATCATCGCCATGCTGTATCTGCACAATTTTCAAAGCTTGCGCTACGGGCAGGTGGATGGACTTGCCGCCTACACCATGGTGGCTGCAGTGGAAAGCCTGGGCTCACTTCTGCTCAGCGGGCTGGCCGGTGGTATGCAACCCCTTACCGCTCGCATGTACGGTGCCAAGGAATACGCCCGCCAAAACTCCATCGGGAATTATAGCTATGCCCTGGCATTTGGCTTGGGAGTGGTGCTGATGCTGTTCAGCTTTGCCACCTGCACAGTCATGCCGGCGTGGATGGGGTTGAGCGGGCACGCCGGCCAACTCGCGAGCCGAGGGCTGGTGCTGAGTGCCCCGGCGTTCCTCCTGCTGGGGGTCATCCGCGTAGCAGCTTATTACTACCAATCTACCGGCAAAACCTTGGATTCCTCTCTGCTCATTTATGGTGATTCCTTTGTGGTGTTGCCACTGTGCCTATTCACCCTACCGCTGCTGTGGGGTATGGATGGGGTATGGCTTTCCATGCCCATCTCGCGCGTGCTCTTATTTGGAGTTCTGCTGTATCTGTGGTACGGCAAAAAAAAGCCCGGCAAAGCCGGGCGGAAGAATTGATATTCGTTTATTTTAGTGCACGAAAGCCTCTGCCGGGATGGGCACGCGCGGCGTAATGGTGCCACCCAGCGGCCCACGATTCCATTCCATACGGAGCTTGCCGGGTGCTGCGCTCCCCTGCACCACCGTGATGGTGATTTCGTGCAATCCGGCCTTCAACGGGATACCCTTCTTGCCGGTCTTCGCAGCATCCAACTCCACGGTATTGGCCGCAGCAGACTCCGTGGCGGTAGCACCGGGTTCGTAGTTGCAGTCTGCATCAATGAGGTGGAAATTGTGCAGTTTTGCAAAAGCCTTGCTGCCCGGTACCTGATCCAGCGTCAAGTAGAAATGCCAGTGATTTCCATCCTGCGGTACATTCAGGTAGCCACGGAATTCGGTAATGGTACCGGCAGGCAGCTCAGTCTCGCAGGGTTGAGCCACAGTAGGTGCCGCAGATGTCAATTCCGCTGGCAGCGTGTCGTATGCCGGCACCCAATCAGCCACCATGCGGCAACGACGCATCAGCAAACCGGGAGCCGTTGCACCTACTCCGGCATTGGCTGGTACAAGCGCCATATCATAGCTGCGGAACCCTCCGCAGCTATTGTTGCGCCGTGGTGCCTGGGGGTCGCGGTAGTAATCATACGCACGGCGGTTATAGAGCGCAAGGCGCTTCATCCAATCCTGAGAGGGCACACCGACCTTACCTGCCAAATTGCAGGTTTCATGCGGATCTGCGTTCGTGTCATACACCTCGAAATCCTCCTGAGCTGTTTTGATGCCGGTACGAATAGCCTTGAGCCACCCCTGCTCCCCGGCGCGGAACATGAGTACTTGCTGCTCACCACGAGCGCGCCCCTTCTTGTTGGCCGCATAGTCGCCGTACTGCGCCATACCGCCCGGGTAGAAATATTCTGAATAAAGCACGCGGTCGCGCATATTCTCCTCTGCGCGTACTTGCCCCTGCAACAGAGGCAGCAGAGATACGCCATCGCAGCGCATAGGCTTGGGTACATTGGCTAAATCTGCCACCGTGGCCATCCAGTCCTGGAACTGCGTGGGAGTATCCTCTACCAAGCCATTCTTCACAATGCCGGGAGCATACACTACGCAAGGCACGCGCAAGCCGCCATCCCAAACATCGCGCTTGATGCCATCGTGGTCGCCATAGCTGCGGAAGAAGGAGGGGTCCTGCGCCGGTGCAGGGTGCCCCGCAAATCCGCCCACAGCACCGGGTTCATCGTGGGCTCCGTTGTCGCTGGTAAAGATGATAACGGTGTTCTTGTCAATGTCCAAATCCTTGCAAAGCTGCACAAGGTCACCCATGGCTTCATCCACGCGAGTAATCATGGAAGCGTGGCGCCGCGCCGTCATGAGCTTGTGGGGCGCAGCTGCGCCATAGCGTTGTTCTGCGTATTCCTTCCAAGCTTCACGGTACTGCGGGTGGATGTAGGAATCCCACGTGTCGGCGTTGGCCGTGTTGATCATTTTGCCGGGAGTCCCCAGCCACTGCACACCACCCTTCAAACCGCCACCGGCTGGATATGCCACTCCGGGGATACCCAAGCGCGCATGCGGTGCCACGTAAGTAAGCGCCAAGAAAAAGGGCTTGCTCTTATCTGCCGTCTGCTGCTCCACAATCCATTTCTTGGCGCGAGCCGTGAACAAATCCGTGCAGTAACAGCCATCCAACTTATCCGTAATCATCTCGTTGCCATCCCAGATAGCGTTGCGGTGTGTTTCGGGGTCGGCATTACTCTCCTCTTTGGGATAATGGCGGTGCCCGGCCAAGTGGTTGTTATAGCCAAAGAAATAATCAAACCCGCGCTTTGTGGGCCACGCGGGGCAAGTATCGGGCGTACCGCCGCTTTCGCGCCCGCCGCCAATCCCCCATTTGCCGATAAGGGCTGTGCTGTACCCGGCAGACTTGAGGACGGAAGCAAGCGTGTGACTATCTTCCAACGCAGCATCAAAGCTATTGTTTCGAATGACCTCCGCATGGCCTTGGTGCACCCCCGTAAACAAACTGGCACGCGCCGGGGCGCACACCGGAGCACTTGTATAGTGGCGCAGCAGGCGCACACCATTGTTTGCCAGGTGATTCAGGTTCGGTGTATCAATCTGCGGTGTCCCTGCGTGTGCCGCAGGTTGATTGAGGGCCAAATCTCCCCACCCCATGTCATCCACCAACACCAAAATAATGTTGGGCTTGGCAACAGGCTCTGCCCCCATGGACATAGCGCAGCACATGGCGGCTCCCAGTATACATCTTACAAAAGCTTTCATCCCGCGTAATCTAGCATATTCTGTCCATTTTCTCAAGCAAAAAACACTCAGAAGCCACACTATGCAAAGTCCGCAGAACATGCGATATACGTATTCCTCAAGCGTGCCGACAGGGTCTCACGCGTTTTTCATGTTGCGAATGATAAACCATGCCACCAACGCACTACTCACCGCGAGGGCAGCACATTGCATCTGCGGAGACATCCCAAGCAAGCGCATCCCCCCCTGCACCACTACGGACATGATACCAAGGAAACAGTCCACCAAATTACCGGCAGCAATCACATCGCCGCGTTTATCATCATCCGCCCGATCTTGGAGCAACGCATTGAGCGGCACCAAGTAACCGGCTGCCACAGCTCCTGTCAACGCCAATGTCGCGTAGAAAAGCGGGCAACCGTAGGGCACCAAAGCCAGCATAGCACAGCCGATGGTCATGCCAATTCCCCCCACAGTGGCCACCCATGTGCGAATTTTACCCGCACAAATGACAGAAGCCACCACACCACCCAAAATCGAACCGCCGCTGATCCACGCCATGAGTAATGCAGAGTCCTTTTGCTGCCCCAACACAGCCATGAAATCTCCGTCCGGCTTCACCGGGTGAGCATCTGCCGCCATCTGCAGAGCTATCAGCATCATGGTACCCGCTATAAACCAGAAGTACCCTATACCCACCTCACTATTACGCAAAACCTTGTTACTCCACAGCATGCGAAGCTGGGAAAAATGCTCCCACAATAAACTCCAGGCAAAGGGACGACAACTCTGCGGCTTGAAACGCGGAATGGTCAGGCTAAGCAGAAACACCAATACTGCGCCTACGATGCAGCACACGCATGGCCACCCGGCGGCTTCCCACCCCGCGCTGCTTCCCCATTGACTCAACAACCGGTACACTATGTACAAAGCGCCTATCTGCCCCACCAGAAGAGCCAGCATTGAGCTTATTTCCAAAATACCGCTGGCAAAGCCAATGTTGCGAGTTCCGACGATATCTTTTACCAATCCCTTCTTAGCGGGGCTGAAAAACATGGCCTGCACGCAAAAGACTGTAAAAAAGCCTATGGAAATCCACAAGCTGTGCATAAATAAGCCTATCGACATACCAATCAGCACCACTACCTGCAACAGTACCATCGCCTGCAACAGGCGAGTCTTGCAATATCGATCAGAAAGCCACCCCGCCAAGGGTGAAAAGACCACAAAAGGCAGCACAATGAGGATAGAAAGCGGATATTGCAGCATCTGCCCCATCCATATCCCCAGCGCTATCAGTAAAAATTGAACCCCCTTTTCATTGAGGGAATTCATCGATTGAATAATCACCAAACTCCAGAAGGAGCCCCAAGGCGTACTATTCTGCTCTGACTTATTCATCGAAAAAAAATCGGGCTCGCCAAAGCGAGCCCAATGCAAACATGTTATATCTTATTTCCAGCCGTTATCTTCCATGAAAGCAGCGGCATTTTTGTGACCATTGCGAGCAGCCATGGATACCCAGTAGCGAGCCTGCAACTCATCTTGGGGCACCCCCAAACCGTGGTAATAACAGCGGCCAAGGTTATACTGTCCGTTGGAGTTTCCTTTCTCAGCGGCTTGGCGGAAACAGGCTGCCGAGCGTGCATCATCCTTTTCCACCCCCTCGCCATTACGGAAACAAAGGCCGAGGTTGTTGAGGGCAGATGCATCCCCCTGAGAAGCGGCTTCCGAGTACCAACGATACGCTGCGTCAAAATCCTGCTTCACACCGGAGCCGGTGGCGTAGCAGGTGCCGAGGTTATCCTGGGCATTGGCATTGCCGCCCTGTGCAGCCAGCGTGTACCAGCGCACGGCTTCGGCCATATTTTGCTTCACACCCTTGCCGAAATCATAGCACTTGGCAATCATCAACTGGGCGTCGGCATTCCCCTGCGCAGCAGCTGCGCGGAAGTGGGTCAAAGCTTGCTCGTACTGCTCAGTTTCATAGAAACGAGCGCCCGTGGCATATTGTTCCGCAGGAGTGGTGCAGGATGCCAGCAACGCAGCACCTAACAAAACGCAAAAGAGAGTCTTTTTCATAGTGTTTCTTTTAGGGGTGTATCATTCGAGAGAAAGAAGATAGCGCTCAGCCTCCATGGCGGCCCAGCAGCCCATCCCCGCTGCGGAGATGGCTTGACGGTACACGGGATCTGCCACATCACCGGCGGCAAAGAGCCCGGGCGTTTTGGTAGCCGTGCCACCATTGGTGCGCACGATGAAACCGGCTCCATCCACATCCACCAAATCGCCTAAGAAAGCGCTATTGGGAGAGTGGCCGATGGCCATGAAGACACACTTGACATCCAACGGGCGCTGCTCGTCCGTAAGGGTATCCTGAAGCGTGACGCTGCAGAGCTCCCCGCTCTCATCCGTCTGATAGGCGGCAATAGTGCTGTTCCAAACAGGCTCAATCTTGGGGTCATTGAGCACGCGCTGCTGCATAGCCTTGCTGGCGCGCAGCATATCGCGGCGGTGAATCAGATAAACCTTGCTGGCAAAGCGAGTCAGGAAAGAGGCTTCTTCGCAGGCGCTGTCTCCACCGCCTACCACACACACGGGCACATCGCGGTAGAATGCACCATCGCATGTGGCGCATGCTGTCAGGCCATGCCCAATGAGTTCCTTCTCCCCCGGCAGCCCCAGATAACGAGCCTTAGCCCCCGTTGCCACAATCACCGCTTGTGCTTTGTATGCACCGCCGGAGGTAGTCACCACGAACAATCCGCTGCATTCCTCGCGGTAGACGGAAAGCACATCTTCATACGCATAGCGTGCGCCGAACTTCTCTGCCTGCTGGCTCATGTTGAACATGAGCTCCGGCCCCATAATTCCCTCCGGGAATCCGGGGAAGTTCTCAATCTCCGTTGTCGTGGTCAGCTGCCCGCCGATTTGATTACCGGTAAACACCAGCGGTGCCAAATCAGCGCGTGCTGCATAAATCGCCGCAGTATATCCTGCAGGCCCTGTACCGATGATAATCAATTTCTCATTCATTGCTCTCATCCTACACGTACGCACTCACGCGCGCAAGCTCATTTTTCGTCAGTCCTGCTTTTCTTCCGGCCAAAGACTTTCTCTTTTTGCTGTCGTGGAAAACACCTCTGCCGCCATCCTTGGTTCTCACTACGACAAGAGCTTGCTCCACAAAGAAGCAAGCCCTTGGAAAACTTATTGTACGAACCGGGTTAAATATCCCAGGCATCCAGCCACTTGAAAGAGACGATGCGGAACTTGCGTCCCATCACTTGGTTGGCACGGGAAAGCCCCTTACCCTTGCTGCCATCCGGTTCATACTCGCGATCAGCCGGAGCATTGGTGGGGTCTACATAATCCATCGTACGCTGCACCACGGCCTCACACCAGGCCTGAGCCAAGATGGCATTGCGGGCATTGCGCACGCAGCCATACGCTCTCACGGTGAAAGTATCATCTCGCACGGTGAGGATATTGCCGAGTGAGGCCAGCACATCACTCTGAATCAAGTATCCGGGGGCGGCCGTGTAGATGGAGCCCTCCTCTGCTTTCGGGAAGGCAAACAAATCTCCGCTACCGGGCTTAGGAGCTTCTACCTCGTTGAAAAGGTTGTTGATATCCGTTTCATCAATGGCAGCCTGCAAAGCTCCTTTCAGCGCTGTTTCAGAGCCGGCTTTATCCAAACGGCGATTGATGAAATCCGACATATTGAGGAAGGGTCCGCGCTTACGCACCTGCTTCACAATCTGCCTGGCCAATTCACGTATGGATTCCGGCTCCAGCATACGAACCTCGCCCCAAGCAGCAGCTTCACCGCTACCTTGGCGCAGAGAATTAGACCCCTGCATCATGCTGTAGCCACCCAAGGAATCAATACTCTTATCGGTGGTGGAGACCATGAAACGAGAGAACAGCACCTGGCTTTCAGATTTATTGGCCTCCACCAGAGACAACTTCTTACCGTTCACATTGGTTGCAAGTTTACGCTTAGCCAGACCTTGCAACACAGATGCCCACGCCTCCTCCGAGATGGAGTTCACGTTGAAGCCACCATCTATCATAAGATACTGGGCAATGTACTTCCAGCCTTCCTTATCCATGATACGCTTGATGATTTCCTCATCCTTATAAGAGGTAGCAGACTTCTTATAGCGCGATACGGGGAGAGCTTCCTTACCACTCAGAAAATCTTCCATCACCTCCTGAGCCTTGCGAGTGGATTTACCACCATCCGGCATATCCGACACGGAAGAGCAGAACCAGCGATCCCACAAAGCATCGTTGATAAGCAAACCATGGTCAAAGAAATCGCTGAACACTTGACCATTGGTACCTACTTCCGTCGAAATCTCATTTTTGTGGAATACGTAAATGTCTCCGGGAGGCAAACAAGGATCGGCAAAAGAATTGCCTATACCCACCCCAGGCACACCGCTCTGGTATTCAGCGCGACGCATGATTGATGCATTCATAAAATCATTGCTACCGGACGAATTAGCCTTGTACCAACCGGGCTGCAAGCGCATACCGGCAAAACCGGCCAGAGAGAACGGCGGATGCACAGGCAACTCCAAGACGGAAACGAATGATACTTGCTCACCATCGCTGGTAATACCCAAGATACCATTGCGGCCCACGTTATCCATGGGAGCTGCGCTCAAGCCGGCACCCACATTAAGCGCAGCAAGCTGATAAGGGTGATACTGGCGCTGCTGGTCGCTTGGTCGGGTGAGCATCCCCCCCCAGAAAGCAGGGCTGGAGTGCTGCCACGTTTTGGTACGGTAGTCCTTGCCTTCAAAAATCCGGCTATCCAAATTGGGGTTGGCTGATTTGGGCACCACGCCGACTGCGGCGATGAAGAAAGGAACCGTGGGATCACTCTGGGAGCCATCTTCCGTCCATACCGAGTCATTTCGATTCACATCACAGAACACCGTACTTGTATCGGTATCGTCAGGGTCGTACCACCCCAAGAGGAAGCGGTGAGGTGACATACCACGCTTACCATCGCCACCGTTATCGGTAACACCGGTGCTCATGCCATTCAAACCGTTAAAAATGGTAATACATTCGCGGCGTCTGGGTGCAAACCACCAGCCATCGGGGTATGCCCCTGCAACACTATCATCCCAAGTGCCGGATTTCACGGTAAGACGCAAATTAACGTACCAATCACCGGCAGTCACTTCAGAGGTAGGTTTATTGGTGTAGAAGCGAGCTTTATATCCGGACACGCTGCTGGGGTGATACCCCTCAATCCAAGGATTAGACTGAGCCTTGCTGTAATCAGATGTCACGCGAGCCTTGCCGGGGGAGAAGTAAAGGATTTCACCCGGAGCAAACACGATATCTGCCGTATCCGAAGAATTATCACGCTGGAAGAACTCACCGAAGTCTGAGCCGAAGCCGTATTGTGCCCCACTAAAGTTGCGCCCCACTGCATAGCGTTGCCAGATATAGTTGTGTTTTTGCGTGCTGGAGTTTGCGTAAGACTGCAGCCACATAGTCTTGTAAGGCACCGAGTGTGACCAGAGCTGTTTACCTCTAATCTTCATGGGAACGTTGTAGGGATTCCACCACAAAACGGTAGGGGCATAACATAAATCCAAGTTGTACTTAGGCTCCTCCTGCTTAGAACCGCTGCCGGAGGACTCCACTTTTTCCGTCACCAACCCGAAATTGCTCATGTAGGCAAGCATGACAGGAGTACGCGCATACCCTGCCGCCTTGCTTCCCTGCTCTATCATGGTGCGTGTATCATACACAGTAGAAGGGCTGGAGTTGTTGGGATCCAACTCGTACTTATCCGTACCATCTTTCACCATACAACCGCTCATGCGGGTATGGGCATCGTCCACCTTGCCTATGAGACGTGCGGTAAAGTTATCCGCATCATTAGCATCACCATTGGGCCAGCAGTTGTAGTATGCATGCAAGACTTGCCACGAACCTATCGGCATATTCTTTTCCGTACCCACTGGCACATCCTTACCTTCGGCAAGGGGACAATCCTGGTCGGATCGGGCAGCAAAATCAGTACCTTTCAAATCTTTCTTATTGAGCAACAAACACAAATCTTCCTTAAACCCACCGGTGCGCACATTGATGGGCAAGCTGTATGATGCGGTTGTCACATCAAAGAAATAAGGCATGCCGGCAGCCTGAGAAGATGAACCAATCAACGGAATACAGTTGAGGGTAAGAAGCTTCTGCGGATTATCTATCTTCATGGGCACAAAGTCCAGAGACTCACTATCCACAAACATGGGACCGGGTGTATCCCACGTTTGGCGCAACACACGGAGCGGGTCATCCTCTACCTCGCGGTCAACAATAGAGATTTTGCTCTTCTGGTTTTCGCCACCAACCCACCAAGCAAAGCTGGCTTTATTCTTGCCGGTAGAGGGCATGTTGAGCAAATCTGCATACACGTAGTGGCGCCCGGTGAGGCGCTTGCCCAGCGTACCCTCACCCACCAAACAAATGCGCTGCCCGGGCTTACGAGTCCCCAAATCATTCACAGCCTGCATATTGCGCACATCCTGCGGATTACGGGCAGAAATAAGCCACTTGCGGAACATGGATTCACGCCCTTGGCGGTATGTTTCTTTGATATCACTACCTTTCCCTGCCACGGGTTTTCCATATATAGGCCCGGACCAACTGTCCCATACGCCCAAAATGTGCTGCGACACGCCACCCTCCGACTCAGAAATGATACCGGAACTGGCAGAAACGCGGCGATCCGGCCCCATCTCCATCTGCAGGTTGGCAATGGCATCATCCAAACCGATGAGCGCCTGCTGGCGTGCTTCGGCCTGCAGAACCGTCTGCATCGCAATGCGGTTTTGGGAAGAAGCCATCGCCAAGATACCCACAGCCAAGAGGGTAAGCAGCATCATGAGCGTCAGCGATGCAATAAGCGCAAAGCCATGCTTCTTTTTCTTAATCAATCTTTTATGCGGAAAATTTGCTCGTTTGATTTTCATACACTATTCAACAGTACCCTACCACTATACACCCCTAGGGTCGCACGTCAAGCAAATTCGGGGTTTCCTCCTCCCAAAATCGGCGATTTCTCAATGAACGAAAGAACCCACCGGGAATAAGTTCCGATGGGTTCCTTGTGCTACGAAGTATAAGATTCGAACTTATGACCCCATCCGTGTGAAGGATGTGCTCTACCACTGAGCTAACTTCGCCTTGTTGCATCCCATAACCGGGTGCGGGCGCATTCTACCAATCATTTTACTTCTTGGCAAGCTTTTTCTGCAAAAAATGTCATTTTATTCCTCTCTCCAAGTGTCATTTCGCACAGAGTTCCCCGGTTTTGCCGGGTCGGGCGCAGTTGGCTGATGTCAAATCCACGCTGTGACGCATCTTGCAAAAGTGGGAGCAAGTGAGACAAAGGAGCGTGCGCAAGGCGACTGAGAATCCACAGGCAGGATCCTGTTTCATTAGAGACCAAGGCGTTTTGGTAGTTCTCATCCACACGCAGCACGTGGTAGGGGGTGGAAATAAAGCGAAGAAACGGCACAAATGAAATCTGCAACACCCCTTCTGCAACCGGTCGAGCCTTAGCTTTCGCTTTGTACACCCTGCCATCGGCATCCGTGCCGTAATTGGTGACATCCACCTGCCCATCCGGCAGCATGGTATACTCTGTCCACACCTCATCCAAGCCGTATTCAAAGGGTGTTTCTATGCGTGCAAGCTCGTACCAGCAGCCCATGTAACGTTGCCAATCAAGCCCGGGTACAGGAATTGTTTCGGGTTGTTCTTCCCCCGGCACAGGCATTTTTCTCTCACTCAAATAGTATCGCAGCGCACGCAGAATCATACAGTATGCGACTTAGGCGCATGCTGATTTTCCCCAAAAACAGGCGGAAATTCAGGCAGGGAGAAGGCGTACAACGCGGTCCGCTCTCGGCAGGGTAATGGTGATACTGGTGCCCGTACCTTCTTTGGATGCAATCCCCAGCGTACCACCATGGTCTTTGATAATGCGGCGCACGATGAGTAAGCCCAGGCCATTGCCTTTCTTTTTGGTGGAGCGGAATGCCTCGTACATACTACCCATGACCTCGTGGGAAATGCCTGTACCATTATCGCTGATGATGATACGCACATCCGTATCGTTGTAATCGGTCTGGATGTAGACCCCCCCCTGCTCACCGGGGATGGATTGGTAGGCGTTGCGAATCAAGTTGTAGAAAACCTGAAAAATCTGGTTAGAATCCACACTCAGCTCCGGCAAATCCTCACAGTATGCTTGATGCACCGCAATACCACGCGGTGCAATTTCCGGGGCAAGCACATCCAGCACGTGGTTGATAAGCTCGTTGATGCGCACAGGCTCGCGCTGCAACTGCGAGGGGCGCATGGATTTGAGAAATTGGTGCAGCAAGGTATCAAGGCGGCGCGTTTCAGCAAGAGCACCCTCCAAAAGCGGAGCCAATTTTTCTTGTTCTGATTGTCCCATTTTGGCAAGTTTGCGCTGCATGAGCTGCAAATTAAGTCCCAATGAATTGAGAGGGTTGCCAATTTCATGAGCCACAGCACTTGCCATGAAAGAGAGGAGATTCATTTGCTCTGCTTCGGCGCTTTCCTCACCCTGCTCCACCCGCTCAGTATCATCGCGCACCAACAGCAGGTACTCCATGCCATCGGCCACCGGGCTCATCAGAAAATTGTAATGTTTGGATTCAGGATAGTTCACGTGCAAATCCCGGGTGATGGCCACTCCGCTCCCACACAACTCCTTCCAGCTGCACGTTCCTCCCACCAAGCGTTCGAACGGCTCTTTGACCAGCTCTCTCAATGGACGACCATAGATTGCCACGGCTGCCTTATTGGCAAAGCGAGGGCGACCATCCGCATCAAAAAGAATCAACCCATCTCGCAACGCATCAAATACATCCTGCAACAGCCCCTTATCAGAGGCAAGCCGGAGGAAAAGACTGCGCAGCTCATCCGGATCCATGCGATCCAAACGAGCCATTATTTTTTCCAATGTATCGCGATTCATGAGGGGAGGGTGTGTCAGAAGTGGACGTTAATTTCACGGAACACGGCAGGAATTTCGGCTCGATAAGTCTTGCCGCCATCTATTGATTCGCAAGGCATCTCCACACCATCGGCCACAAGGCGGGGGGCTGCGTGGTAGGGAAGCGCATGCAACACAAGGGTGATACAGCTGTTGGCCGCCTCCCGCTCACCCTTTACCGAGCAAGAGAGGGTAAACGAGCGAGCCGCCGCGCAGTAGCGGAAGGTGCGCAACAGGTAGTTCTCTTCCGAGAGTGCATTCGGGTCATCCCCGGCATCCTCATAGTGGTAGCTCTCCTCACAGGTGTGGGCAACCCACCACAAATCATAGGTGAGAGGCGGTGCCGGCAATTCGTCTGCATACTGCTGCACCGGCCAACGCGGAATGATATGGCCACCACGCACATACACAGGAATGCGTGAAAGAGGGGTATTGACCCAAGTCTCGGATTCAGCCACGGGAGCGGGAGCATCCGTCCAGAAGCAGTACCAATTACCCGGCGGCACGTAGAGAAAGCGCCCCGACTCACCGGGATGATGCACCGGCACCACGTAGAACGAATCGCCCACAAAAAACTCACTACTGCGCCAGTAGGTGTCCTCATTCTCCGGGAACATGAGCGCCAGCGAGCGAATGATGGGCGTACCCTCCACCGAATAGCGGTAAAATTGCGTGTAGAAATATGGCAACAAACGATAACGCGTCTCTATCGCTTGCCGCACGGCTCCCTCTACCACAGAACCGAACATCCAAGGTTCTTGCCCACCGAACTCGCCATTGTTGTGATTGCGGAAAAACACGTGAAAGGCAGCCATCTGCATCCAACGGCAGAAAAGCTCCGGCGTAGGCTTCCCCAAAAAGCCACCCGTATCTGCCCCGCAGAATGACACGCCGCTGGCAGAGAGACGTTGCACCATCAGGTTGGCCATCTTCAGGTTTTCCCAGTCGGAGTAGTTATCGCCCGTCCATGTGGCGGCCCAACGCTGCAACCCGGCAAAGCCCGCACGGCTCAGCACAAAAGGACGCCGATCAGGGGCACTGCGTTTCATACCAAGGCGGGTTGCCATAGCCATGCACTGTCCGTATATGTTGTGTGCTTTGAGGTGGGAGCAGGAGAACCCGTCAAATGCGTGCCGCGTGTCATCCGGGAAAGTTTTATCCGGGAAAATGGCAGGTTCGTTCATATCCGTCCACATACCGCGCACACCGTATACAGCGATTTGGCGGTGGAACAACGCCGCCCACCACTCACGTGTTTCAGGAGAAGTAAAATCCGGGAAAGTGCAGGAGCCGGGCCACACATCACCTTCTAACAAAGCACCATCGTGGCGGCGGCAGAATACATTGCGCTCAAACCCACTGCGCCACACGTAATTATCCGGGTTGATTTTAATGCCGGGGTCTACAATCGTGACCACTTTGAACCCCCGCTCACCCAAGCGTGCAATCATTTTTTCCGGCTCAGGGAAACGAGTTCTGTCCCACGTGAGAGCTTGGTACTGATTCATGTGGTGAATATCCAGGTGGATGGCATCGCATGGGATGGCGCGGTTGCGCATCTCCTCTGCCAGCTCCATGACGTTGGATTCAGGGTAGTAGCTCCACTTACTTTGGTGGTATCCAAGAGCCCACAATGGCGGCAACGGCGGCAAACCGGTGAGGCGGGTATACATCCGCACCGTGTCCAACGCCGTGCTCCCGGAGATGAAGTAATAATCCATCACCCCGCCATCTGCCCCAAACAGCAGGCGGTCTGCCCGTTCTTTGCCAAAATCAAAGTACGAGCGCATGGTATTATCAAAGAAAATGCCGTATTGCGTTCCTTCGTTGAGGCACAGGAAGAAAGGAATACTCTTGTAGAGGGGGTCACTATCGGGGTGGAACTTGTAGTGATCGGCCCCCCACATTTCAAAACGCCTACCGCGCATATTGAGAGCACAAGGTTTATCCCCCAGTGCAAAAAAATGCGCCTTTTCCGGCATTTTTTTGAGCACCCACACCAGCTCATCGCCCGTGCGCTCCTGCAAACGGTGCCCCATACCTTCGGCATCCGCACACAGCGTGTAGCCACAGCTATCCGCAAACTCCAGCCCGGAGTCATCTTTGCGTATGCGCACACGCAGCTCAGGTGTGCGCACTTCGTAGTATGAATCTGTCTCCCTTTCAGAGAGGGGGACCTGCTGCATGCGGTACTGTGGCGATACCCCGTAACTGGGGATATTTTCAAACACCGCCCGCGACACATAGCGGCAACGCACCATGCCGGCCTCCATGAAATACAAGCGCAGACGATTCGTCGGCAGTTGTAGTTCCAACGTCCGTTCATCCACCCATTCGTAGCGGTGGATACAATTCTTGGGGCGGGGCGAATCCATCATTCAGATGGTGACATGGGGGAGACTAACCCGGAGGCCACTGCAAGCTACGCCCGCCGAGGATGTGAATATGCAAATGCGGCACGGTCTGGCCGGCATCGGCCCCGGTATTCATCACCGTGCGGAATCCACCGGATTCCAAGCCCAAATCACGTGCGATATCTCCGACTTTGAGCATCAGGTGAGCCAACAAGGCCGCATCCTCAGCAGTAGCAGAGGCAATATCACACAGGGGTTTTCTGGGAACCAGCAACACATGCACAGGTGCCACGGGAGCTACATCGCGGAATGCAACACACAGTTCATCCTCATACACGATGGCAGCCGGTATCTCTTTATCTGCTATCTTTTGGAAAAGTGTTTTCTCCATCTCACGCGCAGTATAGCGCAGCATATCTGAAATTGCAATTGCATTTTTCTCTTCCCCGCGCTATACTGAACCGGACATGCCGGAACAGGAAGATCTCAACACGTTCGACAGCCTCGACTGCGGGGGAGCCATGCTCATGCTTGGTATCACGCCTGCGGCTATTTCCTACTTCCTGCTGGACAACTTAGTCATGGCCATCACCTTCGGTGTGATTGCGGTGGTTGTTTCCGTTGTATTTTACGCGCTCTCCCTCATCACGCATTGGAAACTCATCCCCCGCATTGTAGACATTCTGGGCATGACTCTCACCCCCATTTTCATCGGCATCACTGTGTGGCTCTGGTGCACCATGTAAGCCCGCGGGCGAGCATTATTCCATGAGGGCACGCCCCTCAACAGCGGATTCCGGCCAAATTCCCTGCTCCACCATAAAGGCTTCCCAAGCCAGCAAGATTTGTTCAAATACAGCGGGGTTGACCTCAAAGTGAGTCAAAGTGTGGTCGCCATTCGGGCACAGCAACAACTCTGCCGTGTTACCCAGCTGGCGCCACTCCTCGCAAAACCACTCACGCATCTCAAAATCCAGCAAAGGATCGGCCATACCATGAGCACAGAAAAGGGGTGGTAAATGCCGCCGCAGCAGGGCACAGGGGTTGATAACATCCGGATTTTCCATTTCCGCTTTCACGTTGAGCATGCGAGCCTCAGGCGCATCCACATCGACCACGCCACGTAGAATCGCTACGCAAGCCGGGGAGAGCGGCAACACATCTTTACTGCCCAATTGCCACCAGCGACGCGTTTCCAGCAAAGGCTGCATTGCTGCGTTGAGAGCCATAAGACCTCCGGCATCTGCCCCGGCAAGGGTAATGCGGTCCTGATCTATCCCCAAACCGGCCGCGTTGTGGTGAATCCACTTCCATGCATCCAGCCCATCTTGGATGATTTCCTCTGCCGTGACCTCGTAGCAAGCATGGGTGCGGTATTCCGGCAACACGCACACAATACCACGGTGCGCCAAGTGCATGGCCCATGAAACAAACTCCTCGTTATATTCCAAAGCCCACATGCCACCATGAAAAAACATGACAGCCGGGGCAAATGCCTGCGGGCTGTGCCCTGCCGGCGCAAAGAGACGCGCACGCAATTCCACACCATCAGCAAAGCGCTTCCACACAAAGGATGGAGCTTTGTCGAGCATACGCTGGCAGCGAGCCTCCTCTGCGGTGCGGGGTCTGCGTGGAAAGGACGTCATAACGTGCATACAGTATGCTATTTTCTTGCCATGAAAGCAAGTCTGATGTAAGTTCTAAACAGATATGAGAGAAATTTTTTTCATCGGATGCGTGTTGAGCCTGTGTGCAGTCGGTCTTTCAGAAGCACAAATGACCCAAGCAGGCATTGATGCTGCCCGCAAACAACTTGCCGAATCCCAAAAAAGAGCCACGAGCCCCGGCGGGTTTGCTACCCCAAACCAGGAGCAGGCCCGCAAAACAACGGAAATGGTGTATAACACGTGGCGGCTGAGCATGATTCGCGGCAGCGAACCTTCGTGGCGCAGCAGCACTTCTGCCGCTCGCCAGGTGAAGGTGCGCAACCTCATCATCTCCCAACGTGGCAGTTTCCCACGCGATTTCTTCAGCAAACTGCAAGAACCGCCCAAATTGGAAAACTTTGCTTACGTCGGCTCGCTTGTGGGCTGCAATGGCCGCACGATGGCCTCCACCTACGTGGGAAAACTGCAACTGGGTAACTCCCAAGCCAAAGAAAATGCTTATGTGCTGGAATTTGTCTTTGAAAACGGCAAGTGGAAACTGGACCAGAGCCGTTTCTTCGACCTGAGCCAGCTGCCGGATGTGCGCAAGCGCCTGCATGCCCGCGATTTAAGCGTTCTGAAAGAGCAGGATGGGTTCCAACCCTACACCAGCATTCCCAAGCCTCCCCCTGCCTGTAGAGAGCCCGAACTCATCGGCAAGATTTTCGTAGATTGCCCCGGGCGCTCTATTGACATGACAATCAATGGTGTATCACTTCATGAATTTGATGATGAACGCCGCGCAGATGTCATTTCCGGCGGGTTGAAGCGCGGGCGCAATACCATCAGCTACACCATCCGCGATCGCGAGGGGCTGAAACGCCCCGGCATGGGTATCGGCATCTTTGTCATGCCCGAAACACCCGGCAACACCCCCGTGTGCGTATTTGATCACTTTCTGGATGCCAGCGATACAGCCAACGGCGGCTCATTCACCTTTACCATTGAGAATGCACACATAGCTTCCATGAATCCCAAGTTCAAGGGCGAAAAACCCGCGCCGTATCACGCCGTTCCCCTGAAAGCAAAACCCAAGAAATGAACAAGGGAACATCAGCTACCGAGAGCCAGCAATGCCTCACTTTAGACTGGCAATCCACCTATCCGCTATAGTATAATCAACCTACGTTCAACCAGCGTCCCCCCCATGAAACTTCGTTTTCTATTCCCCATTCTTTGCGCCATCACCGCATGCTTCAGCAGCTGCCAAAGCCAGAAAGCCTACCCCGTGTACTTCCTGACAGAAGCAAGAGGCACCGAATCCGGATCGCGCTTTCTCATCATGTATCGCGGTCGGCCTTACACCAAGCTACCTATTCTCACGCTGGAGCACTTCGAAAAGTTCCGCTCATTTGTCAACCCCAATGGTTCATACGGCGTAGAGCTCTTCATCAAGAAAGAATGGCGCACGCGCCTTTACATGGCAACGCAGGAAAATATCGGTTTGCTTCTCCTGCCCGTTGTCAACGGATTAGCCTTTGAGCCGCAGCGCATTGACCGTGCCGTGACCGATGGAGAATTAGTCATCTGGAATGGCCTCAATGGCTACGATCTCATGAAAATTTCCAAGACCGTGGAACCCATGGTACCGGAAATTGAAGAAAAACGGTACTTAAAGAAAAACCCGCGGCCATTGCCGGAGAAGCCCAAGAACCCCTCTCAGACAAAGGATCACACAGGCCGCACCATTGGAGAACTTTTCCACTCGGCGGATTAATGCAACGCATCATTTGGCAGATATTGCTTCTCATGTGCAGCTTGGGGTATGCCCAAGCTGCTCACGATTTAGTTTACCGTCTGCCCACACTCAATGATGCGCTTTTTCGAGGCGACAACGATGGCTTTTACATGTACTGCGATCGCAACTTCGAGGGTGTTCATTCGCAGCCATGGGAAGCCGGCACCTACGGCATGGTGCGCAACCCATTCCGCGCAAGCAATGGGCAGATTATGTACAGTCGCATGCACGAGGGGATTGATATAAAACCCCTCTACAGAGATGACAAAGGAGAGCCACTGGATAGAATCCGCCCGGTGGCACCCGGCAAGGTGGTGCATGTGAACAATGCGCCGGGCAGCAGCAACTACGGCCGCTACGTGGTTGTGCAACACCGCGTCCCGGAAGGATACATATACTCACTCTACGCACACTTGGCAACTGTATCCTGCGAGCCGGGGCAGCATGTAGGAACAGGTAATGTGCTGGGCATCATGGGGCATACAGGTGTGGGATTAAACCGCGTGCGCTCGCATCTGCATTTGGAAATCGGCCTACTCATCAACTCAGATTACGATAAATTTTGCTCCGCAGAAAACAAACAAGGCTTATACAATGGGCTGAATCTCATCGGGTTTAACCCCACAGATCTACTCATGCTCAGCAAAAACGGAGACCCGGTATCACTCACCCGCTATTTTCAAACACTCAAAGAGCACTATCGCGTGCGAGTTCCGCGCGTGGGAACAATGGATTTGCTCAAACGCCACCCTTTTTTATACAAAGGCAAGCGTGGCATAAGCCCCAAATCACTGGATATCGCCTTTACAGCAGCAGGTGTCCCCATCGCCGTGTACCCATCGAATGTAATCGTACGCACCCCTACCCTGATTTCCTGCAAAGCCATGCCGACACTGCAACAAAACTGCACAGTCAACCGCATCAAAAACAGCAGCAAAGATGCCGCATTCACCCGCTCAGGTCTGCGCTATATCGAACAATATCTCTGGCTGGAAGGCCGCTATCCATTCCCCGAACAAACGCAACATGATGAAACCAACACTCCTTCTACCTCTGCTCCTTCTGACCCAAGTGGCACAGGCTCACATCGCCCAGGCCGAAAGGCTGGTTCGCAATGAGCATTACGCCGAGGCTCTGGACACCATCCCCGCAGAAGACAAGAGCTCCGAGGCCCTTTATTGGAAAGGGCAGGCGTTGCTGCATCTGGAGCGTTTGCCGGAAGCCGCGCTGGCATTAAGTGGAGTTTCCCAAGATTCTCCCCTCTACCCCTATGCGGCCAAGGGCACCCTGTACTGTGCATGGAAAAGCCCGTCTCTCAATTTTGTGGAAATGGTGGCCCCCCTCACAGCCAGTCCTAACGAAGAAATAGCTACTTTGGCCTTGGCTGCGCTGGCTGAGCACCAGCTGCGGCACACCCGCAAAGGAGATATTTCCACCCTGGAGACTCTGCACAAACTATCGCAATCCCACCCCGACCTGGAGTCACTGGTCAAACTTTTGGATTTAGAGGCCATGCGCCGCCAAGGAAAATATGACCAAGCTCTGCAATATGGTCGCCAACTGGAGGATGACCCTGCGTACCCCGCGCTGATGAAACAACGTGTTCGCTTAGCATTGTCGGACGTGTATTACGACAAAGAAGCCTCGCTCAAAGGAACCGAGCTCCGGGAAGGAGATGAAGACGATGAAGGGAGGGGAGAAGAAACCTTATTGCAATTCATCTCATCCAATCCGGATTCGCCACTACTGGAAGAAGCCTTCCGCCGATTAGATGAACGCCAAGCTTTCACCGACAGCGAATACGCATTGGCCAAGCTGCGCGAATGGAGCCAAGACTCCGGGCAGACCCGCCGAGCCACCCTGGCCTTGCTCGCCTTGCAACGCTTGCGGCTCATGAATGAACCGAACACACAAGACGCAACCTACGCCAACACGGCACACGCCCTTTTTCCCCAAGAACCGGCTACCCGAGTCATCTTGCAAGAACGCATACGCGACTTGTTTGCCAAGGATAAAAAAGCAGAGGCTAAATTGTATCTCGACATGTTGCAGAGCGAAGACGATGCACGCACGCGCTTTTTCCGAGCTTTATTTATGGCAGACACAGATAAACACGCAGCCAAGGACGAATTTCTGCGCTGCGCAGATATAGCCCCGGCAGACGTGCGGCCGCTCGCACTGGCCAATGCCATGACCTGTGCCTTTGAGACAGGTGATGAATACACCGTGCAACAAATTCTGGATACGCCGATGCTGCCTTCCGGCAAACGTTTGTTGCTCTTGGCACACGCCGAACTCATCCTTGCTACCAACCCGGAGCAAGCGCGTAAAGAATTGGAAGAAGCAAGCACGCTGTCTCCCACCCCCATTCAAACGGCCGACATTGATATGGCCTTGGCTCAAATCGAGCTGTTGAGCTCGCCGGAAACCAGCTTACAACGTCTCAACAATTACCCCCCGGAAGTCCGCAAAAATTGGTCGGAGGCTCGCATCCTGCGCTTGTTTGCCCTGCGCATGCAAGCCTGCGATAAAATTGCACAAAAGCAGGAAGGAACCAACCTCAATGCCCCCCCGCCCTCTCTCGCGCTGATTCGGGATGCTCTATCAACCGACTTGAAACCGGCTATACGCTTGGTTCTTACCTCCACCTTGGCAGATAAACTGTCCGCAGCAGGCAAACACGAAGAAGCTCTCTCTATCGTGGAGAGCTTGCTTCCCACCCTACCGGCAGGCGAGGACAAGGCGCGCCTCTACATGATGGCCGCGCGCGAGGCCGAACAACTTGGTTCTCTTTCAGCACTCAAAAAGGCTATTGCACTTTATGAGGCTTGCATTGATTTAGAAACCCCGCTGATTAACCGAGCCCGCGCACGCATGGCTTCCATTTTAGCATGGATTAACAAGGGTGATAAAGCAAAGGAAATCCTACACAGCATCCTGCGAGATAAAAACAGATTATCCCCGGATGAGCTGGCTCACACCTACACCGTCATGGCAGATGTGTGGGCTATGGAAGACAACGAAGATAGCCGCACATCTGCCTTGCAGTACTGTGAAAATATCTGGCAATTAGAAGGAATCTCCGAAACATGGAAGACCCGAGCACGCCTGCAACACGCCATGTTCTGCAGCCGCTTCCGCAAGCACGCCCTTGCCTTGGCAGATTACCTGAGCATCTTGGCCACATGCCCCGCCACCGGCGCAGACCCACATGCAGAAGAATGGTTTGTCCTCTATGCCGCAGGTTCCGGTGCCATCTCTGAGCACCTGCAACTCAAAAATTACGAAGAAGCCGCGTGCCTAGCTGAGCAAATAGCCGCCTGGCCTCACCCGGTCGGCACACCCCGCCCTGCCACCGAAGCCGAAGGCCCACAAGCCAAACGCTTTGCAGAATGGGCAGAAGGCATCCGCCGCACACATTATCTCAAACCCGGCAATCGCCAACAAACGGTATCTCAGCGCACATCGCACCAAACAGCGCGGTGATCGCTTGCCGTCTTCCCGGCAGATATATCCACAATACCGCTCTTGCAAGCGCGGCCTCGGCGGGTGCGCAACACGCGGTTCACATAAATCTGATCAAAGGTAAAATACTCTCTATCCTCCTTATAGTACAGCGTCCACACATCACCATCGGAATCTTCCGGAGTAAGGCGCTGCAAGGCAGATTCGGAGGAGATACCCTGCGTGAGCACGCCCAACGCAGCATCTGCCGGTCCATCATTCCAATCGCCGTACACCAGCACCGGCATAGCGGGTTGGCGGCGCATCACCTGCTGCAAATACATGGCCAGCGTACGAGCTTCGCGAGCGCGTAAACTCCGGGCAGCCTCTGCGTCATCTGCCACACGAGATTTAAGGTGCGCCCCCACAATACGAAACATGCGACCATCTTCCACCCGCACGGTCACATCCAATATACCGCGCAGCATGCGCCGCCGCTGCTGCCCGTACAAACCATAATCTGCCTTGGATGCGTCCTGCACAATCGGATAGCGAGATAAGACAGCCAAAGCGCGATCTTCCCCCTCGCGCAGCAGAATGCGGCTGTGGGGCAAATCGCACCCCAGCTCACGGAGCCGTGCCTGCAAATCCTGCAAAGCCAGCGGACCGCCCATTTCAATAAGCCCCACCACATCCGGCTTGGCACCGGCTATCACCTCTGCCACCGCCTGCCGGGATTTCTCCGGTTTGATGCGGTTCGTATAGCGGGAGCGGGATTTCTCACCCACCACAAAATAATTCTGCACGTTGTGCATCAGAAATCGCACCGGGGGACCACTCTTGGGCATGGATTCCACATCCAACGGCACTTCACCCTCTGCAACAGCTGCATGCTCCGCAGCCGGGGCTTCTGTCTCTATCGTTACAGGGGCAATCTCACTTTGCCCATAGCGGGCAACCAACAAGCTGCCGATGAGGATGACAAGAGCAAACAAAGTCACATCCACGCGGCCAAGGCGGCGTCCCCAAACAGCCCATGGATGTTCCTTGCGCATGTAGAATGGCCGTGCAGTTAGCCTTCTCGCAACCACTCCGCCACCTGCGGTGCGGCGTAGGTGAGGATGATATCCGCCCCGGCGCGGCGAATGGAAAGAAGCGTCTCCAGCGTGGTCTGCTTCTCATCCAACCAACCAGAGGCCGCCGCAGCCTTGAGCATCAGGTATTCCCCACTCACATGGTATGCCGCTATCGGCAGGGTGCTCTGCTGCCGCAGCGAGGCAATCACATCTAAATACATTGTGGCCGGTTTGACCATGAGCATATCTGCCCCCTCGCTCTCATCCAACCAAGCTTCACGCAAGGCTTCGCGAGCATTGCCGGGATCCATTTGATAGGTCTTCTTATCGCCAAATTTGGGGGCACTCCCCAAAGCTCCGCGGAAGGGGCCATAAAAAGCTGAGGCGTACTTGGCCGTATAGCTGAGCAATGAAACATGGGTGTATCCTTCGGCATCCAACGCAGAGCGCAAAGCAGCAATGCGGCCATCCATCATATCGCTGGGCGAAATAATATCTGCCCCGGCACGAGCATGGCACAGCGCTTGGCGGCACAGAGCCTCTACTGTCTCATCATTCAGGATTTCATAAGAGCCATTCTCATACTCTTTCACAATACCATCCTGCCCGTATGTATTGAAGGGATCCAGCGCCACATCCGTCATCACCATCATATCAGGTATCACTGCTTTAATAGCGCGAATGGCTCGCGGTACCACACCATCGGGGTTCCATGCCTCGCTCCCGGCGGTATCTTTCTTCTCCTCCGGCACCACCGCAAACAAATCCACACAATGAATACCCAACGCATACAAACGGCGGCATTCCTCTGCAATTCCCCTCACGCTCCAGCGGGTGCATCCGGGCAGCGATTCGATGGGGGTATTCTCCTCTCCCTCTTGCACAAACATGGGGTACACCAAATTCGCAACACTCAGGTCGGTCTCCCGTATCATGTTACGTATGGCGGCGGATTTCCTGTTTCGGCGCGGGCGTATGGGCATATCTTGCATCACGCCGCCAGCATACCACCAATAGAGGGGCTTTGTAAAGTGTAAGATGCTTTTCTCCAGGGCAAACGCATGAGGATGATGACACATTTGCGTGATTTCAAATTTCAGATTTCAAATTTATAATTTATTGAAGATAGCTGACTTGCGTCAGATGTAAAGCGAAACGATAACGACACTTTGGCCTCGCCCCGCCTTCAAGGCGGGGGCGGCGAGCGCAGATGCACCCCACCCATTTTCTTACGCGACAGCGCCAATTTTTCCAATGTAAAATTTGAAATATGAATTTTGCAATTGATATTCAAGCGCCAGCAGCTATTTAAGTCAGATCTCGCCTAATGCGTTTGCCCTGGCTTTTCTCTGCGCCACGGTTACATAACCAATACCGCACTAAGAAAGGAAAAGCCCTGTAGCTCATACTTTTATGTTTTTTGCCGCGTTATCGCATTTTAAATGCGATGTCCAGACAATTCTATGTAATGTTTTAACGAAAAAGCTTTTTGAGAGGTAGAGATTACTCGGCAGCGAGTCATTTATACGATTGCCCAGCATGATAAAAGAATGACTACTAATGATTTCCATGTTATCGCATTTTAAATGCGATAACTTGAACACATGCAACCTCTAGTCCACAAAAGCATGATTCACACAATTTTTCACAAAATGGCAGTCATCTTCAGCTGCGTTGTATTAATATCCGGCAGCGAATTATTGTCACAGGAAGCAGCCATACACTATCAAGACAAAAAACAAACAGCCGAAGAAGAAGATAAAGCGGATGTTGCCTCCATTGATCCGAAACGTGTTATTAAGATGGCAGCATTCGCCAACGAACCCACGGCTCATCACTTGGCAAAAAAATTGATAAAAAGCAAAAAACGGGCTACAACACCGGCAGATAACTTCTTACTGGCAATCATTGCAGAAAACCCCGCAGAAATAAAGCGAACATACAAAGAATTAGGAAGCCTGGCTTCGTATTTAGAGGGGTGCGTTCCAAAAAAAATAGGAGAAGACGTATTTGTACCGGCACGCTCCATAAGTCCCTTTGCCTTTATCCGCAGTGACAAGGTAGCAAAACTTGTCTTATCGTTGGAAAAAAACATCATTCCCGTCCGCGTCAATTGGCTCTGTATGAATGAGGAGCTCCTTCAGACATATATTAACGCGAAAATAGATTTAGCTGCTGAAAGTGAAAAAATTGATTGGTTGGCAATAAGTTCGGAATTAATAACCACCCTCAAAAAACACGGTATAACAGCGCCGACGTATATAGATGGCTCAGCAGCCGCTCAATTAACCGCCGAAGAGTTAGAATCATTCTTTAAAAGCACCGGCCACAATCCGAGCCAGTTGTTAATACATTATGCAGTGCATTCAGAAATTGAGCCATGCCAAAAATTAGAACTTCTTGTACAGAAGGGTATGAATGTGCAAGACAAGGACTATATCAGCAGTGTGCTTGAAAAACCGGAAATAGTTAAAACATTGCTGCGTTTAGGAGCAAAAAAAGAAAAAGCTCTCAAAAAAGTGACGGATATTATCTCCCAACTGGAAAACAATTCCGCAAACGCGCCATCAACTACCACCGACAAGGCAGAAATCAACGCTGAAAACTACCGGACTTATTGCTACGTGCGAGATTTATTAGAAGGGAAAGTGCCTCTTGATGAGCCCTCCGGCGATATGAATAAAAAGCAGGGTAAAACAACAGGAAAGATTTCAGCAAAACTGCAGGACAAAGCTCGCAAGAAATTAAGAGCCTTGGGAATAGAGGAAACGGATTACAACAAAGAATTAAAAAAAGTTATAGTTTGTAAAACAGAGGCTGATAAAAAGTTGGCAAAGGCTCTCATTTTGGCCGGAGCCGACGTAAAGACAAACGGGAGTATTTACCTCAAAAAAGCAGCTGAACATCCGGATGTGGTAAAATTACTCCGCATAGCCGGTGCTAATGAAGCTGAGTCTCCAGCCAATGTCAAATAAAGGATTAACATTTCCAATGGATGTCCTTCTCCGTTTTTTGAGTTTTTAGAGGTTCCCAATTTATAATTTATTGGAGCTAGCTGACTTGCGTCAGATGTAAAGCGAAACGATAACCACACTTTGTGCCTCGCCCCGCTTTCAAGGCGGGGGCGGCAAGTGCAGATGCACCCCACCCATTTTCTTGCACGACCGCGCCATTTTTTTCAATGTGAAATTTGAAATATGAATTTTGCAATTTAAATTCAAGCACTAGCAGCTATTTAAGCCAGCTCTCGCCTAATGCGTTTGCCCTGGTTTTTGAAATGAATTTTTCGTCTCCGACGGAAGATACTCATTTTCACTTGCAAAGCCTTGCCGCCTAGGGTAAAATCCTCCCCGCATGAACCGCTCACAAATTCACAACGTGCTGGAAAACTTCGAGGTGAATCCATCTAAATCACTCGGACAGAATTTCCTGACGGATGAAAACGTAGCACGCTGGATTGTGAATCAACTGGAAATCACCCCGGAAGACTGCGTAGTGGAGGTAGGCCCCGGCACCGGTGCACTCACCGAACACATTGCGCCGCTCTGCCGCAAGCTCATCTTGGTGGAGTTCGATGCCCGCTTGGCTGAATACCAACGCACCCGCTGGGCAGACAGCCCCCATGTGCAGGTGAACCACGCCGATGGTGCCACTTGGGATCCCCGTCCACTTTTTGCCGAGAGCCCCGTCAAATTCATCGGCAATCTTCCCTACTCTGCCGGCGGAGCTATCTTGGCCAATTTTCTCACCTCCCCCTGTGCATGCGAACGCGCAGTGGTCATGCTGCAAAAAGAGTTCATCGACCGCATCTTGGCCAACCCCGGGGACGATGCATACGGACTGCTTTCCCTGAGGATTCAGATGGACTGGGTACCCAAGGCACTCAAGACGGTACCGCCGGAGGCATTCTCTCCGCGGCCCAAGATAGATTCCACCGTCATGCTGCTCACGCGGAGAGATGAGCGGGAGTTCCCTCCATACGACCACAAGCTTATGGATGAGCTGATGCGCCGCTGCTTTGCCCAGCGCCGCAAGCAAATGCACAAGCAACTTCCCGCCTCCCCGGAGTGGAAACAGGTTGCGGCAGAACTCGGCATCTCCCCCACCGCCCGCCCGGAAGAATTGGGCCTGGAACAATGGATTCGCCTCACCAACGCCTACGATTCGCACCCCCTCGCAGCCGTAGCCCAGAAAGATGATGAGCTCTTTGATGTGGTGGATGCCCAAGACCAAGTGCTGCGCCAAGCTACGCGCAAAGAGGTGCATGATACAGGACTGATGCACCGGGCAGTCCACATCCTCGTCTTCAACAAGCACCACGATTGCTTCCTGCAAAAGCGTTCCATGCTCAAAGACCGCCACCCCGGCGTGTGGGATTCCTCTGCCGCCGGCCATCTGGATGCCGGTGAATCCTATGAAGAAGCTGCCCGCCGAGAATTGCAGGAGGAGCTGGGAATCCCCGCCGATACACGAATCCTTCATGTCGGCTCCCTTCCCCCCACTGCCGAGACCGGCTGGGAACACGTCGGTATCTATGCAGCTCTCTACGATGGCAAAATCCACTTCCCCGCAGCGGAAATATCCGGCGTCATGCCATTCCCGGCAAAGCTCATTGATGCATGGCTTGCCCGCCGCCCGCAGGACTTCGCATCGTCTTTTGCCCTCTGCTGGGCGCAGGTTCGCACCATGCTGGGTAATGAATCTGCCGATACTGAGTCTCAGGCATGACAAAGCAAGCCACCCGCAGCGGGTGAGCCTCGCCTCATTGTTCATTGTTCAGGGAGCATTTCTCCCTGTATTTTTCAAACAGGTAGGCAACACGCTGCGCATCATCCGCAAACTGACTCCCGTATACATTCTCTACCGCAGCATCCAGTTTGTGGTGTGCCGCCAGCAGCTCAGGCGGCATCAACTGCGGGTCATACAAATCGGCCAAGGAGCTATCAGGATACAGCGCACGCGCATCCAGCACCCCCTGCGCCAGCTCCGTTATCTTATTCTGCTGAGCTTCGGTCGCATCCGGCCACGGGAAGTTGTTGTAAACTAGCTTATTAGAATAGCGATAGTCGCTCTTCAGGCGTCCGCACACGGCACGAGTCCATGCCATGTGCATGGTGCTGGTGAGGATGCCGAAGTGGTAGAGGGTAGCATGGGGAATGAGTGCATTGGCATTGCTGCAAATCATATCGGCCGGCAAAAAACCGAGGGGAATGTATAATCTGTTTTCCGACGAATGAAGAGGCACTAGCAAGTAATGGCCTTGTTCCGGCTGGCGAATTTCTCCAAATAACTCAGGAGTCTGTGCCAGCTTGCGGGTAGCTTCTCGTGAACTATTTTCGCGAAAAATCTGTGTATTTTTAATTCTTTCCATCACATTCTCCAGATGACGGTACTGTGACGGGGGGACATTCTTCAACCAAAGGCACCAACGCTTGGCACCTTGAATAAACTCCTTCGCGCCCAAAAAAGGCTTAACAAAATCGCGAGCCGTTTCAGCAAAAGCGCCAATCTGAGATTCATCTACAAGCAAATGCCCTCCGTCATTTGGCATTGAGCCGAAAACCATACCGGGAACATCACACAATGGCTTATTTCTGTTTTCGATGAACATATCGGGTGCATTGACCAAATAGCCGTTGATGTGCGAAACTCGCTGCGCATTTCCATCCGTGTTGAAAAGAAGTTTATACTCTTTTTCCGCATCCGAACAGAAGCCGATAATCAGGCAATGAACAGCAGCCTGCCCCCTAGCCTCATTGCTCCACTTAAACGTTCGGTAGGCAAATGTGATATGTATATTCTTCTGTTGTATCAAGTACTTCCACAGGATAGCCACAGACTGGCCTTGACACAAGGAGTTGGTTGACACCAACGCCGCACGAATCTTAGTGCCCAGCATGTAGTCTGCCGCCTTGCCATACCAAGCAGCCACATAGTCCAAGTCCCCGGCACCTTTCACGCCTTCAAACACAGTAAGCAAATCTGCCTTTTGCTCCCGGCTCATGTTGCGAGCCCCCCCAAAGGGCGGATTTCCCATGATGTAGTTGAGCTCCCCATTGGGAACGACTGTTGCCCAGTCGATGCGGAGAGCATTTCCGCAGACAATGGTGGCTGATGCAACAAGAGGAATGCGAGCATAGGCCTCCCCGAAGGTGTTGCCGACCTCGATATTCATTTGGTGGTCCATGAGCCACATGGCTACCTGGGCAATTTGGGCAGGGAACGCCTCCAGCTCGATGCCGTAGAACTGGTTGACATTGACTACACACATATCATTCACAGAGAATAGCCACTGGGTGCCGGAAGCTTCCATTTCCTTCATGACATCCAGCTCCAGACGGCGCAGCTCTCGATAGGCCACCACCAGGAAGTTACCGCAACCGCAGGCGGGGTCAAGGAAGGTAAGGGATGCCAATTTTTGATGAAACTTGGCTAATTTAGCACTTTTTTGGGTAGATTTGTCGTGCTGAATACGCTCAAACTCCGCACGCAAATCATCCATGAACAGGGGATTGATGAGCTTAAGGATATTGCGCTCGCTGGTGTAGTGCACACCGAGGGCGCGGCGCAATTCGGGGTTCTTAACGCATTGGAACATGGAGCCGAATATGGCGGGCGAGATGCGGCTCCAGTCCAGCGAGCAGCAGTCTAGCACAGCCCGGCGCAAAGCGGAATCAAAGGCGGGCATAGGCAAACTTTCTGCAAAGAGGCCACCATTGACATAGGGGAATTTTTGGATATCAGGCTCAAGGCTGTTGAGCCGCTGCTCGACCGGGGTATTGAGAGCATAGAAAATCTGAGCCAGCAAAGGGGCAAGGTCACTACCATCCTCAGCTGAGTTGAGCCGAATCATCGAGTGAAAAGCATCCTTGCGGAAGATACCGGTGTCATCCGCAAAGAAGCAGAAGAGGAGACGCACGAGATATGCCTCCAACGGCTGCCCCTCGTAACCGATGGATTTAAGGCGATCATGCAGCTTACCGAGCAGCTCTGCCGCCTGCACATTGACGGGGTCTTCTTCCTGATAGGCTTGCCGTTGGTATCCCGCAAGATAATGAAAAAGGGATATATACTGCGGCAGCTCTGCGAGGGTGAAAGTGGTCAGCGCCGCATCTTGAGTCAGGTCGTAAAAATGCCAGTTGTCCATATCGCACACCAGGATGGCGCGGGGAAATTCATGGTGAGGCAGCGAATCCGCATAGCGCTTGGCCTGCTCATAGGCCTTGGGCAAATCCATGCATCGGGATGTTATTTCGATGAGGATATGACCTTTCCAAAAGCAGCTAACGCAATCATTTACGGCATCTGCGCTCTTGACCTTTTGCTCGAAAATGGCCGCACGCTTACGCTCCACCCCCAGTACGCGAAAGAAATCGAGGAGGAAATGTTGAGGCTCCGCCTCCTTGCGCTCCGGGTTGTTCCAATCCTGCGCAAATTTGGCAGCTCGGTTGCTGATTTCATTCTGACTCAGGGTAACGCGCATGCCCCGCATGATAGCAAAATCTCCGTTGTATGGCAACTGCAAAGAGCAAAGGTGCTTGCACCTGCTCAGAGCGTCATTTTTTTGTCACAATTCATCCCACGCAGCAGCAGCAGCGCACCCGTAGTGGGGGTGCGCCCATAGACGACGAGCCATGAGACCGGGAGAGGCTATACCCAACAGAAAGCGTCTGCGCTGCGAAGGCCGGGAGAATTCAGGCAAATCAGCATCTGCAGGCAGGGGCATACCCTGTGCTGCGGCCGGGGGGATTGCCGTTTCCCTGCCGCAGCAGGTCGCACAATGCCCGCACGGCGCTGCGGGCTCTCCTGTAAAGTAGCGAGATAAAGAGGCATTGATGCACTCCTGACCTGTCAACATCCCCAACAGAGTGTGCATGCGCAAAAAGTCTGCATCACGTCGGCGCGCATAGGTTGCAGAAAGTTCAGCCGCTATGGAGCGGGCATCGCCCCCGCCTTGCGGAACAAGATATAGGGCTTGCTGGCGCAAAGTGATTTTCCATTCGCCGGCTTGTTCGCACTCGCGCAGGAATTCCACAGCCTCCACATAAGAGCACCCCCATGCGTCCGCAGCATCCGCGACTTCTCCCTCACGGTGCATATCCAGCCATCTCAGCTGCGCCGCCTCCTCTGCCCCGCGGCCATCCAAAATCGTGCTCAGAGAGAACAGCGGCTTGACTTTGTAATACTTGTAACCGCGCCCCCCAACGGAGACATACCCCGATTGCTGAAGGATTGTGAGCAAACGCAGCGGCACATCTTCGGGGACATCACATGTGGTTCCCAATTCCCACAAAGACACTACGGCAGGGGCCAAGGGCAACAGCCAACGGCTCGCGCGCAACACCCCCTCCGCATCCGGTTCTGCTGCATAGATGCGATTAGCGGCATCCTGCACATCTTGACCATCCAACAACACCATGCTCACAGCAGGTGCACCATCACGCCCCGCTCGCCCGGATTCCTGCAAATAAGATTCAGGAGAGGTCGGCACGTTGAAATGCACAACCGAGCGAACATCCGGTTTATCCACCCCCATGCCAAACGCAATCGTAGCCACCAAAATGCGGCGACGATTGGCAAGAAAATCATCTTGTAGCTGCTCTCTCAGCTCGACAGGTTGGCCGGCATGGTATGCGGCGGCCTCCAAACCGACTTCTTGCAATGCGGCTGCCAGGTCCTCGCTTCCCTTGCGCGTGCGCGTGTATACAATAGCCGGCACATGGGCAGAATCCTGCAAAAACTCACACAAGGCAGCCATGCGATTGCGTGTACCCAGCACCCAACGAGAAATATTGGGGCGATACGGAGAAATGCTCACAACATCCGCATCCGCAATGTTGAAAGCATGGCACAAATCCGCCCGCACTCGCAAGGTAGCGGTAGCGGTAAATGCCATGATGGCATAAAAATTCCGAGATTCACACCAGCGGGGCAATTTCAGATAATCAGGGCGAAAACTGTGTCCCCATTCGGAAATGCAGTGTGCTTCATCCACCACAAACACTCCTAATTTCGCTCCGTTCAACGTCTGGCACAAAGCTGCATTATCCAGCGACTCCGGCGCAACATACAACAACTGCACCAGCCCCCCTGCAAGAGAGTTCAAAAGCGTTTTCCTCTCTTCCTCCTCCAATGTTGAATCATAACGGTAAGCGGCCATACCGAGACTTTGCAGGTAGGCCACCTGCTCCCGCATCAGCGCGATAAGAGGCGAAACCACCACCGATGTGCGGCCCGGCAACATGGCAGCGGCCATTTGGTAGCACAGGCTTTTACCATGCCCCGTCGGCATGATACCCAAACAATTACGCCCTGCCAGGGCTGTGCGCAACAGTTCCGGCTGTCCGGGGCGAAAAGCCTCCCGGCCAAATAGGCTCAGCATCTTTGCCTCCTGCTGCGTCATCTTCATGATGATGAGTTTTCCTGTACATTGATAAAAAAGGGAACGTGCTACACAACACATTCCCTTTCTGCAAGCGGATGGGGTGGGATTTTGGCGATTGAGGGTGAGAAAGTTGGGACGGAGGGGTACATATTGCGGGGGTATAGAGGTGGGGGTCTTCTGCTTTTTGTCGTTTTAACTCCCGCCCCGGTGTGGGTGGGTGGGGCTGGGTGTATTTTAGGGGAGGAAGGAGGGGGGAGCAAGAAAAAATGCGTTTTTTTGTTTTTTGGGGTGTTTTTTTGCAGAAAAAGCTTGCATGAAGTATCATTTTGTAGTACAATGACGCCGCCGTCCAAGGCATAGAAAGGAGGTGAAAAGCATGAAGCTATCTCCACGCTGTGTCTGGATAGTGGTTAAGGTGCTAATTGAGCTTGTGCTCATGCTCCTGGACTAATCCGGCGCGGCAGCCCCCGATTCGCAGCGGGGGTTGCCGTTGCGGACGGTGAAACGAAAAAAAATGGATTTCAAGAGAAAATGCTTGACTGTTCTTTTGTTTCGTTTTAATGTGTGGGCAGACACAGCTAGGAGTGAAGCTTCCGCTTCTTTTCTATACAGGCCCGCCGGTGCTGCGAATTTAGCCGGCGGGCTTTTCTTTTAGCGTTTCAACGATGATGGATGAGAAGATGAGAGAAGAGATGACGCCTGAGCGTATTAAGGCGCTGCGGGGGGTGCTGGGGTTGAGTCAGCGGGGGCTGGCGGAGGCTCTGGGGATGAGTTTGGGGGCGGTGCGGCATTGGGAGCAGGGTATCCGCTTGCCGGATGGTGCGGCGTGTAAGTTGTTGCGGATTTTGGAGCTGCACCCTGAGTTGATTGGGGTGTGAGGTGTTGCGTCCTTCCCACCCCCTGCCCGGTTTTCTAAAAAAAAGGCACCCGTTGGGGTGCCTTTTTGTTTGCGGTTGGTTGGGGGTGTGGGGTTAGTTTTTTGGTGGGTGGTGGGCGGCGGTGTGGGCTCGGGCGGCGAGGACGGCCATGAGTGCGTGGTCTAGGAGGGCGCGGACGTCGTGTTCGAGGTCGGCGGGGTGGGTGTAGATGTCGGGGTGGGCGATGACGCGGTGTGCGAGGGTGGTGGCGGCGCTGGCGAGGGCGAGGATGTGGCGCAGGACGCTGGCGGGGGGTGTGGTGGTGGTGGTGGTGTTCATGGTTGTTTAATAATCATCGTCTAGTGAATAAAAACCAAACTTTGCAAATTCGTAGTCTACGGGGTTTCCGTCTCCGTCATCATCCCAGTGGTGGCGTTCATACTCAATGTTCATGCCTATGTGGTTTCCGACTTCTGATTCGGTGATGATTGCATCGGGCGGGAATTGCTTCAGAGCCTCAATAAGCACCCTGACTGTCGGCGCTAATAGTTTTATGTGTTTCTTTTTCATGGTGTTTTTTGTGTGTGGGGGTGAGGGGTTAGTGGTTGAGGGCGGCGCGGGCGGTGTTGGCGGTGATTTGGGCGGTGTCGTCGAGGTCGTGGGTGGGTTCGGTGAGGATGAGAAGTTCGTAGGCGGAGGAGGCGGCGGTGCGTTTGGAGCCGATGCGGAAGTTGCGGCCGCGGTTGTCGGTGTATTCGCGGCCTTTGGTGCGGCGGAGGGCGATGCCGAGTTGGTTGTTTTTGTCGCGTGCGGCGGGGCAGATGATGTCGAGTTTGTCGATGGCGGCGGCGATGGTGGAGAGTTCGGAGACGGTGAAGCGGCGTGCGAGGCCGGTGTGGCGGTCGCCGTAGCAGATGGGGGTGAGGGTGTCTGCGGCGGTGGAGAGGAGTTCGATGAGGGCGGCGCCGATGACGTCTCCGGCGTCGAGCTGGACGAGGCGGGGGCCGATGGGGTTGGCGAAGCCGGCCCAGATGGTGGGGTTGATGGCGAGGCGGGTGAATTCGGGGTATGATTTGAAGGCGGAGTCCGGGAGGGGTGCGGGGCATCCGGCGGTTTGCCAGTGGTGGATGATGGACCAGCAGGCGTGCAGGAAGAGGGAGCGGGTGTCGGGGTCGAGGATGGATTCTTCGGTGATGATGCCTTTGAAGGGGCGTTTTGTGGCGTCGCCGGGGTAGAAGAGGTCGATGGGCATGGAGCGGCGTTCGAGGTCGGCGGGTAGCTTCAGGTCGTTGCCGGTGATGCAGAGTTGCATGCGGTTGGGGCGGGTGAATTGTTTTTGGGTGTGGAAGAGGCGGCCGGAGAGTTGTTTGGCGGTGGCGAGGCGTTCCATGGCGGGGGAGTTGATGAAGCCGCGGAGGTTGTCGAAGAAGGCGTAGGGGGCGCTTTCGAGGAGGAGTGTGTTGAGGGTGTTTTCGAGGTCGCGTTCGTCGCCGGAGTAGTTGGAGACTTGGGCTTCGCCGTAGACGGGTGCGAGGATGGATTGGGCGATGAAGGTTTTGCCGGTGCCGGGTTGGTTGGCGAGGGCGAGGAGGATGGGTTGCTGCCGTATGTTGAGGTGGAGGAATGCGCCGAGGTGAAGGGCTACGACGGCGCCGAGGGAACGGGATTGGAGGGGGTGGAGGTCGGCGCCGTCGCCGATGCCGCCGTCGAGGGCGGCTTCGGAGTAGGCGGTGCAGAAGAGGTTGCGGGCAGTGGCGAGGGGCAAGGGTTTGTCCCAGGGGATGGGGATGAGGTCTAGGGTGTAGAGTTTTTTGGCGGGGTCGTAGCCGGGGGTGGCGGGGGTGAAGGTGTAGACGGTGCGGGTGGTGGAGTCGCCGGTGGCGGGGTCGATGGTGGTGAGTTTTTTGGCGGAGGCGATGAGGGGTAGGCGGGTGTGCTCTACGGCGTCTATTTCGGGGACGGCGGCGCGGAGGATGTCGGAAGCGAGGATGATTTCTGCTTGGGCGGGTGAGAGGGAGGTGCGC
>JAFSEZ010000030.1 GCA_017435505.1 Akkermansia sp.
CGTCCTTTCCCCCGCACCCCCTATCCTGCTAGCACCCCTCTCCCTTTGGCTTTTTGTGGAAGCGAAAGTGCCTTTTTGGGGGCTTCCGGTGGTGTCGCAACTGTTTTTACAATTTTCAGCCGCTTTTTTCTCTTAGGAGAGTGGCAAAATTATCTTGCCTTGTAAGTCTCTCGCATGCTAAAATCCGGGTGCATGGCTCGCACCCTCACATCCCCCGAGGCTCTGGCCTGGTACTTCAAACACCGCCCCGCGTTTGTCAAGGATATCTGCTGGCATGTGGCTACCGCTCGCAGTCAGTGGGGCACTACGCGCCAACGGCATGCCGAATCCGCCCTGGATGCCATGGCCGACCCCGTACGCGTCAACGCCTTTCTTTTGCAGCATGCCGATGCGCTCGCGCTGGATACCACCACGCGCGCAGCTCTCGAAAATGACGCCGCCGAAATGCGCGCCTACACCGCGCGCATGCATGCCTACCTGGCCAATCCCTGGGCGTAATTGAACCATCTTCTGCGCACCTTTTTCACTTCCTCGTTAAAAACCTCTCCGCCCTGGCCCACGTTGCTGCGCTCGCATCACGCCGCACCAGCACCGTGTGCCCCCCATTCTGCGCCTGCACATACACCCGCGCATCCTTCAAGCTGTGCCGCCGGTGCCGTAAACGCAGTCGTATCAGCTCCTACTTTGATATTTGCATCAGCTCCATTCATAGTTTTTTTTAGTTAAAAATGTAAAATCATCTTGCCTCGTTTGTTGCTGCCATGTTAAACTCCAAGCGCATGGCTCGCACCCTTACAGCAAAAGACGCGCTCTCTTGGTATTTCAAACATCGCCACGTGTTTGCCAAACGAGCTTGTTCTTCTGTCAACCTTGCTTCCGTCAGCTATGGGATCAACCGAAAAATCCATGCAGAATACGCCTTGGCAGCCTTGTCTGATCCTTCCCGTGTGAACTCCTTTCTTTTGCAACAGGCTGACGTCCTTGCTCTGGATACCGCTACGCGCTCCATTCTTGAAAATGACGCAGCCGAAATAAGCGCACTCATCGCACGCATGCGTGCGTTCATTGAAAAACCCTGGGCTTAACCTGTTCATTTTCTTGTCAGGAACGCCTCCGCCTTGGCCCACGTTTCCGCGCTCGCATCACGCCGTACCAACACCGTGCGCTCCCCATTCCGCGCTTGCACATACACTCGCGCATCCTTCAAGCTGTAGCGGCTATCCGCACTACGCTCCGGGAACAACCACACATGCCCGCGCACCTCATGCGCCAGGCTCGTACCTGTGCTTCCGGGCTTACCTCCCCCTCTATTGCTGTGACTCCCCGCATTCAAAGGGTTGTAAAATGCCCTGCGGCTTCCGCCGCGGCTAGCTCTCCCAATTTGCAATTTGAAATCTGAAATATGAATTTTGCAATTGTTTTTCAAGCAGTAGCAGCCATGTGCTCCGCATCTCGCCCCATGCTTTTACCCTGTTGCAGCGCAGGTGAAAGCTTGCCAAGAGCATAAACATCAGGTATAATGCGTGCGCATGAAACCCCTGACAAAACTTGGAGAGTACCCGCTGGAGAATGGCAGTATCTGGGAGCTGTGGGAGCGTGATGGCACGCTCTCGTTGCAGCTGGATGGCCTGCCATGTGCCACATCATTCACGCATGGTAGCGAGGATGCCATGGCAGAGATTGCGACCTCCCCCATCACCCGCGCCACGCAGCCTTGCATCATGATAGCCGGGCTGGGCTTGGGCTACGGCTTGGCACGTGCCATGCAGTGCCTGCCGCGCGAGAAAGCCAAGTTTATCGTGGCTGAACCGGTGCCCTCCATTGTGGAGTGGAACCGCAGCTATGGTGAAAACACAGGGGTGTGGGAGGACAAGCGCGTGAGCGTGGAAAACGCCACGGCTGCCGAGCTGTGCCGCAAGCGCACGGGCTCCCTCCATGCCATCCTGATGCGCCATGTGCATGCCCGCTGCGAGATGACACTTGGGGATGCCCAAGCCTACTTCAACGCGCTCAAGGGGGGTAGCCTGTTGGCCATCTGCGTGGCCAAGCGCGACAAACGCTTGGAGAGCACGCTCATGCGTGCCGGGTTCGAGGTGAGCAGCACCCCGGTACCCGCCTCCTCCAAGGGAAAGCAGCTGCGCATGCACACCATCGTGCTGGCCCGTCGGGGTCGTTTTGTGCCCTTTGCAGAGCGCGCCGCCCGCGCCTGATACCTGCCGCTACATCACCTGCTGAAACACCGCCACTGCCATGCTGAACTTTTTCCGCCGCCGCCGCCCCACTTTGGAAGAGCTGGAGAGCCTCCGCGAACACCGCTCCAAGGGCGTGCGCAACATCATGGAGGTCTCCGGCATCATCTTCCTGGCTTTTGTGGCTCTGGCCGGTGGCATGGCTCTGGTGCCACCCCTGCTGGCTTTGGAGGGGCTGCGCCTGGAACAGGAACGCGCCGAGCTTCTCCTGCGCCGTGCCAAGGCTGAGGAGGCCGAGGCTCGCAGCCGCTACATGTGGATGATGGATCCCGAATACTTTGAGCAAGTGGCGCGCGACCGCGCCAACCAAGCCAAAGACGGCGAAAAAGTCATCCGCCGTCCCTCCCCCGGCGACCTGCGCCGTGCCAAGGATGCCCCCAAAGACAAGCCCAAGGATTAACCTCTCCCTCCTATCTTTTTGCGTATGATAGTTCTTTCCTCGTTGCTGGATTGGTTCTCCCAATCTGACACGCAGACCCTGAGCGCCGTATCTCTTGCAGCGGTGTTGGCCGCCATTTGGATTTTCTTCAAAATAGTACGCAAGATTATCGGCATCGCCTTTTTCCTCTGCCTGGTCTACATTGGCCTGCATTGTTGCGGGATTGATGTCCTCTCCCTTTTCTGCAAGTAAAGATCCCTGGTGTGCTTTGCTATTCATCCCGCCTCATTCAACATGAAGATGGAATACAAGCATCTCTCGTGGTGGCCTTTGTACATTTTATACACCTTGCTGGCATTTTGCGTATTGCGGTTTGGGATTGCTGCTACAAGCTACAGTATGCATTGGAGACCGGATTATGATACCAACATCTACTTTCTGATAGGTCGCGGGTGGGTGGAAGGTGTTTTGCCCTATGTGCAGCTATCCGATTTGAAAGGCCCGTTTGTTTTTCTGCAATGTGGCTTAGGTAGCATGCTGAGTCCGGATTCCTTTTTGGGGGTATGTATTCTTCAGGCTCCGCTTATCGGGTTGGGGGTATTGTATGCGTGCAAGAGTGCTGCTTTGTTTGTGGGGCGCAGCCTGGGGATGGTGGTGAGCGGTTTTTTGTTTGTGTATTTGTGGTACTTTGGGGTACACCCTTCGGCCACCGTGCTGACCTTGCAGTATATCAGCCTTTATCACGTGCTGGACAGCATGATGAAAGGGGAGAGCTTGGGGAGATGGCCGGTATATGCCATGGGGGTTTTTGTGGGAATCGTGTTGCTCATCAAGTTTAATTTGGTGGCTTTTTGGGTGCCAATGGGGCTGTATGCGCTGTGGGGTAGGGAATGGCGGCGCAATGCGTGCTTGCTGCTGGCGGGGGTGTCCACGGTGTTGTTGCCTGCCGGTGCGGGCATGGCATGGGCCGGGATGCTAGAGGCCTGTTGGCAGGAATATATCTTGGCTGCTGTGCGGTATGGCGGTACAGGGGCGGGGCACTCAGCTTTGTTGCAATGTAATTGGGAACTGTTGGCAGAAATGCTGCCGAAGCATTTTCAGAAAGTGGATGTCCCGATTGTTCAGGCTGTGTGCGGCGGCTTGCAGCTTTTCGTGTGGCTCGTGCTGCCACGGCTTGTGCACATTGCACGGGTGCGTTCCTATTATGCTGTGCTGGGCGGGTGTTTTTTGCTCTGCCTTGTGGCTATCTTCGGGGGGCAATATCATTATGAGCATTATTATTATTCCTTTTTGCCCTTTGTGTTGCTTAGTCTGGTGGCAGGTGTGGGAGTGCTGCGCCGCTTGCGTTGCACCCCGAAAGCGCCGCTTGTGCGAGCTGCCGGTGTGCTGCTACCGGTGCTGCTGACGCTCTTCACGATGGCTCACGCGCTTTACACCCAAGCGCGCCGCGCACACAATGGCTCCGGGGCCATCTGCCACTCCTCTCAATCCTTGGTGAAGCTGCTGCAGGGTAGCTCGTTCATTTGTGTTGAGCCTTATTCGTGCCTGCATTTTTATCGTCTGACCGGTACTATTCCGCCTATTCGCCATTTTATCCCGCAGATGATTCCGAATGGTACCCGCAAGCACCACCAAGAGGTCTTGAATTGTCTGCAAAATCACCATGTGCGATTTGTCGTGTGCGCGATAGAGCATAAAGAGAATACCGAGGCTTTAATCGTGGAAAGCGGCCTTCCCTACGCTCGTGTCCCGTTGAATCCACCGGATTTTCCTCCTTGCCTGCCTGTGACGGATCAATGCCTTTTCTGTCTGTATGAACGGCGGTGATGCGGAGTAGAGGCAAGAATGAATGCAGAACATGATTTTCTCTCGCATTCTCCCTGCTATCAATCATTTCAGGCTTGACAAGCAGGGCCCGGCGGGTATACTTCCCGCGGGGGATAATTACCGCCCCTCGCAACACACAATGGAACCGATTTACGAAGGCAAGGCCAAGAGACTGTTTACGACGGATGATCCCAATGTGCTCCGCATGGAATACAAGGATTCTGCAACGGCATTCAACGGTGTCAAGAAAGAGGACTTTGAGAACAAAGGCCGATTCAACAAGGCTATCACGCTCATTATTTACCGCATGCTTGAGGCACGCGGGGTGGAGACCCACCTGGTGGATGATGTGGACGACATCAACCTGCTGGTGAAGAAGGTATCCATCATCCCGCTGGAGGTGATTGTGCGCAACGTGGCGGCCGGCAGTTTCTCCAAGCGCATGGGCGTGGCAGAGGGTACAGCTTTCAAGAAACCCATTGTGGAGTTCTCTTACAAGGATGACAACCTGGGAGACCCCTTCATCAACGATGACTACGCCCGCGAAATGGGCGCTGCCACCGAGGAAGAATGCCTCAACATCAAGAAAATGGCACTGCTGGTGAATGAAGTGCTGTGCGAATTCTTCCTGAAGGCCAACCTGCGCCTCATCGACTTCAAGATTGAGTTGGGACGCTTGGCCGAAGACCCCGCCAAGATTGTGCTGGCAGACGAGATTTCCCCGGACACATGCCGCCTGTGGGATGTGACCACCGGCAAGAAGATGGACAAGGACCGTTTCCGCCAAGGCTTGGGTGGCTTCATGGAGGCTTATGCCGATGTTTTGGAACGCTTGCAAAAGTAACACGAACTACTCATGCTGTACCCGGTGCGCCGCCCAAGCCACCGGGCAGCTCATTTCATACGATATGGCAACACTTACATTTGAGGTATTCAGCCGCTTTCAGTCGGCTACGGATGCAAACAAGCTGCTCTATACCCCGATTGCAGATCAGCTTACCTACAACCACACCCGCCTGTACACCGTAGAGTGCGAGGGCGATGAAGCCGCCGCCCGCGATTACATGCGCCGCGTGCTGGTAGACCCCATCTCCCAGAAGGTGGAAGAGGGCGGCGCCCCCGCTCTGGATGGGGAGCTTTTCTGCATCTCCTACGGCATCAAGAAGGGCGCTCTGGATTTGGAAAAAGAGGCTATCCTCACCAACTATGCCGGGCGCAAGGGACTGCCTTTCACCATCAGTTCGCTCACCATCACCCAGAAGGTCTACATCTTTGGGCAGGGTGACCGCGAGGCCTTGGCTGCACGCTTCTGCAACGATGTGTGCAACCCCGCTATTCACACTTGGAGTGTCAAGTAAATCTGAAAACGACCCATGGCTACATACCGCACCATCCCCGTACGCAACCTGAGCGAAGCTGAGCTCACCCAGCTGAGCCAGAACATGAAGCTTTCCCTCTCCACAGAAGATATGCTCGTCGTGCAGCAGATTTTCTGCGAGATTGACCGCGACCCCACCGATGTGGAGTTGGAGGTGATTGCCCAGACTTGGTCCGAGCACTGCAAACACCGCATTTTTGCTGCCACCATTCAGCACACAGTCAATGGCGAGACAGAGGAAATCAAGAGCATGTACAAGACTTTCATTCAGCGCCCCTCCAAGGAGATTATGGCGCAGAAGCCCGGTTTTGTGCTCAGCTGCTTTGTGGACAACGCCGGCTTCATCAAGCTGGATGATAAGCTTTCCGTCTGCCTGAAGGCCGAGACACACAACCACCCCAGCGCCATTGAGCCCTACGCCGGTGCCAACACAGGCTTGGGCGGTGTGATTCGCGATATCTTGGGTGCAGGCAAGGGCGCCAAGCCCATTGCCAACCTGGATGTGTTCTGCTTCGGTGCTCCGGATACGCCCCAGAGCATGGTAGAGGGCCACAACATCATTCACCCGCTCGGTATCATGCGCGGTGTGGTGCATGGCGTGCGCGACTACGGCAACCGCATGGGTATCCCCACCACCAGCGGTGCCATTCAGTTCGACCCCACCTACATTTACAACCCCTTGGTGTTCTGCGGCACCGCCGGTGTCATCCCCCAGAGCGATATTGCCAAGGAAATGAAGCCCGGCCTGGCCGTGGTTGTCATCGGCGGCCGCACCGGTAAGGACGGCCTGCACGGTGCTACCTTCTCCTCCGCCGCCATGGGCGAGGAATCCGCCACCGAGGACCAGCAGGCTGTGCAGATTGGCAACCCCATTGAGGAAAAGAAGACCCTCGATGTCATCCTGGAGGCCCGCGAGCGCGGCTTGATTGAGTTTGTGACGGACTGCGGCGCCGGTGGTTTCTCCTCTGCCGCAGGCGAGATGCTTTCCGAGACCGGCGGCAACCTGTATCTGGAGCGCGCCCCGCTCAAGGAAACGGGCATGCTCTCCTGGCAGATTTTCCTCTCCGAATCCCAGGAACGCATGGTGCTGGCCGTGAAGCCTGAGAACCTGGCCGAGCTGCAGCAGCTGGCAGACACCTTCCAGACGGAAATGACCGTGCTGGGCGAATCCAACGATTCCGGCGTGCTGCGCGTGTGGCACAACGGCGAGCTTGTGGTGGAAATGGATAACTCCAAACTGCATGATGCCCCCACCAAGCACCTCACCTCCATCTTCTCCCCCGCTCCTGCCTTGCAGGGCGTGGCACTGGATGACAGTGACCTGACCGCCGACCTCAAGCAGGTCTTTGGCGACTTCGCCATCGTCTCCCGCGAGCCCATCATCCGCGAATACGACCACGAAGTGCAGGGCAACACCGTGCTCAAGCCCTTGGCCGGTGCCACGGCAGATGCCCCGCAGGATGCCTCCGTCATTGATATCGACGGCTCTGAGAAGCTCATGTCCCTGGCCTTGGCCATCTTGCCCGAATGGGGCAAGACAGACCCCTACGCCATGGGCACCGGCACGGTGGATGAAACCGTACGCCAGCTTGTGCTCGCCGGTACCAACCCCGACAAGATTGCCCTGCTGGACAACTTCTGCATGGGCAACCCCGAATGCCCCACTGAGTTGGGGCGCATCGTGGAATGCGCCAAGGGTATCCGCGAGGCTGCTCTGGCCTACGGCGCCCCCTATGTCTCCGGCAAGGACAGCTTCTACAACTACTTTGAAACAGAAGACGGCCCCGTGAACATCCCCGTCACCTTCCTTTGCTCCGGTTTCGGTGTGGTGGAAGACCCCTCCCACGTGCGTGGTGCCTCCCTGCGCCGCAACAACAGCGCCATCTTCATGGTGGGCAACACCGAGGATGAAATGGGTGCCTCCGTCTATGCCCGTGTTAAGGGGGTGAAGGATTGCAAGGTGCCGCAGACTGACTGCGCCGCCCGCTTCGCCGTGTACAAGCAGTACTACGACAACGCCCTCACCAAGGGCCTCGTGCTCTCCGCCCACGACTTGTCCGAGGGTGGCTTGGCCGTGGCAGCTGCGGAGATGGCCTTCTCCTGCAAGGGCGGTATCAGCATTGATTTGGACAAGCTGCCCACCGTGGGTGGCTGGCAGAACAAAGCTGTCCCCTGCTTCTCCGAAAGCACCGGTCGCTTCCTCGTGGAGGTAGATGAAGACATGGCTGAGGAGTTTGCCGCCGCGATGGCCGGCACCCCCTGCGCCCGCATCGGCTCCGCTACGGCAGATGGCAAGCTCACCATCACCTCCGGTGGTGCCAATGTCATCTCTGCCGATATCGCGGAGCTCAAGAGCATCTGGAAGAATGGATTGACACCCTTCTATTAATGTACGAAGTACGAATGACGAGTTACGAATGGTAGCTCGTCATTCGTGACTCAACTTCATTTCCTGATAACTTGTAAACAAATGGCTGCCGAGTTAAAAGAACGCACCTTTCAGTTCAGCCTTCGCATCGTAAGGCTGGTTGAGAGTTTGCCTGCCTCCTGCATAGGAGATGTATTCGGTCGCCAACTCCTGCGTTGTACTACATCTGTCGGGGCGAATGATCGCGCCGCATGCCGAGCAAAATCTGATAAGGATTTTTTAAGTAAGATGAAGATATGCGAAGAGGAAATTGATGAGTCGATTTACTGGCTAAATTTGATAAAACATGCACAAATCTTTCCCGAAGGAAAGCTAGATGCGGTTATCAGCTAAGCCGATGAACTCTGCGCCATCATGACCTCAATATGCATTACAACCGCTTCCAAACTCCGCAACTTAAAAAACTCGTAACTCGTAATTTCTAACTCGTAATTTACTATTATGCCTCACGCATTACTTTTGAAATACCCGGGAACGAACTGCGACGTGGAGACCGAGCGCGCGCTGCGTGCTGCCGGTTTCACCACCCAGGTGCAGCCCATTGCCACTGCCACTCCCCAGCATGTTGCCAAGGCTCAACTCGTAGTCTTCTCCGGCGGTTTCTCCTATGGCGACTACGTGATGAGCGGTCGCTTGGCCCAGCTGGAAACCGAACGCTTCCTCGGCGATGCCCTGCAAAAGCACCACGCCAACGGCGGTTTCCTCTTCGGCATCTGCAACGGCTTCCAGATCCTCACCAAGCTCGGCATCTTGCCCAAAGCTTCCCTCATCTGGAACAAGAGCGAGCGCTTTGAATGCATGTGGGACAAGCTGGTGAAAGTCTCCCCCTCCTGCCCCTTCACCCAGTACCTGCCCGAGGAGTTCGAGCTCCCCTCTGCCCACGCAGAAGGCCGCCTCGTCTGCGAACCAGGCGATGCCCAGAAATACATGGATGCCGGTTGCGTGGCTCTGCAATACGCAGACAACCACAACGGCTCCGAGCTCCGCATCGCCGGCTTGCAAGACCCCACAGGCCGCGCCATGGGTCTTATGCCGCACCCCGAGCGCTTCCTGCGCCCGCAGCACCACTACGACCCCGATTGGAGCGGCGACTCCGAATGGGGCTGGGGCTACTACTTCTTCAAGGGCGCCTTCGATGCCCTTAAATAAAGAAAGCATACCCCCATCTTCATAAAACAAACGCCGTGGATGTCCGCATCCACGGCGTTGGCGTTTGATAAAAGAGAAGAGATTTTTATGTAAATCCAAGATTCAATCTTGGATTTACATAAAATTTGCCTCCGGTGAGGGGGTGGAGGGGTGGCCTTATAGCATAGCCAAATCGCGGGAGATTTGGGCTTGGAGCTCATCGATGGAGTTGAAGCGTTGCTCGGGGCGGAGGAAGCGGAGGAGTTCCGTATGCAGGTGTTGGCCGTAGAGGTCGCCGTGGAAATGGAGCAGGTGCACCTCGAGGTGGGGGTGGGTGGTGTGGTCCACCGTGGGGCGTAGGCCGAGGTTGGCGATGCCGTGGTAGGTGGTGCCGCCCACGAGGCAGCGCACGGCATACACGCCGTAGGGGGGCAGAGCCATGCCGTGGGGGATGGGGATATTGGCCGTGGGGAAGCCGAGGCGGCGGGCAAGCTGCTGTCCGTGCTCCACCGCGCCGGGGATGCAGAAGGGGCGGCCCAGCATGGCAGCAGCGGTATCCAACTGCCCGGCCGCGATGAGTTGTCGGATGCGGGTGGAGCAGATGATTTCCTCTCCCAGTGTGGCGAGCTCGTGCACACAGGTGCGGATGCCGCGAGCCGCGGCAAATTGGCGCAGCAATTCGGGGGTGCCGGAGCCACCCTTGCCGAAACGCCAGTTGGTGCCGACTGATACACCGGCCATGGGGCAGGCGTTGTGCAGTTGCTCCAGAAAATCGAGGGCGGGGGTGGAGGCCAGTTCGCGGGTGAAGGGGAGGGTGAGCAGCACGTCTGCCCCGGCTTCCTGCAGAAGCTGCGCTTTGTATGCTGCATCCGGCGTGAGGAGCAGCGGCGCGCGCTCCGGTGCCAGCACAGCAGCCGGATGCGGCGCAAAGGTGAGCACGCCGCGCAGGGCTCCCGGGGTGGCCGTAGAATCGATAATGCAGCGGTGCCCCGCATGCACACCATCAAAGAAGCCCATGGCCCAGTGAATGGGGTGGGAAAGTTCTTGGAGTTCTGCGAGGGTGCTCAGCGTCTTCATGGGGGGCAGAGGGGTGGGATTAGTGTCCGCGGGCAGCCAGCACTTCTTCTACGGGCAGCAGGCGTTCCATGAGTTCCTCGCGGCTGCTTGCCTTGAGGGTGGGTACATCAATGGCTTGGGAGATATCGAAGGCTCCGGAGCGTACGCGCCGCAGGGCCGTGAGGTGTGCACCGCAGCCCAGGTATTGGCCGATGTCGTGCGCATAGGTGCGCACATAGAAGCCCTTGGAGCAATGCACGGTGAAATCCACCTCGGCGGCCTCTAAATCCACGCGGGTGATGTTGTACTCTATCACCCGCACATGGCGTGCTTTGCGCTCTACCTCTTGACCTTTGCGGGCGAGCTTGTAGCAGGGCACTCCGTTGATTTTGATGGCGGAGTACATGGGTGGCACTTGGTCGAACTCCCCATGGTAGCGGGCAAAAGCCGCTTCAATATCTGCCTGCGTGATGCCGGCTGTGCTCTTTTCTGCCACTACTTCACCATCGGCATCCTGGCTGTTGGTCTCGATTCCCAATTTCATGGTGGCGGTGTATACTTTGTCCTCGCACATGAGCATATCCTGCATTTTCGTGGCCTTGCCAATCACCACAATCAGCATACCGGTGGCCATGGGATCCAAGGTGCCGCAATGCCCCACTTTCTTTGTGCCCAATATCCGCCTGCACAGCGCTACCGCGTTGTGCGAGGTAAAACCGGGATCCTTGTCGACGAGTAAAACACCGGAGGGAACAGAAGTATTCATATAAGGGAGATGAGGGAATGTACAATGAACAATGTAAAATGAACAATGAGGCGAAGCTTAGCGGGGGAGAGTGTTTTTTGCGGAGCTGATATTTTTTTCTGCTGTGTTGGCAGAGGCGGTCATGATGGCAGAGATTTCGTGTGCTTCGGTTAATAGGGGACGAAGTTTGCTCTCCGGGAGAATCTCTGTTTCAATAAGCAAATTGAGCCAGTAGCAACTCTCATCAGCTTCTTCGAGGCAAATACGTACTTTGTTGAGAAAATCTTTAGGGCTTTTTGCAAGACAAGCAGAGCGATAATTCGCTCCTACGGAGGTACCACACCTTAACAACTGCTTGCCCAGCACATGTGCGTCTTCACGATGCGGCAAGGCTCTCCACAGGTGAATAATACGCAAGGCAAAAGCATAGGTGCGTGCTTTCAAATCATCCCCCTTGCTCGGCTTTGCAATCATTGTACATTTTACATTGTTCATTGTAAGTTTCAGGCAAAAGCATAGGTGCGTGCTTTCAAATCATCCCCCTTGCTCGGCTTTGCAATCATTGTACATTTTACATTGTTCATTGTAAGTTTCAGGCAAAAGTATAGGTACGTGCTTTCAAATCATCCCCCTTGCTCGGCTTTGCAATCATTGTACATTTTACATTGTTCATTGTAAGTTTCAGGCAAAAGCATAGGTGCGTGCTTTCAAATCATCCCCCTTGCTCGGCTTTGC
>JAFSEZ010000031.1 GCA_017435505.1 Akkermansia sp.
ACCCCGCGCATGCGGGGTGCCACAGCAATAGCGAGTGCGTGGACGCATCGGGACACCGATGCGGGAACCACTCGACCTCATTCACCCACAAACCGAAACCCGTGGAACGGGTGACACAATGGGATTTCAAATTGCAAATTGCACATTTCAAATTAAATGAAGTTCGCCGCGGCGGGAGCCGCGGGGCGAATGCCCCCGTATCTTTCCCCGCGCTTGGCGATTTTTATGCAAATTCAAAATTTAATTTTACAATCTGCATACTTTTATTGTAAAGCGTTGATAATGAGTTGCGCTATTGTATGCAATAGGAAGCTTGATAAAAGGGCAAGGCAACAACATCTTGGAGAGAGACCGGAGCATCGCCGCCATAAATCAGCGTAGGAGAAAGAGCCATAGGCGCAATACGCTTGAAAAGACGTAAATTTCTACACAAAGAGGAATTGCATGTACGAGAGGATTTAATTTCGATAGGAATGGGGCAACGTTGATGATCCAATATCAAATCGACTTCCAAGCCGTTGGAATCGCGGAAAAAAGAGAGGCGGGGACGCTTACCGCAATTGAGGTAAGATTTAAGGATTTCTGACACGATAAGATTTTCGAACAAATTGCCAACGAGTGGGTCACGCAACACTTGATCGGGCGTATCAAGGCCAAGCAAGGAAGCAGCAAGCCCGGTCTCGGTGAAGTAAATTTTGGGCGATTTGATGAGACGTTTACCGAAATTGCTATGGTAAGGATGCAGCGTAAAGATGATATAAGAAGCCTCGAGCACAGAAACCCATTCGCGAATGGTGGGCATGCTCACGCCGACATCGTTGGCCAATGAACTGTAATTAATAACTTGCCCCACACGCGCAGCAAGCAATTGAATAAACATCTCGAACTCTTTGAGCTTGTGCAAATGAATAATCTTGCGTGCGTCTCGCTCCACATAGGTGCGCAAATAGTCCTGATAGGCGATGGAAGGATCCAACACACCACCATGAATACGGGGCAACCCACCATATAAGATGGATTCATCGCGCCCCAAACAAATACCGGCTCGGCGCAACTCATCCACCGAAAGAGGGAGCAAATCTACCATGGCTGTACGCCCGGCGAGACTTTGCGTGACCTCCTGTTGCAATTCCATCTGGCGACTACCGGTCAGGATATACATGCCGTTGCGTGTATCATCATCCACTATCCCCTGCAAATAGCTTAGCAGCTGCGGGGTGTATTGCACTTCGTCGAAAATGCAAGGTGCCGGATGCTTAGCCAAAAAACTGAGCGCATCGGTCTCAAACTCAAGCCGATGATGCGGTATTTCCATGTTCACATAATCGTATTGCGAAAATAAATGCCGAACCAATGTTGTTTTGCCCGATTGGCGAGGCCCGCAAACCGTCACCACGGGATACATCCCCGCCACTTTCAGGATGTACTCACTTATCTGACGTGTTATGTATCTACCGTTCTCACTCATAAGCAAATGATATAATGATTTTTATGCAAATTCAAGATTTAATTTTACAATCTGCATACTTTTATTGTAAAGCGTTGATAATGAGTTGCGCTATTGTATGCACGAAATAATTTCAAACTAATGCACAATAAAAAATGAAATCATTGCAAAATTCACATTTCAAATTGCAAATTGGGATAGTTAGCCGCGGCGGGAGCCGCGGGGAATTTCCCTCCGTTACGCCGCCGGGCGTTCTTCACCATGGGCGCAGCCCATTCTTCACTACGAGCGCAAGCGAGTTCTTCATTCCGCTCGCAAGAGCGGTCTTCATGACGAGCAACGCGAGTTCTTCTCCACCCCGCACCGTACCCATGCCCGGCTTTATGTCACCCGCATGCTGGCGCACGCCCGCTAACGCGGCTGGCGGGGTTCGTATGTATCATGTGTTATAATACAGGGGTCAAGACCCCTGCCTACTATATGCCGCCCATCCGGGCTTTGAATTCGGCTCGCCTAGGGCGAGCAATACCCTGCGGCGGGAGCCGCAACGAGCTCTCAATTTTGCATTTTGCAATATCTTTGTGTCACCCGTTCCACGGGTTCCGGTTCTTTTTTTTATGGGTTCGAGTGGTTCCCGCATCGGTGTCCCGATGCGTCCACGCACTCGCTATTGCTGTGCCGCCCCGCCATCCGGCGGGGCTATGAAATTCCCCCCGCGCCGTGCGCGGCGAGCTTCCTCATTGTTCATTGTACATTGTGCATTGTTCCACCTTCTGTCTCCATTGCGCATAGACAAGGGGCGAGATTTCGCTGGGGCGGATTTCTGCTTTATCGCTCCAAAACACGGCGGTGTGCAGCAGAGGGATGCCGCAGGCGGCGAGGTGGGCATCGATAGCGGCTTTGTGGGCCAGGACCTCCTGCCGCGTGGGGGCGTGCACCACCCCCATGATTTGAGCCCCGCCGAAGATAGCCCCGCCGCTGCGCCAGTAGCAGTGGGTCATGCAGATATGGCGGCCGCATTCGGCACCGGCGCGTTCTTCCATGCCGGGGGGGACAGCCCAATGAAAGAGGCCGCTGGCACCTGTGCCGGCATGGCGGCTGGGGGTGCGGGTGTGGTCCAAAAAAGTGGCAAAACGGCCGATGACATGGCGGGTATCCAGCTCGGAGGCCAGGCGGAGGAAGGTATCGTAGCTCATCCCCAGACGGGCAGCGCGGAGACGCCACGGCTCGCGCACGAGTTCGGCAGGGGTGAGACTTTCTTTGAGCGCCAGCAGCACCTGCCATTCATCTGCACTGAGTTCGGGGCGGGCAATGCCCTGCATAACGGGGAGCTCGGCCAGCTTATCCCCCGGCTTGAGCCCCGCGCGGCGCACATGCCCCACCCCCAACGCAAACATGCCCACAACGGGCAGCGGCACAAAATCCACCGCCCCGATGCGCGCAGCCAACAAGCGGCAATGTCCCTCTACGGTGTGGCTGCCGGTGGGAACTTTGAGGGTGGTCCACAGGCGGTAATCTGCCCCCGGTGCATCGGCTTGCTCGCAACTGCGCAAAACGATATGCCCGGTGAAGGGATCGTGCTGCCGCAACCACTCCCACGCAGCCCCGCAGCGCTCGGCCGGCAACTTCCAGGCCACCAGGGCGCCCTCTGCCAAGTTGGTGGAAAGCAAGGTCTGGCGGATGCGGCGCACCGTACCGGCTTGCAGCATAGCCCCCAAACGCTCCAACACCAACTCCGGCGGCAGACCGCAGCGCTCCGCAATCACATCAAAAGGCCGGGCATGAAACCCCTGCACCCTATCCTCGGCCACGGCGAGGATGCGGCGGTTGGTCTCGTCTGCTACGTCGGCGGGTATCATTGCGGGTTCACAGTGCCGCAGTAGGTAAAGAGAGTGGGATCCAGCTCGGCCAAGGCGGCCTCTGCCACAGCGCGCGCCTGCTCAGGTGTCTCGGTAAGGGCGAACATGGTGGAGCCGCTGCCGCTCATCAGCGCCGCGCGCACGCCCTCGCGCCCAAGCAGCCAGCGCTTCATGAGCCCCAGCACGGGGAACTTCTCGAAGACGGGTTTTTCCAAATCATTCACCAGGCGCAGGCCATCTACCTCCTGCACGCCGTAGGGGATACCCTGCAAACGCCGGGAACCGGCAAAGCGCTTGTAAGCCGTGGGGGTGGCAACCCCGAATTGCGGTTTGAGCAAGACCACCGGGCTGCTCCACGCTGCAAAGGCGGGGAGCGGTTTCACGATTTCGCCACGCCCCGTGCAGCGGCTGAGCACCGGATTGAGGAAGAAAGGCACATCGCTACCCAGGTTGGCAGCCATGGCTGCCAGCTCCTCCATATCGTAGTTGGTGCCGATGATATCGTTGAGGGCACGCAGGGTCACTCCGGCATCTGCCGAGCCGCCACCCAGCCCTGCCCCGTGGGGGATGCGCTTGGTGAGGGTGATACGCTGCTTGGCCTTGCGGCCATAGACCTTCTCGAACTCGCGCACGGCTCGGAAGACGAGGTTGCTCTCATCCGTAGGTACTCCGGGGGTATCGCACAACAAGGTGGTGGTGCGGGAGTTGTGAAAATCCAACTCATCCTCCAGATCCAAACGCGCCATGATGATATCCACCTTGTGAAATCCGTCCTCGCGCTTGCCCAAGACCTTCAGAGATAAATTAATCTTCGCCGGTGCCGTGTACTTCAACATGCTTTCATCCTACCGCAAAGCCGCCCCAAACACAAGCCCTTTCCGCTCGCTGCTGCGGGCAGAAGTTGGATGTGCATGCCCGGCCAACGTGCGCAACAAGGCGGTGGATTGCTCCCGCTCCCCGCGCGGCTCACTTTATTATGGTGCATTTTTCGGTTGTGCATCGTACATTCGGGAAAAAACGCTTGATTTTCAGCGGGAGGTGTAAGATAATGCCGCGCGACATGTCCGAACGCAAGAATCCGTATCCTTTTGATGTATTTGAACCCAAGTGGCAAGCCACGTGGGATGCCGAAAAGACCTTCAAGGTAGCAAACCCCGGGGAGCCGGGATTTGATGCCGCCAAGCCCAAGTATTATGTACTGGACATGTTCCCGTACCCGAGCGGAGCCGGTCTGCACGTGGGGCACCCCGAAGGCTACACCGCCACAGATATTGTGAGCCGCTACAAGCGCATGAACGGCTACAATGTGCTGCACCCCATGGGCTGGGACTCCTTTGGCCTGCCCGCCGAGCAATACGCCATCAAAACCGGCCAGCACCCCAGCATCACCACCTACGCCAATATCGACACCTTCCGCCGCCAGCTTAAAATGCTGGGCTTCTCCTACGACTGGGACCGCGAAATTGCCACTACCGATCCCCGCTATGTGCGCTGGACACAGTGGATTTTCCTGCGCCTGTACAACTCCTACTACAACGAGGAGCTGAAAAAAGCCCGCCCCGTGAGCGAACTGGAAGCCAAGGGCTGGACCCGCGAACAGATAGACAACGTGCGCTTGGCCTATGTGGCAGAGGGCTTTGTGAACTGGAGCCCGGACATGGGTACCGTGTTGGCCAATGAAGAAGCCGAAGAATGGAAGAGCAAGGGCCACACTGTGGAGCGCCGCAAGCTGCGCCAGTGGATGCTGCGCATCACCGCCTATGCCGAGCGCCTTATTGATGAGCTGGAGCCGCTGGATTGGCCGGAAAGCATCAAGCTGCTGCAACGCAACTGGATTGGCAAATCCACCGGCGCAGAGGTCAACTTCGACTGCCAAGGCAACACCATCACCGTGTACACAACCCGCCCGGACACCCTGTTCGGCGCCACCTACATGGTGCTCTCCCCTGAGCATGACTTGGTGCCCGCCATCACCACGCCCGAACAAAAGGCCGCCGTGGAAGCTTACCAGGCCGAGTGTGCCGCCAAGAGTGATTTGGAACGCACCGAACTGAGCAAGGAAAAGACCGGCGTATTCACCGGTGCCTATGCCACCAACCCCGTAAACGGCAAGCAAATCCCCATCTGGATTGCCGACTACGTGCTCACCGGCTACGGTACAGGCGCCATCATGGCTGTGCCTGCCCACGACAGCCGCGACTATGAATTTGCCGTCAAATTCGGCTTACCCATCATCCAAGTGGTGCAGCCGGACAACGCCGACACGCCCTGGCAGGATTTCTGCGGATACGACGGCACCATGGTGAACTCCGAGCACTTCAATGGCCTGAGCGTACCCGATGCCAAAAAGCAGATGACTGCCTGGCTGGAAGAAAAAGGCTATGGCCACGGCAAGGTGAACTACAAGCTGCGCGACTGGCTTTTCAGCCGCCAGCGCTACTGGGGCGAGCCCTTCCCCATCATCTGGAACAGCCAGGACGGCAACCACTACGCCATCCCCGAAAGCGAACTGCCCCTGCTCCAGCCGGAGATGGAAGACTTTAAACCCAGCGGCGACCCCCGCGGCCCGCTCGTGAAAGCCACCAAGTGGATTCAGTACTCCGAAAACTACACCCGCGAAACCAACACCATGCCCCAGTGGGCGGGCTCCTGCTGGTACTATCTGCGCTATCTGGACCCCACCAACGACCAAGCCTTTGTAGCCCCTGAGGTAGAGCAATACTGGATGGGCGGCAACAACCCCGGCGGCGTGGATTTGTATGTGGGCGGCACCGAGCACGCAGTGCTGCACCTGCTCTACGCCCGCTTCTGGCACAAGGTGCTCTACGACTACGGTTTGGTCTCCACCAACGAGCCTTTCAACAAACTGGTGAACCAGGGGCTCATCCTCGGTGAAGACAGCCAGAAGATGTCCAAGAGCCGCGGCAATGTGGTGAACCCCGATGACATTGTGAAAGCCTACGGAGCCGACTCCTTGCGCATGTATGAAATGTTCATGGGGCCGCTCAAGGAGGTGAAACCCTGGCAGACCAAGGGGGTGGAGGGCATCAGCCGCTTCCTGGCCCGCGTGTGGCGCGTAGCCATGCAGGAAAACCAAGAGGGCGAGTGGGTGCTCTCCGGCAAGGTGACTGATGCCGACAACGGCGAGGTAACACCCGTGCGCAAAGAGGTGCACAAGACCATCAAAAAGGTGGGCGAGGATATTGAGACCATGAGCTTCAACACCGCCATCTCCAAGATGATGGAATGCACCAACGCCATGACCGCCGCCGGCAGCGTGGTGCTGAGCGACTATGTGCAGCTGCTGCATGTGCTCAACCCCTTTGCCCCGCACATCACAGAAGAACTCTATGCCCGCCTGCGCGCGGCTTTCCCTGCCCTGCCCGCAGCCTACCTCTGCCAGCAGCCCTGGCCGGGCTTCAACCCCGAATACCTGGTGGAAAACACCAAGGAAATCGTGATTCAAATCAACGGCAAACTGCGCGATAAAATCACCCTCGCGGCCGATGCAAGCAAGGAAGAAGCCGAAGCCGCCGCCCTGGCCACCCCCAAGGTGCAGGAACTCATCGCCGGCAAAACCGTGCGCAAAGTCATCGTGGTGCCGGGTCGCCTCGTCAACATCGTAGCAAACTAATCCCCCATATTCAAAACAATATGAAAACATACACCGCTATTATTGTAGCTGCTCTCAGCTTCTGCTTCATCGGCACGGCTCAGGCAGCTCTCCCCACCATCAAGAAACCATCCGTCAAGGTGACTAAACCCGCAGTCAAGGTGACCAAGCCCGCTGTGAAGGTGACTAAACCCGCTGTGAACGTGACCGAAAAGGGTGTGGAAGTGACCAAACCCTCCGTAGATGTCACCAAGCCTGCTATTGATGTCACCAAGCCCAACGTGGAAATGGAGAAGCCGGCCATCGAGCTGCCCAAGGCCGAGAAGCCCCAGCTTCCCACCATCAAAAAGCCCGAACTGGAGGTGACCAAACCCGCCGTGAACGTGACGGAAACCGGCGTACAAATCACCAAACCCGACATCAAGCTCAAGTAAGCCGCGTCTCCCGCAGCACAAACACATCTCTTTCATCGGCTCGCCCTGCCCTCGCAGAGCGAGCCGTGACTGTTTTTATCCTTCCCCTTTCTGAAACCTCAATCATTGCTATCCCCAAAAGCGATGTTATAAGGCAGGTTCCTTGTGTTACAAGCCTACCACGAGCCACTGTGGGGCGGCCATGAATCTCATTTTCAACTTCCGCGCGAAAGGGAACGCAAACCGAGTCAGCAGGGAATAAAGAGCTTGCACGTGCGCGGGGAGGCGGTATAATGCAGATATGCCTACTGTCAGTTTGTCTCTGGGAAAGCGTTCGTATGATGTACTCGTGGCCAATGGATTGTTGGAATCCGTAGGCTACCACGTAAATCGTCTGCGATTGGAGGGGAAAGCTGCGCTGATTTCCGATTCAAATGTGTACCCGCTGTATGGAGAACAGGTCAAGCAAAGCCTCGAAGATGCGGGATTTGCTGTCTCCACGCATGTTTTCCCCGCCGGGGAGCAAAGCAAAAACCTGCAAACGGTGGAGATGCTGGCCGATGAGATGATTGCAGCCGGGCACGACCGCAGCAGCTTTGTGGTAGCGCTGGGCGGCGGCGTAGTGGGTGATATGGCCGGCTTTCTCGCCTCCATCTACTACCGCGGCATACCTTTTGTGCAGATACCCACGAGCGTGATGGCGCTGGTAGATAGTTCGGTGGGCGGCAAGACGGCGGTGGATGTGGCAGGCGGCAAAAATTTGCTGGGGGCTTTTCACCAACCGCGCATGGTGCTGGCTGACCCGATGACGCTGATGAGCCTGCCCACGCGCGTGCTGCGCGAGGGGATGGCAGAGATGGTGAAACACGCCGCCATTCGCGCCCCCAAGATGCTGAACACGCTGCACGAGCTTGCCCATGAGTTGGATTTAGGGTTCAGCCTGAATACGCTGCAGCGTCTGCCGGATATGATTGCAGAGAATATCGAAATCAAAGCCCGCATAGTGGAGGCCGATGAAAAGGAAACGCAGGGGGTGCGAGCTTTCCTGAATTTCGGGCACACGCTGGGGCACGGCATCGAAGCAAGCGTACCCTATGGAGAGCTGCTGCATGGCGAAGTGGTGAGCCTGGGCATGCGCGCGGCGCTGTACCTCTCGCGCAAGCGCGCGGGCTTGAGCGCACGCGCAGAGAAAGACATTCTTGCCACCTTGCAAGCCCTGGAACTTCCCTTGCAGTTGCCAGCCGGGGTGCAGATAGAAAAAGCCCTTTCCAAGGTTGCCACCGACAAGAAGTTTGTAGGCGGCGCCATCCGCTTTGTCCTGTTGGCCGGAGCGGGCAAGCCGGTACTCTCAGCAGCGGTGACACAGGAAGACATGAAAGAGGCTCTGCTGCACCTGACCACGCCGCTTTCCCTCTAAAATCACACGCCATTTTCACAACGAACCCCACCCTCAATACCAAGATGACAGACCCGCGCATACCCCAACTGGCCCAAAACCTCATTAAGCACTCCTGCCATGTAAAACCCGGCGAGCATGTGTTGCTGGAGCTCATTGACACCCCGGATGAAATCGGCATTGAACTCATCCGCGCGGTACGTGCTGCGGGTGCCAATCCGCATGTAAACCTGCGCCATGGGCGTATCATCCGCGAGATGTTCACCGGCGCCACAGACGAGCAGTACGCTTCCATTGCCGGCTTTGAACTGGCTGAAATGCAGGCGATGGACGCCTACATCGCCATTCGCGGCGGGCACAACAGTTTCGAGAACTCCAGCGTGCCGGCAGAGCGCATGGCGCTGGCTCAAAAGCACATGCGCCCCGTACATAATGAACGAGTATGCCGCACCAAATGGTGTGTGCTGCGCTGGCCCACACCATCCATGGCTCAAGGTGCCGGCATGAGCACCGAGGCCTTTGAAGATTTCTACTTCCGCTGCTGCCTGGCAGACTACGCCCAACTGGGCACCGCCATGGAAAAGCTGGCCGCACGCATGATGCAGACGGATTGCGTGCGCATCACCGGCCCCGGCACAGACATTTCATTCTCCATCAAAGGCATGCCGGCCATCCCCTGCGCCGGCGAGATGAATATCCCCGATGGTGAGGTATTCACCGCCCCCATCCGCGATTCCATCAACGGCTGCATTCACTACACCGCCCCCACCCTCTTCCAAGGTATTCCCTTTGACGGTGTGCGCCTGCGCTTTGAGAACGGTAAGATTGTGGAGGCCCACTGCAACGGCAACGAGGCGGCTCTCAACAAAATCCTGGACACGGACGAGGGGGCTCGCTACATCGGCGAATTTGCACTGGGGGTGAACCCCTACATCCTGCAGCCCATGCGCGATATCCTCTTCGATGAAAAAATCGCCGGCTCCTTCCACCTCACCCCGGGGCAAGCCTACGAAAACTGCGACAATGGCAACCGCTCCCAGGTACACTGGGATTTGGTGTGCATCCAACGCGCAGAATACGGCGGCGGCGAAATTTGGTTTGATGGTGAACTCATCCGCAAGGATGGCATCTTCACCGCCCCCGAACTCTCCATCCTTAACCCTGCTACTGAATCATGAAATTCATCAAACGAATTTTCAAACACACCGTGCGCAACTTCCGCCGCTATCTGGCCGCCGGCCTCCTCTGCACCGTAGTGCTGGGCGGCGTGGTTGTATACTACGGCAAAAAAAGCGCAGAAATGCTGGAATGCAACTACCTGCAACTGCCGGAAGATACGCTGCCCGGCGCCGGTCCCATGCGCATTGCTTTTGTGAGTGATATTCACAACAACCCCAACCTGTTGAAAACGGCAATCGAGCAGATAAAGAACGCCAAACCCGATCTTATCCTGCTGGGGGGGGACTTTATCATGGTCAACCAGCGATTCATGCGTACCCGCTGGTTAATCAACAGCCTGCGCGAAATGGCAGAAATTGCCCCCGTGTTCGCCATTTTGGGCAATCAGGACTACGAGAAGCTCGGCCAGCTGGAACGCGTGCTGCAAACCGCAGAAATTCCCCTGCTGCGCAACGAAGCCCGCAACTGGGAAACACCCACCGGTGGCACCGTGTGCATTGTAGGGCTGGGTGACTGGAATGAGGGGGATGAAGACCCGCACTCCTGCATGCTGCCTGTCGGCGAGGAAGAAAGCGCCGTGTTGCTGCTCTCGCACGACCCGGAGAGCCGCTGGTTGCTGCGCCAATATGACTGGGATTTGATGCTCAGCGGGCACACGCATGGCGGGCAAATAGGCAATCCCTTTAAAACGCCCACGCAGTTCATCTCCTTCCGCTCCTCCATGCCCGCCGGCCTTTTCGATTTTGAAGGCGGCCGCAGCGTGTTTGTCTCTCGCGGTTTAGGCAGCATCTACGGCATGCGCTTCTTCTGCCCGCCGGAAATCAATATCATCGACATTGGTGATCGTTCTTCCCTGCCCGCCACGGCGGAAGAAGAAGAAAGCGCTGATTCCGAAACACCGGCCGAAACCGACACCCCACAACCAAGCGAAGCTCAACCCGAACAGGCAGAGGAATCTACCCCGGAGCAGCAGGATGAACTTCCTGCCCCCGCAACGGATACTGAACTGCCGCCACCACCTCCTGCCCCGGCAGATGACACAGGGCTTGACACCCCGCCGCCCGCCCCGGCAGATGACAGCATCATCCCCGATCTGCCCATGCCTGCATAAAAGCAGTTTGCCCCCTCCTGATGATGAAACACAGGCCACCACCCACATGGGCGGTGGCCTGCGTTGTCGCAAAGCTTGTACTAAGCGCCTGATTTTATGCGTTGATATAATCAATCAACTCCCGGAGACGCGCATAATCACCACGTCGGAAAGTGAAACGCAGGCGCGGGAAACGCGCCAGCAGCGGCTCCGGGTCGCCCGAATCGGAGGGAAGCTGCACAATATCTCCCGCGGGCATCACATCAGGAAAATCCCGGCGCATCCATTCCAAGCGGTCTTCCGGCACTTCATCCATCATGCGGATGGTAATTATATCGCCCTCGAAGTAGTATGAATGGTAGCGACGATAGAAGCGCTCGATGTGCTTGTAAGCATCCTCGGAGCTCTTGCTCACATAGAGTAACTTCATGTCTGAGCGGGAGATGAGCCCGGCATCCAACAGCTCTTTTTCAATAAAATTCACCCAGCGAGCCCAGAACGTTTCCCCCGGAGGATCCAGCAGCACAATGGGGAAAATGGTGGATTTACCCGTCTGCATCAAGGTGATGGTCTCGAAAATCTCATCCATGGTGCCGAAACCACCCGGGAACGCCACCAAAGCATCCGTCTGCTTCAGGAAGTTGAGCTTGCGGGTAAAGAAGTAGTAGAAGTTCATCATCTTCTCGCTGCCCTCCACCACAGGGTTGGCGTGTTGCTCGTACGGCAGCGTGATGTTGAGCCCGAAGGAGAAGTGCTCTGTAGCTCCTTCATTGCAAGCCTGCATAAGCCCCGGCCCACCTCCGGTAATCACCATGTAACCATATTTTGCAGCAATCGCGGAAAACTCACGCGCTATTTGGTAGGAGGGATCATCCTGCCGAATGCGAGCCGAACCAAAGCAGGTAATCTTGCGAACGTTGCGGTATGGCATGAACATCTTGTCTGCCGCAAACATCTCATCTATCGTACGGTTCATGATTTCCAAATCATGCTCCTCAATGGGGCTGAGCGCCGCATTCATCGTGGTGGACAGCATCTGCAAAAGCGTATCCGCGCTGTGCGAACCACAAAAACGCTGTGCCAAATCATACAAATTGGCATCCAAAACCGGATTCCCCGTGCTGACGGGAATCTCCACCGAGCTGTGGCGCTCGGCTCGGCTGTTAATATCGCGTGCAGCAAGAATTTCTGGGTGTTTCATACCCTATAATATGCCGTATTCCCCCACCATTGTCACGAAAAAAAATACTTTTCTCAACAAATCAAAAGAATCTAATCAACTTATCCACTCCCTTTTGAGCGTATATGCGACTTATCCAGAGCGCGACTCTCGCACAGCATCTTGGTAAACGGCATCCAACAGCTTGCCGTTTTTTTCCCATGTGTAATTGAGACTATGTTGAAGAGCAGATTGTGCAAAGGAGCTGCGGAGCTCCTCATTATTCGCCAACTCATCCAAATGAGCTGCTATATCCCGCACAATTTGCAATCGAGAGTGAATATCAACTTTAAAACCGCATTGTTCGTGCACAACGGATGCGTGTCCGCAATGGTTCAAGGTAATGATGGGTAACCCGCACTGCAAAGCCTCCAATACCACAGTAGATGTTCCCCCCTCTTTTATACTCGTCACGCACAGAACGTGGCTGGAGCACAAGATGCCAGAAACCGTATCGTGGGGAACAAAACCATGAAAAGTCACACAATGCTCTAGCCCTAAATCAACGCATTTTTTCTTCCATGAATCCAGTTCGGGCCCACGCCCCAACACTTCTACTTGCATGGAGTGTTTGCAATACGTTATAGCCTCCAGCAGAATATCCAATGCCTTCAGAGGAATAAGTTCGCCCACCCAACATATTTTCAAAGGTGTTCCGGGCGCATGTGAACTCAAGGTAATGCTCGTATCCGTCCGGTTGGTTCCTACTTCACGCATAATTCGAGGTTCCTTGCGCCAAAGCGTACGCACATCTTGAATTCCTTGAGGATCAGATACAAAGATGGTATGAGCCCGAGCAGCGGCAGAGCGAACTAACGAACTAAAGTTTTTTTGATACCAATTGAGAATATTGCGCATCAAAAAATACAACTTCGTGTGAAAACTCATGCCACGCAACAAACACCAAGCTGTTTGATTTAAACCACCCAGAGGTCCCCAAATGTATGGCAAATCAAGCTTCCAAAGATACCCGGGTTCTCTATACCCAATCAACGAAACTTGATGAACAATATCAAATTTTTCCTTTTGATGAAGTTTTACCGCAAGTTTGTAGGCTCGTTTTTGCCAAGCGCGGTAAAACCAATAATAACTCGGGGGCCATATCTTCCGCAGGATATTGTGGTGATGACGCTTCACAAAATGAAACGTGATATTTTTGACATCATCAGGATGTTCTGCCGAATACCTAGCAAGATCCTCCTCAAACTCATCCTTTTCAACAATGGCATGCACATCATGGTATTGCGCAATTGTTCGGACAAAATTCCAACCGGTACCCGGTTCTGAACCAAAATACGGGCTACAGGCATAGCATCCAAGCAAAACTTTCAAACGTTGCCTTTCCATGGCGCAATCTCAGCCTATCATGTGAGAGCGAGAGAGTCAAGAACCGAGCATGTAGCCCGTCAATTGTGGTCAAACTCAATCCCGGTGATAAGGCGAGCCCGCCAGCAGGGTGTGTACACGGTATATCTGCTCCAGCAGCACCACGAGTGCCAGCTCGTGCTGCATGGTGTGCCGCCCCAAGCAAAGCACGTAGTCACACGCGCGCCGCAGTTCTTCCGTGTGCCCATCAGCCGCGCCGATGAGGAATGCTACATGCTTGACCGCCTGCATCTGCCACTCGCGTACGCGGCGCTCCAACTCGCGTGTGCTCCAGTTCTGCCCACGCTCGTCCATAGCTATGCGCAGACATCCCTTACTGGCCTCCAACAATCGCCGGGAGACGGATTCTGAATCCCCCGCCTTCACATATCGCAGCTCCACTTTGCCCAAGGGCTTGAGCCTCTCCACAAAAAAATCCACCCCCTGGCGGGCATACCCAATGGCAGGCTTGGCTGCTGCTAACACCACAAAATCCATACGGCCTGCACCTTACACTACATCGCCCCTGCGTGCAAGGCAAATGAGCTTGACCCCGCACAAAATCTTCGCTATCATTTCTCGCGACAACCTCTTATCACCATGGGACTTCTTCAAAATCTTGCCGCCATTGCCATCCGCAACAAAGTTATCTCCAACCTGCGTTCCAACTGCCCCGATGGGATTAAGGATGCCTTGGAAACGCTGCTCAACAACAAAGAAGCCGTAAGCACCATCCAAAACTTTGTCACAGATGCCATGAAATCCGGCACCCCCATCAAGCTTGATTCCGTCACCAGCCTCCCTTTCCCGGCAGAAATCAAGCAACTGCTGGCTGATACCCCCAAGCTGGTGACCTATCTTGCCATGGCTGCCCGCATGGCCGGCAAAAAATAAGCTACCAAATCACACCGAAGATGCATAGTCTTCTAGTAAACAAGTACCATGCCCCCAACTTCCCAGACAAAAAGAATAGACTCTCTATACACCCTCAAAGCTGTCTGTTCCTTTTTTGTGGTCACGATACACACAACCTTCTTTTTGAAAGGGTGGTTCTTATTCATCGTTGGGGTGGCCGTTCCTTGCTTCCTAGCTATAACAGGATACTTTCTCTATTCTGATTCCTTGGAACAAGAACAAGCAAAATGCAAAAAAGGAGCAGCAAAAGCATTTAAAACATCTCTCATTTTTTTCGCCCTTTATTGGTGTTTATACTCTGCATTAGGAAGTCATTATACCTGCACAGACATACTCATCAATCTCGTAACCGGATTAAAAATATGTTCCCCTATGTGGTATTTGACCGCACTCTGGGAAGCCCTTATTTTATTCTGCTTCATTCGCAAGTATATCCCTAAGCTTATTTACTATCTACCATTTTTTTTCCTTCCCATATACGCACTTAGTACTCATGGAGAATTTATATTCCGAAACATGGATGTCGGTACGCTGACCATGCTGCGTCTCAATGCCATCGTTACCGGTCTTCCTTGTCTATGCATCGGCTACTTGATTCACAAACATAAAGATTGGATTTTTGCCCGAACCAATGTGATTATGGGGTTATCCGTGTCGTTGCTTGCTCTTATGACAGAAATGCATATAAGAGAGAACTACCAAATCCCCTACAGTTATATTCATTTACTTACGTATCCTTGCGTTGTAATGATAATAATCTTCTGCGTCAAATTCCCACATTTTAAAATCCCTGTCCTCAATTACATCGGGATTCACCACTCAGCCAACATCTATTACTTTCACATGGCTGTTTTCGCCTGCCTAGGGTTGATTGGCGTTTTACCCTCCCGTTGGGAAACGGTTCTTGTATGGCTCGCATGTCTACCTGTTTCCACGCTTTTCAACACAATCACAAAACTTCTCGGCAACCTGTTCAAGCGATTCAGAAGAACACCCGCTTGTTAATACCTCAAAAAACACTTAAAAAATCCTTGGGCAAGGCATCGCTTCTTTTTTCGTGGGATTTTTGTGAACAAACTCATGAATTTGATTGACAATCAGGCAAAGCGAGAGTATTCTGTGCGTCCCCGCTGATGCTGCATTATCAACAACGAAGGGCTGGGGGCCATAGCGCAGCACCTTTCACAATCCCGTGCCTCCTGATACAAGGACGCACACAACACACATACATACAATGATTAACGAACTCGTTACCAAGATGGTGGAAGCCGGTGTACACTTTGGTCACCAGACTCGCAAGTGGCACCCCAACATGAAGAAGTACATCCTCACCCAGAAAAATGGCATCCACATCATCAATCTGGAGGAGACCGAGAAGTGCTTGGACAAGGCCAGCGCTTTCCTCACCGAACTGGCAGCCAAGAACAAGAAGATTCTCTTTGTGGGCTGCAAGCGCCAGGCTCAGGAAGCTGTAAAAGAAGCTGCCGAAGCTACCGGTCAGTACTACGTGAACTTCCGTTGGTTGGGCGGTATGCTCACCAACATGACCACCATCAAGAAGAGCATCGCTCGTCTGGACTACCTCGAAAACCTCGACAAGCAGCCTGAATACAAGAGCATGTCCAAGAAGGAGCTTGCCGCTCTCTCCCGTGAGCGCGAGAAGCTTCTGCGCAACCTTCAGGGTATCCGCACCATGGGTGGTTCCCCCGACGCTATCATCGCCATCGGCGCTGACCACGAAGACATCGCCATCCGCGAGGCCCACATCCTGGGCATCCCCGTCATCGTGCTCACCGACACGAATGCCGACCCCGACAGCGTGGATTTCCCCATCCCCGGCAACGATGACGCCGTACGCTCTATCCGCCTGATTCTCTCTGTGCTGGTGGATGCCATCAACAAGGGCAAGCCCACCGCCTAATCACGTAAACCCACATACCCTACATTATAGACAATGGCTGAAATTACCGCCGCTATGGTAAAGGAGCTGCGCGTCAAGACCGACGCCGGCATGATGGACTGCAAGAAAGCACTCATTGAGTGCGACGGCAACATGGAAGAAGCCGTGAAGTACCTCCGCGAAAAGGGCATCGCAAAGGCCGCCAAGAAGGCTGACCGCGAAGCCAAGGAGGGCGTAGTTGCCACCCTCGTAGAGGGCAAAGACGGTGTTATCTTCGAAATCAACTGCGAGACGGACTTCTGCTCCAAGGGCGACAAGTTCAAGGCTCTCGTGGCTGAGATTGGTACTGCGCTCAAAGGCTCCGGCGCAACGACGCTTGAGGAAGCCCTCAACGTGTCCATCAACGGCACCACCGTGGAGAAGTACATCGCAGAGCAGTGCGCCGTGATTGGTGAGAACATGAAGCTGCGCAAGTTTGGCCGCTACACGCTGGCCGGCGAAGGCACCATCGCTTCCTACATCCACATGGGTGGCAAGGTTGGCGTGCTTCTGCAGGTTGCTTGCGACAAGGCTGAAACCGCCGCCAGCGCCGATTTCCAGACCCTCTGCAAGGACATCACCCTGCACATTGCCGCTTGCGCTCCCAAGAGCGTGGATTCCAGCTCCTTGGATCCCGCATTCGTGGCAGAGGAACAGGAAATCGCCAAGGCACAGCTCTTGGCTGAAGGCAAGCCCGAAGCTCTGCTTGAGAAGATTCTTCCCGGCAAGCTCAAGGCTCTCTACAAGCAGAGCTGCCTCATGAGCCAGGAATTCGTGAAGGACGGCTCCATCACCGTAGAAAAGCTTGTGGCCGATGCCGGCAAAGCTCTGGGCGACACCATCAAAGTGGTCTCCTTCGAGCGCTTCCAGCTCGGTGCCTGATAGGTTTCCCTACAGAAATACCTCTTTTCACCCTGCTTCGCACCGCGTGGCAGGGTGTTTTATTGCCGAAAAATTCAAACAAAAGCACATGAAATTGTGTATGCAAAGGGAAGAAATGCAACTTTGGACTTGCCAAAGCCTGTTTTTCATGTAAAATCCACGGCGTTCTACATGCATCGAGCTGTAGCGCAGGCTGGTAGCGCGCTTCGTTCGGGACGAAGAGGTCGCAGGTTCGAATCCTGTCAGCTCGACTATTTGCTAAACGGAAAGCCGCTGCAAGCGGCGTGCGGAAAGGGGGGAGCCAATACCCCATGCGGGAGCAGACGACTGCTTGCCCATGTATCTACCGCGCCTTGCGAGCATACACCATCAGCTTCCGGTCAGCCGCATTCTCCTTTCAACCTCACACATCAACAACTATGTCCGGTCATAATAAATGGTCCAAGATTAAATTCACGAAGGCCGCAGCTGACGCTAAGAAAGGCAAAATTTTTGCCCGTTTCTCCCACGAAATTACCTTAGCCGCCAAGAGCGGTGGCGGTGATACGGATACCAACCCGCGTCTGCGCGCCGCCATCGAAGGCGCCAAGGCGGCTTCCATGCCCAAGGAAAACATTGACCGCGCCGTCAAGAAGGGCACAGGCGAACTGCAAGGAGCATCCATTCAGGAGATGACCTACGAAGGATACGGCCCCGCCGGCACAGCGTTCATCGTAGAAGTTGCCACCGACAACACCAACCGTTGCTCCTCCGAACTGCGTACCATCTTCTCCCGCAACGGCGGCAATATGGGAACACCCGGCTCCGTGGCATACCAGTTTGACCGCAAGGGAGAAGTACGCGTGGTAGACGCTGCGCTGGATGAAGACAGCGCCATGGAACTCGCCATGGACTGCGGTGCAGATGAATTTGAGGAAGGCGAAAACGAAGGTGAATGGGTCTTCATCTGCGGTCCCACGGATTTGCAAACCGTATCCGCTGCCTTGAGCGGTGCCGGTAAGAACGTGACAGGCATGAAACTCATCAGCGTGGCACAAAATCCCACTGACATTGCCGATGTAGAAACCGCCACCAAGGTGATGAAGCTCTACGACCTTCTCGATGACTATGATGACACCATGAACGTGTTTTCCAACTTCGAGATTGACGACACAATCCTTGAGCAAATGTAACTTCTCGGAGCACAATAGGTGCGCAGTCCCAATGAACAAAGGCCGCGCACCTGTTTGCGTACTGAACGCTCAACTTTGTTGCAAGCATGACACCGCCGGATGACAACAATGCAGCCCCCCAGCAGGGCAAGGCGCGCTATGTGCGCCGTTTCTCCCGCCGCCCACAGCAGCAGGAGATGCGCGATGCTGCACAGGATGCCTCCGGTGATTCCCCCCGCCAACCCAACCGCCACAACCGGACTCAGGGACACAATAAGAACAATCGTTTTCACAAACGCGCCCACCATCAGGCACGCAACAAGGACAACAATACGCCGAATCAAGAGCAGAATACCGGCCGAGCTTATGTACCTGTAGGTGAGCCCGAAGAACTGACCGGCCTCCTTGAAATCACCAACAAAGGCTACGGCTTCATTCGCGTGCCGGAGAATAACTGGGCGCCGTCCGATGCCGCCGTCTACGTATCTGCTGATATCATTGCCGAGCACCACCTGCGCCCTTTCGTGCAAGTGACAGGCATGGCTCAAAAATACGAACGTGGGCACCAGCTCATCTCAGTCCTGAAAGTCAATGGGCAAAGCCCTGAAGATGCGGCCAACAACCCGCATTTTGAGGACTTAAAAGCCGTGAATCCCACCCAGCGATTGGCTTTCTCTACCGTGGCAAATCGCTATACCACCCGCACCTTGGACTTGGTAGCACCTGTAGCACGCGGGCAACGCGGCTTGATTGTAGCCCCGCCCCGCACGGGGAAAACGACCCTCCTCATGCACATTGCGGAAGGGGTGCGAGAAAACTACGATGATGTGCATCTGATGATTTTGCTGGTAGACGAGCGACCGGAAGAAGTGACCGAATTCCGCCGCAGCCTGCCCGGCGCAGAGATATTCGCCTCCAGCAACGACAGCAGCGTGCGCGAACACTGCCGCATGGCAGAAATGTGCATCGAACGCGCCAAACGTCTTGTAGAAGCAGGGGAGCATGTACTCATCCTCATGGATTCCATCACCCGACTGGCACGCGCCTACAACAATGCCGAACGCGGCAGCGGACGCACCATGAGTGGTGGTATTGATGCTCGCGCGCTGGAAACACCGCGCCGCCTCTTTGCCGCAGCCCGCAGCACACGCAATGCCGGCTCGCTCACCATCCTGGCTACGGCACTCATCGAAACCAACAGTCGCATGGATGAGCTCATCTTCCAAGAATTCAAAGGCACCGGCAATATGGAGCTGGTTCTCAATCGCCGCATTGCGGAAATGTACATCTACCCCGCGGTAGACATCCTCAAGAGTGGTACGCGGCGCGAGGAACTCATCCTACCTGAATGGATGCTGGAGAAAATCCGCCTCATTCGCCGCGGGCTGGCCGGCTACAAGCCAACGGAAGCCATGGAGCGTCTACTCTTCTTCCTGCAACGCTACAAGACCAATTCCCAGATGCTCATGGATATCAAATTGCGCAATTAAGACGCAGCGTGGCGCTCAAAAATGCGCCGCATATCATCAATATCTTTGCAACGGCGCAGAGCATACTCATCTTCTGCACTGAAATCGGCATAACAAAACGCTAAATACTTCTTCATGCGGTTGCAGTGCCCCTCAGCAGTCCGTTTGGTATGCAAAATACGATCCGTTTCCTCTGTAAGCACCATGTAATAGTGCAGCATCTCATCCTTGCTGGGAGACGCACCCCCACGCAACATACGGAAAAGATAGGGATTGCGCACCGCACCGCGCCCGATGAGAAGCCCGGCTGCACCCGTCTCCTGCATGCAAACCTTGGCATCTTCCGGCGTGGCTATATCTCCATTTGCCCACACAGGGCATGGCAATGCCCGCACAGCCTGCGCTATAGATGAGAGCATAGGCGTGCCGCCATACAACTGCCGCCGCGTGCGCGCATGCACCATCACCTCATCCGCACCACCTGCGGCCAACAAAGGCAAAAGATTTTCAAACTCCGCAGCATCACTCCACCCCAAACGACATTTAACAGAAAACTGCCCCTCTGGCACCACCCCACGCAAAGCCAGCATTACACTCAAAAAGTTTTCCGGCTCGCGCAGCAATCCCGCTCCTGCCCCGTGCCGATTCACCAGCGGGCTGGGACAGCCTGCATTTAAATTGATTCCGGCTATCGGCAGCTCCAGCAGTGCCTCTGCATCACGACAAAGTGCCGCAGCTTCGCTCCCTGCTAATTGGGCTACAACAGGCACCCCGGTCTCATTGCCTGTAATGCAACGCAAATTATTCTCTGCCATGGCGCATGTAGTACGCGTGCTGCGAAAATAGGCTGTGATAAACAAATCCGGCAGCGAGCCGATGCGGTACAGTGTCCGCATGAACGCCAAATCCGTTACATCTTGCATGGGTGCCAAGGCCAGTCGCATATCGTCACCCGCATCATAGCATACCTTACCCCGCCGAGCAAGCCCCCTTCTTCCTCCCCCCGCAAAGCTTGATTTGCGGGTCGCGTTTCGGAAAGCATGCGCCTACATGTATGACATGAAAAAATAGTAAATCAAACTTGACAATCATACAGTTAGCGTCCATAACTCGCGTGCGCGGGCAATGCAGCGCACGTGCGCGCCGGAGAACACCCCACGAAAGAATGAAACGCACCCTGACACAAATATCGACAGTCCTCTTTCTTCTGCTCATACCGGCTTGTGTGCAGAACGACATTACAACCACTCTTACCGGTGGTTACATGTTCCGACCCAATCGCATTCGCATCGACCCGGGTAAAGCAGTAAGCTACGGATACTGGGATATGCCGGCAGGACTTGAGGGCGAGAAAGTCATCGTGATTGACACCTCACTACAGCAAGCCAAGTACTATGTTGGCGGGCGACAAGTAGGCATGAGTGCCATTTCCTCCGGCAAGGCCGGGCATATCACCCCCAAGGGTACATTCAAGGTGCTTTCCAAAGACGCAGATCATAAATCGTCCAGCTACGGAAGTATCGTAGATGAATATGGCAACACCCTCATTGCAAACTTTGAACGCGGCATGGACATCCCCGCAGGCGGCATTTATGAAGGTGCACCCATGACAAACGGCATGCAGCTGACCACCGGCGGCATTTGGATGCACGAAGGCATTGTCACCTCCGCACCTGAAAGCCACGGCTGCATCCGTCTGCCGGCAGAAATGGCTAAAATCTTCTTCGACAACACCCCCGTGGGTACCCCCGTCATCATCAAATAACCCTACCCAACACCCTCTATGACCAATCTGAAAAAACTTATCAGCAGCGTAGGATGTGCGCTCACCCTCCTTGCAGGAGTAGCGTGCAGCCCCCTGTCGCAGCAGCAACAACAACTCCCACCGGAACCCGTACCACCCCCCAAGCCGGTCTATCTGCCGGGATCTTACGAGTATTTTGTGAAACAAAATGGTTACCCCAAGACCATGCATATCTTCTTGGACAAGGAACTACTCAAGCTTGCCAACAAGAAAAGCCCCATCTATATTGACTTGGAGCACCAACGCGGCCGCCTCTATGTGAATGATAAAGTGGCCGCTGACTGGCCCGTCTCTACCGGCGTGGATAAACACCCCACGCGTACCGGCAAATTCTCCATCCTGGAGAAAAGAGCAACATACGCATCTAACAGCTACGGAAAAATATATGATGCAAACGGCAAATGCGTAAACTACAACGCAGATTTTGCAAAAGACCCTGTACCCGAAGGCGGCAAGTTTGTGGGCTCACCCATGCCCTATTGGCAGCGCCTGACACATGATGGTATCGGCATGCACATCGGCAAGGTCCGAGCCGGGCGCAGGCTCTCCCACGGCTGCGTTCGCACCCCGGCCCTCATCGCAAAGGAACTTTTCCGCATCACCAAGCACGGCAGCAAAGTCTACGTGACTGAATCTTGGGAATCCCGCTATCCCGTTTCCGCAACTGAATGCATGGCAGAAGCTGCAGCAGAACGCGCAGCCAAAGAAGCCGCAGCTGCCGCCGCAAAGCAAGCCAAAGAAGCTGCCACCAAAGCCAACAATTAAACCTGCATAAACCATGATAAAAAAACTCCTCCCCATCATCGTATTGAGTGCGCTTCTCAGCTCATGTGTCACCAAAACAGTCACACGGCGTGAGCTCCTCACCCCCACGCTGTACACCGCCATGAACAGCGATGAATACCTCGATATGAAATATTACGGCTCTGACACGGAGTACGATTACTTCACCCGCGGCTACTCCCGCTACCGCGTTTTGCGCTCTGAAAATGCACTTCCTGAAGCCGCACGCTTCACATTCAACAACTGGCAGGGCGGCAAGTTGTACCGCGAATGCCTCATCGAGAGCACAAGCAGCAAGGTCCAGACTCTGCGCAACATCATCAAGGGGCTTCAAACGCCCACAGCCCGCCAGTAAATCGCATTCTGATTCACTTTGCTATACCCGGAGGCACAATCTGCGTGTCACCGGGTATTTCTTTCCGGTTGACCCCCGCACTCAAACCTGATATCATACGCACGTTATGAAGGACGAGGGCATCACCTTTTACAATCGATACACCGGAGACTTGGAGCAGGAAAAAATCATGGGTGAGCGCGCCTTGCGCTGGGTCTACGGAAATCCGCTGGGCAAGCTCAGCCTCCACCTGCTTATCAAGCGTGCCTTTTTCTCCCGCATCATGGGGTGGATGAAAGACACCCGAAGCTCTGCCCGCAACCTGCAACAGTTTGTGGAAGAATACGGCATGGATGCCACCGAGTTTGCTCGCCCCGTCAGTGACTACGTAAGCTTCAACGACTTCTTTACCCGCACCCTCAAACCCGGAGCTCGTCCCATTTGCCCCGGCAACACCGTTGCCCTGCCGGCAGATGGGCGCCATAGCGGCTGGCAAGATCTGTCCGACATGAGTGGCGTATTCATCAAAGGACAAAGTTTTGATTTACCCGCTCTGTTGGGAAGCCCTGATTTGGCCGCAAAATACGCTCATGGCAGCGCCGTGCTCTCCCGCCTGTGCCCCACAGATTACCACCGCTTCCATTTTGTAGCTGATGGTGTGGCAGATGCACCCGTGCGCATCCCCGGTCCCTTGGCCAGCGTGTCCCCGCTTTGCCTGCGCCACAAACTCTCATGGCTATGGACCAACAAGCGAGAGCTCACCACCCTGCACACCCCCAACATGGGAGATGTACTCATCCTCGCAGTAGGGGCCACCGGAGTTGGCGCCATAGGCCAAACATATACTCCCGGCGCAACCATTTGCAAGGGCGATGAACAGGGCTACTTCGCTTTTGGCGGCTCCACCATCATCACCTTTTACGAACCGGGCCGCGTGCAACTGGCAGAGGATATCCTGCGCAACACGGCCAACTGCACAGAAACATACGCCCGCCAAGGAGACATCCTTGGCCATATATGCTGCTGATTTCAGAACGTTCTCGCACCATGTCACCCGAAACATTATACATTGTCATGCCCTGCTACAATGAAGCAGCATGCATAGAAACCACGATTTCAACCGTCAATCAAAAACTTGAGGAACTCATCTCGAAAGGGCAGATTACAGATCAAAGCGCCATGCTCTTTTCAGATGATGGCAGCCGGGATGAAACATGGGATATCATTACCACCCAACACCGGAACAATCCTCGGGTCAAAGCCTGCCGCTTAGCCGGCAACAGAGGGAAAGAGAAAGCCCTCTTTGCGGGGCTCATGGAAGCAAGGGAACATGCCGATATAGTCATTTGTATGGATGCGGACTTGCAGCACGACATCAATGCTATCGAGGAGTTCCTGAGCCTTCGCCGGCAAGGGTACGAACTCATCTACGGGGTAAAAACGTCTCGCGGGCATGAATCCATCTTCCGCAAAATGACTGCCACTACATTCTATTGGCTTGCACGGCAGCTGGGTTCACCCACAGGCCAAGGGCACTCGGATTACAGCCTCATGACTCGTCAGGTTCTTGATGCTCTGTCAGAATACGGAGAAAGCAACATGATGTTCCGCACGATGCTCAAGCAACTCGGCTTCAAACAATGCCCCCTGTATTTCAAGGTCAAAGACCGCGAACAAGGCCAGAGCAAAATGTCCCTTCGCAGCTTGGTGCGCCTGAGTATTGATGCCATCACCTCCTACTCCGTCACCCCCCTGCGCTTCATCAGCGGCCTGGGTATTTTCATTTTCCTTACCAGTCTCGTCATGATGGCGTGGGTTACGTATGACTACTTCAAACTCGGCACCCCCAACGGCTGGGCCACCGTGGTTTGCTCCCTTTGGTTTTTGGGTGGTCTTGGCATGATAAGCATCGGGGTGGTGGGCGAGTACATAGGCAAAATATACATGGAGTCCAAGAGAAGGCCGCGCTATTTCATTAAATCTCGCCTTCATTGAACTCTCAGAATTTAAGCTTTCCCTGCGTGGCATATTAGTGTATAATCGCCGCCGTTATGTTACAGGCAGGTATTGTAGGTCTCCCCAACGTCGGCAAATCCACTCTGTTCAACGCAGTCACCCGCTCCCGCAAGGCAGAAGCGGCCAATTACCCGTTTTGCACAATTGATCCCAACGTCGGCATGGTGGAAGTACCGGATACTCGCTTAGCCGTGCTGGCAGAAATGCACAAAAGCGAGCGTATTGTCCCTGCTGCCATTGAGTTTGTGGACATCGCCGGCTTAGTCAAAGGTGCTGCAGAAGGTGCAGGTCTGGGCAACAAGTTCCTCTCCAACATCCGCGAAACAGATGCCATCGTGCAGGTCATCCGCTGCTTCGAAAATGATGATATCATCCATGAGCTCGGCTCCGTAGACCCCGTGCGCGATATCGAAATCATCAACGATGAACTCATCTTGGCAGACTTGGCCGCCATGGAAAAGCGCAAGGAGAGCCGCATAAAAAAAGCCCGTGGGGGTGATAAAGAAGCCAAAGAGGAAATCGCCCTCATCGAAAAACTCCTTCCCCACTTGGATGCCGGCAAGCCCGCCATTACATTGGAACTCACGGACGATGAGCGCAAACTCCTGCGCAGCTTCTTCCTTCTCTCCAACAAAAAAAGCATCTTTGCCTGCAACGTGAGCGAAGATGAGCTGGCAGATGCCGTGGCGAACCCCGATGCTCACCCCTACGTCTCTGCCGTACGCCGCTACGTGGCAGAACACCACAATGCAGAAGCCATCGTCATCTCTGCACGCATTGAAGAAGAGCTCTCCGAGCTACCCCAAGACGAAGCCAAAGAATTTCTCCGCGACCTCGGTGTAGAAGACTCCGGAGTGAGCGATCTCATCAACGCCGTATACCACCTTCTCGGCCTGCGTACCTACCTCACCACCGGTGTCAAGGAAACAAAGGCATGGACTATCCCGGCCGGAGCCAAAGCGCCCCAAGCGGCAGGTGTTATCCACACGGATTTTGAACGTGGTTTCATTGCAGCCCAAGTGGTGGCCTATGACGATTTGGTTGCATGCGGATCCATCGCCAAAGCAAAAGAACAAGCCAAGCTGCGCATTGAAGGCAAGGAATATGTGGTGAAAGATGGAGACGTAATTGAATTCCGCTTCAACGTCTCCAAATAACAATAGCTCTCACCTCCGTTTCCCGCTCATGGACTCGCTCCCCGGCGATGACTCGCAAGCATTCAGCCTCTTTTTAGACGATGAGTTGAAAGCGCAAATTGATTCTTTTTCCGCAAAATTAGGGCTTTCTCAACGCCGTTTTGTCGAATTGGCTGTCAACGCCTACCTACGCTGTCTATCAGATAGGGACAACTCCACCGGGGCATCTCAAAACCCTCAAATTTTTCTTTCTCGTCTTCTAAAACGACAAGAAAGATGAGCAAAAGAAGCTCCACCTCTTACTTCTTACCTATACATAATCAACAACATAATTTAAGCAACTACACTTCTGAAACAAAATAAATATCATTTATTTCTAATTTTGTTTTATTCTACAAAAAACAAATCTTAAAACTGTTATTTACTTAGCATATCCCGGCTTTATTCCATTGAGAATAGGCATCATTTAATATAACAGTTATATCCATAAAAGGGCTCATATTTTTTTCTTGATTTGGTAAAACGTATCATATAATATGAAAACAGCTCCGGCAAAGAGTTACCGGAAAACGCAACAAATCATGAAAAAAGCTTTGAAAAATCTGACTCGTTACACGCGCGAGAAGACCTCATTTTTGGGATGGAGAGTATGCATAAGCCGCCGTGGGCGCATGTTTACGAAATACTTCGCCGATGGAGCATACGAGAATGGAGAAGAAGGCTCATTCACCGCTGCAATCAATCTGCGCGACGAGATATTGAAGCGATTGGAAAGTGAGTCCTCCGACAAAGTACTGGCAGAATACCAGAACAAGTACGAAAAAGAGGCCAAGAAAGCGCGTGCCGCAAAAAGGCGCAAAAGAGCACAGGCAACAGCCAAAAGAGCAGCCAAGCGGGCGAAGAAATAACACAGCATACTACTGAACAAGGCAGAGAAAAAGCGCGGGGTGCATAACATCTCGCGCTTGTTTTTTGCACAAAAAAGGCAATCTCAAACCTCCGAAAAATCAAGTTTCCTATTCTTCCAGATAGAAGAATCCACACGGCGGGAATCCCACACCAAGAGGAGTGAGGCGCCCAAAAGAAGGAGTCGTATACCTGTATCGAGAGGGTAATTATCAATGGCGTGGGTCGAGCCAAGGCAGTTGCAACTTAAATCGAGCCCGCGGGCCCAAGCCTGGGCGTACAGGAGGAGGAACACACTCGTCATGATGACAAGCCATGCAGCAGCACCGCGGTAGGCAAGGCGAAAAATCAAGCACACTGCCACCACAAGCTCCATAGCGACCCCGGTACAAGCCAGAGGCATAGAGCACCATGCCGGCAAAATGTTGCTTCTTGTTACAAACTCTGCCGTTTCTCCCAAATCAGCAATCTTGGGAATACCGGTGCACACAAAAAACACACCCAACCCTACGCGCAGCAGGGTCAACATCACATTGATGGAGCGGGTATTTCTCACAGCATATCAGGGGTCACCTTGTATACCGCCCCGCAGCGTGGGCACGAAACCTCCAAATACCCCTGCTCTGCCAGCAAATCTGCAAAGTCCTTCTGCATAGCCTGAATGGTGGGCAAAATCTTTTGCAAAGTGCAACCGCAGCGGAAAGTGAACTTGCGCGTTTCCAACACCTTGGTCTCTTCGGTTTCCGCGACAGCTGCCACCTGCTCTGCAGTCAGCTCAGTCAACCAATCATAATCAGCGCCGGGTTGGGCCGCCACCAAGGCGTATGCGTCATGGCCCAAATCAAAAGCGCGGGCCTCGCGCTGCTCACTTTGGCGGTAAAACTCTTCGACCCAGGTACTGACAGCCCCGTCCGGCAACACAATCACAGAAGTTTGCGGCTCCTTATTGGTGCGCAGGTTCTGCGCATAAAGCATATTGTGCTCAGGCACTTTCACCCCCTCCGTAAACACGCGGCCAATCACATCTTCCGTGAGGGAGGAACCGGAAACAAAGTAATTGGCCAAGCTGGGAGTGCGGGCATTGAGCGTCCAAGCGTGGTACTCCTGCCACGGGCGAGAAACAAGATGCAAGGTGAAATATGCCAGCAAATCCTTGAACACAGCATCCTCCTTCTCCGCATTGCGCTGCCCATGCTGCATCAAATTCAGATAGTAATCCACAAACAGGGGCGACATATCCGCACGCAATAACAAACAATTGCGATGGCGTACAAAGATTGATTGGACAGTAGCAAACTCTTCAACGTGCTGGGGGCTTTCTTCCGGCATGGTGTTCCTCCTTTCTCGCTATGATACCGCTGCCTGCGCTGCGACTCAAGCGCAAAGTGTACCGGAACGCACCTTTCTTTGTCAACGAAGCAACGCTCACCCCTTGCTACGCAAGATAAGCTTGCAAAAAGAGCATTTAACTGCTAGAATCCGGTGCGCTCATGAATCCTATTTCACCCTATCAGCATCAAATCTGGCCGGACGCCGTGTGGGATGTCTCCGGTGCATTTGTCAACGACCGCGAGTTGGTGGCCTTTCACGATTTTTGCAGACTGCTGCTGGGTTTCGAGCCATTTAACATCGTGCACGGCTCCCCCCTCTGCATCTGGAACAGCGGGCGCGTGCTGCGCCACCTCTTGTGCGATGCCGAAGAAATGCGTGCTGCCGGTCTGGCGTACGAGCAGCGCAACATCGCCCTTTATCTTACCTTCACCAACCTGATTTTGCAGGAACAGCACCTCAAAGACGCCCTGGGCAATGCCCTGCTCATCTTTGCCCGCAACCACAACCCCACCAAGCGCAATGCAGCCATTGTGGCCAGTGATGTGCTGCGTGCACACATCCGCAAGGAATACCCGGAGCTGCGTCTTGTCTCCTCCATTCTCAAAATCACCAATGGAGGCGGCAAAGGCAAGCCGGATGTGTACAAACGCTTAGCAGATGAGTACGATGAAGTGATGGTTCACCCGGATGATGTACTCAACTACGACCTTCTGGAACAACTGGAGGAGAAAGATCGCTACATTCTACTGGTCAACGAGTATTGCATCCGCCAATGCCCACTGCGCCCCCTGCACTACAAAACCCTTTCCGAATCCGCGCTCGATTTCTTGGGCTACGATGGCTCTGATTTCGATAAAAAGCAAAACACCAACGGGTGCCGCGATTTGAACACCCTGCTCACCCACCCTAAACACGGCGTACTGGCGCTCAACACCCCGGAAATCCAAAAACTCTACGACATGGGCTTCCGCCACTTCAAGATGCAGGGGCGAGGCCATGCCAATGCATCTGCCATTCTGTTTGATTTGCTGCGCCTCGTCCTGCGCAACGATACCCCCTCCGAAAACGCCCTCCACGCTATTGGGCAGCGCTTCTGGGAATCCATCTTACCAATCCGCTAAGCCATGAGTACGAATCCCCCCGACAACAACGAAGCAACCGCGGAAAAGATCCGCGAACTCACGGCCAATTATCTGCCTGATGCCACTTGGACCATCGGTGGAGCTTTCCGTTTTGACGCATCCCTGCAAGTCATCCTCACCGGCTTGAGCGCCTTCTTCCCCATGCGCAAGCCCAACCGCGTGGCCGGCATCGTACCCTGCTCCTGGTCGCTGGATTGGTTTGTGCAGCGCCGCCCCATGCCCTTGGCCGAATATGCCCAACTGCTGGAATCCTATGCCCAGCAAAACATCGGCGTACTGCTCGTGCTAGATAATCCCTGCATTACCGCTGACCAACTGGATGATACATATTCCCTCGCCTTGGTAGAGGAACTCTACAAACGCGACCGCATCCGCAAAAACGCTGTTTGTGTAGCAAGCGACCTGCTGGCAGACCATCTGCGCACTCGCCTGCCCCACCTGGCCATCTGTTGCCACCCCAACCGTCTTGTATTCGAGACGAAACGCCGCACGTCCCAGCTCTACAACAAGCTTTTGCAACAATACACCCGCGTATGCCTGCACCCGGCAGATGCCGTGCGACCCGCCATCTACGGCGGGATTTCCGAGCCCTCGCGCATCGAAGTCGTGATAAACGACCCCTGCCACCGCACCTGTCCTGTGCGCCGCGAGCACATGCGCCTGCTGGCAGAAATGCGCCGCAACCCATACAACACGCAGCTCATGGCGCAGCGAGAAGCGCTCATCACCCGCAATGGCTGCCACAAAGTAGATGCCAAGGCTCTGCAACAAAAGCTCAGCTGCAACCTCACTCGCGAAGAAGCCAAAGCCCTCTATGCTGCCGGTATCCGCTCATATATCATCCAGGGCAACCAATTCCGCAATGAAATGACCCTCCTCTGGGATATCTTCCAGTGCATGCTCGATTATTCCCCCGAAATCGACAACAAAGCAGCCGTCATTGCCACCTCGCTCATGGCGCAATTCGGTGCCCCCTCCAACTCCATGCCCAGCGGACTGCGCAAATTCTCATTCTCCAACTACGAGTAATACAAGATTTCAAATGAAAAAACGCCATATATTCACATCCGAATCAGTCGGCGAGGGGCATCCCGACAAGGTAGCCGACCTCATCTCCGACTCCATCCTCGATGCCTGCATCGCGCAGGATCCTGCCAGTCGAGTCGCTTGCGAAACACTGGTAAAGGATAACCACGTCATCCTCGCAGGAGAAATCACCACCCAAGCCGTGGTAGACTACGAGGCCATCGTCCGCAAGGTCGTAGACACCATTGGCTACCGCACCGCCGCAGATGACGAGGTATTCAACACCGCCAGCGTAGAGGTCACCAACTACCTCTCCACCCAGAGCCCGGACATTGCCCAAGGGGTAGATGCCTGCGCCGCCGAAGGCAAAGACGGCAGCGAACAAGGCGCCGGCGACCAAGGTATCATGTTTGGCTACGCCGCCAACGAAACTCCCGAACTCATGCCGGCTCCCATCATGTTTGCCCACCGCATCATGATAGAACTGGCTCGCGTGCGCCACGCCGGGGAAGCCGCCTGGCTGCGCCCGGACAGCAAGAGCCAAGTAGCCGTGGAATATGATGACAACGGCCGCCCCGAGCGCATCGTCAACGTCGTACTCAGCACCCAACATACGGAGGACGTGAGCATCGACACCATCCGCTCCTTCTGCACCGCCCTCATCCGCCGCGTACTGCCGGCCGAACTCATCACCGAGCAAACAGAATTCTTCATCAACCCCACCGGGCGCTTCG
>JAFSEZ010000002.1 GCA_017435505.1 Akkermansia sp.
CCAAAACTATAAGCTGTTCAGGCTTGAACGGATGGCTGCTATATGATAGACTCCTCACGCTTTTCCGCCGACATGCCGCATGGCGGGTGTCTACGTGCACCGTCAGCGGGAAGTAAGCCAGTCCTTACCGCTGATGGTAACGTAGCCGCAAGGGTACGGAACAGCAGCTAACCATGGCTGGTGGAAAGGAGTTCTGTTTCATGAATCTTAGAAATGGAATCGAGCTGTTAGTGCTTATCCTGAAGATTGTTCTCTTCATTATGAGCCTCTAATGGCGAGTACGCACTCCTGCAGCAACAGGGGTGCGTGCGTTTCCTTTCCTGATTTTTTTCGATGACTTTTCATGTCGAAAGCTTGACATTACCGCATTTTACGTTATACTGAGGCTATCCAAGATTTCTAAGATTCATTTTGGACTCTTTTCCGCGAGCTGACTAGTTGCTGATGGTCAGCTCGCTTTCTTTTTGCCTTGACTGAATCCGTCGTAAGGCTATAATGGCGTTGTCATGAAATCCATGTAGGCGTGGATTGCTTTTCTGTAGAACCTCTCGGATTGCGCCCGAGAGGTTCTCGATTTCTACCCCCGTGTGAAATTTGAAATGTGAATTTTGCAATTGATATTCAGGAACTAGCGGCTATATAAGCCATATCTCGCCTCATGCGTTTGCCCTGTACCTTTGTGGCGTGGCTTTGGGCGAGCCGAAGTTGCATTCATTAAGTCATCAGCTCAATTATTTCATGGGATGACAGGGCTTTACAATTCCTCACGTGTGTCATATTTCCTCAACCGTAAGCTCAGAGGGGCAGGGGAAGCTTGACAGTTGCGGGGGGCGCATGGTATGCTGGTGGAGTCATGAGAAAAGTGTTGTTGTTGCAGCTTTGTGCCGCGTTTGCTCTTGTGTTGCCCATGTGTGAGCAAACAGATGGTCCGCTTCCGGCAGGGAGCATTCGCGCTACTGACCCGGAGGCAGATGCCTTGCTGCAAAAGGCTGTGGAGTACCGCAACCAAGGCAAACTTTCCAAGGCGAAGGGGGAGCTGCGGGAGTTGTTGTCGGAGCATGGATTGGCGCCGAATGCCCCGCAGGCACGCTACATGCTGGGTGAGGTGTACGAGAGAATGAATGACCCGCGCGAGGCGTTCAAGCAATACACGAAAGTGGTGGAAAATTACCAGAGCAGCTCGCTGTATGAGGCGGCGCTCAACCGCCAGTTGGCCATGGCAACTTCTGCCGCCAACGAGACCTTGAAAACCAAGGTGATGGGGTTATGGGATGTACCCATGGAGAGCACGGTGGTGATAGAGTGGTTGGAGACGGTCATCCGCAATGCGCCTTACAATGATATGTCTGCCACGGCAACATCTGTGTTGGCAGATTATTTGGTGAAGCAGGAACAGTATGAGGCGGCATGCGCTGTGTATAGGCGTTTGGTGGAAAATTACCCGGACAGTCGCTATGCTCCCGGTGCGCAGATGATGGTGGCGAAGCTGTGGGCTGCCAGTCATACGCGTGGCGACCAGAATTTGGTGAATTTGGCCAACGCCCAGGAAGCATACGAGGAATTTACGCTGCGTTTCCCGAATCACCCGGATGCTAAAAAGGCATACGAGGAAGCCAAGAACGTGCGTCGTTTGCTGGTGCAGCAAGAGCTGGAGGTCGGGCGCTATTACCTGGAGCGCTCCAAGGAATACCCCTCAGCTGTCTTCTGTTTTGAAAGTGTGATTCGCCAGAAGAAGGTGAACCCAGAGGCCGCCAAAGAGGCAGAGGCTTTGCTGGCCCGTGCCAAAAAGGCCGCAGCCGCCATTCCCGCCTCGTAAGCAATACATACCGAACACTTATCACTACTCATCTCATGAAAAAAGTTTCTCTCGTTGCAACAACCATGCTGGCTCTGGTACTGGGCAGCTGCGGTTACCACGTTGGAGGTTTGCGCAATGCGGCCATGAAAGATGTGGAGACAGTCTGTGTGAATATGTTTGAGAACCGCACCACGCAGGCAATGGTTTCAATGCAGGTGACAACGGCCTTGACGGATGCCATCCAGCGCGATGGTACTTTCCGACTGGCTTCTCCTACTGCAGCAGATGTGCGCATAGAAGGCATGGTGAAAGACATAGCTGCCTCCTCGCTGATTACCAACCCGGATGACTCGTACCTCAGCTCGGAGATTGGCCTTCGCGTGTATGTGGATTACAAGGTTATTGACTGCCGCACGAACAAAGTCATCAGTAGCGGTACGGTGGATGAGGAGGGCAGCTTCTTCAATGATGATGCAGGCAACATTCAGTCCGCTCGCGATGCGGCAATTTCATATGCTTCGCGGAAGGCTGCCACGAGCATCGTGAATCGTCTCACCATCCCATGATTTCGTATCCTGTCAGTTTCGTGGGCTTGCCCATTGGGAACAGGGAGGACATCACCCGCCGCGCGTTGCAGGTGTTGGAAGATGTGGATTGCATTTGCTGCGAGGATACCCGCAACACGGGGATGCTCCTTTCGCACTACGGCATACGCAAGCCCTTGCTGAGTTTGCATGAGCACAATGAAACCCAGCGTGCGCCTGAAATTGCTGCGCGAGCGCTGGCTGGAGAATCGTTTGCCGTAGTGACGGATGCCGGCATGCCCGGCGTGAGCGATCCCGGCTACAGGCTGATTCAGGAACTCAAGGCCAAGGAAGTGCCGTTCACGGTGCTGCCCGGACCATCTGCCGTGATTACGGCCCTGGTGGGTTCCGGTCTGCCGAGTGATGCCTTTTTCTTTGGTGGATTCCTGCCGGTGAAGAGTGGTCGCAAGGGGCAGATGTTGCAAGCGGCGGTGGAGGCATCTCATACCAGTATTTTTTATGAGTCTCCCTTCCGCATTGTGAAGACCATCAAGGCACTGGCTGAGATTGATGCAGAAACCCCGGTGTGTGTGGCTCGTGAGCTCACAAAAGTCTTTGAAACATACCACCGCGGTACCGCTGCGGAGCTTTTGGCAGAGTTTGAGGCTCGCCCCCCCAAAGGGGAGATGGTGGTGCTGGTGGGTGGTCAGAATGCCCGCAAGGGTAAGTGAAGATAGTTTCATCCTTTTTGTAGGTTCTTTGTTGGAGTTTTGCCTGCGATTGCTTCGGCCGGTTTTGCTTTATACTTGCCAAAGCAACGCGTGTGTGCAAGAATAAGGGTATGAGAAGACCGCCCATATCCGGATTGGTGTTGGCAGATGGTTGGCTGGCACCTTATGAACGGGAAATCCAGGCTCGCCTGCGCTTGTATGACGCACAGGTGGCACGCTTGCGTCGTCGCTACGGTTCGCTGCTGGAGTGTGCCGCAGGGTACAAGCGCATGGGCTTCAACCGCGATGGAGAGAGTGGTGAATGGGTATACCGAGAGTGGGCTCCCGGTGCGCGTGCATTGTATCTCATTGGTGATTTTAATGAATGGAACCGCGAGAGCCACCGCATGACTCGCCGCCCGGATGGTGTGTGGGAGATTCGTTTGCATGCAGATGCGTTGCAGCACGGGCAGCGGGTCAAGGTGCATGTGGTGGGGGCAGACAATGAGCACCGCGATCGTGTGCCCGCATGGATTCGTTACACGCGGCAAGATGCGCAGACTTATGATTACTGCGGCATGATATGGGACCCCGCTACTCCATATGAGTGGAAGAACAAACGCTGGAATCCTGCGCAGGTGCGTGTGCCGTTCATCTATGAGACGCATGTGGGGATGGCCGGAGAGGAGGAGCGCATACACAGCTACCGGGAGTTTGCGGATAATGTGTTGCCGCGTGTGGCGGCGCTGGGCTACAATGTGGTGCAAATCATGGCCATTCAGGAGCACCCGTACTACGGCTCTTTCGGGTATCATGTTTCGTCCTTCTTTGCGCCTTGCAATCGCTTTGGTACGCCGGAGGATTTGAAGTATCTCATCGACACGGCGCACGGCATGGGGATTGCCGTGTTGCTGGATGTGGTGCATTCCCATGCGGTGAAGAATGTGGCCGAGGGGTTGAATAATTTTGATGGATCGGGCGGGCAGTATTTCCATGCCGGAGAGCGGGATAGTTTTCACCCGGATTGGGATAGCTGCCTCTTTGATTATGGTAAACCGGAGGTGCTGGAGTTTCTTTTGAGCAATCTCCGCTGGTGGCTGGAGGAGTTCCACTTCGATGGTTTCCGCTTCGATGGAGTGACGAGTATGCTCTATCTGCACCATGGGCACGAGCCTTTCACCGACTTGGGGTGCTATTTCAATACCCAAGTCAATGTGGATGCCGTGACTTATTTGCAGCTGGCAGCTACGCTGGTGCAGCAAGTGTGCCCGGGGGCATTTGCCATTGCAGAGGATATGAGCGGTATGCCGGGGCTTTGCCGCCCGCTGGATGAAGGCGGATTCGGTTTCACGCACCGCTTGGCCATGGGGTTACCGGATTATTGGATTAAGCTCCTCAAGGAAAAGAAGGATGAGGAATGGAGCGTGGGCGATATGTGGTATACCCTTATCAACCGCCGCTATGGCGAGCCCAATATAGCCTACGCCGAGAGTCATGACCAAGCCTTAGTGGGGGATAAGACGATAGCGTTCCGCCTCATGGATGCGGAGATGTACACCCACATGAGCTGCGATATGCAGAGTTTGGTGGTGGATCGTGGCATAGCTTTGCATAAGATGATACGCTTGGCCACATTGGCGGCCGGCGGGGAAGGGTGGCTCAATTTTATGGGCAACGAGTTCGGACACCCTGAGTGGATTGATTTTCCGCGCGAAGGGAATGGCAATTCCTACAAGTATTGCCGCCGCCAGTGGAGTTTGGTGGATAATAAGTTGCTGCGCTACAAAGAGCTCAATGCTTTCGATGCGGCTATGCTTAAGCTGGCAAAGGAGAAGAATCTGCTTGCCGCCGCACCCGCACGCCCTCTCAACATGGATGAGGAGAACCAGGTGATGGCGTTTGAGCGCGGCGGCTTGGTCTTTGTGTTTAATTGGAATGGTAGCCGAGCTATTGCAGATTACTTGCTGCCGGCGCCTTTCCACGGCGAGTGGAAGGTGCTGTTGGATTCTGATTCCGCTGCATTTGGCGGTTTTGGCCGCCAGGACCATGGGGTCCGGCACTTCACGGACAAGAAGCAGAATCTCTCACTCTACCTGTTGCCACGTACTGTTATGGTGCTGGGGGCTGCGTATCAAGGGGGGCGGCCGGGCTGATATCACCCTCTATGGTGCCCCCGCCTTGTGTAAACCATGCCAATGCTCCGGCAATGGCCGCAATGGCCGCGAGAAGCCATTTGCGCCATCCACTCAGATTGCGGGCGACATTTGCGCTGCGTTTGGCAATTTCTTTGCTGATGCTGTGTGTTAATTGTTGTTTCATCGTATGAAAGCGGGCTGTTGATTTTGCCCGCTTCATACTATGGCGCAAAGAATCAGCATCTTCAAGGATTCCGCATGGGCTGCAAATGCGGCACCCCGTGAAAGCTCAGTCGTTGAGACGATGAGCGCTGGGGATTCGCAGTTGCTCATCGGGAGCAGATACTTGCAGAGTGAATGGCAGTTGCGAGCGCTTGAGCGCCGAGGCGATGAGTTTGCGCTGCACTTGGTGAACTTCGTTTTCTTCCAGCCCGAAATTGTTTTCGCGGATGAAGCGGCCTGCGCTGACATTGCAATCGGCAAGTGCGTGCAAGATGATATCTTTTTGCGGGGCTTCGGGTTCTGCCAAGGTGCCGAAGATGTGGCTGTAGCGTTCGCGATACTCCTGCTGCAGCATGTGTAAATCCATGTCGTACAGGTTGCCCAGCGGTGCCAACATGCCACAGGATTCCCCGTACAGGGTAAAATGGCCCAGCATGATTTCGCGGCGGCTTAAGGGGCAGAGCAGCAGCAGACCGCGGCTGTCGCTATGGGTGCTCAGGAGGCTCGCTTGGATGCGGGCTTTCAGTGTGTATTCTTCCTCGTTGCCCAGTAGTTCATTGGCTTGTTGAAGCATGGGGGCAATGTCCAGCGTGCGGCAGGAAATGCCCAGTTGCCGGGCAGAGTCTTCGCCATTGCCGAAGCTCACGCCTTCTACATTGGCGCTGCCCAGTGCATCAATGGCCAATGCCGCCAGCAAGGTAGAGTTCGGGGAATCCATAGACAAACACACGCCACCGTATCCATACTGGCGTACGGTGTCGCGGATGCCTTGTTGCAGCATGCGCGCAAGGGTGGCAGCTTCTGTTTCTTTGGTTGTGGATGCTTCTCGGTAGGGTGGGGCAATGTCGGTTACACGGCTTTCTGCATCGAACCACGGCAGCCGCATCAAAGTCTTGCCGGTAGGGCTGTATATACCGGAGCCGCCGCCATATACAAAGCTTTCTGCCGTGCTGACGCAGGCTGCATGCACAACGGTAGCTTCGTTGTTTAGCGCTTCGTTTTGTCGGGCGATTTCTTCCTGTTGCAGCAAGGCTGCATACCATGGTTCAGCGCCCAGGTGTACAATGATATCGAAGCTATCCAGTCCGGGTTGCACGGGGGTATCCTGTGTGGTGATGAAGATTCGCCGGTTCTCCCATTCCAGAAGTTCTCCGTTTGTAAGCTCCTCCACCACATCATTTTCCAGAAAATAGGGGGTAAGAGTGGGAGAAAATGCGCTGGATTCTTCATCTTCCCATGCAAAATCGCCTTCTTCCCGGGTGCTGTATGCGCCTAATATGAGCGGAGCTGTACCCAGCTCTCGGGAAAGTGTTTCCAAGGCTAATTTCATTTGTTTGCGGAAGGAATCCCGCGTAGCCAAATCATAGAGCCCCGGTCCGCACAATGCGTGGGCAGAGGCAACTACCAGTTCCGCGCCGTGGTCCAGGCAGGCGCGATAACCTTGTACAATGTGCCGAAGATTGTTGGAAAAATCTGCTGTGCGGGGGGAATTTTGGATGATACCTACTTTCATGAACGTGGAATGTAAAACACCCCGATTTGGGGAGGGACTCTGCACCGGCAGAGGTGTTCCGCAAATCGGGGTGATGTATGTGTGTATTAGAAGAAGTTGATGGGCAGGGCTGTGCCTGTTTCTCCGAGGGTGAATGAGATGCCTACGCCTGTTTCTTTTTTACCGCCGTTGTTGCGCAGGAACAGAGAGGCACCTACGTACCATGGGCCGGAACGGCGGAAAATGGAATACTGTTGGATGGGGAAGCGCTTCTCTTCAATATCCCAGTACCAACGGCCGTATAAGGAGTACTTCTCATTGATGCGCAGGTTGGCTTGCAGGTACATCTGGCTGGCATCCTGGTGGAAGGGGTGGCTGCTGAGATAGCGGTGCCCTAATCGCCCTTCGAACCAGCGCACGGGCTGGTATGCAATGGAGGTGTTGTACTGGCTGAAGCCATCTCCCTCTCGTATGGTGGGTGTTTGGCTTTCAAAGCGCACACTCAAACGCTCGGTGGGGCGCAGAGTCACTTCCGAGAAGAGGTTGGAGAAATTGTTGTTGGTGTTGGGGTTTTCTTCGTTGTAATCAATGAAGATATTCCAATGTAGCAAGGTGTAGGGGGAGCCGTCCACCGTGGTGGAAAGCACATTCTGCGCACCAAAGCGCCATACGGACCATGTGCCCCAGGCGTCGATGCTGGTAAAACCAATCAAATCCAGCGACATGGGGTTGTTGGTGCTGTTGCCCACAATGTTGGACCAAGTATCCATCTTGGGTACAAGGTTGTTGGAGGAGGAGATGTTGCAGTGAGCAAAGGTGGTGTATGGGTGGAAAATGTGGGTAAGCCCCTTCATGCCCAGCTTGGGAATGCGGAATCCGTCATATGAGCGGTGGAACTTGATGTCGAAATCGCATGCCGCGTATCCCAGAAAACGGTTGTCGGAGCCGACTCCCTCTACATCATAATATCCGCTGTAGCCGCCACCGGCCTTCGGTGTCACGTTGAGGAATCGCAGGATGTTGAAGCTGGTCGAAAACTCGTGTGTGGTGTTGAATCGCAGGTAGGCTTGCGTGTTCAGCAAGCGGCGGTAGTAATCCTGCATCTCTTTGGTGCGCAGGTTAGAAAGCTGCCACTCGTACTCGAATTTGAGTTCTGAGGGAAGGTATTGCTGCATGGCGGCCAGGCTGGAGCGCGTTTCGTAGCTGATGCGGCTGTTGCCGATGGTACTGCGAACGCGGTAGTAGGATGCTTCCAAGCGCTCATCCGTAGCATAGAAGTCATTGGCGGCAAAGCGTGTCGTAAGCATGGTTTGGCTGCGGCGTGTGCGGCGTTCCAAACGCACGGTGTTGTCCGGTTTGTCGTTGTTGCGGCCTATGTCTTCAAAGAAGTCGCGCAGCATGTATTTATCACTAACTGCGTTGATGTTGGTACCCAATGTCCAATGCGCATGGGTGTTGGTATCCGGGGTGGGTTTGTCCAGATTCCACAGCGTTTGCATGGCCAAGCGGTAGCGGTTGTGTCGTGTATGCTCGCGCGGGGTGTTGGTGGGGTTGATCATGGGGTCGGAATCGGCCGCATAGTACAGCGAGAGTCCCGTCATTTCCGGCGCACGTTTGGTCATGGCCACATTCTCAAAATCAAGCCCCAACCCCAGACCGCGGCGTGCGCGGTAGTCTACATTGGCGGTGAGAATGTAGTCAGAGACGGGCATGCCATTCTCCACGCGGCGATTGCCCAGCAGGAACCCGTAGCTGTTGAGCAGGTAGGCACCCCAAATGGATTTTGCACCGGGATGCGGCATGTAGCCTTCTCGCGGGTTCAATGAGTGGGAGAAGGAGAACCAACCAAGTATGGGTACGGGAATATCGGCATTTCCGGAGGCTATGCTCAGGCGGGTTAGGCGCCCGTAGTCGCCGGGATACACCGTCAGCTCGCCCGCACCAATCCAGGAGGATGGCTCCTGCACGTCCTCGGTGGAGACGTACGCATCATGAATCTTCATGTATTGCTTGCCCTCGGCATCTTTGCGGTATTCGATGTGTGAGCCACGTACCAGCATGCCTTGTACTTTGGTGCGCACGCCATAAATATCCAACTCCTCGGATTTCCAATTATAGCGGCCATTTTCGGCGCGAGTCAGCGTTTCTCCTTGGTAGACAATGAGTGGCCCTGTGAGCGAAGCGATACTGTCGTCCAATCCGGCTTGGATGGTGTGTGCATTCACATCCGTACCATCGCTGGTGCGCAGATGCACACGGCCTTTGCCTCCGGTGTAGGTCAGTACACGTTTGTCTTGGTCGAAAGAGATGCTGCCTCCTTCATTCTCAATGGAGAGCGCTTCCGGTATACGCGGAGTACCCAACTCACTCATGCTGCGTATGGCTACATCGGTCAAATCCAGAGCCGGGTTCTCCATCGGGGAGGTGTTGAGAACCTGTGAGGGGAGGGGGAGAAACTTTTCTTGAGCGAGAGAGGGTGCCACAGAAATGCCTGCTGCGATGAGGCAGAGCACGCATCTGGCAGAGAAGTAGGTAGAGCTGTTTGTCACGCGTTACATTCTGCCCTAAAGTGTACGCTTTGTCAAGCTTTCTAAAATATTATATCAGGACAAACGCATGAGGATGATGACATATTGGCGTGATTTTAAATTGCAGATTTCAAAGGTAACAACAAATTTATCATTTATTGGAGCCAGCTGGCTTGCGTCAGCTGTAAATCGAAGCGGCAAGCACACTTTGGCTTCGCCCCGCCTTCAAGGCAGGGGCGGCAAGCGCAGATGTGCCTCGCCCCTTTTCTTGCGAGACAGCGCCACTTATTTCAATGAGAAATTTGAAATATGAATTTTGTAATTGATATTCAGGCGTTAGCGGCTATTTGAGCCGCATCTCGTCTCATGCGTCTGGCCTGTATATTATATCAGCTTTCTCTGTTTCCGCAGTAGCGTTTCAGAATTCGCTCAGGTGTTTTGGTCAAATCCACCAGAACTAAGCAGTCGAGAGTGCCGCCGAAATCATCGTCAATACCAAAGGAAATCATCTTGCCGCCGAGCCGCAGATATTGCCGCAGCAATACCGGGATGCTTTTGCCGTCCGGTTCAATTGAGGCAATGCCGGAGGCGAGTAGACGGATATCCGGCATGCCGGCGGGGAGCAGGCGCGCATCCTCGCTGAGCAAGTCGTATGAACGAGGCGGGTTGAAAGCCTGTACCCATTTTGCATACTTAGCATGCATCTCGTGTTGTTTCAGGTAGGATAAGATGAGTGAGCGGGAGGTGTGTGTGTAATCTTGGGAGACACTCACCGTGCCATACATGTATCGGTACTGTGGGTGGCGGTTGAGAAATTGCCCGATACCCATCCAAAGTGTATCGAGGGAGGCGGCCATTCGCTGGTATTCCGGAGTGATAAAAGCTCTCCCCATTTCCAAACCTTGCTTGAGCACCTCGATTAGTTTTGGGTTAAAGCGGAAGAATGCCGCATTGTAGATGCCTTTTATGCCCTTTTCCTCTATTATTTTGTCGGTGAGCCCAATGCGGTAAGCTCCGGCCAAGCGTTTGGCGCGTGTATCCCACATGATGAGGTGGATGTAGTGGTTGTCATACGCATCCAAATCGCTGGGTGCACCGGTTCCTTCGCCTACTGCGCGGAATGTGCGCTCGCGCTCAATTCCCATTTCCTGCATTATTTGCGGGATTTGCTGCGCCGTTACGGCATAGACATCCAGCCCCGCTGCATGGTTGGTATAGTAGAGTGTATCTGCGGGTAGCGCCTCAATTTCTGCTTGCAGGGCTGCGGTAGGTTGGTGCGGTGCAATTTCCTGCTGGTGTGTTATCGAAGGAGATTTTACCTGCTGTTTGGGGTAGCGAAGCAGCATGGATTGCAGGCGCAGGTAGTCGGAGAGCCCCTCATCGCTTTCGATGATGCCGATGGTGTGGGGCAGAATGGGTTTGCCCAGTTTAATGGTATGGCGCATGCGGCCATCGCGCAAAATCTCTCTGGCCAGAAAGTTGGCGCGCAGTCCCTTTGCTAAGGTGCTGAGCACTTGGAAAAAAAGGCCGGTACGCCCTGCAATGTGCATGGGGACTACGGTGGCTTTTGTCTTGCGAATGATGGCTGCGATGTTGGCTTGCCACGGATCGTCAATCACTCGGCGGTCGCGGTGTGAATAGGTGGCTGCAGATCCGCTCGGAAAGACCAAGATGCAGTGTCCCTCGCGCAGCCATTTGAGGATTTCTCGCATGCCTGTCATGTTGGCGCGCTTGGCTTCCTCTCCTCCATATACATCCACCTTTATCTGGTAGGGGCGCATGCCTCGCACACAGTGTAACCACTCATTGACGACGATGCGTACATCATTGCGTACTTTCAGCGCAATATCGCCAAACATCAGCCCATCCGACATTCCGTGCGGGTGGTTGGAGACAATGACGCACGGCCCTTCCTTGGGGATGTTTTCTAATCCTTCAAGGTCGTAGTTTAAGTTCAGGTACTTGCACGCAAGCTTGAAAAAATTGTCTGTGCTGCCGGCTTCCCAATCGTCTTCAATCTTGGCGTGAGCAACGTTGAGCGCATGCAAACCGAGCTGGCGCTCTCCCCAGTTGATAATCCATTGCGGCAGTTTGTGCCCGCCTTTGATTTGGTCTGCCAAATCTGCCATTTTCGGTCTCATAACGATGTGTGTGGGGGGATTGCAGGAAGCTATTGATAGAATGTGTGCGCTCAGTTTATACTAGCATAACACGCGCTCTTGGTCAAATGCCAAATGAGGCGAAATGAAAGATAATATATTGTTTGAAAATTGTAAAAACAGTTGCGACACCACCGGAAGCCCCCAAAAAGGCACTTTCGCTTCCACAAAAAGCCAAAGGGAGAGGGGTGCTAGCAGGATAGGGGGTGCGGGGGAAA
>JAFSEZ010000032.1 GCA_017435505.1 Akkermansia sp.
CCTTTCGAGCCGCCCCGTGACGGGGTGCGGGGCAAACTATACATGAATCGCCTCAAAACGTCAAGCTTATTTTTGAAGAAAATGCAAATTTTTGTCAAAAAACGCCCCAAAAAGCCCATTTTTTGCTCTTTTGAGCCCCAATCCCGAGTTTATTTGGACTTTTTGTGATCCTTTTTGGCAGCATTGTACATTTTGTTGCACAAAACGACCTTGATTCCCCCCAAAAACAAGCGGGATTCCCCGCACACGGCAAGGAATCCCGCTCATGGCTAAATACATACTCCTCAGAAAGCCACGCGCACGCCTATCTGCGCATCAAACTGAGTCGTATCGCCACGCCAACCGAAAATTACTCATGCCCACCATTACCGGCTTGAAGGATGCCGTCGTCATCTCCTCAAATGCTGCCAATAACGCACTGCCGGTAATCTCTCCGGCTGCCCCCATCTTCAAAACCTCATCCCGCGTCTTGTCCAGCACCTTGGCCAGCGTCTCGTGCACCGGCACACCCGCTTTTGCCAACTCTGTTAATTCGGCCTTGCCTAAATCCTGGATGCCTGCCACCAGGCGCGCAAGACTTGTTGCCGGTATGTCAGTTGCAGCCGATATATCGGCCATCACCCCAACATAATGCGCCAGGGCTGTGGGGTCTTTCATTGTGCCCGCCAGCGTACGCGCCGCGCTGTGCAAATCATCCAGCGCCACCACCCCATTCGTTGCCAGCCGCTGCAAACTCCCTGTCAGCCGCTCTGCCGCCTCCGCATTCCCCATCACCACCCCCAGGCTGGTGGCCACGTTTTCCAACTCTGCGGCAGGCTCTGTAAACGCGCTGAACGCTCCCGCAATGTTTTGCGCGGCTGCTTTTAACCCCAGCGCACCCATGAAAACATTGCCGATTTTTTCCATTTTTTTCACTATCCCTTTTTCCAATCCATCCATAGTTTTGGAAAAAGCGGTAGCATCCGCCCCCACCCTGATATTCGCATCTGCTTTTGGCATAATCTTTTTTTTGTTGAATTGTTGAAATTATCTTGCCTCGTAACTTGCTGGCATGCTAAAATCCGGGTGCATGGCTCGCACCCTCACAGCATCCGAGGCTCTGGCCTGGTACTTCAAACGCCGCCCCGCGTTTGTAAAGAATATCTGCTGGCATGTGTATACCGCTGGCAGCCGGTGGGGCACTACGCGCCAACGGCACGCTGAATCCGCCCTGGATGCCATGGCCGACCCCGTACGCGTCAACGCCTTTCTTTTGCAGCATGCCGATGCGCTCGCGCTGGATACCACCACGCGCGAAGCTCTCGAAAATGACGCCGCCGAAATGCACGCATACACCGCGCGCATGCGTACTTATCTGGCCAATCCTTGGGCGTAATCTGCTCATTTTTTTTCGGAGCGCGGGACTTTAGTCCCGCTTATTCCACTTCGTACTTCGTAATTCGTAAATCACCTTGTCAGGAACGCCTCCGCCTTGGCCCACGTTTCCGCGCTTGCGTCCCGCCGCACCAACACCGTGCGCTCCCCATTCTGCGTCTGCACATACACCCGCGCATCCTTCAAGCTGCGCCTCAAGTGCCGCAGGTTCCAAAACGGGAAAATTTGGCAATGAACAATGAACAATGCACATTGGTGAATGTACATTGAATTTGCCGATGCTTTGGGGGTGCTAGGCAGGGCTGCTTAGTCTTCTTCTGCGGGGGGTGGCACGGGGGCCACGCGGGCAGAGGCCATGCCGGCGGCTTGGGCTGCGCGTAGGCCGGGTTCTGCGTCTTCAAAGACGATGCATTCTGCGGGGGGGATACCCATGCGCTGGGCGGCGAGCAGGAAGATATCCGGCTGGGGTTTGCCGCGGCCGGGGGGCACGTCATCCGGGGTGATGATGATGTCGAACAGGTGGGAGATGCCGGCGGATTCGAGGGTAGCCATGGCGCCGGGGAGTGCGCTACCGGTGCCGATGGCGCAGGGGATGCCACGCCGGCGCAGAGTGCGGACGAGTTCTACGGTCTCGTGTATGACGGGGAGTGCGGTAGTGTGCAGCAGGTGGGCGTAGTTGGCGCGTTTTTCATCTGCTACCACATGGTGCGGCATGCTGAGGCCGTATTGGCGGTTGAGGTCGGCCACGATGTCGTGGGCAGCCATGCCTCCATGGGCGTTGAATTCTGCCCAGCGGAAGATGTGGGGCGGGCAGCCGTGGTTGGCCAGCGCCATACGCCAGGCGCGGTAGTGGGTGGGCATGCTGTCCACTAGGGTGCCATCGAGGTCGAAGATGTAGCCGCCGTAGGTGTGGGTTGGGATTTGGACGCGGGGTGTCATGGAGCCGGAGGAGAGATATGATGTACGGCGGGGGGAATCAGAGTCCGAAGTGGTCTGCAAAGCTTTGCAGGTCGGCATCTTTGCCGAAGAGGACGAGGACATCTCCTTCTTGGAATTTCATGGTGGGTTCGGGGGTGTCGATGACGGGTTGTTCGGGCTGAGCAAGGACGTCTTCCCCGGAGTCTTCGCGGGCTTTACCGCGGCGCACGGTGAGGAGGTTGAGTCGGTAGCGCTTGCGAAGATCTACCTCCATGAGGGTGGCACCCACCCATTCGGCCGGCAGGCGTACATCTGCCAAGGAGTGGGTGGCATCTATTCTGCGGGAGCGCATGAGCCCCTCGTTCACAAAGTGAGAGGCAAGCTGCTTGGCGGCCACGTCTTCTACGCGGAAGAGCTCGGTGATGCCGAGGAGTTTGAGGACGTTGGCGTGAATTTCGTTGACGCTGCGTACGTAGAGGTTTTTTACGCCAATCTGGCGGAGCTGGGCGGTGATGAGGATGCTGCGTTCGAAGACCTCACCCACGGCAACGATGACGTAGGTGTCCTCTCCATCGAGGTCGAGTTGGCGCAGCACGCGCATGTCGGTAGCATCACCAATCATGGCGTAGGCCACGCTGTCTTTGAGCTCGGCAACGACTGATTCTTTCGCATCGATGATGGTGACTTCATATCCGCTCTGGGTGAGGTAGATTGCCAAAGCTCGGCCGAACTGTCCGGCGCCGATGATGACGAATTTCATGGTAAGGATGGGGTGGGGTGAGTATTTTAATTGAGGGGGAGGCGCGTTTCCGGGTAGCGGACGGGGGATGGGTCGCGCTGGCGAATGAAGATGAGCATGAAGGTGAACATGCCGACGCGGCCAAAGAGCATGTTGAGCACAACAATCATTTTGGACCAGTCGGAGAGTTCGGCGGGGTTGCAGAGGGAGAAGCCGGTGGTGGTGTAGGCGCTCACCTCCAGAAAGAGGACTTTGACGATGCCGTTGTCGCTATCGGCCAGGGTGGGTTCCATGAGCAGCAGGAGCATGGTGGTGAGCACAATCCAGCATGTGGAAAGCACTACGGTGGCCATGGCTCGCTCTACGGTGTTGCGAGCAATGCGGCGGCCGTGAATCTCCACATCTTGCTGTCCTCGCAGCACGCGCAGTACCTCCAACACGCACAGGGCGAACACGGGGGCATACACACCGCCGCCGGTACCGGTGGGGTTGCCGCCGATGAACATCAGCACGCAGAGGTAGAGGTGGTAGACGGGGCCGTATTCGCTAATATCGGTGATATTAAAGCCGGCAGAGCGGCCGATTGCATTCCATGCACCTTCCCACAGGTTGTAATCTGCGCTACGCGCATGGGCAGAGGGTTCAAAGGCACCCAGCAGCGCAAGGCCTACGGAGCCGATGAGCAGAACGAGGATGGAGACGCGGATGACCAGCCAGGAGTGGGTGCTCCAGCGTTGCGATGTGCGATTTTTGGAAAAAAGCTGGCGCAGGCGTGTAATCCCCTCCAGATAGACACCGAATCCCAGAGTGCCGGCCAGAATCAGCAGCATCATGACACTTTGCACCGCATAGGAATGCGCCACACAATCCTGCGCCATATTCTCCGGGAAAAGGGTGATTCCGGCATTGCAAAAGGCGGACACAGAGTGAAAAAGCGCGAAGAACCAGAGATTGGTCTGGGGTACTCCGGGGTGCCCCAGCCACAGGAAATAAAGCGCCACCGCACCCAGTAACTCCAGCAGGATGGTGACAAAGAAGACGGCTTTGAGCAGCGAGGGGATGATGTTGACCCCCACTTGATCCAACAGGGTGGACATGGTGGAGCTGTCTCGCATGTTGAGTTTCTTGCCCACCATCAGCAGCACAAAGTAGGAGAAAGACATCACCCCCATGGCGCCCACTTGAATATCAAACAAAAGCACCAGTTTACCCAGCGGCGCCAAGGCTTGTGATACATCAATACAGGTAAGCCCGGTGATGGAGATGGCGCTGGCGCAGGTAAAAAGCGCATCTGTATAGGAGATGGGGATGCGAGCCGCTCCGGGTGTCATGAGGATGAGTGCACTGACCACCACGAGGGCCACCATACTGGTGAAGAACACCACCGAGGGGGACCATGCCCCCTGCCCTCGCACGGGCGAACGCCGCCGCGCTCGCCGATAGGCCAAGATGTTGACAAAGGAGAACGCGCCCAGCACCAAGCTGAGCAGCAGGCTCACCCAGTACGTCTGGGAGGGGAGGAAACTCCACACGCCGCCGGAGAATACGAATGAGGCCACACCACCCACCACGAGCTGCCACCATAGGAACCGCCCGGGGCGGCGTTTGTGCACCAGCTGCGTGAGGAAATGCAAAATCACAGCAGCCGTGTTGAACCACACCAAGCCGCAAAGCGCCAGGTGCGTGCCTTTCACAAACACATCGCGCTCCACACGGCCCGTGGCCATCGGTTCGAAACATGCCTCCCACAACACGACAAAAAGCACCAGCATGCCGGAGATGATTTCCGGCAGTTCCAAAGCTCGATACTGGCGTTCACGTATGCCTCTCATACTCGGCGACCAAGCTCAGCATAGCACACTTGCCACCCAATTTCAAGCTTTACCCGCTGCGGGCGTACCGAGACACAAAAGCTGCAAGGGACTTCCCTTGCAGCTTTTGTATAGAATAAGCTATGGATTTTCTCTTTACCAGAAGATGATGTAGAGAGCAATCGTAGCGATGATGACAGCCCAGCCAAAGCCCTTGGCGCGGCCGGATGTTTTCATCTCGATGATGCCCTTGTCCTCCAGCACCACAGCTTCGCCACCCTTCACGGCGTTGATGATGGTGAGGATGAGCCCCACCAAGCACACAACGATGAGGGAGTACCCCATGCGGTTGAGGAATGAGGAATCGGTGCAGCCGAGGAATGTCACCCACTTGAAAGAAGCGTAGGCCACAGCACCGACTACGATACCCAACCACCCGAACACGCGGGGGCACTTGGGCACGAAGAAGCCAAAGAGGAACACGGCGAGCACGCCCGGACTGAGGAAGCCTTGGAACTCCTGAATGAAGGTGAAGATACCACCGAATGCGGGGTTATCCAAGAAAGGAGCCACCACTGTAGCAATGACGGCGCACACCAGCACAGCCACCTTGCCCACGGCCACCAGCTGCTTGTCGGAAGCAGGTTTACCGGTAGCAACCTCCTTTGTTTTGTTGTAGAGGTCCATGGTGAAGAGGGTAGAGGCAGAGTTGAGCATGGATGCCAAAGAGCTCACCACGGCCCCGAACAAGGCGGCCAGCACAAACCAAGCCCAACCGGTGCCGGGCAGAAGTTTGCGCAGCAAGGTAGCGAAAGCATAGTCGTACTGATAGGCAGCGAGCGTGGTGGTCACCATGTAATCGGTGGTGTTGGAGCGAGCCGACTTGGTCAGCTCCTTGTCGATAGCCAAAATTTCATTGGCCTTAGCGGTGCGAGCGGCCACATCGGAAGCGGGGATGGTAGCTAATTCCGCAGCCTTGGCATCCACATCGCCCAGCTTGTCCACAGCACCCACGGCAGTAAGGTTCTTCTTGATGTAGTCTACGGAGGAAGCCGAAGCATCCACACGCACCAAGCGGCTGGGAGCGATATCGTAAATCACCTTCTTGCCGGAAGTTTCGGCCGTCTGCACGATGGCAGCGGTGTTGTCATCTGCCTTCTTGGCAAGATCATCGCGGAAAAGGTTGTAGGCGAGGATACCGGGGATGATAACCACGAAGGGGATGAGGAGCTTGAGGAAAGCGGCAAACACGATACCGAGCTGGCCTTCTTCCAAGCTCTTGGAGGCCAAGGTGCGCTGCATGATGTACTGGTTGAGGCCCCAGTAGAAGAAGTTGGGAATCCACAGCCCCAGCAGGTACACAGTCCAAGGCATCACGGGGTCATTGGCTTCGCGCATCATGTGCAGCTTGCCGCCGATGCCGTTGGTGGAGCCGGACACATCACCGGCGTTCAGATTCACCATGCGAGAAAGCCCATCGCAGAACTGAGAACCGGTGGAGGCCATGGCATCACCGGCCGTGTTGGCTGTGGTAGCAGCCGTAGCAACCACATTTTCAGGCAAAGTCTGGAATGCACCCAAGGCCATGATGGCGAAGTAGGCCACCACACCACCACCCACGATGAGGGCAGCCCCCCAGATGAGATCGGTCCAGGCGCAAGCTTTCAAACCACCTACATATACATACACCGTAGCTGCACCGGCAATGATGAGACAGCCGGTAGTTACCGAGAGATCAAAGTACACAGACACCACACTGGCACCGGCATAAATCACGGCAGCAGTCGGCACACCCACCAGGATAAGCAGGTTCACCAGAGCCATCACCACGCGGGCAATGCCGTTGTAGCGTTCTTCCAAGAATTGCGGAATGGTGAATACACCGCGCTTAAGCAGCATCGGCAGGAATGTGAAAGCCACAATCACCAGTACGATGGCGGCCAACCATTCATAACCGGCGATGGCAAGACCCAACCAATCTGCAGATTGGCCGCTCATGCCCACAAACTGCTCCGTGGAGATATTGGCTGCCAGCAGAGAGAAGCCCACGAGCCACCAGCTCAGGCCACGCCCGGCCAAGAAATAGTCGGCTGCACCTTTTTCTTTCTTTTCAGATTCGGAAGATTCACCGGAATCACCTGATTTCCAGATACCAAGGGCAATCACGCCCACAACTACCACGCAGAACACAATCATCTCCCAGAGAGGAAGAGCATCGGGCTCGGCGGTGACAGCAGCTGCATCCTGGGCAGCGGCTCCGTATGCGGTGAGTGCCAGGACACTCAGCAATGTTGCGAGTTTTTTCATAAAAGGATGGGGGCGGGGGTAAATTATGCCTGAGCCAGCACGCGAGCCCCCTCACCGGGACGCGTAACCAGATAGGTCGTTTCAATACCAAGAGCTTCGCGATAAGCATCCAGCATTTCAGCGGCTACCTTCTCCACATCTTCGCTCTTGACAAGTGCCACGATGCAACCGCCAAAGCCGCCGCCCGTCATGCGTGCACCATAAACAGATGCAGCACTGGGAATCGTATCGCTCAGGCTCACCAAGGTATCCACCTCAGCACAGGAGACTTCAAAATCATCTTTCAGGGAAGCGTGGGAACCACGCATGGCCACGCCGGCGGCTTCCCAATCCCCCTTCTGCACGGCCTCGGCAAAGGCTGCTACGCGCAGATTTTCTCCCACTACGTGGCGAGCACGGCGGAAGCAGAGGTCGCCCAATTCTGCTTTCTTGGCTTCCAGCATTTCCAGCGTAGCCTCGCGCAGAGAGGGCACGCCAAGAATGGCGCAGGCATCTTCGCAGTTCTTACGACGGGCGGCGTAACCACCATCAGCCAGAGAATGCTTCACGGCAGAATCAATCACCAGCACACTCACGCTGGGATCCGTCATCGGAATGAGGTTGTAGGAAAGATCCTTGCAATCCAGCATCAGAGCATGATCTTTCTTACCATTGGCAGAGATGAACTGATCCATGATACCACAGGGCACATTCACAAATTCGTGCTCTGTCGCCTGGCCGATAAGAGCACGTTCCGTGGGTGTCACATCTGCTCCGCACAGGGCAGACAACGCGGTGCACACGGACACTTCAAAAGCTGCACTGGAGGAAAGACCGCCACCACGGGGTACGTTGGAGTCAATGAGCATATCCACCGGGGGAACTTTAATACCGCGGCGCTCCAGCATGCAGATCACACCACGCACGTAGTTGCTCCAGAAGGGGTCTCCGGGTTTTGTGGCATCAGCGGGGTCAATCTCGATGATTGTATCCCCCAAAGAACCAACCCAACGATGCTTACCGGTGGGAGAGGGAGCCACCGCCACCACGTTGATATTGTTGAGAGCCATCGGCAGCACAAAGCCATCATTGTAGTCCGTATGCTCGCCAATCAGGTTGACGCGCCCGGGAGAGGCTGCCACCACGGTCGGTTTCTGACCAAAATACTCCACAAACGTCGGGGTAATGGTCTCGGCGCTAATTTCGCGTTGCTCTAAATCCATAGCACGATAAGGATACCATATTAGAGCATAAAAGTAAAGAGCAAAGAAACGCGACTTATCAGAAAAAAACAGTTCCGCGCGGTCTAAAAAAGGATGTGCAGATTTTTATATTCTTACAATACGAACATGCGATGAATATACGCACGCCGGCTACTTCAACGCACCTATGTTATTATGATGAAGACTTGCGCAACTATGTGCTGGAATTGCAGGGAAATTGATAGCGGGGACATCGTTTTTTCCGCCGAGGTGATATGGTGAGCTCGTTACGTTCGGCTCGCGGTGGATGGAGAGTATCGTTCGGAAGCGGGTGCTACAGCCAGCATCCACGGATTCTACGTCTATGGCAGGGATATACGCCCTCATGCCCAATAACTAACACAAAGAAAAAAGCCGCTCCTCTGCGCACAGAGGAACGACCCGTAAAAAGAATGGATGAAGCAATGAAGCTTTACTTCTTCTTGCAGCACTTCTTAGCTTTAGCCGGCTTGACTTCCTTCTTGAATACGGAAGACGGCTTGAAAGCAAGAGTGGTGGAAGCAGCAATCTTCATTTCCTTGCCGGTCTGAGGATTACGACCTGTGCGAGCAGCACGGGTCTTCATCTCAAAAGTACCGAAACCAACCAGCTGAACTTTGTCCTTCTGAACGGAGTCGCTGATGGCACCAAGGACAGCCTTAAGAGCCTCCTCTGCTTGCTTCTTGGTGGCGCCTTCACCAAGCTTGGCCTGAATGCAGTCAACAAGTTGAGTCTTGTTCATAGGCCTTTATGATAGCAGGTTGAGAACGCTTTTCAAGAGAAAAAGCGTCAAAGTGAAGATTTTACGCTGTTTTTTTGCTTTCCGCGTGCCAAATTGACACATTCAGCACGGAAAAACAGATTGTTAGACGCATTTTTGCATCATTTCCAAGCAAAAGCAGCAATGGCTTGCTTCATTTCATGCACCGCCTGTTGCAAGCCCACAAACACGGCACGGGCAATAAGCGTATGGCCGATATTGAGCTCAGTCAGGTGAGGTACAGCCACCAAATCGGGCAGATTAGCAATTTGAATGCCGTGTCCGGCGTGAATTTCCAAGCCAAGAGCATGTCCCAACTCAGCAGCATCCACAAGGCGCCGCGTTTCTGCGCATCGCTCTGCCCCAAGAGTGTTGGCAAAGCGGCCGGTATGAAGCTCAACCATGGGCGCACCGATGGCAGCACTGGCTTCAACTTGCTCTGGCACGGGGTCAATGAACATGCTCACCTTGCTGCCATTTTGCAGCAGAGCCTGCACGAGCGGCCGCAATTCCTCCACTCGCCCGGCCACATCCAAACCACCTTCTGTGGTAATTTCCTGTCGCCGCTCCGGCACAAGGCACACAAAATCCGGGCGCAAACGCAAGGCTACCTCCAGCATGGCAGGAGTGGCGCCCATCTCCAGATTGAGGGGCAGAGGAATCTCGCGGCGCACAGCAAAAGCATCTGCATCCTGCATATGGCGGCGATCTTCTCGCACGTGAAGGGTGATAGAGTCAGCCCCGCCCAGCATGGCAGCACGAGCTGCATCCAGAACCGAAGGTTCTGCGTTGTGGGAATCCGGCATACCGGCATAGCGCGCTTGGCGCAGCGTTGCCACATGGTCGATATTGACACCAAGATGAATCATCGTATGAATATAATAAAAAGGGGGGTAGATGGGAGATAAGAAAAAGCTCCCGGTCGGCTGTTAGGAGCCGCCGGGAGCTACAAAGGGGGGGATGTTGATTAGTGCAGGAAGTGGCGAGCACCGGTGAACACCATAGCGATACCGGCGGCATTGGCCGCATCAATCACCTCTTGGTCGCGGATGGAACCGCCGGGCTGGATGCAAGCGGTGGCACCGGCATCTATAGCCGTCTGCAAGCCATCGGCAAAGGGGAAAAGGCCATCGGACGCGATGACACTACCCTTCAGGCTCAGACCGGCCTGACCAGCTTTCCACACTGCAATTTTGGCAGAGTCAACGCGGCTCATTTGGCCGGCACCAATACCGAGCGTACCATCTTTATCGGTGAAGACGATAGCGTTGGAGTGTACCTGCTTGCACACGCGCCAGGCAAAGCGCATGGCTTCCAACTCATCGGCCGTGGGCACTCTGTTGGTCACCACCTTGGCTTCCAGATTGTCTAAGCCCAGCGCCTCGTCATCGCGCTTCATCGTCATCACACCGCCGGGAGCCGTGCGAATCATGGGAGTCTTGCAGAACTCTCTCCAGGCATCCATATCAATGCGCATAATGCGGCAGTTCTTCTTCTTTTGCAGGATGGCGCGAGCTTCGGGCTCATAATCAGGCGCAATAATCACATCCGTGAAAATAGCGCCCACAATGCGGGCAAGAGCCTCCGTCATGGGGCGATTCATCACGATGACACCACCGAAAGGAGCCTGCGTATCCGTCTGGTAAGCGCGCTTCCATGCTTCCACCAAATCCTCATCATCCTGCCCCACACCACAGGGGTTGGTGTGCTTGAGGATACCCACCGTGGGGCGGCGGAAGTTCATGATGAGAGAAGCAGCGGCATCCAAATCCAGGATGTTGGTGTAGGAGAGTTCCTTGCCTTGCAGCTGCGTGAAGATAGAATCAAAGTTACCGTAGAGGACACTGGGCTGGTGGGGGTTGTCACCATAGCGGAGGGTCTGGCAGAAAGGAAGGTTCAGGGAGAAGTTGTTGCCCGTGCTACCTTCGGCGCGGTGCCCCAAATAGTTGGTGATAGCCGTATCGTAGGAAGATGTGCGCATGAACACCTTTACAGCCAGCTGCTCGCGGGTCTTGAGGGTGGTGTTGCCTTGGTGCGTCTCCATCTCAGCCAATACGGTATCATAGTCGGCGGGGTCAGACACCACGGTCACAGAAGCATAGTTCTTTGCAGCGGAACGCAGCATGGAAGGGCCACCGATGTCAATCTTCTCGATAGCCTCGGCCAGCGTTACACCTTCCTTAGCCACCGTTTCCTCAAAGGGGTAGAGATTCACGCACACCAAATCAATGGTGGGGATATCGTTATCGGCTGCTTGTTGCTGATGCTCAGCCAAATCACGGCGCTGCAACAAGCCGCCATGTACTTTGGGGTGCAGGGTCTTCACACGACCATCGAAAAGCTCGGGGGCGCCGGTATAGTCGGAAATCTCGGTGACTGGCAAGCCCAAATCCTTCAGGTATTTGCAGGTTCCACCGGTCGAAATAAGCTGTACATTTTGGGCAACCAAGCCCTTGGCGAAGCGATCAAGCCCGGTTTTATCCGATACGGACAGGAGGGCGCGCTGTATTCTGGTCGTTTCCATGAGATAAGGTTATATGTTCATTCCCGCTCAAAGCGGTACCGCACAGTACACCGAAGCGCCACAAAAAGCAAGCCCAAAATGCGCCCTACCCCCGCAAATAAGGCGCGTATATCCGGGTGTACTTGTGCGCCGGGGATTTCTCAAGCTCCCGCGCAACGTGCAAAGTTACTCTTTTCTTACACTGCGCTATGCAAAAAGGCAACACCATGCAGATTCAACAAACACTGCGGTGTTGCCTTGTGGCGTATGAAAGGAACGATAACGCGCTTTTATTCTTCTTCGAGAATTTCTTCTTCCCCTTCTGCGGAGCTCTCTCCGCTTTCCTCGGCCGGGAGCTCAGGATCAGGAAGCAAACCGGGAAGGCAGTTGCCCGTTGTTTGCCAATGGTGCAACGCAACACCGGCGTAGAAAGCAGCCAACAGCACCACAATGATGTAAATCAGATTAGCAACCTTGCTGTTCTTATTTTTATTGCGGTCAAACTTGGCAGCAGCGGCCTTAAGCTCCTCCAGCGTAAGGGCGGATCCTTTCTTGGCGGCACGAGTCACGGTCTTTTTCGTTGTCTTCTTTGCGGCAGGAGCCCCCTCCTCTGCCGCGGCTTCCTCTGCCGCAGCTGATTCCGCAATCGCCAAAGTAAGCTCGCCTACGGTATAGACAATTTCAGGGCTCATGTACTCTGATTCCACCTTGCGGTCAAAAGCCAGCGTGCCGCCGGGGCTCCCCGCATCGGTAATCACATAGCCATCTTCCATGCAGGTGACGGAGCAGTGCAACTCTGCCAAGCCCGGCACACCCGGCAAGGAGATGTGGCAATCTGCGCCGGAACCGATGTTGTACGCAGCGCCCACTTCGGTAGGAAGTTCGTACGAGTATGATTCTGTTGCGGTAGAAATGATGAGTACGGCCATAGCTGGGAATCAGTATGCCAGATTCCTAGCGAAAAGCAACAATAAAATATCGGGCTGAAATAATTAGCTCACGAAAAGAGGCATGGCTCTGTCTATCCTTGTTTTCAAACAGCAAAACAGGCGCAGCAGCCGGGCTCACCCCTCGGCATCGCGGCGCAGGGCGATGGCTCGGTGCAGCGCCTGGTTGTGCATCTGCGCCACAGGCACAAAGCCGAACATGCCCGCAACCATACGCGCGGCCGGACCCAGCAGGGCATTATTGTAATCCCCCGCCGAGCGGTCATACGCCTTGGCTATCTGCTCCTGCATGGCCAGGGCGTCCGACACTTCGCGACACTCCTGCACCAAATCCGCATTGTTGCGCATCGCCAAGTTGTTCTCAATAAGTTGCACAGAATCTCCCATGCGCTGCCGCAAACCCAGCTCAGCCTCTCGCAAGGCCTTGAGGCCACCGGGTCGAGGTGCACCGGGCCGCGCCGACAACGCCAAGCGGGAATCCTCCATCATGCGCCGCAATTCCCGCGGCAACATGGAGCCTACCGGCAAGCACATTGCAAACGAAGCTGCAAAATGCTCCAAACGCTCATTGCGCTGCATTGTCACCCTGCTCCACTGCAACCACGCATTCTGCACCTGTCCCCGCAAAAAATTCAGTCTTTGATACACGAAAACCAACCAAGCAGCCACCGACACCAGCAAGCCCAAAGAAACAACGTAAATCATGCTCCCATTCTCCCCAAAATAAACCATTTTTCAAGAAGTTAGAAAAAACATTAGTTCGTCCTCCGGTGGCTTATCCTTGAGGGAATTTAAAGGAAGTCATCCCCAAACGCACGAGGTCGGCTCCGGGGAGCCGACCTCGTGCGTTTAGGGATAAGAAAAACGAAGAAGACGTTTATTGAGCACTTACTGTAATATCTCCCCATGAGCTGCGCTTGTTGGGTTCATTACCGTACGTGATTTCCAAAGCAGGTTTTCGGAGAGCGGTCTTGACCGTAAAGGTGTATGTTTGCTGAGTCTTACCCCAAGACACCTCTCGCGGGGTATCATCGCTCGCAACACACGATTCACCATCCATAAGCCGGAGGCTGTTGATTTTGATACCATCACGCCCGGTGGTTAATTTGAAAGTGATTTTGTACGTTCCGGGGTTGGTGATGGGGACATCATGCATCAACATAGGGATGGGTGCAGAGGGAATAATTTGGTCACTCCAACCTTGTCCGTAGCGATAGTTGTTAACCCAATCACGCTTCACCACAGATGCAGAAAGCCCCAGCGGCGAGTTCGGGTTGAGTTTCTGCATGATTTCCGCATATTTGGTGATGAGCGGTCCACCGGCCATGGATCCGTATGCTCTGCGAATATGACCGATAGCCACGGCACATGCCCTTTGTTTTTGCCAAGGAGTAATGATTTTGTTTTCAAGAGCGGAATCCAATCGTTTAAGCAAGTCTTTCAAGCTTTCATTCGCCTGAATCTGAAACCCGAAATCCATAGCAGCACGATATCCCAGCTTATCCTCCGGGTCAATGCTCTTGAGGAGATCTTTAACCCCATTCGGCCACTCCAAACCGCTTACCCTTGTTGAATCAAATACAAGACGCGCTTTTTGAGCCGGGTCTGTCGATTTTGCGGATTCATCAAGGAGTGCTTGTTGCTTTTTCTTTGAGGCTATCCTATCTGCTACCAACTTTGCAACTTCTGCTCCGGAGGCATCCATAAGCGTCTCCCCATACAAAGATGAGTATTGGCGACCATTCTTGTCATAGAAAATGAGAGCCGGGTAGGAAATATCTGCCATATCGCCCGGGTAACCCCAAGGCCCCATTATTTTCTTGGCTTCCGCGTTGGTCGTTTCCGTGCGGTTTTGATAGATGGGGGCAAGGATAAGCGCAGCATTGCCGGCAGCGTCCAACACCCCCTCGTCAGCAAGCAGCTTCTTGCAGAATTTTTCGCCGTAGCGATCCCACCCGGCAGGATGAATGAACAGGATGTAGCCATCTTCCGTCACCTGCTTAGAGGCTTCCTCGTAGCTGGAAAATTGCTGTGCAGCAGTGGCGGAGCTCACCGGCAGGCAAAGCAAGGCACAAGCAAGCAAAACAGAATAAGATTTTTTCATAAAATATCAGGATGTTAGGGGTTATCAGGCTGCGGGCTCGCCATATACATAAATACCGTTAGCATGGAAGAACTCCGGGCCACCGGGGCGCAACACACGCACATAGAGCGCCTTGGGTCGTTCTTTCTGTAAATCAAATGTGATGATATAATTGCCCGTATTTTGTATAACAGGGCCTGCATCGTGCCAATCATCATCACGCCCGGTATCAGAAACCTGCACACGAACCGGACGGAAGCGGTGAATGAGCTTCCATTCATTTGTACCGGCAAGCACCACTCCGGTGATGTAGGCGTGCTTGGGCAGTTTCACGGCAATCCACGCATTGTTATCTTTGCCGGTATGTATTTTGCCACCCTTTTTGGTAAGTAAGCCTGAATGCGTATGAGGCGCATCCCACTCGCTGGTAGAACTGGCAAAGGGCAGCCCGCCCTCGGAGACCAATTTACCCGGGAACGGCTTAAAATCCGGTATAGCGGCATTTCCGTGAATCTCCTTGGGGTCAATCATCTTGTTGATAGCGTAGAAAGTGGTGATATCCCGCGCTTTTTCAGCAGCCAAAAGCAGTCCCCCCAGCAGTTTCGCTTTCTGAGCAGAGTCAAGATTCTCATCTGCACCAAGCGCTTGAACCATGGATGAGGACAACTTGCGCTGTCCGGCCTCGCTCAAGCCCTCGGATATCTTATTGCCCCATGCCATCATTGTTCCCGAGTATGCATCATGCGGAGCGGCTGCTTTCAGGACGGCAACAAACAAATCTATTACCGAGTCTTCTGTATTACCGGCGGCATCCTTACACAGCTTTAACTGTTCATTGGCAAAGCTTTCTATATGCCAGCGGTCAGGCCCCATAATCGCGGCCTGTTTCCAGAATAAGGAACACGCTGCGGTCAGCGCTTCTCCCCCCATATCGGCCTTACCCATACGACCATACACACATTGCTTGAGCAGTTGCGCACACTGCTCGGGGTACTTGGAGGCGATGCCCTCGCACAGCACCGTGTTGAGATTTTTCCAAGCTCCCGTATCTTTGGGCAGCTTATCGCCCAGAAATGCGGCGTATTCTCTCCACATGGGATAATTCATCGGCGCAGCCTTGGCTGCCAGCTCATAACACGTAAGGGCTTTTTGCACATCATCCTTGTTCCGATACATACGAGCCAGTATACGACAGGCATCCGACATGCGTCTCTGTTGAGCATTCTTTTGGTCATACAAGGCATCCGTAAGATGCAGGGAGCTGAATGTGTAGTTATTATCCCAAGGAATCCAATGCAAGCCGCGGTCCCAGCTCAGGGAGTATGCGGGGGTCCACTTTCCGTCTACCAGCACAATATAGGCACAATGGCCGGGTTCACCTGCTGTAAGAGCCGGCACCCCATTGGCACATGCAGAAGCTGCTCCAAAGTGAGATAAACCACCGCACACACCGCCCACATTTTTTACAAGCCACATGTGATTATCTGTAGCAACACCTACCCATGGTGCGTAATAGTGGGAGCCATGAACACTATCACCATACACGTTATCCAAAACATAGCCGCAGCGCCAGCAACTGGCAGGATACTGCCAATCCGGTATATGCATGTTCTTCAACGCCCATTCAAAAGCTTTGATCGTGCCGGAACTGTGGTCGGGCTTCCAGCCGCACGCAACACGGCGGTGATGCATGGGAAGTTGATCAAAAGAGGTATTCAGTCTGCCTTGGCGCCAGTACTTCAAAAAGTACTTGGCGCGATCTACCGCATCAACAGTTCTGCAATTATAGCGGGCATATTCTAGAGCCACGGCGGTGGTTATGTCTCTTTCTACGCCTTTGTTCAATGCCGCTTTGTCGGCTTTGCTTATCGCATCAATGATTTGCACCACACGAGCAAACCGATGCATTTCACCGCTGAAAGCGATGGCATCCATCCAATCTGCATCGGCCAATATAGCTTGCAGCACCCGGGCATGTGTTTTATAACAGATGGGGTATTCTGCTTCCTTTTGAAGTTTTGTCAAATCTTGGGCGGCACATTTCAACCGAAACGTGGCATTTTGCAGCTCTGCCCCCTTCTTCTTTTTGAGCTCATTTTCAAGCTTAGTGATTTCATTCTTCTTGTCTTGTACATTCCTCTTAAGCGACTCGTTAAACTTTTGGTATTCATCCTGTCGCTCAGTTTCCGTGTATGCCAAGTGATACATCAACAAGAGGCTCCTATTCTCTTTATTCTCGATGAATGATTGAATTTGCTTAGCATCAAGCCCCGTCACTCTCTTAGCTATTTCTGCTGCTAACTCGTTGCATACATCGGCAGGATTATTCCAAGCCTCCGCCCCGGGGGCAACAAGAGCCGACACCGCTACCTGCTGTTGCGCGTATGCCAATGGGGTACTGCACATAAAGAATGCAGCCATGGCTGAAGATAAGAAAAAAGCTTTCATGATGATTGTCAATCTAACTCTGCCATCCTATCATTTTAGTCTGCGAGGTCAAGTTTTTTTACGGGAAAAGCCGGCGCAAAAATTGTAAAAACATTTGGGAATCTCCCGGCCACTTATTTTTTGATAAACTACTCCCGCGAATCAGGATTACAATTCCCGATTCGCGGGAATTAAACCACCATCAAACAGCCTTTTCACCCAGTCCGGGCTTACATAGCGGACTCTCTTCAAACAGCCATCGCGGAGCCTCATCTCAAGTTGCAGAAGATCAGGTTTTACACTCCTGATTTGCATACTTTTACACTTAACCCAAGCGGAAGCTCAAAAAAGATGGGGGGGGGCGGATAGCTTAGTTGGTTGATTTACAAGCTTTATGAATTCGATTCTCATTTGATTACTACTCTTGGTGTTCCATGGCATAAAGTCATTATGCCACATGTCTATCCAAAAGTGTAACCTATGTCCTGGAACTTGTGTTACCCATGTCCTGGGTGCGTACCCTCCATAAGAGGCGGAGCATAATCTGCGCTTACTGTGCGCACCAGTCGAGGTAGCGGAAGAAGAGTTGCTGCCCGTAGAAAAGCCAAAAGAAAGCGCCGGCAATGAAAGCGGGGCCGAAAGGCATGGGTTGTCCCCTGCCCACGCGGCAGATGATACCCCACAAGATGCCAATGAAACTGCCTGCCACGAGGGCAAAAAGCACACCCTGCCAGCCGCAGAGGGCTCCGATTGAGAGGGCGATGAGGGCATCTCCGCTTCCCATGGCTTCTCGCCGCAACACCAGCCCGGCGCAGGTACCGGTGAGCTTCTCGCAATCTTCCAAGGGGATGGCGCGGCCATCCGGCAGTTGCACGCTATCCACACGGAAGATGAGCGTGCCCTGCTCTGAGGCTAATTCTTCCGCAGTGGCATCTACCAATTCCACGCGGTTGGTGTTTTCCATGAACAAATCGCTCCATGAGTAGGTATCATCTCCCACACGCAGTTCCAAATCCTCCTCTTTCTGCCGCAGAGACCACGAGCAGGGTTCTTCAAAAGCCCGGCGCTTGTTGCCAAACAGACCGCGCCCCAGCAAAGCCACGACTTTGAGCAACACAAAACCGGAAACCGCCCCCGCCAAGGCCCACATGAACCCTTCCGACATATCCAGAGCCTGCCCCTCAACAATCCAAGGCGAAAGAGCTGCGGCACACACGCCCAGCGCAGCAGCTGTCCACGTGAGCTGTGGCAGCACCACCATTTGCTCCCAATCGATGCAAAAGGTAGCTATCATGCAGGCAGCCCAGGCGCACAGCAAGGCTTGCGTAAGCACATCGGCATCTGCAAAACTCCAGGATAACGCCGCAAACATTGCAGCCGTACAAAGCTCTACCAGCCAATAACGCACAGGTATGCGCACGCCGCAACAAACGGCCCTGCCTCGTAACATCAACCAGCTCAATATAGGCAGGTTGAGATACCAAGGAATGGGGGCCTGACAAGCCGGGCAAAAAGAACGCCGGGGCTCATTCACGCTCATTTCGCGTGGCATGCGGTAGATAACAACATTGAGAAAGGAGCCCACACACGCGCCAAACAAGGCAAAGCAAAGAGGAAGCAACCATGGTGTTTCCTGCGCTATGGCTTGGGTGGCGGTGTAAAGAAAATCCGGCATGAATGTAAGTGTAGCACGTATCTTCTACAGCGCAAGGCAATTTTGCGTTCTCGGCATTCAGGATAATTTACGGCGTGTAATCGCGTAAACCTTATCACCATGGCGCACTTTTTGCTCGATAGCCACGAGGGCTCGCTTGCCCTTGGGTACGGTAGGCACAGGAACCGTATCGCCGGCTTCATTGTCGCAGCGGACTTCCGGCACCACCAAGCGGACAATACCGGTGGTGCAGCCGGTGATTTCAATCTTATCTCCCACAGACAACGAGCCGGCTTCCAGACGGATTTCTGCAACCCTGACCTTTGGGTACCAGCGCATGACACGCCCCAAGTGGTGACGCTGTTCTAAAGCCAGGCTGTTGGAGCATCCACTCCACGTCTCCCACTCCTCGCCCAGATAATAACCACCATGCCAGAACTGGCGGTTAAACACATGCAGCAAGCGGTCTTCCCATGCGGCAACTTTTTCGGGGGACCACTCGCCTGCGGCACATGCCTGCACGGCTTCCTTGTAGACGGAGGTGACGGTGGAGACATAAGCCTCCGAGCGGCCTCGACCCTCCAGCTTAAGGACGGACACACCGGCCGCCACCAGCTGATCTATCACCCGGATTGTACAAATATCCTTGGGGGACATGATGTACTCATTGTCAATATCCATCTCAAAGCCGGTTTCCGTATCGGTGACACGATACTTGCGCCGACAAAGTTGAAAACATTGACCACGATTAGCACTGTGATTATAGGCAGTAAGACTCATGCCACACTTGCCGGAGATACCGATACAAAGTGCCCCGTGGGCAAAAATTTCGATACGTACCAGCTCACCGGAGGGGCCTTTGATTTGTTCTCGGCGAATGCCCTCGATAATGTGCCGGATTTGGCTCAGCTTCAATTCACGAGCCAGCACCATCACATCGGCATACGCCGCAAAGAAACGCACGGCAGGCAGGTTGCACACATTGGCCTGCACAGAGATATGAACCTCCAGTCCAATACTGTGCGCATAGGAGATGACAGCTAAATCCGCAGCGATTACCGCATCCACCCCTGCGGCTTTTGCGGCTCGCAGTAATTCTTGCATGCCATCTACCTCATCATCGTAGACGATAATGTTACATGTAAGATAGGCCTTGGCGCGGCAGGCATGGCACAAGCGCACCACCTTGGGCAAATCTTCAGGGGTAAAGTTCACAGAAGCCCGTGCGCGCATATTGTACTTACCCACGCCGAAATACACACTATCTGCTCCGGCGCGCAAAGCCGCAGCCAGCGATTCAAAGGAGCCGGCCGGCGCCATTATTTCCAATCCCTGCATGGCCGACAGTTTACACCAGCTCCCCCAACGGGTCAAGACGCAATGGTAAGCGCAACTTGTGTGGATTGTGGCAGCAGCCATCATTATTCGCGGCAACGGACAACTATCAGGCCGTTGAGCTACACCATTATGAGCACAGAACTGCAATTCCCTGCCGTCTTTCTACCTGTTGGCTTGCCATATTCCTTGCAAGCACGGGCAAAGGGTGATACAATACGGGCAGTCGAAAAAGAGCTTCATGCGGCAGAAATTTCTGATTTGGTTGGCTTTGCTGATATGTACGGCGTACACTGTCATTGGTGTGCTGGGTTATCATCGTGCAGCAGGACAAGCTTGGCTTAAAACCGAACAAGTGGTCAAAACACGACTGTACGATTTGCAGGAACTCATGCGCCATGCCGATAGCGGCATGCAGCATGTGGAGGACATCAACAACGAATCAGCCATCGAACACACCCGCGCACTGGCAGAAATCATCCGTTTATCCCCGGATGTGCTGCAGAATCAAGAGCGTCTCCAAGGTCTGTGTAATGATTTGGGAGCCGAGCAAATTGCCGTAACAGACGCAGATGGTGTGGTGATAGCCGCCGTACCGGCCACCAACGTAGGATATAACTTGGGAAGCCACGAACAATCACGCGAATTTCTCCGCTGCATCAACTCCCCGGGAACAGAAATCTGCCAACGCTTGCGCCCCAACGGATCGGAAGGCAAACACCTGCAATATGCAGGTGTTTGCCGCATGGATGCTCCCGGGGTGGTACAGATAGGGTTCCGCACGCGGCATGAGGAAATGGTACGCAACACGGCTGCATTCAGCCAACTGGCATCCAATTTTAACATAGGCAAGAACGGCAGTATCATCGCCTTTCGCCAAGGAGCTGTACTCAACAGCGAGGATTTTCCCTATCCCACCACAAGCTTGCTTGCGTTACCGCTCAACCAAGCCACGGATATACGCTTGGGGGAAGAACTGTATTTTGCCTACGCGGTGGAAAACCAAGGCAACCGCATTGTGGGGCTTCTCCCTATGAAGGAAGTGTATCGAGATTTGAACTCCACGGTTTTATCACAACTTCTCAGCAACCTGACTCTGTTCGTCGTCATCTTCGCAGCCCTTTCCTATTTGCTGCAACGATTGGTGATACAAGGAATCGGGCAAATCAACCAATCCCTGCGCAACATCACCGGCGGCGACCTCTCAGAACGCGTAAATGTCACCTACACCCCGGAATTTGCCAGCCTTTCCAACGGCATCAATTCTATGGTAGATGCCCTGCAATCCTATGGCGAGCAAAGCCGTCTGAACATGGAACGCGAGCTGGAACTGGCTCGCAGCATCCAGCTCACCGCCCTCCCCAACACGTTCCCGGCCTTCCCCAACCGCAACGAATTTGAACTCTACGCCACGTGCTCCCAAGCCAAGAGCGTGGGCGGCGATTTTTATGATTTTTTCCTCACGGATGAAAACCATCTCTGTTTTCTTGTAGCAGATGTATCCGGCCAAGGGGTGCCGGCGGCGCTGTTCATGATGCGCAGTATGTCCATTATACGAGGTTTGGCCCGATCGGGGGCAAAGCCCCTGGAACTAGTAAGGGAGACCAACTCCGCTCTCTGCGAGGGCAATAGTGCTAACATGCGAGTAAACCTGCTGTATGCGTGTCTGGAAATCAGCAGCGGAGAACTCACATTCGTGAATGCCGGTCCTCCCCAAATGCTTTTGCAGAAGGAAAGTTCCGCTTATGAGATGGTACACATGCGCTCCGGCATTTCCCTTGGCATCGAACCGGGAGCAACATTCACGCTTGGACGCATCCGGCTTCACCCCGGCGATAGAATCTTCGCCTATACAGATGGAGTCATCAAAGCCACAAACATGGAGCATGCACCCTTTGGCGCAGCGCGTTTGCAAGCGGCTCTCAACTCCCGCCCGGCTCATGTAACAGATGTCACACGCCAAGTTTCCACAGCTCTGAGAGAATACACGGAAAATGCTGAGCAATCGCAAGATGTCACCATGCTCGCCATTGAATACATAGGCAAACAACGCAGCCGAGGCAGCGTAACGGTGCAAGCCGGTAGTCCTTCAGCAGTAGCAGAGCTTCTCAACGAAAAGTTGGAGGCGGTGTTTGCCTCCCCGCTTGATATTGACGCTTTACAAGACTGCGCAGGTTCCATATTAGCAACCTTGCCGCCACAGACAGAAGTGCAAGTACGGCTTGCCTGCGATGAGGAATCAGCCGAGCTTGTCTTCTCCTATGCAGCACCGGCAGTCAACCCGCTTCTCAACCTGCCCCATCTGCCCATAGACAGCTCAAGCTTCTTCTCGGATGACGCTCAAGGCTGCACACTCACCCTTACCAAAACGCTGGCATGACCCCCCTCCCGCCCTCACCTCCGCCACCGGTGCCGGTTGTTGCGCCGCCACCTGCACCTCTTGTACCCAAAGCACCCGATTCCGCCGCATCGGCAGATGCTCGTCTCCCCTTGCCGGTAGGCACCACGGTAGGCAGGTACATCATTGCATCCAAATTAGGACAAGGCGGATTCGGCATCACCTACCGCGCCACCGACAAAGACAACGGCGCGGCTGTTGTCCTCAAAGAACACCTGCCGGCAGGGTTATCCACTCGCCAGCCGGGCAGCAACTTTGCAACCTGCATTTCACCGGAAGCCGAGGCTCGTTTCAAAGCCACTATGCGCGAATTTACCGAGGAAGTTACCGTACTCAAAGGCTTATCGCACCCCGGCATTGTCCCTATTCTGGATAGCTTTGAAGCCAATGGGACCGCCTATTTTGTGATGCCGTTTGTACCGGGCGTTCCCCTTAAATTATCCGATGAAGCCAGTTTGGAACCGGCAAAGCAAGCAAGAGAAGCAAGGCGTATCCGCCAGCTACTCTACCCGCTTCTCTCCACCTTAGAGTACCTTGAGCAGCACAACATTGTCCACCGAGACATTAAACCTGACAACATCCTCATCCCCCCTAGCGGCAGCCCCATTCTGCTGGATTTTGGTTCGGCCCGCCAATTACAGCAGAACAAGGTTTTCACCAACATATTTACGCCGGATTTCTGCGCCCCCGAGCAGGCGTGCGCTCCTACCGATGCAGCCATGAGCACAGCCATCGGCGCGTGGACGGATATCTACTCGCTGGGGGCGACTCTGTACTATCTCATCACGCGTCTCATGCCCCCAAAAGCCGAGATTCGCGCTATCTCCTCCCCGGATCCCTACGTGCCCCTTGCGCACCGCAAAGACCTCAGCGCTCTCTATGGCACCTCATTCCTGCAAGGTATAGACCGCGCTTTGGAGCTTGACCCGGCCGAACGCTGGCAAAATGCCACTGCGTGGCGAGCCAGCATGGATGAAGGCATTATTCCCGCATCTCCCCGGCTGGTACGCCGCATGTGGATTCTCGCTATTTGCAGCAGCTTGGCACTGGCGGTACTGGGAGGCTTGGCTCTATGGGCACTTTCCAAAAAGGATCAAGCGCTCACCCTCTACCACAGCAGCCTGCGTTTCACGGAAGGCATGCTCTACGATTTCAACAACGAATTGGCAGACATACCCGGCTCCACCCACCTGCAACGCAAGCTCGGCACCCACCTCAACACTTTCCTGAGCAGCATGGACTCTTTCCCTGCTGCGCACGATGAACAAATGCAAAATGCCTTGGTGACAGCCTGGCAAAACATGGGGACTGTGCATGTTGAGCAAGGGAACTTGGTAAAAGCTACCAATGCCTTGCGCAACGCTACCGTATTGGCTGAAGCCCTGAGCGAAGCCCACCCGGAACAAGAACGCTATCGCTACGAATTAGCACGCATCTACCTGAACCGCGCAGAAGTGGCACGCCGACGCAACATGGCACAATCGGCAAAGACACTCATCAGCCGTGCACTGGTTCTCCTGCGAGAAGTCTGCCGCAATGCGCCCGGCAACCCGGATTACCAATGCACATTGGGCGAAGCCATTAACAGCACAGCAGACATGGCCAAGATAGATGGCGATGCAGAGTTGCAGAAAAAAGCGCTGGATGAGATGCTAGCTCTACACCGCGACCTGGTGGCGAATTATCCCAAACATGAAAACTCTCTCAAAGGGCTCGCCTACGCTCTGCAAAACATGGGGCAATACCATATCGACCAAGGCGACTTTGCTACGGCTGCTCATTTACTGGAAGAAGAATACAATATCTTTTCTGAGCTGCACACGACCCACCCCTATCGCCTGTCTTTCAAAAAAGGTCTCTCTCTTGCGCTCTATACTATTGGCTCTCTGTACAACCGCATGGGCTCACTCACAGAAGATGCCGAGCAGCAGAAAGAAACCTACCACAAAGCATTGCAAGCTTTCCGCCAGCACATCCACTTGGCAGCGGAGCTGGAAAAACTGGATGAACACAACGCAGAGTATCCCTTTCTGCAATGCCGCGCCATGGCCTTTATGGTCAACATCCTCTTACAACTGGATCTCCCCAATGAGGCAGAGAAATACAGCAACGACACGATGAAAAAAGCTGAAAAGCTTCTGGCAACAGCCCCTGATAACGCAGATTACGCCATGCTCAAAGCCGGCGCATGGCGTGGCTTGGCCATGGCTCATAGCGTCTCTGCCCGCCACACGGCTCGAGCAGACAAAGAATTCGCAGAATACCGCCGGGAGGTTGAAAAGCTACTCAATCAAAATCCCGGCAGCACAACCCTGCAATTCTTGTATGCAGATGCACTCTCTGAATCTGCCGCCCATGCCCTGCGTCAAGGCTCCCCCGCCCAGGCACGCACCTGGCTCAAGCAGGCAGAGGCGCTGCTTTCTGCTTCATCTCACACATCTTCGGAATCTGCTGCAGCCAAAAGATTGCAAAAAATCCGTCTCCAACTTTCTCAAATCCCCCAATCTTTGTAAAAAATCACACATTTTTCTTGCCAAACAAAAAATTGCGTGTATTATACCTCCACCATGACCCGAAAAGGTGGTATTAACAAGACACGTAAGGCTGTTGCCAAGCGTTTCAAGGTGACCGGTTCGGGCAAGGTCCTGCGCCGCAAGCAGGGTAAGCGTCACATCCTCCAGAAGAAGTCCAGCAAGCGTAAGCGCGCTTTGGGCAAACCCGCTCTGGTAGACGCCACCCAGGTTTGGGCTGTCAAGCAGAACCTGCCCTTCGGTTAAACCGAGGAAACATGGCAACAACGCCAAGCTCCCGCCCGCAAATCGGGCGGCCTTCGTGCAGCCTTCCTTCCCTATGTGAAGGATAGAATGGGCGAGACTGCAAGGAGGTGAGGAAGAACAGTCCATTCATCCGATAAAGAATACAAATACTATGGCACGTGCTACTAATGGGCCGGCTTCCCGCGCCCGCCGCAAGCGCATCTTGCTTCGCGCCAAGGGTTTCCGCGGTTTCCGCAGCAAACTCTTCCGCTACGCTAAGGATGCCGTCTACAAGGCATGGCAGTATGAGTACCGCGACCGCAAGAGAAGGAAAGGTCAGTTCCGCCGTCTCTGGACCGCTCGTATCTCTGCCGCTGTGCGCCCCCTCGGCCTGACATACTCCCGTTTCATGGAGGGTCTCAAGGCCGCTAACATCGAGTTGGACCGCAAGTCCCTCTCCGAGCTGGCCATCGCCAACCCGGAGGCTTTCAAGGCCGTCTTTGAACAGGCTAAGAAGGCCATCGATGCCAAAGAGGGTGCAACTCTCAAGGCCTGATAGACAAAGTAAACAACCTTAAACAAGCAGGGCTTCCGGCAAACCGGAAGCCCTGTTCATTTTGTAGCAATAGGCAACAGAAGGCGTGAGCCGCACGCCGGGAACACGACATTTATTCAAGCTCAGTGAGCAAGCCTTCAATATCTGTACGCACAGACTCGCGAGTAGCAAGTGTTTTGAGTTCGATTGTGGGGTACTCAGCACCAATGATAGCGGCATAGCGAGCACCAATTTTCTCAGCACGCTTGAGCTGATTGCCCATTTTGGCGGGAGCAAGAGGGATATCTACGCGCACGCCGGCATCGCGCAACCCGGAGGCAAGGGAGAGCATTTCGCCTCGTTTCTCGGGAGCGGCCAGCACAAGGCACACATCACAAGCATCCGGTTTGGTGGCAGCATCTCTCAGGGCACGTGCTGCAGGGCAAGCTTCTATAAGATGGGCAATCACCGCATCCCCCATAGCGAAGCCCGTGGCGGGCATATCCACAGCATTGTTGGAAAGCGTTGCCACGAGTCCATTGTAGCGACCGCCACCGGCCACGGCACGGAGGCTGTGGCCCTTGTCAAAGATTTCAAACACCAGTCCTGTATAGTAGGCCAAGCCACGCACCACGGAGAGGTCCAACTTCACGTACTCGGCTAGGCCGCGAGCCTCCAAATCTGCCAGCACAGCATCGTAGCGCGGAGAACAACCGGCGGGAGGGTTGGCAATAAATTGCAACAAGTCATCGCGTTTGAGGCCAAAGGCATCCAATTTTTCTTGGCAAACCTCCGGGCGGTCGCGCTCCAATTTATCTATCACCGCCAAGAAATCAGGGGTACGCTCCTCGCTCACACCATGCTCAGCAGCATAGCGAAGCCACACTTCGCGGTCGCTGACACGCACCACAAAATCATCTGCCGTGAAACCAAACTCACGCATACAATCAATGGCCAAAGAAAGCAATTCCGCATCCGAGCCCTCGCCGGCTTCGCCTAATATATCAGCGTTGAACTGAACAAACTCGCGCAAACGGCCTTTTTGGGGTTTCTCATAGCGGAAACAAGAGCCAATCTCAAACCACTTAAGAGGCTTGGTATACTCGCGCTGGTAGGCAGCAGCGATGCGACCAAGGGAAGCTGTCAACTCCGGGCGCACCGTGATATCACGCTCGCCCTGATCAGTAAAGCGAAAAAGCTGGGTGGGCAACTCACCACCGGATTTTTTAAGATACAGCTCGGTAGCTTCAATCGTGGGTGCTTCCCATTCCACAAAACCATAACGATGCGCCACACGCCGCCATGTGGTAAACAAGTAGTTGCGGAGGGCATATTCCTGCGGAGCAAAGTCACGGAATCCCGGCAGCGGCTGGAAACGAGCGTCTGGCATAGTTGTAATAAAGTATAAGAGTTAACGCGCCCATTATACCCGTTTCTGCCCGCTTGGCAAGGGTGATGTAGGGCATATTTGCAGAGATTCAGCGGATAAAATGGGTCCAAGCACGCTCCTCCTCCATGGCAGGGCGCGGCGGGCCATTGGCAATGCACTGCATCAACCAAGCCATATTGCGCCCCAAGTGACGCAAAGTCTGCGCTCCTTCAGCATCCAACTGCACCTCACCTGGGCGCATGCCGTAAATCATGTTCCAGTAGAAAGAGCTGACGAGCGGTTGCTTGTTGTAGGTGATGTATTTATTGAGCCTATCCAACGTGGTGCTGGCACCGCCTCGGCGAGCTACAGCAATCGTAGCTCCGGGCTTATAGGCCAATTTTGCCCCGGCAGAGTAATAAAGTCTGTCCAGCAGGGCGCACAGCGAGCCATTGGGGCCGGCAAAATAGGTGGGGCTTCCAATCACAATACCATCAATTTCATCCAACTGCTCGTATATATGATTGTACAACTTGTCATTGATACCGCAGCGCCCTGTTTTCAGGCACTTTCGGCAACCGATGCACCCCTGCACCGGAGTCGCCCCGATGTGGACAATCTCCGTTTGCACTCCGGCGGCGTTCATCGCCTCTGCCACCATGCAAAGAGCTTGGTAAGTATTTCCTGCGGTCTGTGGGCTTCCGTTTATCAGCAAAGCTTTCATCGTTCGTTCATGAATAAGTGGTTAATAAAGTTATTGCACCATTCCATCATTAATGCGCATCAAGCCAATTATCAGCTGTATTGGCTTCGACCTCCAGCGGGACATTGTGGGGCAGCTGCATGGCTGAACGCATGGCCTCGGTGATGCGAGGAAGCAGCTCATCTTTTTCTTCATGGTGCAAATCGAAGAGCAGTTCATCGTGAATCTGCATAATCATGCGGCTGCGATAGCCTTTGAGCAATCCCGCCACGCGAATCATGGCAATCTTAATCATGTCTGCCGCACTGCCTTGGATGGGGGTATTGATGGCAGTGCGCTCCGCAGCCGCGCGGAGATTGAAGTTTGCGCTGTTCAAATCCGGCAAAGCGCGGCGGCGCCCACAGAGCGTCTCAGCATAACCGCGCTCACGAGCCTCTGACACGAGCTTATCCATGCAAGCTTTCACGCCCGGAAATTGAGTGAAATAGCTATCTATCAAGGCTGCCGCCTCACCGCGTGGGCAATCCAAACGCTGGGAAAGGCCAAAGGCAGAGATACCGTAGATGATGCCGAAGTTCACCGTCTTGGCAGCACGGCGCATTTGGGATGTCACCGCGCTACGCTCCACACCATATATGCGGGCCGCCGTTTCAGCATGTATGTCTCTGCCATCGGTAAAGGCAGCAATCATGGCGGGGTCGCCGGAAAGCGCAGCCATGAGTCGCAATTCAATTTGAGAATAGTCTGCCGAGAGGATGCAATACTCCTCATTGCGGGCAACAAAGGCTTTGCGTATCAGCCGGCCGGCATCCGAACGCACGGGGATGTTTTGCAGGTTGGGATTTTGCGAGGCCAAACGCCCCGTAGCTGTCACCATTTGCAACAGGGTGGAGTGTATACGCCCATCCGTAGGAGAAATGTAGCGGGGAAGAGCATCCAGATAAGTTCCTTTGAGCTTGGTCATTTCGCGGTAGCTCAAAATATCTGCCACCAAGGAATGGGTGGGTGCAAGCTTACGCAATGTTTCTTCATCCGTCACATACTGCCCACCTTTGGTTTTCTTGGGTTTATCCAGCAATTTCATTTCCCCGAAAAGCAAATCACCCAGCTGCTTGGGGGAGTTGAGATTGATGGGGCGACCTATGGCAGCATCAATACGGGCTTTCACGGTCTCCACCTGTTCACCGAGGGCGAGGGAGCTTTCATGAAGCAATTGAGGTTCCACACGCATGCCTTCGGTCTCAATATCGGCCAGAACCGGCAGCAGGGGAAACTCGATTTCACGCATCAATTTCATCTGCTGCCGTTCTTCCAACATGGGAGCCAAAACATTCGCCAGCTGCAGGGTTATATCCGCATCCTCTGCTGCGTAATCTGCCATCGTTTCTTGCGATACGGCGGCAGTATTCATCTCTTTGCCGGCGATTTCTTCCAAACGCACAGTACGATATTGCAGCAAGGCTTCGGCCATATCATCCATGCCGTGGCGCAACTCCGGATGCAGTGCCGTATGCGCCAACATAGCATCAAAGAAGGGGCCATTCACTTGTACCCCGGCAGCACGCATGACTTTGAGGTCAAACTTTAGATTCAAGCCCACTTTTTCCGCATTGCCGGCAAAGGCCGGGAGAAAAGGCACCAAATCTTCCGGCGAATTCACGGGAACATAGTAAGCCTCATGTTCCTGCAAGCAGAACGACATGCCAAGCAGACGATCTTGCAGGGCATCCAGCCCTGTTGTTTCTGTATCAAACGCCCAGCGGGGGGAAGCTTCTAGACGCTCCGCCAGAGCAGCGCGCGCTTCGGGGGTCTGCACCAATTCGTAGTGATGCGGAGTCGTATGAATATCGGCCAACGTGGGTGCATCGAAAAGCGTCAGCTGCACCGGCCCCTCATCATCTGCGGCAGGTGCACCGGCAGCAAAAAGTTCCCCCATGTCAGCATCAGTCATACCCAAACGCTTTTCCAGCCCCTTGAATTCCAGCTCTCGGAAGATGCGGAGAAGCGCTGCGGTATCAAACCCTTGCCGCTTACATTCCTCTAGGCTTAAAGGAACAGGGGCATCGCGCCGAATAGTTGCCAGCTCGTAAGAAAGACGTGCATTTTGCGCATTTTGCTCGATTTTATCGCGCATTTTTCCTTTGATTTCAGCGGTATGAGCCAGCATATTCTCAACGCTTCCAAATTGAGCAATCAGCTTGCGCGCCGTGACAGCCCCCACCCCGGGAACACCGGGGATATTATCGGATGCATCTCCCATCAGAGCCAAGATGTCAATAATTTGCGCAGGCGTTTCAATGCCCCATTCACTCAGAAACGCAGCTTCATGCACCACTTCGAAATCACCACCTTTTTTACCGGGCTTATGGAACGAGCAAGTGGGGGAGAGAAGCTGCCCCAAGTCTTTATCCAAAGAAACCATGTAGCTGTGAATCCCGCCCTGCTCATCTGCCATGCGGGTGAATGTACCGATAAGGTCATCCGCTTCAAATCCGGGTACACGTACTACGGGGATACGCATCGCGTTGAGGATTTCTATAATCCACGGAATAGAATCGCGAAGCTCTTGGGGCATGGCCTGGCGGTTGGCCTTATACTCGGCATAGCGTTCGTGGCGGAAGGTGGGTCCGGAGGGATCCAAACAGGCCACCACGTGCGTAGGCTTTTCTTTTTCCAGAAGAGAGAGCACCGTATTACTGAAGCCAAACATGGCAGAGGTATTGACCCCGGCAGAATTACGCATCGGTGCATTGATAAATGCATAAAATGCGCGGTACATCAACGCCATCCCATCAAGTATATACAGTGTCTCCATCGGCCACAGATGATATCACCCATGCCCCGCACTGGCAAGACCCAATTTATCGCAACGCAAGCGTTGTGTTTTGGGGGAGGAATTGACGACTCGGTGCAAGAAGCAGGCGGAGGACGTGAGACTGCTCATGATTTTGCAAGCTCGCCGGTAGAGCGCAGCTTGCGGGAAATGAGCCTATCTAAGCTAAATGCACCCCCACCCGTGCACAGCAGGGTTCCGTAGCAAACCAAATACAACAAAGGAAGCTCTACCTGTGCCCAAGTGGCATCGCGATCGAATACAAAGACTACGACCCAGAAATTGAACAACAGAACCAGCGCCGACAAGCGGCTTAAAAATCCCAACAGCAATGTAATACTACACACGCACTCCGCAAAAGCACAGAGGAATAGTGAGGCTGTGGCACCCATCCCCAAGGGATCCATCCACGCAGGCCCCTGCCCTTGCCAAAGCATCAGCATCTTGGGAAAACCATGCGTAAGCATCATGATAGATACCGCCACACGCAGAAACAAAATGCCTATGTGATATTGGTATACCCACGGAGTCAGGACAAGGGAACAGGGAGCTTTCATCACCGGTACAGACGCATGCCGCTGGGTGCCATGTTCGCAAACGGTTGGAAAAAAACACCAATACGCGGAGAAAGCGCTGCTTAACGGCGGCGGCGGCGCGGCTTTTGTTGGCGCTTCTTGAGCTCACGAATCTCGCCACCTCGTTGGCGCAAACGCTGAGGCTCCGGCCGTTTGAGTCGCAATTTGACGCGGTGACGCCAGCCCCCGGACCACGTACGCACGCGAATGGTAGAGAATCGAGAACTATCCGTCTCATGCCCGGCCCCGGCGGGCGAAGGTGTGGGAGCAGATTGAGCATCCCATTGAATCTTTTGCACCAATTCATCGAAACGCTGCTGAGGCGTAGGCTCTGTCGGGGCTACCGGCTGCGGTGCGGGGGCATCTGCCGGGGCGGCGGGCGCAGGTTGCGGCTCCGGCTGCGGTGCGGGGGCATCTGCC
>JAFSEZ010000033.1 GCA_017435505.1 Akkermansia sp.
GAGGTGTTTTTCTCTTTTATGAGGATGAGGATTCGAACCCACGACGAGTGGGCAAGTTGCGAGTTCGCGAGCAACTTGCCACCAAGCCGAGCAGACACCTCTGCGAGGGAATCCGGTCTCCTGACCGGACTTGGTGGAACGGGTAGAATCCCATCGCCCGCTCTTAAAAACACCTCATCCCTGAGGTGTTTTTCTCTTTTATGAGGATGAGGATTCGAACCCACGACGAGTGGGCAAGTTGCGAGTTCGCGAGCAAAGAATTATCCTTTAGCCTTGCAGAGCGGAGGGGCTTGTGATACATTGCGAGTCATGAACATTTTCCGCACAGCCCTTTTCGCGCTCGCATGCGCGGCGCAGGTAGCTACCGCACAGTTCGGCATGGACTTTGGCTTTGGTGGAGACCAAACACCCTTGGTCTCCACGAGCGCGCAAGCCAGCGTAAACGGCTACAAAGCCGGCGAACCTTTCTACGTGAGTCTGAAAGCCAGCGCAGAAGCGCCGTGGCACACCTACTTCCGCAACCCGGCCACGATGGGTTTACCCCTGGAAGCAACGCTACAAGCCCCCCAAGGCTTTCAAGTGGAAGGACCATACTGGCAACCGCCACACCGCATTGAAGACGGAGTAGGAGTAGCCTATGCATACACGGATGCGGTTGCCGTATGGAAAGTAACGCCCACAGCAACGGCTACGGGAGATGCCACATTTACCATTAATGCTACAGCCCAGGCCTGCAAGGAAGGTCAATGTTCCTCCCCGGAGACATCTACCACCAGCCTTACTGTGGCAGCAGGGGATGGCTCAGCTTCCTCGGAGTGGAAAAACACAGAAAAAACAGTTGAAGTGCTGGGCAATCAACCGCTGAACATCAGCGCGACCCAAACAACCGATGCGGTGCAACTTCATTTTGCGTGGGAAGGTGAACTCAAGAAAGTGTACTTCTTCTCCGATGACAACAGCATCGACCCGACTGCCGAACAACCCCTCACCCAAGAGGGCAACAACTACACCCTCACCCTCCCCCGCAACAAGGGTACTAATGATATGTACCCCCCCACCGATGCCACACTCGTGGGCAAGCCGCTTCCCGCCATCAAAGGCATTCTCACCTTCGATGGCAAGCACACCACAGTAAACACTGCACCGCAAAAACCAACGGTGAGCGGCATCCCCGCCGGTTTGGGTGGCATCATTCTTTACCTTTTCTTGGGCGGCCTCATCCTGAACCTCATGCCCTGCGTGTTCCCGGTTATCGGGCTCAAGATTATGAGTTTTGTAGAATTGGGTGGGGGTAGCCGCGCCAAAGTGGTGATGCATTCTCTGGCATTCGTGCTGGGTATTCTCATCTCCTTCTGGGTGCTGGGTATCATGCTCATAGCCCTTTCCAATGCCACAACGTTGGCCACGACCCCATGGAACGAATGGCTGCAAACCCTGTGGCAGGATGCAGGATCAGAATCCCGCAAATGGGCGGTCTGGATGCAAAACCCGTGGGTTATCTACGCCATCACTCTCTTACTCACCGTTGTGGGACTGAGCATGTACGGCGTCTTTGAAATCGGTGTATCAGCCACCGGAGCAGGACAAACACTACAGAACAAAGGTGGTCTCACCGGCTCTTTCTTCCAAGGTCTTTTCATTACCGTTGTAGCGACCCCCTGCTCCGCGCCTTTCTTAGGTGCGGCTATGCCCGCTGCCATGGCGCTGCCGGGTGTGTGGATGGTCGTTGCCCTCACCTTCATGGCTCTTGGCTTAGCTTCCCCCTACATTGTTCTGGGCTTCTTCCCCTCACTGGTGAGCAAGCTCCCCCGACCGGGAGAATGGATGGAATCCCTGCGCCAAGGCCTTTCTTTCTGTCTTTTTCTTGCCGCAGCATGGTTGCTTGCAGTCTATCTTTCCTTCATGCCGGAGGAAGATCCACTGGCAGTCATGCGAGTACTCATCTCCCTTGTAGTATTCTGTGCAGCATTCTGGGTATATGGACGCTGGTGCCCCATGTACCGTAGTCACAAGAGCCGCATCATTGGATTGGTTGCAGCCATCTTGCTGGTAATTGTAGGCATTTGGGGGGGCATGCCTTCTACAAAGACAAGTGATGATGCAAATGCAGCACCCGAATGGCAGACCTGGACCCCGGCCGCCATGCAGACAGCCTTGGATGAGGGCCGCCCTGTCTACGTTGATTTCACCGCCAAGTGGTGTGCCACATGCCAGTACAACAAGGTAACGGCATACAGCGATGAGGTGTACGCCGAAATGAAGCGCGCAGGTGTCGTCCTGATGAGGGCAGACAATACAGAAAAAAACGCTGATATTGAAGCTGAAATGCAAAAACTGGGGCGTACATCCGTACCGGTCAATGTACTGTACACTCCCAAAGCCGAACCCGCAATCACCCCGGAGCTGCTCACCCCCGGTATCCTTCTTGATTTCCTGACTCCTCGCTTGGCCAACTTCTTCGCGGATGACGCAGTGGAAGAAGAACATGAAGAAGAAGGTGAATTGGACGAAGAAGCAGCCGCTGATGCAGAAGTGGAAAACGCAGCGCCCGAAATAGAAGACGATGCAGAATGAGCGATTCTCCGCACCCAGCAGACCTGCCACCTGCACCGCGCAAACATAGCCGCCGATGGTTTCTCAAAAGTTTGATAGGTGGGGCTGCGGTGGCTGCTGCCGGTAAAGGCATAGACTGGCTCTTGCCACGCACTATTTGCCGCGCCGGTGAATGGCACGGACCGGTAAGCGACCATTTTAACGGCACTTATTTCTACAATCCCGAACCCCAGCTTCCCATGGGAACACGGGAGGCGTTGCGATGGCTCTCGGGGCGCAAGTTGAGAGGTCACTACCCGGAAATTAAGCACAATACCCACACACCGCAATTAGCACATGAAGTGACAGGGAAAGACTGGGAAGTCACCATGGTAAATCACTCCACCCTGTTGATACGCACGTGCGGACTCAACATTCTTACCGATCCCGTATGGAGTGATTACACAAGTCCTATTCAAGGAGTGGGGCCCTGCCGCAAACGCCCCGTAGGCATCAGTTGGGACGAGCTTCCACGGATTGATGTATGCCTCATTTCGCACGATCACTACGACCACTTCGACGTCAACACCCTGCAAAAACTGACCAAGCGAGATAATCCCCGTTTCATTGTTCCCTTAGGGCTCAAAAGCCTGCTCGAATACCATTGCGGTACAGACATCAAAGTAAGTGAGTTGGATTGGTGGCAGAGTGTCATCATCCGCGGAATGAAATGCCACATTGTGCCGGCACGCCACTGGAGCAAGAGGTATCGCACCACCGAACATTCCAACCGCTCTCTTTGGTGTGGGTTCTATCTCAGCTCACCGGGTGGCCCCTCCATTTACTTTGCAGGAGATACAGCGCGGACTACTTGGTTCAACATCATTCGCCAACGCCTAGGTGCGCCCGATGTGGCGATTCTACCCATCGGGGCTTATCGCCCCGAGTGGATTCGCAACAATCACACCAACCCGGCTGATGCCGTAGAAGCCATGCAAGCGCTGCGCGCATCCCTCTCTATTGCCTGCCACTTTGGCACATGGCAGCTCGCAAACGAAGGCTATGATGAAACCTTGCAAGACCTTGCAACCGCACTCATGCAAGCAAACATCCCCGCTCATCGCTTCCCGGCTCCGGATAATGGGCAAACTCTCCGCGGACACGTATAATGTGCTTCCGTCTGCCGCCTCCGGATAAACGACTAAACGCACGCCCCCCATCTCACCCCCCAAGGATTTTTGGCATGGCAATAACTTGGGAGGCACTTTTGCTCCGGCGGAATATCGCTCTTATACCCAGGCAGCTCAATCTTTTGCGATTAATTTGGGCATTCCCTCGATACGCGGCGAGACGTGCTTTTCCGGTGCAATTCCCAACGATGGCTGCTATGAACTTGTGAAAGAAAGCGCTGTACGAGTTCCCTTGAGTTCCCAGCCAAAAGGCGCAGTAAGCAGCTCTTGCAAAGAGATACTTCGGCATGGACATGGGCATCAATGACAATATTGTCTCGCGTATCACAATTTACAAGTAAAGCATAGTCTTTTAATCTTGCATTTGGCAGGGGACATGATAGAATCACATCAGTTCTACCAAACATCTTTTCTTTTTCTACACCAACCATGGACAAGCTCATCGTCGAAGGCGGCTACAAGCTCTCAGGATCCGTCAATATCAGTGGTTCTAAAAATGCTTCTCTTCCCATCTTAGCAGCAGCGCTGCTCACAGATGAACCGGTACGAATCTCCCGTGTGCCGGATGTATCTGACACCAACTACATGCTTCAGATATTGAGCCAGTTGGGGGCATCTGTCGAACGCTCCAGCGGAACCGTGCGCATCGAATCACCGGAGGGAATCAGCTCAAGCGCCTCCTACGAACAGGTGCGCAAGATGCGCGCTTCTATCTGCTTGCTTGGGCCGATGATGGCCCGCATGCACCGCTGCACCCTGCCCCTACCCGGCGGCTGTGTTATTGGCGATCGCCCCGTGGACTTGCACCTGAGAGCCATTAAAGCGCTGGGTGCCAAGGTACGAGTAAAAGGTGGTAACATGGAGATTGAGGCACCGGATGGTCTTGTCGGCACCACGGTCGATATGCGTGGAGATAACGGCCCCACCGTGCTGGGTACGGACAACCTGATGATGGCTGCAGTGCTGGCCAAGGGCACCACCATCATCGAATCTGCCGCCCGCGAGCCGGAAGTGGTGGATTTGGCCAACTTCCTCAACAAGATGGGTGCCCGCATTGAAGGCGCAGGCTCCCGCACTATCACCATTCACGGCGTGGAGAAACTGCATGGTTGCGACCACACTGTCATTCCTGACCGCATCGAGGCCGGCACCTTCATGGTAGCCGCCGCCATGGTGAGCAATGGTCTGACCATCAACCGCGTATGCCGGGAGCACATCCGCTCCATGGCAGATTTGCTGATTGAATGCGGCCACACCGTGCAGTTCAACGAAGACGGCACTTCCGTCTATGTGGAACCGGGCAAGAACCCGCGCAGCGGCAAAATTCTCACCAATCCCTACCCCGGCTACCCCACTGATATGCAGGCGCAGATGACGGCTCTCTTTGCCGTGACTCCCGGCATCAGCGTGGTGAAAGATACCATCTTCCCGCAGCGTTTCATGCACTGCTCGGAGCTCAAGCGTATGGGTGCCAATATCAAAGTAGATGCCGGCACCGCCATTATCACCGGTGTGGAGGGGCTCTCCGGGGCTCCCGTCATGGCGAGCGACCTGCGCGCCTCTGCCGCTTTGGTGCTGGCCGCCCTAGCCGCCGAAGGAACAACGGAGATTCATCGACTGTACCACATTGACCGCGGATACGAAATGCTGGACGAAAAGCTCCTGTGTTTGGGCGCCAAGGTACAGCGCGTGCTTGATTTGGACGGCGGCAACGTGGACTAATCAAAGCAACTTTTATCCTGCCTTACATGAGGCACACATTCAGCATCACCGCCGGTGTAGCCGCAATATGCGGCTTGCTGGCGGTGATACTGTATATAGAAAGCGCCACCACACCGGGAGAGCAAAGCGTGCGCAGCCATGGCTGTCTGCTATGCCACCCGGAGCTTTTTGATAGTCCCCTGCCCGGCCTTGCAGAGCAGCACACACCCGGCACTCCGCTACGACCCCTCCTCACACAAGTTATCCAAAGCTCGCACCCCTTTGTTTCGGCAGAAGCTGCTGACAACATCGCAGAATACGCCCATCCACGGCAACAACTTGCGCTTGCCCACACCCGCCGGGGTGATGCGGCGCGCTCTCTCTACCTCGCTAAATGTGCAGCGTGCCACGGCTCCCGCGGTGAGGGGCAAGACGACCGATACCCGCCCCTACGAGGCTCCGAATGGCTCACCGCCGAGCCCTCGCGTCTGCCTGAAATCCTGCACCAAGGTCTACAGGGTCCCATTACTGTGCGGGGTAAGGAATGGAATGCCACCATGCTCCCGCCGGGTGTTACCCCCGGCGAAGAAACAGAGTCGCTCATCCGCTACCTCCGCAAAGAATTTGCTGCCAAGCAACACAAAACGCCTTAACAGCTAGCAAGATAGATTGCACCACGGGCATGGCAAGCCTACAATAAGCTCGCTATGAACGGAGGAAGTCTGCACAGCTACCGGGTGCATTTTATCATCATCTTTTTGCTGGTAAGCTTCAACCTGCGCATGTCTTTTTCAGCGGCAGATCCTCTGCTGGTCTTTTTAATGCGGGACTTGGGACTGGGCGTAGGAGAGAGCAGCTTGTTCGGCTTGCTACCCATTATGAGCCTTGGGGTGGCAGCCCCTTTGGGCTCACGCTTGGTCAATATTGTGCGCCCGCGTTTGCTGATTGTTTATGCTCTGTTGTTTGCCATAGCCGGGGTGGTATGGCGCAGCTATGGAGGTATAGCCGGATTGTACGGCGGCACAGTAGCCATTGGGCTAGGGTTGGGCATTACCGGATCCGTCATCCTTGGTATTGTGAAGCAGGTGTTTCCGGGGGAAATTCCTGTGCTGATGGGGGCCTACACCGCCTGCGTAAGTTTGGGTACAGCCGTTGGCTCAGGAGCTGCAGACCCCATCGCCATAGCATTGGGAGGTTGGCAAAAAGGGTTGCTTTTCTGGGCCATGCCCTTGCTCTTGGCAGTCATCCTATGGCTGGAACTCATGCTGCACAAGCACCCGCCGGAGGTGAGGCAAAGCACGCTACACAGCAGCATACTACCCTTGCTCCGGCAGCGAAAAGCGTGGGATGTTTCCCTCTTCTACCTCTTTCGCGTAGCGGGAGCTTGGCTACTCATCGTATGGCTTGCCACGCTCATGCGGCATCGGGGCTTGCCCCTGGTGGAAGCGGGGCTGGTGCTGGCACTTGCGACCGCATGTCAGATTCCCAGTGCCTTGCTCACTGCTACATTGTGCCGTCTGCTGGGCGGGCGCAAGCAGTTGCTCTATCTGGTGGTGCCCCTCTCCATCGTGGGATGCTGGGGGCTTTTGGAGGGCAGCCTTGAGCTCTGGCCTATCTTCTCCATCTGCTTTGGGCTCAGCATTGGCTGCATTTTCTCCATCGGCATGACATTCATTGTTGTCAACGCCGCAGATGAAGCCAGCACTATAGCGCTCTCCGGCATGGCTCAGGGGATTGGATTCATTGCAGGTGGCATGTTGGCTCTTTGCGTAAGCCTTTTGATGCATCAACCTCGCGCTGATTTGTGGGTAGCAGCTTGCTACACCGTCTTTGCGCTTTCAGGATTATTTTTCGGCCTGCGTTGCGAAAAAGAGGGAATGGTGCGCATTCCTCAAACACCCGATGGAAAACAATAATTTTCAGGCAGCTGGCTCATTTGGTGTTTGCATTACCTAGTAGCATGTGATACCATTGGTGCAATCCAATACAAACCAGCAAATATGAAGCGTCCTCTTTTCACCCTCGCCCTTGCTGTCTGTGCATCTTCCCTTCTGCAGGGAGCGCAGCTCTACGACATCACCCTTTCCAATGCACAGAAGTACTCTCAGTGCACCATACACTACGCCGGCAGTACCATGACAAAATTTACGGGCAAAGACCGTAGCGGTGCTACCGTAACAAAGGAAATCAAAACGGCATCCATCCTTCTGAAGCGTCCCGTTGCAGCCGAAGTCGCTTCCGCCGATGAGGAAGTAAAAGAAACGGAAACTCCCGCTACTACTGAGACACCCGACACAGCAAACACTCCTGCTGCAGAAGGGACAGAAGCCCCCGCAGAGAATGCTACCCAAGCAGAGGATGCAACAACTCCTGCGGCTGAAAACACAGCTCCCCCGGCTGAGCCTGTGCTGGATGCATACGCCACCGAAAGTGTTCAACGCACAGCTAAAGCCAAGGATGCCACCCTTCGACTGCGCGAAAAATTGGCAAAGGTTGATGAAGAATTCAACACGCTTACAAAGCCCACATCCCGTCTCAAATCGGCCTGCAGCAGCGGCAAGACCCGCGTGACAAGAGACTTGGAAAAAATGGATAAGCTGGCCTTGGAAGTAGCCGATTTGCAAGAGCAGTACAACAACAACTCCTCCGATTACGTCTTCACTATCATCACTCCCGACCAACGTACGGCCTACGTACAAAATGGACAGGCTGCCCACAAGGCTATGCTCGTAGACATGAAGCAGCGCAAGGGCTCCCGCAAGATTGGTGGCTTGGACAAGTTTGAATTAATGCGCGAACGCTACCAGGGGCTCCCGGAATACAAACAGGCGTACGAGTGGTATGTAAAGACGCTCAATGATTTGGAGAAGAAGTGGACCAAGATGTCCGCCAACGAGGAAAAGAAGCGCAAGAACCTGCAACCGGCTAAGAAGGATGCCATGCGCGATGCTGATGAAAAGGAATACGAAAAATTGCTGGCACAATTAGAGAAAGACGGCGAAGATATCTCCCGCGTGTGGTACAATCCCAACCCCCGCAATTTACAGATGCTGCGCAACTGTCTCAACAAGATCAAGGATGCCAAGAGGCGGTCTGAAAACATGAAACTTTCCGACCAAGTCGGCACAGTTCCCTCCCTGATTGAACAATACTGGGGCGCTATGGACGAAGCACGGCGTCTGATGGTAGCGGGCGATTTTGAAGGCGCTGAACAAATGCTGGACAATGACCCTGCTTACAAAGCAATCACCTCGATGAACCGTCAATTGCTGCCGGAAGAGTTTAAGCGTCCGCTCACAGAGCAACGCCGCGCTCTTGAGCAAGAAATCCGCAAACGCAGTCGCGCCCACAACCAAATCAAAACGCAACTTGAACGCAAGATTTCCGAATTGGAACGCTCGACCAACTCTGCGGAATCCCAGCTGAACGCCCTCTTGGAGCAGATATCCCGCGAGCAAGAGATGGATGCCGGAGAAAATACGGTAGACCTCAAGAAACCGGAGGCCGAAGAAAAAACGGCAGAGAAGAAATAACCGCATTTCTTCATGGCAAACTACGTATACATGCCTGCATTCATCTTCGCGGTAGGCGTCTCTGCCGTATGTGCGGCAGAGGCGGGTATACCGGCAGATGTTGACAAAGCATTTTCTGACTATGTAGCACTGCCGGATACTCTGGTGCCCATCTTGGCAGAAGTAAAGAACAAAGCCAGCGCTGACGCCGCTGCCGACAAGCTGTATGCCGAGCTCACAAAAGTATACGACACACGAAGTGAGCTTCAAAAGATAGCCAGTCTACCACCGGAAGTTGCTAAGCAGCTCAAACAGAAATACGAAAAAGAAATGAGAACCCGCTGGGGAGAGGTGTATCATCACATCTTCCGTTTGCAAAAAGTGCGCTGCTACGACTCCGTACCTTTCTTCAAGCAATTTCGTACGCTGTGCATGATGCTCGACCAATGAAACTGATGCGTTTTACACTGTGCGCTGCAAGTGCAGCCGTTGCGGTGGCTGACACGCCGCCGCCCCCCATCATTTCCCTCCCTGAATCGTCTCAACCGGTACAGGAAAGAGCCATGGCAACGCCACAAACACAGGAGCCCAAGCTCGATGCGGGAGAAGCAAGAATACGCGCGGGTATCGTCTTACAAGGCATACTGCATGATACCTTAGCCGGGGTAAAAGACAAAGAAAGCGCAGAAACAGCCACCGGAGCCATCATGCGGTTATCCCGTGAAATGCAAGAATGGGCACAAGGCTTTGCAGCCTTACCGCCGCTTGATGATGAAACACGCGCTCTGTACGAAGACAAATACCTTCCTGTCATCCGCCAAATGAACAACCGCATCAAGGCACAAGGAGAACGCATAGCCGCAGCAGAATTCTATGGTTCCCAAAACTTGCCGGCGGCATTGGTGCGCCTCGTGCAAGCCATGCAATAAGGAACAAACAATGACAATGAAAAGGATTTACACGCTTTGCTCTTTGCTATACCTGAGCGGCAGCACCGTTTTTGCCATGAATGCAGAGCCCCCAACGCCGGAAACAACACTCACTCTGCAAGCTCCCGCTACGGGGCATGATGCAGGAGAAGCCCTGCGTGAGCTCATTCGGCAGGCCGCAGAGAGCACGCAGCCGACTACCATCAGCATTCCCAAAGGGGTTTATCATTTCTACCCGGATAACGCCCCCGAACAAAAGTTATATATTTCCAACCACGACCAACAGGACTCCCACCGCATCGGCATTCCGCTGCAAGGTCTGCGCAAGGTTTCGATTAAAGGCAACGGAAGCACCTTTGTGTTCCATGGCAAAATGCTTCCCCTGCTGCTGATGGATTGCGCAGGCATCTGCATCTCCGACATCAACATTGCGGTCGATTCTCCCCTTGCCCGCGAGGGGCGCATTGTGAAGATTGATGAGCAAGGCGGTGTCACCATGCAATTTCCGAAAACGCCGGCATGGAACGTGGAAAACGGAAAATTCACCTTGAGCGGAAGAGGGTGGAAACTCTCTCCCAATCATGCATTGGGATTCCGACCGGATGGTGCCATGTTGGCTCACGGGTTGTGGGGTGATATGGTGTGGAATTTTCCGGCCGAGCAAGTCAGCGAAGATTGCGTGCGATTTAACACCGGTTCCAAATGGCAGCAATACAAGCTGCTCAAAGGAGACACGTTAGTCTTGCGCAATGCTTGGCGTCCGCATCCCGGTATGCTGCTGTACCGTGCAGAGGATACTACGTTGAACAACGTGGTCTTTCACGACAGCTTGGGCATGGCTCTCATCGCCCAGCGCAGCAGGAATATCCACATCAACGGTGGTGGGTGTCTGCGCGCACCCGGCCGAGTACACACGACCGCAGCAGATGCCACGCATTTCTCCAACTGTGCAGGGCTCATTCTCGTTGAAAACGCCACCTACGAAGGAATGATGGATGATGCCATCAACGTACACGCAACCTGCCCGGCGATAGAAAAAATCATATCCCCAACGGAGTTCCTTGCACGTTTCATGCACAGCCAAGCATATGGCTTTGAGATTGCAGCACCGGGTGAAAAGCTACAATTCATTCGCGGTAAAACTCTTGAGAACACAGAAGAAACCTGTGAAGTAAAGGAAGTACAAGTCATCTCACCAAAGCACATTCTCGTAAAACTCAAGCAACCCATGCCCGAAGGCATTGGTGAAGGAGATGCCGTGGAAAATGCTGACTGGCATCCGCAGGTTATCTTCCGCAACAACACGGTACGCCACAACCGAGCGCGCGGGGCATTGTTCACCACCCCTCACCCGGTACTGGTAGAGGGAAACCACTTTGATCACTCCTCAGGCTCTGCCATCTTGCTGGCGGGGGATGCCCAAGGGTGGTACGAGAGCGGCCGATGCCTCGACGTTTGCATCCGCAACAACACCTTTGAGCACAATCTCACAGCCCTGTATCAGTTTACACACGCCATCATCTCTATATGCCCGGAAGTGCGGGAGCTCACCAAGCAACAAACGCGCTACCACCACAATGTGCGCATAGAGGACAATACCTTCATCACCCACAGAGTTCCCCTGCTCTATGCCGTCTCTGCGTCCGACGTGAGTTTCCGCAACAACAAAATTACATACACCGACCTCTACCCGGCGGCAAAGAACACCTCTCCCTTTATTCTTCAGTATTGCGATAACATGCAGCTGGAGGAACCCGCTGCCAAACCTTAATTTCACACACACAATACTTGCTCAATATGTCTACAATACGTCCATTTGCCGCTTTGCGTCCACCCAAAGAATACGTGGAACAAGTCTCCAGCCTGCCTTATGATGTGATGAGTCACGAGGAAGCATGCCGCATGGCCGAAGGCAATCCATCCTCATTCCTCCACATCTGCCGCGCCGACATCGACACGGATGAAAGCCGCATACATGATGCCTGCACCTATGAAATGAGCAACCATAACTTGCAGCAATTCATCCGCAAGGGATTCTTGCGCAAAGATGCCACGCCCTGCTACTACATCTACCGCCAAATCATGTGGGGTCGCGTGCAAACCGGCATTGTAGGCTGCGCCAGTGTGGATGAATACCTGAATAACACCATCCTCAAACACGAACTTACACGCAAAGAAAAAGAGTTGGATCGCATCAACCATTTTGATGCCTGCTCCACGCAGACAGAACCCGTATTCTTGGCCTATCGTAAACACGAAGGCATTTCCACCGCCATCCGAGAATGGATTAAATTTCACAAGCCGGAATATGATTTCACCAGCGATGATGGGGTAACCCACCTGCTCTGGCCGGTAGCAGATGCCGAAGTTATCGAAACCATCCGCAAGGGTTTTGAAGAGGTACCCACGCTCTACATTGCAGATGGCCACCACCGCACCGCTTCCAGCGCAGCCGTGTCTGCCAAACGCCGCGCAGCAAAACCGGACTACACGGGGGATGAGGAATTCAACTACCTGATGGCTGTAACCTTCTGTGATGAAGACCTCTTCATCATGGATTACAACCGCGTGGTGAGCGATTTGAATGGTTTGAGTCCGCAAGAATTCCTCAGTACCATCAGCGCCACTTTTGATGTTCGCCCGGCCAGCGGCGAAGGCCCTGCTGCTCCCACACGCAAACACGAGTTCGGTATGTATTTGGCAGGCAAATGGTACCGCATTACCGCCAAGGATGGCACATACAACGCAAATCACCCCATTGAAAGCTTGGATTGCGCCATTCTTCAAACAAATCTGCTCGCCCCTGTACTGGGTATAGATGACCCGCGTACCAGCCCCCGTATTGACTTTGTGGGCGGCATCCGTGGTCTGCAAGAACTACAGGAGCGAGCCGGAGAGGGCGTAGCCTTTGCTCTGTACCCCGTCACCATGGCAGACTTGTTCAACGTGGCAGACAACGGTGAAATCATGCCACCCAAATCCACTTGGTTTGAACCCAAGCTGCGTTCCGGGCTTTTCCTGCATGAAATTGAACGCTGATATCCCTTATTCCTTTCACAAAAAATTTCACAGAACATGAAAATACTTATCCCCACCAAGCTGGACAAAGCAGCAGCAGCCACACTGGCAGCTGCCGGTTACGATGTTGTGCAGAACGACAGCGAACCCATTGAATCCATGGTTGCCGCGCATCCTGATGCCGCAGGTCTCATTGTTCGCTCAGAAAAAGTCACCGCCGACATCATTGATGCCCTCCCCTCCCTCAAATGCGTCATACGAGCCGGTGCCGGCTACGACAACATCGACTACGTGTATGCACGAACGAAAAGCATTGATGTGATGAACACCCCCGGTGCCAACTCCAATGCCGTAGCAGAAGAAGTGGTTGCCATGATTTTGGCTGCCTACCGATACGTGGTGCCGGCCGACACCACAACTCGTGCCGGAGAATGGAACAAAAAACAATACATGGGGCGAGAACTGACGCACAAAACAGTAGGCATTCTTGGGCTGGGCAACATTGGTCGACTGCTCGTCAAACGCTTACAAGGTTTTGAATGTACCGTTCTTGGCTACGACCACTTCCTCTCGCACCAACGAGCACTCAACATCGGAGCAACGCCCGCCACCGTTGAAGAAATTTTTTCCAATGCCGACATCATTTCCATTCACGTACCGGGTGGCCCAGCTACCCACAATCTCATTGACGCCCAGCTCATTGGCAAAATGAAAGACGGCGCAATGCTCATCAACTGCTCGAGGTACGGTGTCGTAGACGAAGATGCGCTCAGGGAAGCAAAAAAAGCCGGCAAGAATATCATCTACTGCACAGATGTGCACCCCAAAGACACCGCAGCCATGCAGCCCAGTGCCGATATCGCAGATATAATGCTGCCGCACTTGGGTGCCAACACCGCAGAAGCCAACAAAATGGCGGCCATGCGAGCAGCAGCGCAGATGCAAGCCTACTTCAGCAGCGGGGATACCAGCTGCGTCATCAATGCAGAGAAGCCACTGGATTTGAATCCGGCTCACCTGCAGCTGGCTTCCATGCTGGGCAAACTTTGCTACCAAGCCGGGGGATGCAAACCTATCCGCAAGATAGAGTGCACATTCTACAACAACCTACGCTCTTTCCGCAAGTGGTTCACCCCATGGATTCTTGCCGGTGCCGTACCGGGCGCGGAGCAAGGACTCATGCCGGCTGCTGCCGAGGAATCACTACGCGAACACGGTATTGTCTACAAGGCCTGCGAACCCAATGACGACCGCTTATTCGATGATGCGCTCACGCTCGACCTATATATGGAAGAAGATGGAGTGCAAAAAATCACCAGCGTGCGCGGCATGGTTGTAGATGGTGAACCGGTCGTATCCCGCATTGACAGCTTTGATCATCTATACGCATCTTTGCGCGGACATACAATCGTATTCCGCTACGAGGATCGCCCCGGTGTGATTGCAACCATCGGCCAAATCCTCTCACATGTAGGCATCAACATTGAGAACATTGTCGCGCCTAAAGATCATAACAGCGGCGATTCTCTTGCTGTCATCAAGACGGAATCCCCCGTATCAGAGGACAAAGTAAAAACCATCGCCCAAGCCATTGCTGCAAAGCTGGCATTTACCCTTACACTATAAAGTACGCGCCCATCGCGCGCACATTCACCCCTCACCTCCGCCGGAGTTACCACCACGCGAGGCGAGGGGTGCTTCTTTGCGCAACCCTACACCCGAGCAATAACACGCAGCCGGCCGCCCCCGCAAATAGACCGGAATTTAGGCTTGCCAATTGAGTGTATGTGGTGTACCCTTTGTGCGCCGTTCGGGTTCGGGTGGTCGCTGCGCGAAGCTTGCTTGCGCGTAGAGGAAAGTCCGGACATCTCAGAGCAGCGCGTCCTGTGAAAGCAGGAGACGCTCGGCTTCAAGGCCGGGTGGACGGAAAGTGCCACAGAAAACAAACCGCCCATTTAGGGTAAGGGTGAAAAGGTGGGGTAAGAGCCCACCGCTCCGGAGGCAACAATGGAGGCATGGTAAACCCCGCGCGATGCAAGACAAACAGGGGTAGGGTTGCTCTGCCTGTTCTCACCCCCGGGTATTAGTTGCACCTCGCAAGAGGTCCGATTCCTCACGAATCGGAAGAAAAATGGCCACACAGCCCGCAAGGGCGGACAGAATCTGGCTTATAGAACCCGAACGGCACTCACCCCTTTTTTAAGCCGTGCGCTTTTTCTTTTCCCGATTGGAGAGGGTGATTTGGATAGCATTGGCCATATTGTGAAAGAACACATAAAAAACGGGAGCCACATAAGCAAGCGGGGTAGCAAAACTCTGCCCGGCTATGAAAAGGGTCAACACAGTATTCTTCTGTCCAAGGGCTTGAGAACACTCCCGCTTGAGTTTCGGATAACCCAACCAATACCCCCCGATGAAACCGGTGAGGCACACCAAGGCAGCTCCCAACACCATAGGCAACATGTCCCCCCACGAATATCCCATATTGAGCACACGAGTTGTGCCTACTGCCGATATGAGCGTGAGGTTAAAAATCCACACCCCAAGCGAAAAATCACGCAATTTTGCCCCCCAATGAATGCTGGGTGGATACACCCGGCGCAAGACAAGCGAAATGAGCGCAGGGGCTAACAAAATGGAGGCTATCTGCTCTGCTACTTGGCGGGCAATCTCCAAGTACGACAATGAGGGATCATGCACAACAAGGGGAAGAAGAAACGGCGTGACCAGCGAAAAAACGACTTGGCTCATGACCATAGCGGTGGTACTGAACTCCACATCGCCCCTGAGCAAGTTGATGATAACCGGACTGGCTGATGCTATGGGGGCCGCAGCACAATAGTACAGACCCTCGGCCAAAATGGGATATCCCAGCATTCGGGTAACGCCCCAAAAGGCCAAGGCAAATACCTGCAAGGCCAGCATGAGCCATAAGTGCATGCGCTGGGGTTTCAGCCGAGTCGTATCCAAGCTCACAAAGGTGATACTGAGCATCAGCCCAATACCGATGGGCAGCAAGATCTGAAAATCATCTATTGCATCATGGAAAAAGCCGCCCACCACAAAGGCAAGCACCATGCAAATACTGCGCAAACGCTGTATCATACATTCCCGACCTATGGATTCCCTGCACTTTAGCTCTTCTCTGCGTCTTCCTCGCGCCTCTTGTCGACCACAGCAGTCGTTGCATCTTCTTTCTGAGGCTTGGGATATGCAATGCGATTGTGATTCATGGTACGCAGTGTGTGGAAGAATGATTCTTTCATCTTGGCTATATCACCCAGCGTCAAATCACAATCCTGCAAGTGACCGTCCAAAATACGCCCGCGGAAAATTCCGTCAATCATCGTGCGGATATCGGTCTCTGTGGGGTGCTGCAATGAACGAGTCGCGCTTTCCACTGCATCTGCCATGCTGACAATACCGGATTCTCGTGTCTGCGGGATAGGTCCTTTATAGGTGAAGATAGATTTATCCACCTCATCCGGGCACGTATCCGTCTGCCCCTCGTCAAAGCGCTGCTTCTCTTCCTCATAGCGATCGAGAGCCTTGCGGTAGAAGAAGTAGGCCGTTGTCACGCCGTGGTGTTCACGAATAACACTGATAATGCGACTGTTGAGTTTATACTCACGGGCGAGCTCCACACCATCCGGCACGTGTGATGTGATGATACGGGCGCTGGCCTCCGGTGTCAAATCAATGTGGGGAGACATGCTCTGATCCGCAATATTTTCTGCAAAATACTGTGGGTTGTTGATTTTGCCGATATCATGATACAAGCCACAAACACCGGCACGGGTAACATCTGCTCCAATAGCCTCTGCCGCTGCCTCAGACAAACGCTGTACATACAAGCTATGGTGAAACGTACCGGGAGCAGCAATCTGCAATTTACGCAGAATGGGATGGTTCATGTCTGCCCATTCCAGCCAGGTGATGTGGGTGGAAATGTTGAAAATTTTTTCCAAAATAGGCATCAGGCCATTGACCAAAACGGCCACGATGAAGTTCACGGCCACGGCCATGGCAAACTCGATAGCAAGCCATGAGGCGTCAAACCCATCCCGAAGGGAGGCCAATCCATTCTCTCGAAGCAAACCCAGCACCAGGGTTGTCACAAAAACAACACACCCGGAAGCAATACCGGCGTAGATGATTTGTTCGCGCTTGCGCACGCGAGATGAAAGCGATGCACTCACAACCCCTGTCAAAAAGCTCACTACAATGTAATCTGCCAATATCAGAACCGGACAATCCAGAGGGAAAAGCACAACCCCAAAAAAGGTGCCACTCAACGCCATGAAAATACCCAAATCCCGCCCTACCATCACAGCAGCGGCAGATGGAGCCAGTATATACGGCAATACCAACAGCAATTGCCCACGAGAGAACTGCGCCAAATGCTCCTGCACAGAATTCCACCCCATCATGAGCGCCATCTGCGCCAAAATAATGAGCGAACAGAGCAACAAGCGGCGCAAATCCAGCTCCTGATCTTTCACGGTGACCAGGTAAAACACTATCAGGCCCAAAGCTGAGAAAAACAGCCATGCCATGCGAAACATTGCCACCTGCATATCCATGGAGGTGTATGCTACCATAAAATACATGACCCCCACGCTCAACGTTGCCATCAACAACATCTTGCGAAGGTTGGCACTTGCTCTCTTTAGCACCTCCTCATCCGCGCCCGGATGCAGAAGTTTTGAAATCATTTCAAACATATCTCTTCGTGTAAGTTCCTGTAGTATAAACTCTCTTGGCATGCTTGTCAACCACCGGCCTTTGAATGCGCTGGTAAGAAGCATGAGACAATAACGAACCTTAAGAATCACAAGTGATTGAAAATCAATTTCGAGCCATCTCTTGCAACTTCACATCTGAAAAACATAAGGTAACTCCCGATCTTCGTCCTCTGTCTCAGTCATGCCTTTCAAGTTCGGCTCGTATACACTGGGGTGACAGCAAGCTGCACATGGGCATAAGCAGTGGACTTGGCTTTGCCGCATTGCCCGTTTCTCTATGAGATGACAATCATTTGAAATCACGCGATGATGTCATAAACCCAATGCATTTACCCTGCTCTAACTGTGTCATTCATCCTCCCTTTTTGTTTCATTGACGCAAGGATTTCTTGACTTGAACAGAGGAATCGCTAAAATGATTGAGTCAAACGACCTCATTAATATCATGAAGTTCCCCATCATCTCCACCATCGCTGTTACGCTGTGCGCATTGGCCGCCACAGCTCAGGCCGAGCTCAAGGTTGCATCCGTCAACGTTACTGAACTCTACACCTTGTTCTACAAGCGCTTCGAAACAGAAACCCGCCTCAAGGAACAGGAAGCCGCTATCAAGGCCGACATCAAGACCCGCGAGGAGAAACTTGTTGCTCTGCAGGAAGAAGACAAGAAGATTCAGGCTCAGTATGACCCCTCTCTCGCTGAATCGGCTGTCAAGAAACTGCGCGACCAGCACGCTGTGAAACAGAACGAAATCCAGGCGGCTACGCAGGAGTTGCAAACCTATGTGCAGCGCCGTTCCTTGGCTTTCCGTGAATTGTTCCGTCGCGACATGGTGCTGCTCTTCAATGAAGTTCAGAAAACCATCGAAGACGTTGCTACAGCTTCCGGCTATGATTTGGTGATTGACTCCAGCGCCACCAATGCCAACCCCGGCACCAAGATTTTCCCCTATGTGAAGTCCACCTTCGACATCACACCTGAGGTGCTCAAGAAGCTTAATGCCGGTGCACCTGCCGGCTTTGACCCCAAGGCTGAGCTTCAGCGTCTGTACGGCTCCTCCGCAATCCCCGGTCAGCCTGCCGCAGAGCCCGCCAAGTAAGGCTATTCATTCACTCTCACCTACCTGTGTTTCCATGAACCTCTCCATCACTGAAGTTCTCGGGCTCACCGGAGGTAAGCTTCTCAACACGACTCCGGAGGTTGAAATCTCCGGAGTCGCTACATTAGCAGAGGCCACTCCCGGTGAAGTATCTTTCCTTGGGAACGAGAAATATTTCAAGGACTTCTTAGCAACCAAGGCAAGCCTCGTGCTGGTGCCCCCCTCGCTCCCCGAATACCCGGAAAACGTATGCTTTATTGAGGTCGATAATCCCTCTCTGGCATTCAATGCGCTAGTGGAGCATTTCATGAAGGCCGCCAATGACTTTGAGCCCGGCATTTCCCCTCAAGCCATTGTAGATCCTACCGCCATCATCGATGCCACCAAAGTACGTGTAGCAGCAGGAGCCATTATTGAAGCCGGAGCAAGCATCGGCGATGGCTCCGATATTGGTGCAGGTTGCTATATTGGCAAATCAGCCGTGATAGGCAAAGACTGCAAGCTCTATCCGCGTGTAGTCGTGCGAGAACGCTGCATTTTGGGCAACAACGTTGTCATACAACCCGGCGCTGTCATCGGATCCGATGGTTTCGGCTTCTTGCTTAACAAGGAAACAGGCCGCTACGAAACTGTGGATCAAGTGGGTATCGTTGTCATCGAAGACAATGTGGATATTGGCGCGAACACAACCATAGACCGCGCTCGCTTTGGCCGTACCGTAATCGGAGAAGGTTCCAAAATTGATAATTTGGTACAAATCGGCCACAATGTCACCATTGGTAAGCACACGGTTATCGTCTCCCAAAGCGGCATTGCAGGCAGCACGCATGTGGGTGATTATGTGACGATTGCTGCCCAGTGTGGCATCGCCGGACACCTCACCATCGGCGATAAAGCAATCTTAGCAGCTCGCACGGGTGTCATGTCAGATTTGGAGGGCGGACAACCCTATTGGGGTGCCCCGGCTTCCCCCTTTGCAGAGGCTCGCAAACAATTCGTAGCCATCCGCAAATTGCCTGAGGCATTCAAGGAACTGCGTCAGCTTAAAAAGCAGGCAGATGAGATTCGCAAGATGATTGAAGAAGCCATCGGAGCCACCGGCGAGGCCTGACATCCCCTTCACTCGAATCAACACCTGTATACCATGGTTGGTATACAGGTGTTTTTATTTGTAAATGGAGGACATTTATTTAAGGAGATTTGATTTCTTATTTGCAAAAGCCCCATCTATGTGATAGAATGCCACGCATAGCCCCAAGGAGGGATACCTCATTCTGCATGAAAACGATTGACCGATACATCTTACGCCAGTTGATAAGCGTCACCTTTCTTGGCGTTTTATCGTTGACTTTGTTGATGTTACTGGGGCAATTATTCAAGGAACTTCATTCTCTTTTGGTGGAGAGTGGTGCCCCCCCCAGCATAGTGATTGATTTCATATTGCAGGTTATCCCCTTCTCGCTGACGTTCTCCGTACCGTGGGGCTTCCTGACAGCTGTTCTGTTGGTCTATGGCCGATTGGCAGCAGATAACGAGCTCACGTCCATGCGCATGGCGGGCTTGAGCTTATGGCGGCTGAGTGCCCCGGCTATCGGCATGGGAATTGTCCTCTCCGGCCTGTGCTATTACATTAACATTGAAGTAGCCCCCCACGGAAAGCAAGCCATGACAGAGCTTGTACTTAAAGCAGCCATGGACAATCCCCGCAATCTGCTCAGTTCCGGCCAAGGGGCTACCAAGCTGGATAAGATTCAACTTTATACAGAAGGAAAGTCCGGCGATATCATCTACGGTGTGCACATGTATCCCTTGAAAGATGGTAAAGGCATGGGCGTTGCTGATTTCCATGCCATCCACGCCCAATCTGCCACGATCGGTGAGTTTGATTTGAAGACACGTATGCTTCAGCTCACGCTGCACAAGGCTACAATCGAGCATTGCGGAGATGACAACATCACAGACTTGCCAACGATTGAAGAACTGCCTTTGCGCATCCACATTCCTATTCGTACGCGCCGAAAGTTCAAGCCCAATCGTTTCACCAATTCTGAAATTGCAGCAGAATTAAGGCATCTTGAGGTAACAAAGCTTGTTGATGCCAAGAGTATGGAAAAGCACAAGAACGTTGCCGTGCTCGACCCCACCTTCCCCTGTGCAGACTTGCTTTGGGAAGCAGCTTACACAGACGCACGCCGCTACGCTAAGGAGCTGAACAAGAAAAATGAACGCGCTTTCCGAACAGAAGGTGTGCAACGAGCTTCATTCGCCTGTGCCTGTATTGTTTTCTCTCTCATTGGTGTACCGCTTGCCATTACGGCACGCCGCAAAGACACCTCCACCGGCTTTGCTCTCGGCATCATTGTGGCCGCCGTTTACTTCGTTGCACTTGTTTTCTGTGAGCTTTCCCGCAAATCCGGCGGCATAACCCCCTATATCGTGCTCTGGATTCCCAATGTGCTGTGCGCAGCATACGCTATCTGGCAACACCAAAAGGCCAAGTATCGCGGCTAACGGCTCAATAGTTGCCGAAACTCGGCATCATGCGCAAATCTGCGATAGGTTTCTTTGAATATCCGGGCATCGTGTATGCCCAGCTCGTGCTTTAAGCGCAGCCAGCGTCTGTTCCATCCCCTGGGTAAAATGGATGCCTCCACCAACCCCACATAACCAACTTTTTGCATCCACATCTTGGCTGGTTCAGGCAGTTGCGAGCCGGTGGAAAGAGGCGTTGCTTCAAGCACATCCCGCCATATCCAACGCTTTAATTCATTAAAACTCACGCCGCCCCACAACATCAGAGCGACAGCAGCTGCGCATGCAGCGTGTTCTTCTGTCTCTAAGCATGCCACCATCTGTCTTATTTGGCATAAACTTAAATATTCTCGGGTTGAAGCAGTTTGAGAGGAAAAAGGTAAAGTTGCCATGTAAGCATCTTACAGAATCAGCGCTTACGGGTCATACACCCCCCTCTTTGAGTTTTATAAAACGTTCATATTTCACACCTTTCACTTTTTCACCGTTTTGTTATTATTATTTTTTCGTTGTACGATTCCGGCTTCATAAGGTAAAATTCGCAATTTTCTTCATTTGCAGCTTGCAAAAAGAGGGATAACCTGCTATATAGAGAGTCAGCTACACCGCATATTCGCATGAAATTATCTCCATTCAAGAAAAACAGGAAGGGTGGTTTCACCCTTATCGAATTGATGGTCGTGATTGCCATTCTCGCAACACTGGCCGCCGTGGGTTATGGTCCTATCATGGATCACATGAACGATGGTGACCGCCAGATGGCAAGCTCCAACCTCAAGACCCTTTCGACCATCATGCAGCAGTTCAAGACGGACAACGGCAGCTATCCCTGCGATGCCACAGCCGACAAGCTGCTGGAAGCTCAGCCCGACTACAACTTCGGTGAACTCAAGGGGGACTACTCCAACGCATACTTCCGCCAGATATATTACACCCGCTCCAACACCACGGAAAAGAACTTCTATGCCAAGGTAAACTGCGCAGGCAAGATGACCAAGGAAGCTGATGATAAACTGGCCAACGGCCGTGCACTTGAACGCGGCGAGAACGGTTTGTCCTACGTGATGAAGAAAGACTCCAGCGATGAGACCATCAAAGCCAGCGTAACAGCCAGCAACGCACCGCTTGCAATCAGCTCCGTATACCCTGCCGACAAGCCCTACTCCGGAGAGAAGGTGGTGTATGACCTCAACTCTTTCGGTGGCCACGTGTTCGTGCTGAAGTGTGATGGTTCCGTCTCCGACATGAAGGATGACGACATTGCCGAGGACGAAAACGATGATGAAAAAGGCACCATGGCCAAGGAGATCTTCCCCGAAACCAAGCGTGGTCGCGCAACAGCCGGCCAGTACATGGTTCTCTCTCCTGAGCTCTAATAATAAAAAAGATTATATTGCATAACCAAAACCGCGCCGATGCAACATCGGCGCGGTTTTTTATTTGAAAAATATCAACAAAGAATTAGCCCTGACGCAAGCTGAGGAGGCGCGAAATAACCTGCTCTATCACATTATCCGGGCAAGAGGCACCCGCAGTAATGCCGATATGGCACTGCATGGCAGGATGCATCAGCGCAGGCGGCAGCTGGCAGATGTGCTCACATTTGGTCACGAGATCGAAACATTGAATTTTCTCCTTATCCAGCAAACAATCCGCAGACTTGATAAAGAATGTGGGTACGCGCAAGGATGCGATGTGGGCCAAATGAGTAGTGTTGGAGCTGTTGTATCCCCCTACAATGAACATGGCATCAAGCGGTTTATCCAGCAATTCGTAGAGTGCATTCTGTCGGTCTTGAGTAGCACCGCATATCGTGTCGAAGAGATAGCAACGCTCAGCATTGCCATCACGCTTCTCAACAGCCTCTCGTATCATTTGCTGAATTTTTGCAGTCTCGTCCTTGAGCATGGTCGTCTGGTTTGCCACTCCGACATTCAACAAATGAAGATTGGGATCAAATCCGGGCGATGTGCAATCTTTAAAGCGCTCCAGGAAAATATCACGGTCACCTTTTCCTTCGATGTAATCAGCTACTGCGCGCGCATCATCTTCACTGAATATGACAATGAAATGCCCCAACCCATCATCTCCGCGCGAATGGGATGCAGTGGCAATGCTCTCCTCATGGCGAACTTTGCCATGAATAATGCTGGTAATTCCTTTGCGCGCATAGTTGCGCACACGATGCCACACCTTGACCACATTGCCACAAGTGGAATCAACGAGTTGCACACCCTTGGCTTCCAAGAACTCCCGCATTTGAACAGATACCCCAAAGGCGGGCATGATGACAATATCTTCCGACCTGAGTCCGGCATATCTCTCATCACTGAGATTCCATGGTAAATGCAAAAGCCCCATAGCATCCAGGCGGGCGTTGACTTCGGGGTTGTGGATAATTTCTCCAATGAGCCATATACGCTTATCAGGGAACAAACGGCACGTGGCATAGGCAATTTCGATGGCACGTTTCACACCATCGCAAAAACCAAAAGCAGAGGCTAAGCTAATTTGAAGTTTGCCCTGTCGGAACACATTGCCGGAGGCAATGATGGACTCTACCAAGGAGCTGCGATACTGTGCTACATCAGCCTGAACCTGTTCCATCACCTCCGGGCGGCGAACGTTGATGGGTTTGTTGCCATTCTTCATGAGCTGGAGTATGCCATAAAAGCGTCCGGGAAGCAAGGAAAACTACCCGGACGCCATAGCTGATGATGGGGGAAACGATTAGTTGCGATCCAACCCCAAAGCTTCATTTGCAAGAATTTGGCAGCCACGCAAATCCATCTTACCGGTGGGCAACACGGGAATTGCTTCCACGGGGATAATATCGCGCGGACTCCACAAACGGGGTATTCCCTGCTCTACTAAGTGCGTACGAATCTCATCCAAGGCTTGAGTCAGCTGCGATTGGTGCACACATGAGAGCATTACCAAAGCTTCGCCGCGCTGAGCATCCGGTACACCCACAATGGCTATGGCTCGGCCGGTAAAGCCCTCCGGCACCTGAACAAAGGCATCGATAGCGTTCTCCACCACTTCGTGCGGTACCATTTCGCCACCTACCTTAGAGAAACGAGAGCGCCGACCGCCCAAGGTGAGGAACCCATTAAGATCGACTGTCCCCAAATCCCCCGTCTTAAACCAACCATCGCGGAAAACGGTGGCGTTCAGATCGTCTCGGCCGATGTAGCCTCGGAACACGTTTGCCCCGCGCAGCCAAATCATCCCCTGTTCTGAGAGGGGCAAAGGCTTGTCATCATCATCCGGATCCGTTAATTTTACTGCTACACCGGGCAATATCTGCCCTACGGTGCCGAACTTGCACCCCGGCACATAATATGGCTGCTCAGGGGTGGATTCCACTCGATCAAGATTAACTGCGCATACTGGGGCCGTCTCCGTGAGCCCATACCCCTCCAATATCTCAAGGTTACACTTCGCTGCAAATTCATCGGCCACGGCTTTCTGTAGCTTCTCTGCCCCTACCACAAAATACAGGACCGATTTATATGTACCGGAATGTGCACGGCGCAGCATGCTACGAGCAAATGTTGGAGTCGAAACAACGAGGCTGCACTTGTATTCTTCTATCAACTCATTGAGCTTCTTTGCCTCCAATGGTGACGGATATGATACCATAGAGAAACCATAGAGCGGCGGAAGGATGGTCGTGACAGTAAGGCCAAAACTATGGAATATAGGCAAACTGCATAAGAAACGACTCCCCACAGGCACATCCACTCGGCTGAGCAGCTGAGTCACGTTGGCCAATACCATGCGGTGAGTAAGAGCTACCCCTTTGGGCTCTCCTGATGAGCCGGAGGTGAACAGCAACACGGCCTCATCATCACCATGACGTGCATCCAACTTAAAGGTGCGCGCTATCACCGCCATGGGGGCAAACTTAGAGAATGCCACCCATGAGGCAATCTTCGTCATGCCAATCCCCTTAAGTATCTTGTCGATGTGCAAGATAGATTCTCCCTTTGGCCATGGGAATTGGGGGAGTTTCGTCATGAACGCGCGGGCGGTAACAAAGTGGCGTATGCCACTCTGGCGAATGATACTCTCAAAAGCAGCCTCCGATGAGGTGTAATTGACGTTTACGGGAACTATACCGGCCAAGATACAAGCATAATTCGCAATCACGCCGGCTTTGCCCGGAGGCAAGATGATACCCAAACGCTCCTCTTTCACGTTGTCCTTCAAATAGCGAGCCAAGGCCATGGCTACCCCCAACATCTTGCCATAGGGCAGCGAAGATCCATCCATACCATCTATCAGCTCAGACTTGCTGTAATGCCGCATCCCTTCTACCAAGAGTCGCGCTATGGATTTATCCAGAATGGGGTTACGGTTATAGGCATCGGCAGAGGCATCCAACCAAGATTCCATCACGCGTTCACCCGTCAACGGCCCGGGTGCCAACTTGGGCTGTATATTGATGCTGATGTAGTCGTAGGGTGTACTATCAGAGAACGCACGACGAAGGTTTTCGCGATAGAACCCGACAAATACGGGAATGGGAGAAATATGTAAGGCTGCCAATTGCATCATGAACGGCATGGGCACATCAGAAATGCAACCGATAATGCTGTTGGGGCGACCGGGTACAAAGATGACATCAAGCCCCTCCTGCATGATGGCAAGAAGCTTCTCGCGCAAGGTTTTACTGTTGCTGTTTCGGAAGTTGAATTTAAGCACACGCCGACTTGCCAGCTTCTTCATAATAGCCGGAGCCGGCAGCAGCACTTCCTCCACCATGTAGGCTACGTTGTCTGCGCCACCCAACAATTTTTCCAACTCCAACAAAGTTTCCGCATCAACTCTATTTGGCAGATACAGAGACGGTTGTGTTGTAATGTTATCCTTGCCGAAAACATGCACTTTAGCCATAACACTTGTATTATACTTCTTTCCTAGAGTTATGTCAACTTTCCCTTTCATTTTCTTTACAAAAATTGCGCTGCCTCCGCAAAAACACTTGCGGAGCAACACACCTCCGGCGTAAGAAAACAAGAAGGGACTACGCCATAAAATAGTAGAGGCTTTTGCCCAATCAGAAAGCCAAATTAGTAGTCAGTGAGGGGAAATCAGAATCCATGCCGGATGGCAACCCCATATTAACAGGCCGAGAGGAAGATACATAAAGCACATCACTTTCATCCTGTATTGCATAAGCAACTTTGTTTCGCGCAAGTGACAAACGGTTACGGGAAAAGGATTTGTTTTCCGTTTCGCCCACAGAGATAGCATCAAAATTATCTTGTGTCTCAAAATCGATGTCCTCCAGAGAACGGTTCATGTTGTCAACAAGAGCCGCGTCACCGACAAAAGATGCCTTATTGGCAAACTCCTCGTTGTTGTTCTGCAATGAATAGATGCCCAACGCAATCATACCTGCGCCAAGAGTCGATGCGCTGTATGCCAATTTTCGCCCGACGAGATTGGAAAGGAATTGCCGGACATGTTCCCATAAGAGAGTGCGAGCAGGACGACAAACAGCCTCGCGGGCAATGCGTTCATGAAAATCATACAAGAAGCGCTCCTCAAAATGAGCTTCAGGCGTTGCCTCCTTACGAAGCGAAGTCAATAGAGCTACCAAATCTGTTTCACTCAACGAATCAACGGAGGTTTTACCTGTGTGATGATCTTCCATACAGCGGGGTGGTGATAGTTATTGAGAAATGCGGCCTCTATGTGTAGACACAAATTAACATCTTTTGTTCAAAAAAAACACAAAAAAATCACTTTTTTTGAAAGAATTTACAAACAGGCACTTTGAGGCCAAGATGCGGGAGATGCCAAATCCGCAGCATTCTCCGCAACCCAACACCGTATAATCTCCTCACACTGTGCAATTTCCGCCATTCTTGAGCGACGTGTCTCCACAGCCATGCTCTCCATGTCATCAATATCGTAGAGATGAACATTGGACAATTCTGCACATTCCGGGTCTACATTGCGTGGCACGGAGAGATCAATGAGAAACAGCGGGCGCCCGGCTCTGCCACGCATAGCTTGACGCAATACCTGCGGTGATACGACGTATACGGGAGAAGCCGTGGAAACGATGACGATATCTATTTGTTCCAAGTAAGGAATCCACTCGCTGAAACGAATAACACTCCCACCCACTTTCGAGGCAAGTTCCACCGCTCTATCAAACGAACGGTTAGCTACAAAGATGTTTTCTGCACCACGAGAACGCAAACTCTGTGCCGTACTGCGCGCCACATCTCCTGCACCAACGACCAATACGCGGGTGCCACCCAATCCGCCCAGTACATCACCGGCCAGCTGCACAGCAGCGGCCCCTACCGATGTGGGACCCGCCGTAATGTGCGTAGAACTCCGTACTTTTTTTCCCAAGGTGAATATTCTTTGAAAGGTACGGTTGGCCAATTTAGCAGTTGTACCCGCCTCCAGCGCGGAAAAATAAGCATCTTTTAACTGCCCAAAAATTTCCGTTTCACCGATAACCATCGAATCCAAACCGGAAGCAACTCTTGCCATGTGAGACAGTGCCTCCGAGCCTTCATAACGATAAAGGCTTGCTGCCGGAATCTCACCTTGGCCCAAGAATGATTCCAATATATATTGTGTAGCTGCGTCAGAATCAGTTGTCCAGAAATACACCTCCGTTCGGTTGCAAGTGGACAGCAAAACACATTCCTCCACACTCGGCAATGAGCGCAGTTGGATGGCTCTCTCTTTTAGTTTGCCCTTACTTACAGCAAAACGTTCGCGCACCTCCACTGGAGCCGTTTTATAATTAAGCCCCAAGCACACCATCATTAGCTCTGATGCAACAGCACTCATGGTATTATCCCTTGCAGCCCAAAGCTGCTATGGTTTCCACTAAGCTGGGGATGTTGTGGTGTGGAGCTTCTGCAACCGGGGAAATGCCATACTCACGCAAAGTGGCAGATGTCACAGGCCCGATACTGACAACCTTACATGTTTCCGGCAGCGCAATTCCCATAGCCATGAAGTGGTGCACCGTGCTGGAACTGGTGAAAGTAATCAGATCGGCACCTTCTGCAGACAAGCGCTCGCGGGCTCCGGTCGGGTCTTCTGTCTCCGGCACGGTATTGTATGCTATACACTCATCTACTATAGCTTGCCGCTTCATCAATTCCTTGTATATAACATCTCGTCCCTGCTCGCCATGAACCCACAGCATCGTCACATTCGCCACGCCGCCAAACTCATCCCCTTTGCGGTCAAACTCCGCAATGAGCTCCTCGGCCACAGCCTTTTGGGGCATCACATCCACCATCAGGCCATGTTTCTTCAACTCAGCAGCCGTACCGGGGCCAACTGCAGCTATGCGGGCTCCACCCAGTTCGCGGATATCTTCATAAACAGAGTAGAAAGCCTCAAAAAAGCGTTTTACTCCATTGGGGCTGGAGAAGATGAGCCAATCATAATGCGGACTATCTACCACAGCTGCAGCAAAATCTTTGCGATCTGACGGAGGAACGATACGAATAGTGGGAAGTTCCATGACATCGGCACCAAGAGCCTCCAAGGACGATGAAAGAGCCCCGGCCTGCTCACGCGTGCGAGTCACAACGATTCGTTGCCCGGCCAAAGGCAAGCGACCATACCAATCCAATTTATCCGCTTCTTGCACGACAGCGCCAATCACCACTACGGCAGGCGCACCCAGCCCGTTTTTTTCAACAGCATCTGCCAAGGTTTCCACCGTAGCAAACACTTTGCGCTGGCGCCCCGTGGCTGCCCATTGTATAGCGGCAGCCGGTTCCGTGGCTACCTGACCGGCTTGAATGAGCGCCTGCATGGTCTCACGCAAACGGCTCATGCCCATCAACATTATCTTGGTACCGCGAGCGGCGGCTATGCCGGGAATATCAAGTGCTGATTCTGTACGGTTCGCATCCTCATGCCCGGTAAAAACAGTAAATTGTGTATTGTGTGCACGGTGAGTCACAGGGATGCCGGCATAGGCAGGACCTGCTATGGCAGAGCTTATGCCCGGTACAACCTGAAACGGCACTCCTGCCTCATACAAGGCTGCCCCTTCTTCTCCACCGCGCCCGAATACGTAGGGGTCCCCCCCTTTCAAACGTACTGTGCAGTCATATTTTGCAGCACATTGCACCAGCAAATGGTTAATTTCTGCCTGCGGCATTGCATGTTGCCCGGCTCTCTTGCCCACATATATTTTTGGGCAACCGGGTTTAGCCCATGCCAACATCGCATTGGAAGCCAATGCATCATATACAAGACAGTCAGCTTTTTCAATCAGAGCACGGCCTCTGAGCGTCATTAATTGAGGATCACCGGGGCCAGCGCCTACCAAATACACAGTACCTTGGGTCTTTTTCATCTCGCAAAGCCGATATTAGTTGTTTGTTGCACCGGAGATGGATGCTGCGCCGGCATGGACATCAGGCGCAGGTGCCGGGGAGCTATCCGGGAGAGGTGTTGCAGCCGGAGCTTGGGGGGGTGCCGGAGTCGGCGTCTCACTTGGGGCTACAGCAGACGGAGTTTGCGCCGCAGCCTGTTGCACTGCGTATCGATTCAAGGCCAAGAGTTGGGATACCGTCACAATGCGGAAACCGCGTGCCTGCAAACCGGTCACAATTCCCTCGACTGCTTGCAATGTAGACGCATGAATGTCATGCAGCAAAATGATAGAGCCCGGTCGCGCCTTGCCAACAGCGCGGTTGATAACAACAGATACGCCGGGATGCTGCCAATCGCGGGTATCAACATCCCACATGATAGTAGGCATACCATAGCGGCTCTTCATCAGACTGACGATGCTGGCATTCACCGCTCCGTACGGGGGGCGCATAACCTTGGGGGCAATCCCCGTAGCGTTTTTAATGGCTGCACAGCTGCGATCCATTTCATCAATGACGCGAGCAGTACTACTTGTCGTCATCTTGATATGGCTCCAAGTATGGGAACCGATTTCATGCCCCTCTGCCACAGCGCGAGCCAAGATATCTTTGTTTTTTTCTACGCTTCGACCCACCACAAAAAAGGTAGCCTTTGCGTTGTTTTGCTTGAGGATATCTAATACACGCGGTGTAAGTGAGGGGCTGGGACCATCATCAAAGGTGAGCGCAACATAATTGCCGGGAACATTGACATGAGATACCTTTAACCCCGGCACACGAGGACCGCTGTATGAATACTTGGAAGGAGTGCTTTTGCTCCCTGTCTGTTTACTCGTTTGTGCTTTGGAGGGAGTCTGGGTGAGTGTAGGAGTTGTTACAACCGCAGGGGCATTTTTCTTTCCGGAGCAAGAAGCGAAGATCAAAGCTACGCCCAACATGGTTAATTGTATCGTCTTTCTCATATCCAGCAAGTATATGTGCGTATTGTACTCCTCCCCCCCATCTTTGGCAATCCCTTTTGCAGTCATCTTCCGGTTTTGATACGCATACGAAAAAGCCACCGTCTCCCGGCAATGCCGAAAGACGGTGGAAATTCATGCTTTAATTCAGCAGATGGTCGCTTTAGTTGAACTTAGCGAGCATGGCCTGACGCTGGGCTTCAAGCTCGGCGGGCAGCTTGTCGCCAACCGTGTTGAACAACTCGGTCTGGGATTCAAGCTCGGCCTTCCACTCAGAAGCAGAGATGGTCATGTTCGTCTCGAACGCAGCCTTGTCGTAGCCCTTAAGACCCTCGGTGTCAAGTTCCTCGAAGGTGGGGGAGATACCCAGAGCGGTCTCTACACCGTCCACCTCACCGCGGCAACGACGGAGCACCCAATCGAGCACACGCATGTTGTCGCCGAAGCCGGGCCACACGAAGTTACCCTCGGCATCCTTGCGGAACCAGTTCACGTTGAAAATCTTGGGCAGCTTGCATGCGCAAGTCTTGGTGCCCATATCCAACCAGTGCTGCCAGTAGTCACCCACATTGTAGCCAATGAAGGGCTTCATAGCCATCGGGTCGCGGCGAACCTGACCAATCTGGCCGAAAGCAGCAGCGGTCATCTCGGAGCCCATGGTGGCACCCACGTATACGCCGTGGTTCCAATCCTTGGACTGGAATACGAGCGGCATGGTGGTGGCGCGGCGACCACCAAAGAGGAATGCGCTGATGGAAACACCCTCGGGGTTGTAGTATTCGGGGTCGAGCGTGGGGCACTGGGAAGCGGGAGCGGTGAAGCGGCTGTTGGGGTGAGCGCACTTGCGGCCGCAATCCGGAGTCCAGTCGTTGCCCTGCCAGTCGATAGCGTGTGCAGGAGCCTCGCCGTCCATACCTTCCCACCATACATCGCCATCGTCGGTCAGACCCACGTTGGTGAAGATGATGTTCTCCTTGATGGTGTCCATAGCGATGGGGTTGGACTTGTAGGAGGTGCCGGGAGCCACACCGAAGTAGCCGTTTTCAGGGTTAATGGCGTGGAAAGTACCGTCCTCGTGGGGCCAAATCCATGCAATATCGTCACCGATGATGCTGGTCTTCCAGCCCTTCTCAGCCAGAGCGGGCGGGGGCACAACCATTGCGAGGTTGGTCTTGCCGCAGGCAGAGGGGAATGCGCCGGTCACGTAGGACTTGCGACCCTGGGGATCCGTAATGCCGAGGATGAGCATGTGCTCAGCCATCCAGCCGTTCTTGCGAGCAATGCCGGTAGCGATACGCAGAGCCAAGCACTTCTTGCCCAGCAGAGCGTTACCACCGTAACCGGAACCATAGGAGATGATTTCGCCGGTCTCCGGGAAGTGGCAAATGTACTTTTCTTCGTTGTTGCAGGGCCAAGTCACGTCTTCCTGACCGGGCTCAAGGGGAGCACCCACGGTGTGGAGGCAGGGAACGAAGTCACCGTAGCCATCGCGCTTGGGGTTGCCGCCGCCGTTCACCTCGTCTTCAAGGCGCTTGAGCACCTTCTCGCCCATGATGGTCATGATGCGCATGTTGGTGACAACGTAAGCGGAGTCTGTAATTTCAATGCCGATCTTGGCAAGGGGGGAATCAAGCGGGCCCATGCAGAAAGGAATCACGTACATGGTACGGCCCTTCATGGAACCATCAAGGAAGGGGTTGAGGATGGCGCGCATCTCAGCCGGGGACTTCCAGTTGTTGGTGGGACCGGCGTCCTCCTGCTTTTCAGAGCAGATGAACGTACGTTCCTCTACGCGGGCCACGTCAGAAGGAGTAGAACGAGCCAAGAAGCAGCCGGGGCGCTTCTCGGGGTTGAGGCGGATATAGGTGCCTTTTTCCACCAGCATGTCGCACAGCTTGGTGTTCTCTTCCTCGGAACCGTCGCACCAGTAGACGGAATCGGGTTTGCAGAGCTGGCGGATTTGCTCCACCCACTCGGCAGCCTTCTTGTGTGTAGTACCTGTAATCATGGTGCCAATAAAATAGCACGTCCGCCCCCGACTTGCAACACGAATTTTGGCAATTTTATGCCAGCTGCCGCATTTTTTTTACTAGAGGGCACGCAGTGAGCTTTCGAACTGCCGAAATTGGATGGCTTCGTAGATATCATCATCCGTCGGCAAGTCGTGATTCGCCAAATCTGCAATGGTGCGAGCCACGCGCAAAATGCGGTCGAATGCGCGTGCAGAGAGGCCAAGTTGCTCGACTGCCAGGAGGAGCAATTCTTGCTGCTGGGTAGTAAGCGGGCAATATTTACGCAAAGCTTTACCACTCAATCGTGCATTACATGTTATATTGGTATCGGCATAGCGGATTTGTTGGCGATACCGCGCTGCAAGCACACGTTCGCGCATGGCAGCACTGCTCTCGCCATCCGGCTGGGAAAGCAAACTGGTAGGGGATACCGGCGGCACATCTATCACCATATCAAAGCGATCCAACAAGGGACCGGATATCTTGCGGCGGTAGCGAGCAATTTCCGCAGGAGAACACTTGCAATGATGTCGGGGGTCCCCCAAATAGCCGCAGGGACACGGATTCATGGCTGCAACAAGCATGAAATCACAGGGAAAATCCATGCTGCCGGCCGCACGGGAAATGGTGACAGAACCGCTTTCAAGCGGCTGGCGCAGCGTCTCCAACGTGCGGCGGTTGAACTCAGGCAACTCATCCAGAAAAAGCACACCATTGTGAGCCAGCGATATTTCACCCGGTGTAATGTTGGAGCCACCCCCCATCAGCCCCACATCCGATATGGTGTGGTGCGGTGCACGGTAGGGGCGAGCACGCAGCAGCCCCCTGCCCCCCGGCAACAATCCGCACACAGAATGAATCTTGCTGGTTGTGAGTGCTTCTTCGTGTGTGAGTGGGGGTAGGATTGTAGGCAAGCGAGAGGCAAGCATGCTTTTGCCGCTGCCGGGGCTCCCACTTAATAAGATGTTGTGTCCACCGGCCGCTGCAATTTCCATGGCTCGGCGGGCATAGCTTTGCCCTTTGATTTCGTCAAAATCAACACCGCTCCCCCATTCTGCCACCCCGGCATCCGCCTGATATGGGGTAAAGGCTGCTCGGTCTGCCAACACAGCCCAAGCTTCACTAAGTGTTTCCACCGCATAAACAGTGATACCATTGACAACGGCAGCTTCATCGGCATTTTCCCGCGATACCATCAGATATTTTCGGCCGGCGTCGCGAGCCGCTACAGCCTGTGGCAAAATACCACGTACACCGCGCACTTGGCCATCCAACGCCAGCTCACCTACGATACACCAATCTTCCAAGCCGCAGGGAATACTGCGGCGATGAAGTTTTGGAATATCCTCGTGATTTTGCTGAATGGCAACTTCCAGCCCCAGGGCAATAGGCAAATCAAAGCCGGGGCCTTGTTTGCGAACATCTGCCGGAGCCAAATTCACAGTCACCACCATTTCTCCGGGACGATAAAAGTTACTGTTGCTCAGGGCCGATGTCACGCGCTGAATGCTTTCCTTCACTGCGGCATCGGGCAACCCGACAACAGTAATACGCCCCGTATCTTTCACCTGGCGCGCATCTATTTCCACAGACACTTCAAATCCGTCTATACCCAGTACGGATGCAGAATAAAGGCGCGAAATCATGGCATGAAAGATGCTATGTGATAATTACTTCACAATAACGGGAGTACCCACGGTCGTTTTGGCAAAGATGATGCTGCATGCCTCCGGGGGGATGCGTACACAGCCATGCGATACGCCTTCTCGGTATACATGGCCGGTGTGCATGCCTATTGCACCGTTAAAGCGCATCCAATAAGGCAACTTTGTTCCCTCAAAGTGGGATCCTGCCGGCGCAGTATCAGTGGAGCACACCCCACCTTTCACCACATCGCCGGCGGCATCCACGAACGAACCATAAAGAGAGGAATGGTGCTCTCGCTTTTTCTCCGTAATACGAAATTGCCCCTTGGGAGTCTCGTATTTTCCATCTTTTCCGGTGCAGGCAGGAAAATCCATGGCAATGCAATCATTGATATACAAACGGCCACGTTGTTGATTGAGCAAGATTTCCACGCGAGTGCGGCGGGGGTTATACTGCTCGATAGCGGCTCCGCGCCAAATATCCCGACTTGTTCGATAACCGGGGCTGGCAATGAATTGCTCAAATGTACGGGCAACTCGCTTGTTGCGAGACTCGGTCTCCATTTGCTCACCCGTGCGGATGAGTTGATCTATTGTAGGGTGCTGTTGTGTGCATGAAGCACACACAACAGCCAAAAGAATGAGGAGTATATTCTTCATATCATCGGACAAGGTATTTTTCGAGTCTTGATGCAAATTCACGTGGCAAAATTGCCTCTACAATTGCATCGTTTCCCTCATATTCCGTACCGAGGACCTTGCCATCGCGGTGCATGATAGCAATGATTCGGCTCTCTGCCAAAGGTATGCGATAACGAGCAGTCGTGACGCGGTGGGAAAGCATTTCTACACAACCGGCCAGCAATTCATCTATGCCCGTTCCCTCCAAGGCGCTCGCAAATACACTCGGACACTCCACTTTAGCCGCCAGCGCAGCCAACGTTGCCTGGCGCGTCTCTGCCGGCAACATGTCCACTTTGTTCCAAAGCACAATCATGGGTTTATCTGCTGCCCCCAATTCTGCCAGCACCTCACAAGTTGTCTCATAGTGGCGCAAGGCCTCGCGGTCGCTGGCATCTACCACTTGAATCAGGAAATCGGCCAATACGGCTTCTTCCAAGGTCGATTTGAATGCCTCGACCAGACGGTGCGGAAGATTGCGAATAAAGCCCACCGTATCAGTCAGCACAAGCGGTTGTCCATCCGGCAGCTCAATCTTACGGCTTGTTGTGTCCAATGTTGCAAACAATATATTCTGGGCCAGCACCCCGGCACCCGTCATTTTGTTGAGAAGGGAAGATTTACCTGCATTGGTATAGCCCACAATAGCCGCAGCGGGAATACCTTGGCGATTACGTTCCTTACGCTGGGTTCCGCGCTGGCGGCGCACTGTTTCCAGCTCTGCTCGAATGGCCTCTATGCGGTCATGAGCCAAGCGGCGGTCCACTTCAATCTGCTTTTCACCCTCACCGCGGGCAGCAGCGCCACCGCCCTTACCACCGCCGGAGCCACCGCGCTGGCGATCAAGGTGTTTCCACATACCAGCCATGCGGGGCAATGCATATTGCATGCGAGCTAAGTCCACCTGCATCACAGCTTCTTTGGTGCGAGCACGCTTCGCAAAGATATCAAGGATGATTTCCTCTCGATCAACAACGGGGACTTCCACCAATTTTTCCCACTCACGCTGCTGTGAAGGAGAAAGCAGATTATCAAATATCACACAATCAGCATCCAAAATCTCTGCCCGGTTTCGGATTTCTTCTGCTTTACCCACACCACACAGGTATTTTGCCTGCATCTCACGGGTGTATTCCACGCTGCTTTCAACAATACCAATACCCAAATTCTCCACCAAATCAACTAGCTCGGCAAGCAGTGCAGCACGCTCCCTGCGCGACTCTCCCGGCAGTCCTATCCCCACCAATAGAGCTCGCTCTATCTTCTCCGGTTTTTCGCGGATTTCAAAAGACATACAGGCAGTCTGTGGGCAAGATTAACGGAAGCTGGCAGAGCGGGATACGGGTACATCCCTCAGGAAATCTTTATTGTACGAATTGCAGGGGCACTCCCCACAGGAATTCAACACAACTACAGCGCAAGCTCCAATCAAGGTCAGGGCAATAATCTTCATGCGCTCATTCAACCCCATTATGCATGAAATTGCAAGCAAAATCCCGTACTTCAATCACAAGAGTAGCACTATCTTTTTCTATGTGCTTGCTCTTGATGCTGAATTGTGCTATGAAATTACTATGCTCTATTATCTTGTAGGCTGCTGTTATTGTCTGTTCTGCGCTCGGCGTATGCAATACAAGCAACGTGGCAAGAACACGATCGGCTGGGTTATCCTGCAGCTGGCGTGTTTGGTTTTCCTGGTTGCTTGCATGAGTAGCATTTCCGAGCAAGCTACCACAAGCGCACTCTTAATTACCCTGGTAGCCTGCCCGGTTGTGGCCACGCTCCCGGCATTGCTGTACAGTGCCAAACACCCTTATATTTGGGTATTTGGCAGCACTGTATTCAATTTGACCATTGCCTCATTTTTCTATTACCTGACACGCGTTTGGTTGACAATTTGTGAAACGCCCTACGGGCATTCTGTTCCTTGGTGGGTGGAAATTTGGCTTCCGTCTGCATACTGATACACGAAACGCCGACTCGTTCTCACGAGCCGGCGTTTCTGTTTTGATAAAACGGGGACGAGTGTTACGAAAGTTCCCAACGAATGACACGGCGATATACTTCACCGGGCTTCAATTCAATAACCGGGAAATGCGGGTGGTGCGGGGAATCCGGATAATTTTGAGCTTCCAGCGCTACTCCACCTCGCTTGAGCGGCAGGTAATCCCCCGTATATACCTGTAAGCCCGGAGCATCCGTGTATACGCACAGCGTACGCACCCCATTGGTGAGCACCGCTGCCTTTTTCTCACCGGGATATGCAGGTAATACATAATTATCATCATACCCCGCGGCAATCGCATCAGGAGCGTTGCGGGCACCCAGTTGAGCCGGCTCATTAAGGTCATATAATGTACCGGCCACAGGAGCAATCATCCCCGTAGGTATATTGGCTACCATCGGGGTATAAGCAGAAGCATTCACCTGTAGCAAATGGTTATCCATTGTACCCGTTCCATTCAAATTCCAATACGCATGATTGGTCAGGTTGAGCAGCGTAGGGGCGGATGTTGTTGCCTCCATTTGCAAGCTGAGCGTGTTGCCCTCCAGCGTGTAGATTGCGAGTAATTTCACCTCTCCGGGGTATCCTTCATCACCATCGGGAGACACGTGAGAAAGCACGACACGGGAATCGGTGGCGTTCTCTACCGTCCACAGCACATCGCTATACCCCACATTGCCACCATGCAGGTGATTCGGCCCGTTATTAACGGCAAGCTTGTACTCCCTGCCACCCAGTTCAAAACAGCCACCGGCTATACGATTGGCCACGCGCCCGCATATTGCGCCGCAATAGCAGGTATCTCCCCTCAATTCATCTTCGTTTTTGGGGCCGTAGAGACAATCCACACCGTCTTTTACCACAGACAGCAAGCGAGCACCGTAATTAGTGAGCGTGACTGTAAGCTCAGACGAAACAAGGGAGAGGGTTGTTACACCCTCCCCCCGATTTTGAGTTCCATTCTGCATAACAGATTGGATTGGTAAGAAATTACATGCCGTCGGGAATGAACTTGCTGCCGGCACCACCATACTGAAGCGTACCATGGGCGCCCACGGGAATAAGACCGATTTCCTTATAGACAGGCTGAGTCACGCGATACTGAGCTCTGGAACCATCGGCCTGAATGACAAGCTCCTGGGCATCGGACTGGTTGGCATACTTGGCAACGCCGCGACCGGCCATTGCGCCCAACACACCAAAGCCCACGGTTGATACGATGCGCCCTGAACCGCCACCCAGCAAGGAACCGGCACCTGCACCAACGGCAGCACCAATACCCGTGCCAAGATTCTTATCGGTGGAGGATGCATCAGCACGTACGGTGCGGGCAGACACCACCGTACCGGAAATCACCTGTGCCACAGAACCAATTTCATTGGAATTCACTTGGCTCAAGGACCCCAGATTAGCGCAGGAGGGAACCAGCACAAGGCTCAAGGCCAACAACGATGTGATAATGGACTTTTTCATTATTTTTTTCTATGTGTTTATGGTTTATCGAAGTGGGGGAGTTTTCGTGTTGATGCGACCTGCCCTCACTCATACAGGCGCATCAAAATGTAAATTTATTTTAACTTTTCCCAAGAAACAACTTTATTGTTCTCAAAGAGCACCGTAGCAGCAGTCCTTGGGATGTAAACTGTACCGGTTCCATAAAAAGCCGGCTCATACCACCCATACGGGCCCCAGTACATAGGGCCAACGGTCGGGGTTGACATGACCGGTTCCTGATAGGTGTACACCCACCGGGTAATGTGTTTTCCGTTTTTCTGCCCCTCGTACGGCGCATTATTGGGGAGCCCCCAAGCCAGGAATACGGCATCTTGTGACATACCCTCACTGATTCGCCCTTGCTGCACCATCACCTGCTGCTCTTGAGGCAGAGAACGGAACATCACGGGATTTTCAGCAATACGAGTGGCGGGAGTGGCTGACTGGCAGGAGGCAAGGGAGAGAACAAGCGCGACTGCGGCAATGAGCCCATATACCTTTCTTTCAGACAAAACTCTCATTTCTGCATGACAATACCATCTAATTTCTTGCTTGCCAAGAAAAAAAATAATGATAGAATGAATGGCACAGACATGAAAGCATTTTCCACCATTTTTGCCATGTTGGCTGCACCGGCAATGCTGAGCGTTGCCGTATGTGCTGAAAGTCCCGGGGCTCTTGAAGGCTATTTCCCCACAGACGGAACACTGAAGCAGGGTACAGCAGTGCGACCTGTTTTCACCAAGGAGTTTGCTGAGCTGCAGCGTTCTTTTGCAAGCAAGGTTGCAGCTCTTTCTGAAGAAAAACGCAAAGCGTTTTTAGAAGGTATAGCTCCTGACTCTGTACCGGATTACGACTCAGAAGTGTGGCCGGATAAAGCAGAGTATGACAAGTTTGTAGCTGAATGGAAGAAATCAGATATTCAGCCCATTGCGGTTGTAGCAGTGGGGCTTCACTCCTCCGGCCAGAACATGTGGAAGGTGCTTTCCTCCACGATTGACCCCAAAACACGCCGTCAAGGGCCTCTGACTATCGGTGCTCTGAAATATGATGCAGGCAAGAATGCATGGATTTCCAACAATGGTGAGCTCACAGCCAAATCCTACACCGCCACAGATGCCAACATCTACGGGGCTCAGACCGGCACGGAGTGGAATCTTTCCAAGGAAGATGCCCTTGCTCGCACTCGTGAGACAGTGCGCGTAACTAAGACAACGGATGGCAAGTTTGTCTATCTTTCCTACTCATTTGCGGAGCAGTCCCTCATCACCGGTGCCAGCATTGCACAAGGAGCTTATATGCTTCGTTTCCCCATCGTGACACCTGCCGCAAACATGGGTACTCCCGGGCGCAAGTGATAATACAGCATGAGTCGATAAAGCAAGACTCATCCTAAACCCAATCTTTACCGAAGCGGGAGTTCGACCCTATTTACGAGCTCCCGCTTCTCTCTTACCATGAGAATCATAGCAGGCAAAGCCAAAGGATACGTCATCAAGGTTCCCCAAGGAGAAGTGCGCCCCACACAGGATCGCGTGCGCGAGGCTTTGTTCAACATCTTGGGCAGTTTGGTCGAAAATGCCAGCATACTGGATTTATACTGCGGTTCCGGTTCCGTTGGGCTGGAGGCTCTGAGCCGAGGTGCAAATCGGGTTCGCATGGTAGATGCCTCCCGCGCGTCCTGTGCTATGGCGCGCCAGAATCTGGAGCGAAGCAAGCTGGAGGGCGGCAGCGTTGTGCAAAGTGATTGTCTGCAATTTGTGCGCCGAGATGCGGGCAAGTACGATATTATTTTTGCAGACCCTCCCTATTGCAAAGCGGTAGGCGATCGTGATATGATAGCGGAGCTGATGACAGACCGCCTACACGAACTCATGGCACCAGGCGCTTATTTTATTGCCGAAGCTCAGTTGGGCTACGGCGTGGGAGATGCCCGCACGCGCTCATTTCCCGGCTGGAAGCTGGTGGATGAACGCAGCTACGGCGGGAACACCATTCTTTTCTACCAAGCAGACGTATGAAACGCTTCTTCTTTCTTCTCATCTACAACCTTTTATTTCCGGTCTTTCTCCTGCTTTCTCTCCCCGGTTATCTGATTAAGATGAAACGGCGCGGTGGATTCGGAACCGGGCTTTCTGAGCGTTTTGGCATCTATCGACGCCCCGCTGCAGAGGAACCCAAAGGAGGACTCTACGTGCATGCCGTCAGCGTAGGGGAAGTCTTTATCGCCCTCAAATTCATCCGCGAATGGGTAAAGACCCACTCCGAGCCGGTAGTCTTATCAACCTCTACCGCCACAGGGCACCAAGTAGTAAGAGACGCAGCAATCCCCGGTGTGCGTGCGCTGTACTCTCCTCTCGATGTACCGGGACTTTCCGGGCGCTGCTTATCGCGTTTCCAACCCAAGGCTGTCGTTTTAATTGAAGCGGAGCTGTGGCCTAATTTCGCAGAAGTCTGCCACCGCCGCGGCATCCCTATGGTGATGCTCAATGCTCGCTTATCACCTCGTAGCGAGGGGCGCTATAAAAAGGTGCGTGGCATTACCTCCTTATTGTTCTCACGCCTCAACGCATTGGGCGCTCAAAATGACAACGACAAAGGGCGTTTTGCCGGCATTGGCGTGGTAGAAGATATCATCCGCGTAACCGGCAGCATCAAGTTCGATGTCATGGGAGATACCCCCGCAGCCAAACGCACCGATTTCCAAGAGATATTGGCAAGGGTTGCAAAAGGGCGTCCCATCGTACTGGCTGCATCCACCCATGCGGGAGAAGAAGCTCTTATTGCCACAGCTACACGAGAAGCAGGCGCATTCCCCCTCATCGTTCCCCGCCATGCAGAGCGTAGAGCAGATGTTGTGAAAGATTTACAGGCCGCCGGATTCACACCTATTCTGCGTACCGCCGGAGATTTGCCTGCCGATCTACCCGACAATGCCTGCTACATAGCAGACACAACCGGTGAATTACGAGATTGGACCGCGCTGGCAGATGTGGCTATCATCGGCAAGAGCTTCTTAGCCAAGGGTGGGCAGAACCCCGTGGAAGCCATTGCGGCGCACGTACCGGTCATCACCGGTCCGGATATGACCAACTTTGCCGATTTGGTAGCGCTCTTGGAAGCGACCCACGGCATCTGGCGCTGCGAGAGCAATCAACTGGCAGAAACGCTGCGTAGCGTACTGCAAAATGAAGCAGAACGAATCGCTCGCACCGAAAGGGCCTATGCTGCGCTGCATATTCACTCCGGAGCCACACGCCGTAGCGTGGAACTGGTTGAGGAGTTTTTCGGCTCGTAAAATCTCAGATATGCCAAATACCGCCATTGGCAAGAGCCGCAGATAATGATTTGTAAATCATAGTGGCCGTGTACCCGGCCTCCCGCAATGAGGCCAGGGAGCGCGCACCGTCTCGCTTGGCCAAACGCTTGCCGGCATTATCGCGCAGCAAGGAATGGTGGTAATAGCGAGGAATCGGCAAGCCCAATACGCCTTGTAGCGCACGGTGTATGTGAGTTGCTTCAAATAAATCTTCTCCACGAGACACCAAAGTCACCCCCTGCTCTGCATCATCAATGACAACGGAAAGATGGTAGCTGGTAGGCATATCCTTGCGTGCCAACACCACATCACCATACGCCGTAGGTACACAACGCTGCACACCCCGCCGCATATCTTCCCAATACGGGCAGCCAATAAGCTCCTGCACTCTCTGCATGTTAATACGCCATGCGTGGGGGATTCCCGCCGCCATCTTTTCAGCTACTTGCTCCGGGGGCAGCGTACGACACGTTCCGGGATAAAGATATCCCAATGAAGAATGCGGCGCACGTCCGATTTCGGCCAGTTGTGCCTTAATTTCTCCCCGCGTGCAAAAGCAGGGATACAGAACGCCCATCTCACGCAAACGTCTCAAAGCATCTTGATATGCAGCATAGCGTGCGCTCTGCACCATCACTTCTCCATCAAAACGGAGCCCCAGCCACTCCAAGTCTCGGTGCATCAGCTCCACCCACTCAGGTGAACAGGAGCGTTGGTCTATATCCTCAATGCGCAACAAACATCGCCCTCCATTTACATCTGCCAGCTGCCGTGCATGCAAAGCTGCCAGCAAATGCCCCACGTGCATCGGCCCGCTGGGGGAAGGCGCGAAGCGTGTGACGATTTCGTTGGGCAGAGTCATCAGTATTGGGCCTTAACGATAATATCCGACACTTTGGATGCGCCTTGCCCGGCCAATGTAGATTTGGGATAGAGGCACAGGGCTCGGTAATAGTTTGCAAGAGCAGAACCGAACTCATGGCGTTTTTCACATTCCTCCGCATCCCGCAGAGCCTGCACAAAATCATGTGCTTTTTGAGCATAGAGGTTCAGTGCATCCTTATAGCCGGGGTCATCCACGCAGCGAGGCTCTGTGGTGCTGTATTCCACAAGTTTTTCGTAGGCAATGCAGGGTCCCATTACGCGATCTTGCTCTGCCACGGATTCCAGCTGTTTCAGCATGGCATCTATGGTGCTGATGACGAGGATGACCTCCTTGTATTGAGCTTTCAACTCAGGGTCTACCGCCACACATTCAAAACGCTCCTGCTCCTTGAAAATGGTGCGGTATTCCTTGCGTGCAAAAAGCGTGCGGAACTCTGCCAGCACGGAAGAATTGTTGTCAAAAGCTTCCAAATGTTTGGCACTGGCATCCAAATTGGGATTGAGCGGCCAAATGGTGCCGGCTTCGGTAATACAGCGGTTGAACTCCTCATCGTCACCGGCCATCAATGCTTTGCGAGCATTGCGAATGCACAAATCACTCTGGCGTTTCTTTCCTGCGCTGTAGCTCAGTAGCATAGAGTCATCAAACTCTACGTCCAGAGCTTTCATTTTAGCAGCTATTTGATCCACCATGGCGTAGTCACGTGCATTCAACGCCGACAGGGCTCGCTTGCGCAACGTCCAGTACTCTGCCACTCGCCTGCGCCCTTCTACCGGGAATGTCAACACGCTGATCATATGCTCTCCAATAGCCACTGCCTCAATCAAATGCTGTGTGGCGGCCCCCAATTTATTTTGAGCCAGCATGGAATGCACCGCTTCCATGTGCTTATCCACACTGGTGCGGGCTTCGTTGGCCAAAGTATCCACCGTGTTGACGGTTGGTGGTAAACCCGTGGTAGATTTCAGGAATTGATCTGCTTTGGAGTCCTTTTCTATCTTCATCGTGTTGTCGCCATCATGGAAGACATGACGATACACTCGCGAGGCAATGACGGCATGATCATAGCGGCGCATGAACAGAAAGTTCACCATGTTGCTCTGGTAGCTCACTTTGGCTGCCAGTTCAGATTGAACATTGGTGGCAGCATTTTTGGCTTGGTCGGCCTGTCCTTGTGCTATTTTCTTTGTATTATAGGCAACAAGGAATGAATTGTTCGTAGATTTACTCTTGTTCAAATTATTGGTAGTGCGAGCAAGAGAATCCAGCTCTTTATTAATGCGAGCATTCTCAATTCTTCTTGTACGGTTGGCACGCTGCGCATCCAGAGCGTTGACAATGCAACTTGCCAGCGTACCCGCATGTTGTCCATCCGTGGGGACTTCAGAAAGGCTATACAATGTCTTGCCTATTTGGATCAAGGCATCACTCCCTATCGACTGCTGGGACTTATAGTGGCCTCTTACATACTTCAGAATCTTCTCAATTTTTTTACTGTACTGGCGCGTTTCTTCAGAAGTATCAGGGGTACCATGAAGATATGCTTCAAACTTAGCACGCACGACGGCATTGTTGCCCACATCGAACTTACCGCCGTTATAAGAAATTGTATCGTTGGATGGATCAAGCATGGGGATTTCCATCCCCAGCAGCTTGGGATTGGTCGGTTCTGCGTTGGGATTGTTTGCCGGAGCGCCGGATATATCAAGCTGGGGTTGCGCGGGTGCAGCCTGTGCCGGCGCAGCAGTCGGTTGCGGTTGTGGTGCAGGCGTAGGAGAAACCGGCATCTGAGCCTGCGCGACACACCCAAGACCGGACATCAACATGGTAAGGATACGCATTTTCATCACTTTGTAGACTCTGCATTTTTCACGACCAAAATACCCTTCACTTCATTGCCGGAAGAGTCTCGACCGGTGCGGCATTCCACCTCAAACAAGAAGCTATCTTTGCGCGTAAGATTCACCTTCAGAATGGTATCTTTGCTCACAAGCAAAGGCAAGCGCTCATTACGATTATTCTTCAATGAAACGGCCACGATGCGGCTATTGCCTATTGTTTCAATATTCTCTACCCGCCCCTCCAACAAATAGCGGTTACCCGGCACCGCCATGCGAGAGCCATCATTGCGGTATTCACGAATGGAAAAATCCTGCGGCTTGCCGGAACTGCGTTTACCGGATGGAGATGCAAAGAAAAAGCCTACTCCGGCCAGCAATACCACAACACCAATTACCATGGGCAGGAGTATTTTGGTGCTGCCTTTTGTTTTTCTTGAACGTCTTCTTGCCATAATTCTACAAATAAACTTTCTTCATTAATCCCAGCGGGAACGGCGTACCCCTATGTAGGTAAGCACCAAACCAACAAACACGTGCATGGCGAGCACAATGTGGCACACATGCGCCGACATAAAGGTTGTTTGCACAATGCTTTTAACGGCCTTAATCACATCCGGCAGCAAGCCGCCTTCAATACTACCGCTCCATGCCCAATATGCAGAAATAAAGGGACGCACGCAAGTGGCAATCGTATCAGGCAGCGCCAAAACAGCTCCCGAAAGCGGAAGTTGGAAACCCACCAGATATATACTCAGCAACGAGGCTTGGTCTGCCGTTCGGCAATTTGCTGAGATTCCAAGGCAAATGCTGGTCATTGCGGCATTTGCCAAGATAAGAAAGCCCAAATGGTTGATTGCATCGCCGCGGAAAGGCCAGAAAAATTGCACAAAGGCAAACATCCACAAACTTTGGACCAAAAGCAAGATGAAAAGGTAAATACTCTTGGATGCAAGGTAAGCGCCCTCACCTAGTCCGGCAAAACGCTCTTTTTCCATGATAAGGCGTTCACCGGCAATTTCGCGGGCTGCATTGTTGGCACCCATCAGACCAAGGAGAATCACCTCGAACATGATAATGCCGGAAACCGCCGAGCCTACTTGAGCCCGGACCTCAGCCTGAGCCTGCTGAGCCTGTATTTCCATGGCGATATCGTTGCTCTGCGTATCCGCCAAAATCAACAACTGCTCCTGTCCCTTGCTGGAAAAAAGAGCTACCATGATGGGGAAGATGATAATCATGGCAAGTTGCAATATCAGCTGAGTGCGATCACGCAGCAATAATGTAAAGCGGCGGCGCAACAATGTGCCCAACTGAGAGAAGAATCCCGGAGTCTCGGCTGATTCCGCTTCCGCATTTTCGGGAGAAGCCATATCCTCACCATTGCGGAGAATACGTATTTTTTGTTCTGTCTCCATGCGCTGATAGTAATCTCCACCATGTTTCTGCCAGCTCTGAGCCCATTCACATGGCTCACGCAGAGCCAATCGGGGGTAAACTTCCTCCGGATCATGCACGCCGAAATAATGTTCCAAGGAAGCAGGAGCCCCATGGTAGGCCAGATGCCCCCGCACTAACACCATGATACTATCGTAATCGCTCAACTGAGAGAGGCTGTGGGTCACTGATATGACTATTCGCCCCCCTTTCATACTCAAATCGCGCAACAATTGTACAATTTCTTTCTCCGAACGAGGATCCAAGCCGCTTGTCACTTCATCGCACAGTAAAATACGAGGATTCGACACCAACTCCATAGCCAAAGCCAAGCGACGTTTCTGCCCACCGGAAAGCAGTTTCACCCGGCGATCAGCAATCTCATCCAGCCCCGTTTCTTGCAACACACGCTCCACAATCTCATCCAATTCTTCATCGGCAGCTTTCACCCGCATTTTTGCCGCATTCTCCACGCATTCATCGACACACAGTTCATCATGCGCAATGCTGAATTGCGGTACATAGCCGATTTCGGATGGTTCAAAATCGCCTTCTTCCATCAAATCCACACCATCCCACACGAAAGTACCATCTGTTGCTTCTGCAATACCGGCTATTGTCTTAAGCAGGGTTGTCTTGCCACAACCGGATGGGCCGACAATGGCCATAAAATGCCCTTTGGGGACACAAAAACTCACCCCTGAGAGCAAGGCTATCGTCTCCTCTCCATCATCCACCTCCAAGGTAATATTTCGTGCTTCCAGCATATACTCGTACGCGCGATACATAGTAGCAAATAGCCCCCCATCCCGCAAGCGGAAAATCAAGGAGTGTGATTTTTCATGCATGCAAAGCTCTACTCTTGCGTGAGGCTGGGTGTGTGTGATAAAGTATGCGCCATGAAACGCACTCAGCAACAGGATTTGTACCCATCTCTTGTGGTGGGCTCTGTTTCCGGATGGGAAGCCTGGAAGCAGGTCATCTCGGCAGAAAGCCCCCACCTTTTGTGCGATGTTCTGGAATTGAGGGTAGACACCCTGCCGCAAGACGTTTCACCCGCAGAGATACTTGCGCTACCTTGCCCCCTGCCCGTCTTGGTAACGGTGCGGCATCAGGATGAAGGCGGCGCACGGGAAATGCAAGAAGAAGAACGCCAATATCTTGCCAAATCCTTGCTTCCCATGGCCGATGCCATCGACTGGGAAATCGCCCACATGGAGACAGCTCAGGGCTTGCTGAAACAGGCGCACCAACAGGGTGTAATTGTGGTGGCTTCGGCACATGATTTTGAAAAAACACCAAGCGTGGAATCATTATGCGCCTTGGCAGACAAAGCTATTGCCCTGGGGGCAGACGTAGTGAAGTTTGCTTTCCGAGTACACAGCATGGAAGACGTGATGGTGGGTGTTTCTCTGCTGCAAAAATACACGCATCCCATGGCTGTCATGGGCATGGGACCATTGGGTGCCACAAGTCGCCTCATCTACAATCAATATGGATCTGTGCTGACGTATGGTTATTTGGGCAGCACCCCTACAGCACCCGGTCAATGGTCTGCGGCCCTTTGCAAAGAAGCGCTTGCAAAGCTTCTGCCAGCAGAGCGTTGATTATTGCTCAAAACGGTGCTGCAATAGCACATTGAAATGATCTCCGGCTCCCGGTACTGCAATGAGGTGCGCATCTGCCTCATTACCGGGGATGGCGTAATCTTTCAGGTAATCACGCTGGCTCATGTATTGCACCACGTCGCCGCTACAACGAGCTGCCAGTTCTTGCAAATCCGTAAAGTTGACATCTGCTGTGATATCGCAGCGCCCCGCAAGTGGCGGCAGCTCATCAGCATTCAGTACGCAATGCGCCTTATAGCCGCGCAATGTGCCCGCGGGGCGGCGGTGATAAAGCGTTTCATTCAATTCACCGTAATCAATCGTCACCAAAGTTCCTCTTTTCCAATAAGGTTGCCACTCGGCATACCATTTGTGGTAGCTTTCATGAACTTCGACCACTTGACCCTCCTGTGCCCACCGCTCAAAAACCGAGGATGCAGGTAAGGGCTGCCTCCACGCCTGGCGAATGATGCGACCCTGCTCCACAGCAAGCCCCAGTTCCAACCATTCACCGCCTTGGTACACAAACTGGCGGGCGGGAAAAGCATCCGGCAATTCATTGGAGAAGATGAAAGCACTGCCCCCGGCGTGTTTGAGCGCCGACACAACATCTGCATACACCCGCACAAAATTTCCCCCCACCATGCCCTGCAAATTACGCAAGGACGCTGAGCGGTCAACCATGAGATAACGCGCCCGCAATCGACCGAAAAAACCGAGTTCACGGGCTATTCCCATGGATAAATCGCCATTGCCGCCACCAATCTCAATGAAAGGCAAACGGCGACCGCAAGCGGCGCAGGCTTGTTTCCACTGGGCCACCAAGCGGCGTGCAAGTAAATCGCTGAGGGTTGCCGTTGTGGAAAAGTCTCCACGATAGCCAATCCCGGATATATTGCTGCTGTAATACCCGGAATCAGGGTCATAAAGCGCGATTTCCATGAATTTTTCCATGGAAAGCCAATTCCCGTTGGCGAGAATGTGGGGCGCTATATTCATGCTGCAAGCGTTGGACTTCAGCGGGAAAGCTCAAGCATACGCTCCAAGGGAACAGCAGCGCGTAGACGCAATGCTTCCGGCACTTTCACCTCAGGACTCATATCGCGCAGACAATTACGCAGCTTCTCCATTGTATTGAGCTTCATGTACTCACACTCCGCGCAAGAGCATTTGTCTGCTGCCACCGGGATAAACTCTTTTCCCGGCACCAGTTTGCGCAAGCGATGCAGGATGCCACTTTCCGTCACGATAATGAACTGCCGGGCTTCGCTCTCTCGGCAATAAGGAATCATCTTCTCCGTGGAGCAAATATGGTCGGCCATCAATCGAATCACCTCTTGGCACTCAGGGTGGCACACCACCTTGGCATCCGGGTATTGTTCTTTGAGTGTAAGTACTTGGTCGCGAGTGAAACGCTGGTGTACATGGCAGGCGCCGTTCCACATGGTCATCTCGCGACCGGTGCGCTGCGCCGTCCACGCACCCAAGTTTTGGTCGGGCACAAAGAGGATGGGGCGGTCTGTGGGAGCGGTCTCTATGATACGCTGGGCATTGCCGCTCGTCACAATAACATCGGCCAAAGCCTTCACACCAATTGAGCAATTTACATAGGCCACCACATAATAATTCTTCTCCTTGTTGGCTTCAAGATAAGCCGCCAGCTCCTCTGCCGGGCAAGAAGCCTCCAGCGAGCAAGCTGCATCCATATCCGGCAGGAGCACCGTACGTGTGGGGTTCAGGATACAAGCTGTTTCAGCCATGAAATGCACACCGCAGAACACAATCACATCGCACTGTGTTTCTTGGGCATATCGCGCAAGAGCAAGCGAATCACCCACAAAATCAGCTATATCCTGAATCTCGGGGCGTTGGTAGCTGTGAGCCAAAATCACGGCATTGCGTTCTTGCTTCAAACGCAAAATCTCTGTCTTCAAATCAGTTGCTGCCATATTGAAAAGAGTGGATGTTACAAGGGCAAATCACCAAGCGGAGCCTGCCATGGGTCTTCTTCTGCCTGTTGGGGTGCAGGTTCATCTCCTGCATCATTAGTTGTCGTGCGGTTAGCATCAGTATCTACTATCGGCGCACCCGCTTCTCCTTCGTAATCTTTTTCTTCCGGCCGAGGCTTTTGTTCGGATTCAGGCTGGGGCGCACGCTTTGCTGCGCGCTGACGAGCAGCTGCGGCATCCATCGGAGAAACCTCAAAGTCCGACATATCAATCAAGTTCTCCTTGTCAAATGCGTAGCGAGCCAGCGTAGGCAAGGATTCTTTTACAAGTTGATTGAGGGGGAAACGCACCTGCCCCTCCGGCGAACGAAGGGTAATGAGTTTACCCTCCATGCGGTAGATGACTGCATCTCGATACGCTTTGCCGGAAGTCGTGGTCACGTTGCCCACCGACATACCGGGAAGCAAGCTGCGAGCCACGCTGCGAGCTTCTTTATCCGCTTGGCGAATCTCATGCTGCAAAGCCAAGACTCGGTTGTGTTCCTCGGTGATATCTTCTTCCTTATCGGCAATTTGGCGAGAGAATTCACCCAGCTGGCGTTCCAAGCGAGCCAAAAGTTTGCGCATGTGGATTTGCTCATCAGCATGGTATGCCTGTGCTTGCAGAGCCTCGCGCTGTTTGCAGAGCTCCAGATTTTCGCGCATGGTAAGCTCCATGATGGAAGGCACGCGATACTTGTCCAACTCTTGCTTCAGATAGTAGCCACCGCCGCCCAATGTTCCGAGAAGAGTCAAGACCAAGAAAGAATCCAGCAAGAATCCACCCCAGTTCATCTTTGACTTCGGCTTTTTCTCAGCCTTGTCTTGGGGGGCTTCTTGGGGAGTATTTTCTTTGCTCTCTGCCTTTGTCTCCTGTTTTTCAGCCTTTTCGTCTATCTTTTTCTCTTCCGGCTTGGAAGAGTCCTCAGGCTTTCCCTCAGCATCAGGCACAAGCGGACGCACCGTCTCAAGCGGAGCCGTATCTTCTTTCTTTTCCTCTGGCTTCATAACCGGCTGTTCGCTCATGGTCTTATATTCTGGGATGCAATTTCATTCTGAAGTCGGGCGAATGTGTCGCGGAACGTATCTAAGCGGGATTCCAGCTCAATACGGCGCATCTTCAGCTCTGTTTCTTTTTCTCTCAAAGCTTCCATCTGCTTGTAAGCCGCCACCACCTCGCCATTGCGGCGGTCTATCTGTTGCTGCAATTCCGGTGTATCCTCTCCGGCTTGGCGAATAAGCGCATGCATGCGAGCAATCTCGCGGCGCAATTCGGCATTGTTGCGCTGCAAGGAACTCAACCTCTCCATATCAGGCGCTTGCGGCTTGCATGCCACCAGCGACATGAGGGCTACCGCCCCTGCTACCAACCATACTGAAAATCTTGTTTTCACGCATCTATATTCGGGTATTACCCCGTTTGCGTCAAGCATCTTTTGTGTCAGGTTCATTGCCTTCGCATCATCTATGACAATGAAACAACCCAACGGATGACTACACACAAAACATCACATCTTTAATGTGAATTTCTTTGCAAATCTTGAAAAAAACGTCACAAACACATGAAGCGCCCAAGCGCTCACAATAGTTAGCACAGTTACAATTAAAGTAGTCTCAATAGGCGAAAGATTCCATCTGGATATCATTAATTTCATTGGCTCATGAATTAAATATAATTCCAGAGAGATCCCCCCCATAAATGACAAAGATTTCATGAAAAAACCACGCTGTATATATCGAAAAAATCCGCCAAGTAAGACGAGCAGCAAAGGGATAGAAATTGCAAGAATAATGAACGGCAGCAAGTGCGCGTATGTTGATATGAGGCGAGGATAGCGGTGAACATAGAGAGCAACAACCAAAGCTACGATTGCCACAATACTATACACCGAATGTAAAATTTTTTGAACATTGAACTCCATCCTTGCTACATACATACCTAACACAAATACGGGCATACGAGCAATTGTCCAACTGATAGTTGTCTGCCAACTAAAGCTCAGATCTTTCATGTAAGGCGATATCATAAGCACCCCGACAATCCCGATGCTAATAAAAAACGCCATAACTTTGGTAGGATTCATTCTTTGTAGCATCTTGTACACAAGCGGTGCTCCCAAATACAAAATCAAAATTGATCGAATAAACCACTGATTTAACCCCAGAACAGCCAACAAGTGGGCTCCCCCCATGAGATAAAAAGACCAGCCAACAATAAGAGCAGCTGGAATAATACGAAACAAACGACGGGCGTAAAACATCCATATACTTCCGTCTTTTTTCTTTTCCTGTGCGAAATACAGCCCAAAACCCGATAAGAATAAAAAACCATCCCCCCCCCATGGACCATACCGCAACACTAAAGGTCTAAATGCCCCCATCATCTCTGTAGTGTCGTGATACAACATAATGAGAATGATTAATCCCCCCATCATGGGTGCTCGAAATTTTGACAACAATTCATTCACGCCCTCTCATCTTCCCGAAGATTGGTCAATTATTGATTTTGTTTCACTTTTTGATTCCTTACTCATTAATCTGATCAATTCTATTTGGAACAAAACTTATAAGCTGAGACAGTCTACAACTCTGAATTACGCAAGTCAAGTTTGAATGAGCGTGCTAACTTAAATTATGCTTGCATTTGCTGCCCCTGCCTGATACTATGGCGCAGCGCACTTTATGCTCCGGTAGCTCAGTTGGATAGAGCACGAGCCTTCTAAGCTTGGGGTCCCGCGTTCGAATCGCGGCCGGAGTGCTATACTTCAGCAGGCTACAGGTGTCCCCCTGTGGCCTGTTCCTTTTTGGCGCTACTTTTTAATAATTTTAAATTACAGACCTGATTTATCCTTGAAATGCGGGTCGGAGATAGCTATAATTCGCGCACGGACAACAACTACCCCCTGAAATCCGCGTATGAATAGCACACAAACAAACGAGTCACCCCGCTCCTCGCAGACAGCCAGCGTTGTCCGCCGAGCCGGGCTGCGCATGACCAAACAACGCCGCGCCGTGGTAGATGCCATTTTGGCCTCCAAAGACCACCCGACAGCGGGTGCCATTTTTGAACGAGCCAAACAATACGAACCGGGCATTTCACTCGCAACTATATACAACTGTCTGGAGACGATGGCCAAAGCAGGTGTCATCAACCACCTGCATTTCGATAACGGTCCCTCCCGATTCTGCCCCAATTTTGTACCGCACGTGCACGTACTGGATGACAGCAACAACAAAGTCATCGACGTGCAGTTGAAGGCAGGTTTGTGTCCGGAAGACATTTTTGACCTGCCGCCCGGGGTCACCGTCACCAGCATGGAAGCATGCCTGCGTGGGTCTATCCCTGAGCAGTACCATTCACACGAACAGCAATGAGCCTAATCATCAAAAATTTGTGCGCCCGTGTCAAGGACGGGGCCGACATCCTCAACGGTATCAACCTGGAGATTCCCTCCGGAGAGGTACATGCCATCATGGGGCCGAACGGCTCCGGCAAATCAACTCTTTCCAAAGTGCTGTGTGGCCACCCGGATTATGAGGTGACCGGAGGCAGCGTCAGCTTGGATGGTCAGGATTTGCTAGCCATGAGCGTAGATGAACGCAGTCGAGCCGGTTTATTCTTGGCCTTTCAATACCCGGTGGAAGTACCGGGCGTGACAAACGCAAACTTTATGAGAGCGGCCATGCAAGCACGCCTGCCCAAGGGGGAGGACGTGGATGCCGTATCGTTCTACAAGGAACTGCGAGGCCGCATGAAACAACTGGGCATGGATACCAAGTTCACGGCTCGTGCAGTCAACGAGGGCTTCTCCGGCGGCGAAAAGAAGCGCAACGACATTCTGCAAATGATGATGTTGCAGCCCAGCTATGCCATACTGGATGAAACCGACAGCGGCTTGGATGTAGACGCGCTGCGTATCGTCTCCGATGGGGTGAACGCCATGCGTGCCCCTTTCCGCAGCTTCTTGGTTATCACCCATTACAAGCGTCTGTTGGACTACATCCACCCGGATGTAGTGCACATCCTCTCCCAAGGAAAAATTGTGAAGACCGGCGGTTTTGAACTGGTGGATCACATTGAAAATCACGGATTTGATTTCTTGAAAACAACGAAGGAGTAATGGACGAAACGCCATTTCAGATGGACACGCGCGGTGCGTTCTCTTTCCCGGAGAATCACAAGTATGATGCCGGATTCGGGCTCACCGAGAAGACGATTGATTACATTTGCGATGTAAAGGGAGAGCCGGACTGGCTACGCCAATTCCGCAAAGACGCGCTGCGCAAGTTCAACGAAATGCCCATGCCCACCCACTGGGCACCGGCAGAGATTTCCGGCGTGGATTTTGATGCATTCCGCTACTATCTTTCCCATGGTGCCAAGCCCAGCCGCAGCTGGGATGAAGTGCCGGATGACATGAAACGCACCTTCGAGCGCTTGGGGGTGCCGGAGCAGGAACGCGCCTTCCTGGCCGGCGTAGATGCCCAATACGACTCAGAGACAGCCTACGCCAACATGCGCGAGGAGCTCAGCAAAAAGGGAGTCATCTTCGTCAACTCCACGGAAGGGCTCAAAGAATACGAGCACATTTTCCGGCCTTGGTTCGGCAAGGTTATTCCCGTGGGAGACAACAAGTTCTCTGCCCTCAACCACGCAGCATTTTCCGGCGGCTCGTTCATCTATGTACCCAAGGGTGTAAAGCTGGCCCAGCCCTTGCAAGCATACTTCCGCATCAACTCCGAGAGCATGGGGCAATTCGAGCGCACCCTCATCATCGCCGATGAAGGCGCCGAGCTCATGTACATGGAGGGCTGCACCGCCCCGCAATATAATTCTGCCACCCTACACTCCGGCGTGGTCGAGTTGGTGGCTCTCAAAGGAGCAAAAATCCAATACGTCACCGTGCAGAACTGGGCCACCAACGTGTACAACCTGGTCATTCAGCGAGGGCTTGCTATGGAGGACGCAGAAATCCGCTGGATAGACTGCAACCTCGGCTCCGGGCTCACCATGAAATACCCGGCAGTAGTGCTGCAAGGCCGCCGAGCTCGCGGTGAGGTGGTGAGCATCTCCCTGGCACACAGCGGGCAGCTGCAAGATACCGGAGCACGCATGATTCATGCCGCCCCCGATACGACTTCCAACATCGTGTCAAAGTCCATTTCCATCGGAGAGGGTCGCGCCAGTTACCGCGGCGAGGTCAAGGTGCTCAAGGGGATGAAAGGCTGCAAAAACAACACCGAGTGCGATGCTCTGCTCATCAACGCCACCAGCCGCACCGATACCTACCCCGCTATCACCGTCAACGGCAACGCCAGCGCTGTGCAACATGAAGCCTCCGTCTCTCAGGTGGATGAGGAAATGCTCTTCTACATGCAGCAGCGCGGCCTTACGCGAGCACAAGCCATGAGCTTGGCGGTCAATGGCTTTATCAACGATTTAGTGAAAGAATTCCCCATGGAATACTCCGTGGAATTGCGCCGTCTCATCGACTTGGAGATGGAAGACTCCATCGGCTAACCCCAGCACCTCCCCACTATGGATTTTCCTCAAAACATGAGCATGGAAGCAGCCTTCGCCCTGGCAGAAGCCGAGGCCAAGCTGGATGCCGCACTCCAAGAAAGCCGGGAACGATTTGAGCAGGCCATCATCCCCAACCGACTGAATGAAGACTGGCGTTTCGGGCGCCCACACAAGTATGCTACAGCTCTGGCAGAATTGCTGCAAAGCAGCCTTCTCTCTCATGGAGTAGCCACTGTTTTGCATGCAGAGGAAGCGGCTGTACGCATCACAGCAGAGGATGACGATTTGCGCCAAACAGAGATGCTCATGCCGACCATCGGTTCCGATGCCATGCTGGGCATGCACCTCAAGCGTTTTGGCCAAGGCTACGCCCTTTACATTGAGGAAAGCACCACAGAGCCCATCGTCATCACCTACCGTGGTGGGGAGCTCTACACCCCCGCCACTTTCATCATGGTGGCACCGGGAGTCAAGGCGCATGTCATCGAGCACCACATCGGCAGCCCCGGCAGCACCATGTTTGCGACCCGCAATATCCAAGTAGCGGAGGGTGCCGCACTCAAGGTCGAACTGACAAGCAAGGGATTTGAGCACTACATGTGCATCACCAACATCCAGAACATGGGGGGCAAGGTGAGCCACCTCACTGCGCACGAGGATAGTGCCTGGGTGCGAGAGGAAACGGTGGCGGAAATCTACACCGCCGGGGCAGATACCCGTCTTTTCTCCGCCAACCACCTCGGCGGTGCCTCTGTGCTGGACCAACACACCAAGCAGATTCACCACGTGGGTGAAGCTACCAGCGATTTACTCTACAAAAACGTGCTGGATGGCAAAGCCACAGCCACTTTTGCCGGCAACATCTATGTGGCACCGGGTGCACACAATACAGATGCCTATCAGAGCAACCGCAATATGTTGCTCAGCGAGAACGCCACCACGAACTCCCTACCCGGCCTGGAAATCCTGGCAGACAAGGTGCGCTGCTCCCACGGCAGTGCCTCTGCCCCCCTGGATGAAGAACAACTCTTCTACCTTTGCTCTCGCGGCATCCCCCAATATGAAGCGCAGAAACTCGTTGCCCAAGGCTTCCTGGAAGATGTCCTCAGCCGTTTCAACAAGGACGAGCAATAAAGAGTACTAGCAGTCCTCGTGCTCCAGCGCCGCGCGCAACGGCTCCGAACCATAGAACGGTGTCGGCAACTCGGCAAACCAATGGGAGAGGCGATCCGTAGCCATCATGAGCACCTGCAACCGCGGGCTCAGGTTGGATAAATCTTTTTCGTAACCACTACCCAACCTGTCGATACTTACGGCACGAATATCCGTAGCAAGTTGCAACAAACGCGGAGCAGCGGCATCCGCACTCACCTTGTCCGTGATACTCTTGCTCACCTTCAGCCACTCCTCCAGCAGCGGTTCCATCTGCTCTGCCACCTGCACCAACCGGGGCAATACCGCCGGATCAGCCGCCATTCCCAGATTCTCCAACACCTCATTGACCATGGGCAGCGCCGCAACCAAACGGGAGGAACCATACATGTTTTCATCACGCGCCATCAACTTTCCCCAAGCTCTCAACAAACGGGCAGCACCGGGGCGTACCGTCACATGATAGCGGCGCACGCGCACACGCAGAAGCTCATCATCATCATGATGCGGCAAAGCCGCCACCTTTTCCCGGAGAGAGCTCATGTAAGCCGGGATGTTCTGTGCCATTTCTGCCGCGGCATCCGCATCTGCCTTGCTATCCACCTGCTCCAGCACATCTGCCATATCGCTCAGCAACAACCCCAACTCCGATTGCAAAGCCTGATAAGGAGCCAAGAGTTCTTTGTACTGACTATCCGGCACAAACACGGGAGCAAGTGCGTCCATCAATTTTGAAGACCCAAAACACGATGTTGACGCAAGGATGGAGCGGTCATACTCCGATAGCATCATCTCCGGCGGCACCTCTGCATTCTCTCTCAGCATACGAGCTACTGCCGGCGCCGCATTATCAGCAGATTTTTTATCTACCACAAACAACAGAAGTTCATCCAACACCCCCTTCTCTGTCACCATGATGCCGGGAGATGCCGCCACTGCTTCGGCAACCGGCGGGGATGCAGCATCATCGGCCTGAGCCATCGCAGTAGGAATCCACGCACACAGAGCAGCACAACTTGCACCAAAAAATCGGGGGGCATTCATCATTGGGTATTGTAGCAAGGCACATTCTGCTTTGCAAGCTTGCAATCCTATCTTCTTGCGGATTTTTTGTATTTTGAGCGCATGTTATCTCAACTGCCATAGAATTGTCTTTACAAAGAGCGGGGAGTCAGGCATTCTTTGCCGCGTCTATGTCATTCTCAGAACTCGGAATCTGCCCGGAAATTCTTGAAGCCATCGAAGTATTGGGATTTGAAACGCCCTCTCTCATCCAAGAAAAAGCCATTCCCCCTGCTTTGGACGGCAGCGACATCGTGGGGCTTTCTCACACCGGATCGGGCAAGACACTGGCATTCAGCATCCCGGCTCTGGAATGCATCGACCCCGCCATCCGCGGCGTTCAGGTGCTCTGCTTGGCTCCCACACGCGAGTTGGCCGTGCAGATTTGCCGCGAGGTAGAGAAGCTGGCTTTGTTCTTGGATGGCATCTCCGCCGTACCGATTTATGGCGGCGCGTCCTTCGGTCCGCAACTGGCCGCACTGAAGCGGGGTGTTCAATTTGTGGTTGGCACTCCGGGGCGTGTCATTGACCTCATGGAACAGGGCGAGCTTAATACGGACAACATCTCTATGCTCATTCTGGATGAAGCAGATGAAATGCTCGACATGGGCTTCCAGGAAGACATTGACCGCGTTGTTTCCATGCTGCCGACCGAGCGCCAAACGCTCTTCTTCTCGGCCACCATGTCCCCGGCCATTCGCTCCCTCATCAACCGTCTGTCCCAAGACCCGCTGGAAATCGCTATTGAGCGACCGGTGCTGACTGTGCCGACCTGCGAGCAATCCGTGTATGAGGTTGTCTTTTCTTCCCGTATTGAGGTACTGAGCCGTCTCATCGAAATGGGGCGTATGAAGCGAGGCCTCGTCTTCGCCAACACCAAACGCGTGGTGGATGATGTGGTGGATGGCCTACTGGCTCGTGGTTATTCTGTTGACCGCCTGCATGGTGACATGCCGCAAACCCTCCGTGAGCGTGTAATGGATTCTTTCCGCAAGGGTAACCTCAACGTGTTGGTTGCCACCGACATTGCAGCTCGTGGCTTGGATATTGATGATGTGGATATCGTGGTCAACTTTGAGCTTCCCCGCGACCCGGAGGACTATGTACACCGCATTGGCCGTACCGCACGAGCGGGGCGCAAGGGCAAGGCTGTCACCTTCATCGGCCGCCGCGATTTCTCTCTGCTGGCCCGCATCGAACGCTTCATCGGCACCCGCATGCAGCGAGAAAAAGTGATGACAGGCGAACAAGTGACGCAGGCTCGCAAAGAAGCTCTCGTGGACGAAATCCTGGAAATGGCAGCCTCCGCACACGAACTGCCGGAAGAACTGCGAGATATTGAAATGCCCGCAGAACACCTCATGACCGCCATGTTCAATCTGCTGCTGGCTCGCAATGGGGGCGAGTTGCAGGACATCCCGGAAGATCGACCGAACCGCCACGCCCGTCCCCAGGAACCCGGAGCAGATGCCCCGGCCAAGGATTGGAACACGCTGGAAGATTCTGTCACTCTCTTTATGAACGGCGGCAAGCTGCTGGGCATCAAGCCCAAAGATATTGCCGGGCTTTTCTACAACGAAGGCGAGGCCCCCAAGGGCTCCGTGGGCGATATCAAGATTTTCCTCAAACATTCGCTCATAGAAGTCACCCCGGAAATCGCCCCGCAAATTGTGGAAAAACTCTCCACCTGCATGATTTGCGGATATGAGGTGAACGTGCGTGAAGACAAAGGCCGCCCCGAAGGCGGAGCGCCGGATCGCCCCTCTTTCCGCGTGCGCGACCGCCGCACCGATTCCTACGCCGGGCGCGACAAATTCCGCGATCGTGAGCGAGGCTTCGGCAGCAACCGCTACCGCGGCGAGCGAGACGATTTCCGCAACCGCAAACCTTTCCACCGCAGAGCAGACAGCCCCGCCCCCCGCGACAACAAAGGGAGCGATGGCTTCTACAAGCGATTCAGCAAAAGTTACAAAGGGAAGTCATAATCCCCCCGGCTAAAGCAGAAATTGCGAACCGGAGAATACGCTGATTTCCCCCTTAGTGCGAATGTGAGCAATGCGGGTCATTGCAATGGTGGTGCATATCGGGGGGCATCGCTTGTTCCTGCGCGCCTATGAGCTTGCCTAAGAAAAAGCCGCCAACAGCGCACAGGATGAGGATTCCGATAAAAATAAGCACTTGTTTTATCATGTTATTTTTCATTTTGTCTTAGAGGGTGAAAAGTTGAGGTGTTGGCGCAGGAAAGGAACAATATGCTCGGCATAAAGCCAAGGTTCATGTTCGGGGTTCAGGAAACCGTGCGCTTCATCCGGCAAAGAAAGCACCTTTACCTGCTTGCCGGCAGCCCGCAGATTCTTGGCCAACGTTTGGGAATGCACGGGGGGGATAAGAGTATCCTTTTCCCCGTAATACAACAGAAGCGGGTCTTGAAACTGATGCGCATGCAGAGCGGGAGAAACTGCACGTAGGCGAGCTCTCTCGGCGGGGTCATCCCGGTCACCAATGACTAAGTTGTCCTCACCTGCATAGGGAGACTCCTCAGCATTCATCTTCTGCAAGTGCAGCAACAAATCTTGCGGGCCAAATAAACTGATACCGCAAGCATAGGTACCGGGGTAAAAACACAGCGCAGCCGTAGCGGCATAGCCACCATACGAGCCACCAAAAATGGCTATACGCCCGGGTTCTGCTATCCCCTGCTCCAGCAACCAAGGTATGCAATCATTCACATCCGTCTGCATCACACCCGTGCCCCACTGCCGATTCCCGGCATGCATGAATGACTTGCCCCAGCCGCGGGAACCGCGAAACTGCGGCTGCACCACCGCAAAGCCTTGGCTCACGAGGTACTGCACCCGCCAATCGTAGCTTGCATCGGTGCGCATGCGAGGGCCGCCATGCACAAACACGACAGTCGGGAATGGCCCCTCCCCCTCCGGCAAGGTATAATATACCGGTATACTCGTACCATCTGCTGCTTGGTACTCTGCAAAATGTGTTTTACGGACGGGCGGCAGGTTTTGTGGAGCCATGAGAATGCGAATGCCCTTTCCTTGCTCCCACAAGGCGTAGCTTGCCGGTGCGCCGCCCTCCTGCATCAGAAAAAACAGCCGCCGCCCGCAGGGAGATACGGCAAGCGGTGTCACCTCGGCCGCCCCCGCCACTTCCCGACACACGGCATCCCACGCAGGGCACGCTTTCACAGCAGTATATACATCTGTACCCCAGCGGGCAGAGTAACCCAGTAGCTCACCATGGGGCGCAATCCAAAAACGAACAATATCTGCCCGACCGGCCGAAGCAATCGTCGTTAACTCTCCGGTCTCCAAATGCAGGCGGCCCAGTGCTGCACCCTCCAGCCCCCTGTCATGTATCACATATACATGCTTTGCATCGGCCATGCCCAGTAGTTGAAGCCTCTCCGACGCCGCAGCCGAAAAAACAGGGTGAGGCCCGCGCCCGCCCAGCCAAGAATCCACGTGCTTGCCCCCCTTGGCATCCCAGCGAAGGGTAGCCAGTGGCTCTCCGGCAGGCGTAAAAGCCCAAGAAACAGCCCGCTCGCGGTTGGGATACAGCAGGTGCGCCCGCACCGCGCCGTCCTTCACCTGCAAACGAAACACCGGTGCAGCCCCCATGGGCTGTTCTCCCCCCAATGCTAAAAGGGAACACTCAGATCCGGCTGCCAGCTCCATCATCGGCATACACCACGCCGGCACCCCCTCGCTGCGCAATTCTTGCAAGCACCCGCCCTCGCGGTAGAGATAAAAGCACGTTTTTCCCGCCGCATCTGTCCCGCACAGCAGGCAGCTGCCATCCTTCAGCAGAAGCACACGCGCAATGGCCTGCACTCCCTCCACTCGTATCTCTTCCTTGCCTCGCTCACTCTGAATCTGCAACTCATTCTCCCGCTCCCCAGCCATGACAAAACGCAGCAGTGCCGCATCCCACGCCATCACCATCGGCATCCCTACATCCTGATAGCGCCGAGCCTGTCCGCTATCTGCCCAACCGGGGCAGATACAGCAGAGGAGCAGCAGAAGAAGTATACGCAGCAGCATCATATCCTATAAAAAAGAGTGGCACACACCCCCCGCTTACGCAGTTCTCGGCATGCCACTCTGTTACGCGTTAGTATTATCCCCTTATGCTTTAGTAGGAACCGCAACGGCCGGTGCCTCCGCACATAAGGCAGTTTAAAGACCCTGTGCCGCCATTGTTAAATCCGGTTCCTTTGCAGGAAAGGCAACGCATCCCGTGAGCATCAAAGCTCTTGGTGTCGATTACTTCAGCAGCGGTGGAGGTGCCCATGCAGAAACCAATCGTGGTCACACATACGGCAGCAATAATAGCAATTGTCTTTTTCATTGTTTGAATCTGGTTGGTTGTTAGTCTTCATTCGCGGCTCAATGCCACACTTGTGGTTATTTCACCGCGCCGACAAGGCTTTTATATCTCTTTTGCTATATCGTGTCAATAGTTTTTTACATTATTTTCGTTTTTTTACTTCATATCGGAACTTTTATAGTACATTTATCGCAAAAAAGTAGACAACGCTCTTATAAATGCTTTCCACGCATGCCGATATCACATCCCCCCCGATACGAAACACAGGCCATCCCTTTCGGCAGGGCAATCAACGTTCAGATATGGCAGCCAACAGAGGCACCTTTAGTGAAAGCAATGGGGGTTATGGTGGGCCGGAGCGCCAATCAATCTTCCTGCAAAAGCGCGCGCATGCTGGCAAAGAAGTTCACATTTTCTTCCTCGCTGGCGGGGGTATTCATGAGCTCATCGTAATCCACAAACTCATAGAAACGGTTGGGGATTTCCATGATGAAAGATGAGGGAGCGCAGCGCTCCTCCTTGCCGTATTTGGAGCGTTTGGCGCAATAAGTCATGGTCAGGCGTTCGCGAGCGCGGGTGATGCCCACGTAGAACAGGCGGCGTTCTTCATCCAAGCTTCCCTCATCCACCGAGCGGGTGTGGGGGAGCAAGCCATTCTCCACCCCCACAATGTACACATGGGGGAACTCCAAGCCCTTGGCAGCGTGCATAGTGATGAGACACACCCCGCTTTTGGACTCAATGTCATCTTCCTTGCGGTCTTCATCCAGCCCGATACCGGCCAAAAAATCCGTGAGCTTGTTTCCGGGCAACCAAAATTGCCGCAGGGCGGATTTGATATCATCTATGGCCGATTGGCGGCGGTCTTTTTCCTCATCCGTCTTGCAGTTGCGGGCAATGTACTCCTCATAGCCCGTTTCATTGAGGAAATCCTGCAAGATGTCCACAAAGGGTCGCTCGCTCTGCGCAAACTCCGTGCCGTAGCGAGTCACCAAATCCGTGAATTCATTGATGCAATTTTGCGAGCGAGTGGAACACTCGGCCAGGAAAGAAATATCGCGCAACGTGGCCCAGAGACTCTTCTTGTTGTCCCGGCTCCAGTCAATGGCGAACGAGGCCGTCACATCGCTGATACCGCGGGGCGGCGTGTTGAGCACACGCAGCACATGCAAATCCGCATCGGGATTATCCATCATCTGCAGATAGCTAATCAAATCCTTCACCTCACGGCGGTCAAAGAAACTCTTGGTGCCCACCATGCGGTAGGGGATATGGTGCTCTCGCATAGCCATTTCCAGGGCTCGGCTCTGCGCGTTGGCGCGGAAAAGCACGGCAAAGTCCTCCCACGCCAGTTTTTCGCTGATGCGTAGGCGCTCAATCTCCTCCGCGATGAAGCCGGCCTCATCATCCGCACCGGGCATGGCCATGAGGCGAACGGGGTATTTGCCTTCCTTATTGGTGCGCAGCGTCTTCTCACGGCGGCCCACATTGTTGCGGATGACCACATTGGCGCAATCCAACACCTGCTTGGTACAGCGGTAGTTTTCCTCCAGCTTGATGACGGTGGGGTTCGGGAAAAAGCTCTCGAAATCCAAGATGTTGGAAATCTGCGCGCCGCGCCAGCCGTAGATGGATTGGTCGTCATCCCCCACCACGCACACATTGTGCTCCGGTCCCACAAGCTGGTTCAGCAGGCTCATTTGCAGCGAGTTCGTGTCCTGGAACTCATCCACCGTAATGTAGGAGAAACGGCGGTTCCACTTATCGTGCACATCCGGGTAACAACGCAGCAAGCGCTCCGTCAGAATCAGCAAATCATCAAAATCCACCGCATTCTGTGCCTTGAGCTGGCGCTGGTACGCCCCGGCCACGGCTGAGATAAGCGTATCTTCAATTTCCTTGTAGCTCAGCCCCTTGTTACGCACGCGCGACAACTCATTGATGACCTGTGCAGGCTCCAACTTCTCACGCCGCGCGCCGTACTCCATGATGAGCCGCTTCAGCATGCCCAGCTGATCCGAACCGGTATAGATGGAGAAGTTCTCCTTGTAGCCCAAGCGGCCTATATCCTGCCGCAGAATGCGCACGCAGAGAGAATGGAAGGTGCACACCGTCATCTGGCGGGCAGCCTTGCGATCCACCAGTCCGGCCACACGCTCGGCCATTTCATTGGCAGCTTTGTTGGTAAAAGTCAGAGCCAGGATGCCGCGGGGGTTAATCCCCTTCTCTATCATATTGGCAATGCGGCAAGTCACCGTGCGGGTTTTGCCCGTACCGGCACCGGCGAGGATGAGCACCGGCCCGCACAAGGTCTGCACGGCCTGACGCTGGGCTGCATTCAAGCTGTTGATGTCGAACTTCTCTGCCATGCCGCCTCAGACGTTCTGCTTTTCGTAGAGCACCAGCTCAAAACCTTTGAAACGCTCTACCACCATACGCTTGGCGAACTGCTCCGCAAAAGGCGGGAACCAAGTGTCGGCCTCAAACTCTCCCGCCACTTCCGATACATACAGCCGCTGCATCTTCGGCAGCATCATGCCGTATATCTGAGCCCCACCTATCACCATTACCTCGGCATCCTGCAATTCCATCTGCTCCAGCTCTGCCACATCGTGGATCACCACAGCGCCCACTGCCTTGTAATCCGCATCGCGGGTGAGCACAATGTTCTGGCGGCCGGGCAACGGGCGCCCCAAGCTCTCCCACGTTTTGCGCCCCATCAGGATGGGATGCCCCATGGTAAGCCGTTTGAACACGCGCATATCCTCCGGCAAGCGCCAGGGAATCGAATTGCGGATGCCGATGGCGCGGTCTGCCGCCATGGCCACTACGCCGGTAAAGTTGATACTCATACGGAAATAGGAGCCTTGATGTGCGGGTGCGGATCGTAATTTTCCAGCGAGAAATCGCTGTAATCAAAGCCGTCAATCTCGCTGATATCGGGGTTGAGACGCATCGTGGGCAGCGCGCGGGGCTCGCGGCTCAGCTGCAGCTTGGCCTGTTCAATGTGGTTGCGGTACAAGTGCAAATCACCGAAGGTGTGCACAAACTCCCGCGCCTCATAACCGCATACCTGCGCCATCATCATCAACAACAAGGAATAGCTGGCAATATTGAACGGCACGCCCAAGAATAAATCGCAGCTGCGCTGATACAACTGCAAGCTCAGTCCATGCTTCTCGCCCTCCTTCTGCGCAGGTATCACGCAGAATTGGAACAGGCAATGGCACGGCGGCAAGGCCATGCTATCCACCTCTGCCACATTCCAGGCAGACACAATATGCCTGCGGCTCCACGGGTTGTTCTTCAACGAATCCACCAACTTGGCAATCTGGTCGATGCAACCGCCCTGCCCATCCGGCCACTTGCGCCACTGCGAGCCATACACCGGGCCCAGGTCACCGTTCTCATCGGCCCACTCGTCCCAAATGCTCACGCCGTTCTCCTGCAAATAGCGCACATTGGTGCTCCCTTTCAGAAACCACAGCAGCTCATAGATGATGGAGCGCAGGTGCAGCTTCTTCGTGGTCAGGCACGGGAAACCATCCCGCAAATCAAAGCGAGTCTGGCGCCCGAACACGCCTATCGTGCCCGTGCCGGTGCGATCCTCGCGCCCCACACCGTTTGTCAGCACATCATCCAGCAGTTCCAAGTATTGTCTCATAGCCTAGCACCTCACAGGGCAAGCGCCTCGCGAATCTGCAGAGCGTACATCTCTGCCTTCTGCGCAAAGCTCATCTCAGGGTTCTTGTACAAAATGCCACGGGATACATTGATGACCGGCGGAGCCACACGCGTGCCACCCGTCAGCGCAGACAAATCACCGCCCTGTGCCCCCAACCCGGGAATCAGCAGCGGGGCATCCGGCAGCTCGGCAAGAAGCTCGCCACTCGCATTAGTGAGCCCTACCACCATGCCCACCTCCGTAGCGGCACCTTCCTCGCGGGCTCGTGTCACCATATCACCCACCAGTTGGTACACCTTGCGGCCATTCGCAAGCTCCTGGCGCTCAATATCCGCAGACCCGGCATTGGAAGTCACAGCCAGCAGATAGACGGCCTTGCCGGGGCGATCCAGGAAGGGCTCCAAAATATCATAGCCCATGAAGGGGTTGAGCGTCACAGCATCCACATTCACCATGTGCTCAAAATACGCCTGCGCGTAGTACTTCTGCGTCTCGCCGATGTCACCGCGCTTCGCATCCAATATCACAGGAATATCCGCAGGCATATCCGGCAGCAAATCCTCCAGCACATTCAGCCCCGGCAACCCCATCGCCTCAAAATACGCGATATTCGGCTTATACGCTGCGGCATACGGTGCAGTTTCTTCCACCACGCGGCGCAGCCATGCTGCCAGTTCGCCCATGTTGTCGCTCTGCGGGCGCGGGTCCAACCCCACACACAAAGCCGACCGCGTTGCCTTTATCCTTGCCTGCAATTTTTCTGAAAATTTCATCACGCCCCCATCCTACCACACACCCACCCGCTTGCCAAGCGAGAACTCCGTTCTTTTCCTCATTATCTGCGCAGCGTGCATTGCATTCGGCGCCTCAACATGCTACAATCCGGCAACGCATTATTCCTCGACATGCTCTCCTTTCTTCAAAAATACTTTCACCGCCGCAAAGAGCGTGCCGAGCGTCACCACCGATGGAAGTGCTGGTTGCGCGAGCTGAAACTTCGCACCGATGAGCAATTTCAGCGCTGTTGGGTCGATACCCCCTTAACCCCGACTCAATGCCACGTCATAGAGGACATTGTCCGCATCATGGAGCTTCCCTCTCCGCACCTTTTCCCGGCAGATGATATCTTCCTCATCCTCTACAACCCCCACACCGATTTCCGTGATGTCGAGGCCATGCAAGCCATCGAAAAGCACCTGCACATCAACTTCCCCTCCGTCTACGAACAACACTACCAACAGAGCCTCACTCTCGCGGAGTTCCTGAAAGGCTGACGCCCGGTGGCTTCTCTTTATTGCGACAGCACACACACTATTGCCGGAGGGCTCATCGCAAACACTAGTTGAATCAATTTCTGAAGTTCCGCATACTGTCTATACTCATCCAACAAGATGCCTATTTGCGAGCCTCTCAATAATATAGGCGCAATCAACGACTTAAATTCCTTGGGCACTACCATCCACCTATATGGTGTGCCATCCTTTACAAAAACGTTGCCGACTGCATCCATTTTCCCGTGAGGTTTTCGCGATGCAAGCGTCTGAGCTTTGATGTGTGACTGACCTTTTGAATCGCGGCTGCAAATCACAATATAATCATCCTTATCACATACGAACACCCGCATAAGCTTGCAGTCATTTTGATTATACCCATTGGACTTTAACCCATTATACCTCAATTTATCCTTAAAAAGCTCTAATGGACTCATAATGTTTATATGTCCGTTATCATAGCAAAATAGGAGTCTCGATTGCTTATTATAATGCCACGGATACGTGGGTATATTGTACGTCACCCCCTCGTACTCTCTTCTCTCCCTATCCCGAGAAACTTTACCATCCTGATATAAGACAATCCACCTCACGGTCAGTGTCTTCATGAGCTTCATTTCCTCTACACGCTTGGTGTACATTTGCAAAGCTTTCTCTATCGTCATTCCTTGGTGCATGCTCATTACCACCTTATCCATTTCTTCCATTTCTCAACTAAGCAAACCCACCAGCTACGCTTTTCTTCTACCCTTTCACTCACCAAATGCACACTTTGAGAAAGAGCATCAGTTACTACTTCATGCCCGCTTTCATGCGTATCGTTCACTTCCAACGGCAACACATCCCGCCCCCAAACCATACATCTCGCCGCAACGTTCTCAGGCTCAATCTCCTTAGCACCCCATAATCCTATCAATCTTTTAGCATGTTGATGACCTCTCGCTGAAGCCTCCTCCAAACAAAGTTTCGCCAAACAATACTGAAAAATGGGTTGCAAACGCTCTACCTGTTCCGCTATTTGCTCATATGTCAATTCCGTCACAGCCTTTTTATCTGCTGAATCCGGAGTTTCCCCTTCCCGCATATCACCCCCGGCCTCATTTTCCCATCTTTTCAACTGTTCTTTCGCCTGTTGATGGCTCTTCTTCGCCGCCCGTTTCAGCCATTTGATGCCCTTATTTACGTAATACATCCCCAAACCATACATGAAATCAGGCTCACCGCACTTGGCCTTTTTCTTCATCTCATCCAAGGCCTTCTTTATCTCTTGTTCCTGAGTTGTTACAGACCCGGCGGCTGTAGCACCGGCTGTGTTCTTTTGAGAGCATTTTGCAGGCTGTGTAGCATGCTTCTTCATTTTCGGTTCTTTTTCTTGCCTCTCTCTTTCCAAAACGTCTTTCCTTACCAAAGGTTGCACACAAATGGATTTATCTTCTTTATCCACATTGTGATTTAATTCCTGTTGGGGCATATACTCTAATTTCAAAATCGGAATCTCATCATTCACCTCATTATACAATGCGCCCTCTGCTTCATCAAAATAAAACGTCCAGCAGGGTCCCTCATCACAAAAATAAATAGGCAATTTTCTTTTTTCATTAAGGATCCTTGTTAAAGTCTTTGCATTGGTTTTCCAACTCTTCTGAGAACCGACAAATTTACATTTTCTTCTAGGTGCATTTTCCACTTTATTAACAGGTATTTTCACGTATACCCGTTCCTGTGAATCTCCTATATATGTAAGTTCTCCCATACTCTTATTAACTTTAAAGACCTTGGATGACATGGCGACTCAGGCTTATACGGAGGTACGGGCTTGAGCAGATGAATGTCAAAATTTGAATCATCATCTTCTGTGAGATGAACTCAATGAATGCAACACTTCATAGGCAAAACAATTCAGCTCTTTTCTGTTAGAATAAACTTGAATAGTTGAGAAATAAAAGAATGCCAACAAATATAATACACTAATACAACTAACAATATGATAGTTAATCCCAAGAAAAAATCGTATTCTTTTAAACTGCGTCCTTCTCGATCATAAAAATTATTGCTTAGAATAAGAACCATATCGATAAAAGACCATATTCCAAATCCGCCAAAAGTAAAAAGCTGAATAACAGCTGTTGTCGTATGTCCAGTATAAAACCTATGCCCTCCCCAAATTCCTAGAAAAATAGCAAAAACTACCGTCGTACTAAAACTTCTTTGAGGTGGCACAGCCACAATGGGCCATACATAGGGGTACATCATATAGGGATGCACGGCATGTCGACAACGCGAGCATGCCGTGGCTTCAGGGGGTAATTCTTTACCACAATTACTACAATACATAGCGTAGTTTATGAAAATGGAACACCCTTGCTATCACACTTGACTGTAAATAATTGAATGAGTATATAAAAAGCTTGAATACCCAGCATTGCTATGCCTAATAAAGCCATAAGTGGCATGGCTGCAGCCTCCGGAGCTTGAGCTACAGTCCCATCCATGTCACTGGCAATGACAGTTGCGGCAGTCGCCATAATACCACCTATCCACAAAAATACACCAATAAATGATACTACTATTTTGAGAAAACCCTTCCCTGAATAACCTGCATAAAAATCATGAAATCCAAATCCACCAAAGAATAACCCTAATAAAATATAAGCTAATCCGGATTTACCTTGTGTTACATATATAACCTGCTGCTGTGTTGTATTTTGTTTCATATAAAGATATGGTGTTTGTTAGTTATTTTTCAAAAGTTGCTTCTATAGTTTTTCCTCGTTTGATAATTTCTGATTCAGACGCATCTTTATCTCCCCATTCAGTTCCATCCTCGTAATAAACGCTATATACATACAGCTTTACCTTCTTAATATTCTGCAAAATAAATGGACCAAAAGTAATGGTTTTACTTTTCCCAGCAGGTATCATATCATCTGTATACAGGCTTTTCTGAGAAAAAATGAAATTATCAATTTCTTCCCCATACACATCATAAGGAATTGCATGAAACTTTATAGCAGCTATATCTTTCATACTCGTATTACGAAGTGATACAGACAAGCAAGGATGATTAATGATGTCTGAGCTCATATGTGCAGAGGCCTGTATACCACAATCTCCGGAAAATTTAGGATTATCAGGAACGGCAACGCGTGTTGATTCAACTTGTACCTTTTGCTCTTCCGATTTGTTATAGGAATCATTTCCGTTTTTCTGAGCAACTTGCGATGTGGACACAATCGCAGGCATCACAAAAAAGACAAAGAACAGACCTATGCCAATAATACACCCCCATTTTGTCTTTTTTTTCGGCATTTCACTAGGGACTACATTAACAACAGGAACTGCCCCGGCAGGTAACCCACAATGATTACAGAATTTCTGTTGTCCCGACATCTCTTTTCCGCATTTTGAACAATACATAACTAACTCCTAGTTACCGACAGTATAATCTTTCTTAATGCTGAATGCATGACTATTAATTATTAGCCAACACATCCACACGGAAGGAAGGGATCGATTTGCGAACTAGGTTCGGCCTCTTGCCTCCATGCTTTAGATGCTCTGTCCTTGACTTTGAGCCAATGCGAGCAAAATTTGTTACTTTTTGCTTGCATTCAGCATTAAGAATCCTCAATACAAACATAAAGACATGAAACAGAGCCACTTAGCAAAAGCACTATTAAAGGAGACCGGGTTGAATCCGGTCGATACTGCGCGGATAGCATTAGAAGCCTTAGAAACGTTAGGGGAGCAGAGGCGAGGCAAAGGGAAAGGTGAGTTGATGGTATTGCTGCGGCGGGTGGTGCGCGAGGGGGTGAAAGCAGTGCAGCAGGCGGAGCACACGGTGACGCTGCGGGAGGCGGTGTGGGCCAGTGTGGAGGCACGCAAGGGTTTAAGACCAACGACTTGCAGGGATTTGCGAAACTATGCTCGGCGCTTGCTGCGAGTAGAGGAAGCGGGCGATATGCTGCTGCGCACAATGAGGGTGGCAGATTGCAAGCGGATTCTGGCGGCAGCGTTCGGGAGCTCTGCCAGCAGCTACAAGAAGGGGCGCGCGGTGCTGAGCAGTGTGTTTTCCTACGGCATGCGGCAAGAGTGGTGCGATGCGAATCCGGTAGCGCGCATTGATGTACCGCGCGTGGTGGAAAAGCCGATTGTGCCGCTTACCCCGGCAGAGGTGCAGCGCCTGAAAGATACGGCGGAAAAGCCGCGGCACCGCGCGATGCGCTTTTCTCTGCGGCTGATGCTCTACGGAGGTATCCGCCCCACGGAGGTAAGCCGCTTGAGACCGGAGGATATACATTGGGAGGAGGGGCAAGTCATCATCCGCCCGACGGCGAGCAAGACGGGCGGGGGCCGGGCGGTGCCGCTGCGCGGGATGCGGGGGCTGAGCCGAAGCGAGCGCACCATTCCCCGCAATTGGCAGCGACGGTGGCGGGCTTTGCGGAAGGCCGCCGGTTTCCGCCGCGGCAGCTGGGTGCCGGATGTGTGCCGCCACACTTTTGCCACGTACCACGCGGTCGCGCACAAAGATTTGCCGCAATTACAGATGATTATGGGGCACCGGGATGTGAGCTTGCTGCGCACGCGCTACGTGAGCCCGGTATCGCAGCGGGTGAGCCGACAATTTTGGGGTGCGGCCAATCAATAAGGATAGGGGCGCGAGAAAAGAATGCAAAAACGCGTGGGACACGGCAAGGTGTGCGCCACGCGGAAAGGGTTGAGAATCTGTGACGGATGATGCTTAGTAATTGAGCTCGCCGGAGAGCACCATTTTCTCGAATTCATCGAGACGCACGACCTGGCCGGTGCGGCGGGCGTGTTCGACAGCGAAGGCAATGACGTGAGAGTGGGCAGAGGCCTCGATGGGGGTGGTCATGAGGGTGGTATCTGCCACGGTACGCATATCATCGTAGAGGTTGCTGACGAGGCCCCAGTCACCACCGCCGTGGCCGGCGTAGCCACCGGCGCGTTCCTCCACCTCCACTTGGCGGATTTTTTTGGAGAAATGCTCGGTGATGGTGATTTCGCCGGGGCCGTTTTCCTTGTAGAAAGCGCCGGCGCGGAGCTTGGCTTTGGTGCCGTAGATTTCGATATGGCGACCTTCTTCGAAAGCAGTCATGGTGAATGTACCGGTGATACCGCCCTTGAAGTTCATGATGGCAACCTGGTGATCGGGCTGGTCATTGTCTTCGCATTGGAAAGCATCGCGCCCCCAGCGGGAGGTCTTGAGCCACTCCATGATATCCTCGTCGGTAGCGGTATCAACGCCATCCATCACCATACGCAGCCAGCGGCGGCAGGATTCATCGGTGATGTATTTACGGGCATCCCAAGGATCCTCGCCAATGGGGCCGGTCCAATCGGTGCAGCGTGCGGGGCGGGGTTCGGTGAGGGTTTCCTTGCGGAAGAAGGAGAGTTCACCGAAGCTTGAGACTTGCTCGCAGGGACGCTCCAAGAGCCAGTGAAGAATATCCATATCGTGGCAGCACTTGGCCACAATCATGGGGGTGGAGGTGCGGCTGTTGCCCCAGTGGCCACGCACGAAGGAGTGGCCGAAGTGCCATGCCCCCACGCCTTCATTGGCGTTGAACGTCATGATATCGCCGAGCTCACCGCTGCGGATGATATCGCGGATGGTATTGTAGAAGGGAGTATAGCGCAACACATGGCATATAGCCACGCGGCGACCGAGCTTAGCCGCCAAATCGCGGAGTTCAAGAGCCTCGCGCAGGGTCTTGGCAATGGGTTTCTCGAGCAGCACATCATAGCCCAATTCAAGAGCTTTCTTGCAGGGCTCGAAGTGGTAGTCATCCTGTGTGCCGATGATGACCATATCTGCCATTTTGGGCTGGGAGAGAAATTCCTCAGCATCCTTGAAGATGCGTACATCTGCACGTTCGGATTCGGGAGCAAAATCGCGCACCTGCTCGGCACGTACGCGCACAGGATCGGCAGCCGCCACAATACGGAAGCGATCCGGGTATTCCATGGCCAATTTCATGTAAGTGCGCGTGCGGGAGCCGCAGCCAATACCGGCGATAGTCATTCGGGGAGCATTCATTGCTAAAAAAAATCACACTTTCTGTTGCTGGCTGTTTTGTTGCCATGCAACATACAGCCGCGCTAGTTTATCCCAAAAGCGCGCATTATCAAGTCTTATTTGTTGAGAGCCCGACGAAATGTAAAAAATGCGCCGCGAAGAGGCTATTTGGCCTTTGAAATAATCCACCAGTCCTGACATGATGCTTGCCTTGCAAAGGGAGGCATGGTAGAATGCGCAGCGTGAAGCTTGGTCATAAGCATAAGATAGCATGGAGTGTAGCTGCAGCGGGATTGTTGTGGTGCGTGGAGGGTGTAGCGATGGCGCAGGATGCCCCCGCCCCGGCAGAGGCTATATCCCCCACAGAAGTGGATTTTGACGCAACCGCCACCGAGGAGGAACCGAATGTGTCGGAAGATGAGGTGGAAGAAACGGTGGAAACGGTGAAGTTGGGTGGTGAAGACCGCATCCCCGAACAGCAGGAAGGTGTGGAAAAGGCGGAGACGTATGAAAAAACAGCAGATCCCAACTCCCCGCTCAATGTTGAAATCACCAGCGGAGCCGAGGTAGCGCCGGAGCCTATTCAACCACCGGCTCCCGCTGTGGCAGAGGAAGACCCCACCGTGCATGATCCCTCTCGCGTGGCGTACGCCACCACCCGACGCAATGCCCGCACGATGTCGTTGACGGTGCCGGGGCCGCGCGGACTTATCACCGACCGCAACGGACTCATCATGGCCTGCTCGGAGATAGCATACCAACCCACCATCAATTTCGGGCAGTTGCAGGATGAGAGTGAGGCCAGCATTATCGCCATCGCCCGCAAGGTCATGAGTGAATATGAAGCGCTGGGGCTGACTCTCATGGAAAAGAAGGACGAGCAGCTGGTAGACCACTATCGCAACCGCCGCTGGCTCCCCCTGCCCGTCGGCCCCACGGTACGCGAGAGCGAGATTGCCGCAAACCGCCAAAAATTGGAGGCCATTAAGCACAGCCATCTGATGCCCATATACATCCGCAATTATCCGGCAAAGATGTCTGCCTGCCACATTCTGGGCTACACGGGTGCCCAAGCCAAGTTGCCCACCGGCCCCATCAACCACAACGATCCCATCTTCCAGAAACAGGAGGGGCGCTCCGGCTTGGAAAAGGAGTTCAACAAACAGCTCACCGGGCATCCCGGCATCTGGCGTTTGATGTTCGATGAACAGGGCAACAAGATTTTGGATGAATTGCAGACCAAACCGCGACCGGGAGGCACGCTGGTCACCACCTTGAATCTGAACTGGCAGAAGGCCGCAGAAAAAGCTCTGCGCGAGAACACCAAAGGCCGCGGTGCCTTTGCCATGGTGGATGTGCACACGGGTGAGGTGTTGGTGCTGGCTTCCGTGCCCAATTTCGACCCGAATTGCTTTGTGCCGGCTATTTCGCAGAAAGATTACGATGCCCTGCGCAATGACAAAAACACCCCCTTGGTATCGCGCGCCTTTGCCGGTGTGTACCCCCCTGCCTCGACTTTCAAGACTATCACCGTGGCCGCGGCACTCCGCTACAATGTCATTCAGGAAAGCACCTACATCAACTGCCCGTTCAGCGTGCGCATCGGTGGGCACCACTTCCGCAACCACAGTAAGTTTACCGGTTCGATCAACTGCATCACGGCCCTTGTACTCTCCAACAACCCGTTCATGTACCAGGTGGCAGCCACACGCGACCCCCGCATTGGTGCCGCACGCCTGTGTGAAACAGCACGCCGCTTCGGTTTCGGAGCCAAGGCGGGGCTTCCCATCCCCGACAAAGCCGGTAATGTGCCGGATGAAGGGTGGATGTTCCGCAACTACGGGCGCGGATTCATGGCCGGAGATGCCGCCAACATGGCCATCGGCCAGGGGCCGCTGCTGGCAACTCCTCTCCAAGTGGCACATGCCATTGCCGGCATTGCCAACGGCAAATACCTGCCTAAGTTGCAGTTAGTACGCCAAATGCTGGATCCGAACGGCAACGTGGTGTTCCAGTTCACTCCCACCGTGCAGAACAACCTCAAGGACATGGCAAGCGCTATGGCCTCTGTGCGCAAAGGCATGCGCGCCGTGGTCAATGGCGGTACGGGGCGCCGCGCAGCCCTGAGCTACGTCTCCAACGCCGGCAAGACCGGTACAGCCCAGTGGGGCCCGGCATCTGAGGATTGCCGATTGGCGTGGTTTGCCGGATTCCTGCCGGCAGATAATCCACGCTATGCGTATGCGGCGCTCTACGAAGGCCGTCCCCACCAGCGCATTTCCGGTGGTCACATGGCAGCAGCTATTGTTAAAAACTTCTTTGAAAACATCCGCTCCAGCATGGAAGTCGCACTGAAGGATCCCACCAAGGAATTGCAGCAAGCCACCAGCGCGGAGGAGACAGAAGAACCCAGTGAAGAAGATGCAGAGGCCAAAGCTGCGGAGGAAGCACACCAGCAGCAGCTTGAGGCCGCACGCCGCAAGAAACAGGAAGCGGCCAAGAAGCGCCACCAACAAAGTGGGTGGGATGATGGGCGCTCCCGCCGTTGAGACAGCAGCACTAACGCAGCGATTTAAGCTTGCGAATCTTGTCACGCAGCACAGCAGCGACTTCAAAGTCCAGCCGTGCTGCGGCTTCTTTCATCTCTTTCTCCAAGCGGCGAATAGCTGCGGTATCATCTTCCTCTGCCGCCATGATGACAGAAGCTTCTTCTTCCTCCTCATCCGGCGTGTACAAGCGCAAGGCCGACTGGTCTGCACGCGCCACAGTATGGGGCACAATGCCATGTAAATCATTATAAGCCGCTTGAATCGCGCGGCGACGCTCCGATTCATCTACTAAACGGCGGATGGAATCTGTCACCACATCGCAAAAAAGCACGCATTCACCATGCACGTGGCGAGCAGCGCGCCCTGCTGTCTGCACAAGACTTGTTTCATTGCGCAGAAATCCCTCTTTATCCGCATCCAGGATGCACACGAGCGATACCTCCGGCAGGTCGAGTCCCTCGCGCAGCAGGTTAATTCCCACGAGGATATCCACCTTGCCAGCTCGCAGCTTGCGCAGGATTTCTACACGCTCAATGGCATCCACATCGGCATGGATGTATTCCACCTGCAAGCCGATATTGCGCAGGTAATCTGTCAAATCCTCTGCTGTTCGTTTGGTGAGAGTGGTCACGAGCACTCGCTCACGCACGGAGACTCGCTGGTGGCACAGCTCTATCGTTTTGTCAATCTGTCCCTCCAACGGAAGGAGGGTGATTTTGGGCTCCAGAAGCCCCGTGGGTCGGATGAGCTGCTCCACAATGAGCGCTTGTCCCAAGCCGGTGGGGTTGAAACTTTCCACCGAAGCAGAGGATGGATGCGGGGGAACCCTCAGCTCGGAAAGATGGTGGAAAAAGACACCCCGGAACCCCTCCGGGGCACGCGTGATAGCTTGGCTGGCCTCTTTACTGCGCGCATGCGTATTGCCACGCTTGGCCTTGAGAATGGGGATATAGGAGCGGTTGCCCGGCACGCAGTTCACATATTCAAAGGGGCCGGGAGTGGCGCTCAGGTACAGGATTTGAGCTTGGCGCTGCATAAACTCATCGAAACGCAGCGGGCGGTTATCCAAAGCAGAGGGCAAGCGGAACCCATGGTCAATGAGCACTTGTTTGCGGGAGCGGTCTCCCTCGTACATACCGCCGATTTGAGGCACGGTGGCGTGGGATTCATCAATAATGGTGAGATGATCTGCCGGGAAGTAATCTTGGAGGGTGGATGGAGTGGAGCCCGGCGCGCGGCCTGCCAAGTGGCGAGAATAGTTCTCAATCCCCTTGCAGAAGCCGATTTCGTTGATGAGTTCGAGGTCATAATCCGTGCGCATTTTGAGGCGCTGGGCCTCAATCAGCTTGTTTTGCTTCTCGAACCACGCCACACGCTCCTCCAATTCCTTGCGGATAGAGGCAATAGCCGGCATGCGTTTTTCCGGGGAGGAGACATATTGCTTCACCGGGAAAAAGAGGTAGCTGTTGAGTCGCTCTCGCACGCGCCCGGTAGCCGCATCAATCAGCGATATGGCATCTATTTCATCACCGAAGAATTCTACGCGAATGGCCTCGCCATCGCTCTGCGCAGGATAAATCTCTACCACATCACCGCGCACGCGAAAACGCCCACGCTGAAAATCATAATCATTGCGCTCAAAAAGAAGTTCTGTCAGACAGGCCAGCAGCGCATCTCGGTCTATCTCCTGCCCTGTGTGTATCGAGAGAGTCAGGTTGCGGTAATCCTCCGGTGCGCCCAAGCCATATATACAGGAGACACTGGCCACCACAATCACATCCCGGCGCAGCAGCAGTGAACGCATGGCATTGAGGCACAATCGGTCTATTTCCTCGTTGATGGCACTATCTTTTTCAATGTACGTATCGGTGCTGGCGATGTAAGCTTCCGGCTGGTAGTAATCGAAATAAGACACAAAATACTCCACCGCGTTGTGCGGGAAAAAGGCCTTGAGCTCGGAGTAGAGCTGCGCTGCGAGCGTTTTGTTATGAGAAAGCACCAGCACAGGGCGATTTTGCGCCGCAATGATATTGGCCATGGTGAAAGTCTTGCCACTACCGGTCACCCCCAGCAGGCACTGGTGTCTGTTGCCCGCCTGCAATGATTTGAGAAGCTTGGCAATAGCCTGCTCCTGATCCCCCGAGGGCTTATAATCTGTAACCAACTGAAAGATTGACATATTGCAGTTGCGGATTGACAGGATGACGGAATTGGGGCATCATACACACACACCATGTACATCCCCACGCAAAAGGAAAGATACAGCAAAGTGGCACAAATTACGCTTCTTCTTTGTGTCATGATACCAAGTGGCGTTGTTGCCTGGTTAGGCGGGATGGATGATGTGCTGAGTTGCAGCATGGCGTTCCTGTGGCCCGTTGCCCAACCCCTCGTATACATGGGCTTTGCCAAGCCTGCGGCGCTGTGCCTCTCTGCGCTGGTGCAGGCTGTGGCCTTTTTCTGGATGGCGCGAACCCACCGCCTCACAGCCCGAGGCAAGCTGACAATCGCAGTGACTTGGGGCATGGCCTTTGCCCTTGTTCTGCGCATGCTGATTGCGTTTGAACTGTGGCGCAGCATCACCGGCAAATAAGAGAGCGACTCACCATCTACCGATAGAGAGCCGCTCACTGAATCAATTTTTTCGGAAGCCGTTTTTACTCAGCCTCAGTAGATGAGGAAGATTTACCATCATCCTCACCATCTGTCAGCCAATCTATCGTAAACGGTGCAAACTTGATCGTTTTAACGGGTGATCCGTTTACTTCAAACAAAATTCCGGCCATGCCGGGCTTCATAGGACAAAGCACAGAATAAGCAAAAGGACCTTCACCCACAGATTTCTCTACAGGCCAAGTGGCTCCGCCATCATAGCTCATCTTGATAATCCCATTGGCGCGCTCACCCCCTATGGGCGAAGAATACAAAATACGACTACGCTCCCCCTTGGTCTTATCTTCGGCATGTGAATAACGGGTCAACCCGTTCTGCGTACCAAAACCAACACTGGGCAATGCGGTATTTGAAGTGATAGGCCCCCATGTTTCACCTGCATCTGAAGACGTGGTGACACGACGATAATTGCCCTTCTGCCATGAGCGAGATACGACTAACACACCGCCATCATCCGATTCCACAGATGATATTTCATTGATTCCACCACCTAATTCAGATTTCTTACCAATTTTCCACGTCTTACCATGGTCGTCAGAATATGCCGAAGTGGCCACCCAATTACCGAATCCGGTTGCCTCGTTAAAGGTCACAACTAAGCGTCCCTTATGGTCTCCTTTGGTAATTTGCACACCGGGGTTCGGTCCGCTGCACGTAATAGTAGCATCGGCATGTTTCGTAAACTCCGTTACATCCTTGGGGGTTGTCCAAGTCTTACCATTCTTAGAAAATGACACAAAATTGCGAACGCAGCGGTCGTCATCCCAACCTGCGGGAATATCCTTGGTTCGCTCTTTCACACCGGCCGGATAACGCTGGAACATCAACACAATGTGCTTGGCTTCAGCATCATAAATCATGCATGGATTATTAAATGTCGCCCCTTTGGAGGCAGCCGCAACAACAGGTTTGGACCACTTGCGCCCATCTTTGCTGACGGAGACAATCAAGTCATTCTCACCTTGGTCGGTATCCTTATAACGTCCCTCGGCCATGGCCACCAGCATCTTACCGGCTTTCACAATGCAAGGTATACGAATACTCACGTAGGGGTTGCCATCCCCCGCTTGGAATACCGGTACAGCATTCTCGTAGGGGGTGGCCTCCGGGTCGAACTTGGCAATCTTGGGCTTCTTAGCCTTCTTTGCCTTGTCTCGCTGGGTTGTTTTGGCCTTGCGACTATCGCCGTAGGCCGGTGGCGCCATGGGAAGCGCCACCAACACGGCTGCTGCACAAAGAATGAGAGTGGAGAGTTTCATGACTTCATTCCGGTTTACACTTTGGCAGCATCATTACTCTTCTTGGGCAGGCAGAACAGGAGCCAACCGCAGAAGAACATGAGAATGCCGGCAGAGCAAAGAATAACCTCCAGCTTCACGCCGGAATCCTTGAGCATTCCACCCATCCATGTGATGAGAGCTCCCACACCGGCAGAAACAAAATTCAGCAAACCATAACCGGTTGCGGAGAAACGCTCATCAATACTGGAGCGCAACACGGGCATCAGCGTGGCATCTATCGAGCCCTGTGCTACACCCTGCATAGCGACCAGCGCCAACACGGCGGCAAAGCCGAGATAAGAACCGAAAATCATGGCAATGAGCACACAAGGACCGGCAAGACAGAACGCGATGCCGGGCACGTATGCACGCGCATTGCAGTTGCGGAGATACCAGCGGTCCGCTATCACCGCAGCAGCCAACACCGCTACATATTTGGCAATACTGGCCCACTGCGTAGCATGAGGCCCGGCCTGTGCTTCCGTCAAGCCAAACATATCCTGCAAAAGACGGGGATACCACGACAGCAGGAACCAGTTGGCAAAGCCGGCACAGAAAATCATCAACAGAAGGATGGCCATAGCGCGTGTGGCGAAAAGGCCACGCAGAACCTCGCCCATGGTGAAAGACTCTTTTGCTTCCTCCTGTTTTTCCTCGGTAGCGGTAGCTTCGGCAGGTGCCTCTGCTTCCTTTGCACCCTCCGGGTCACGCAGGAAAAGAATCACGATGAGAGCATAGGCAACACCGATGAAACCGAACACCTCGAAGGTAAGGCGCCACCCGAGTTGGCAAGGGTCGCCGGCCATCAGGGCACCATACCCCGCCAGTGCCTGCCCGGCATAAATACCGCTCATGTGCAAGCCTGTTGCCAAGGAGCGAGTCTTGCCTCTGTGATAATCCGTGATAAGCGCCAAAGCCGCAGGAATATAGAAAGCTTCACTCACACCCATGAGCGCGCGCCAGGTGAAAAGTTCGGCATAGGAAGATGATGCGCCGGTCATGTAGGTGACAATCGACCATACGACCAAAGACACCATGATGAGCAACTTGCGGCTGTATCGGTCTGCCAAATAGCCGCCAATGGGGCTCAGAACAGCATATATCAGCAAGAATACAGCTGTAATGGCACCGAATTGCTCTTGGGTCATGGGGATTTTATCCGCACCTTCTGTGATAGATTTATTGAGCACGGACATGAGCTGTCTATCAAAGTAGTTGAGCATCACAACTACCCACAGAATCGCTACTGCAATCCATGCCCATTTGCCGGGATTATCGGGTGCGTTCTTTGGTACGGGAATCAATTTCACCCCTTTCTTCAGGGCAATCATGATTGCAATAATGACAATAATCAGACCGCCCCAAGGGGTCATATCTGCCAAGTACGAGAGCAATGTGTGGTTTTCTGTCATAAAGTTCAGTATTTTACGTTAAGTTGAGAAATGATGGGGGTGCGCACGCCGGGGTGGGTTTCCCCGGAGATGACGATGATGGCATCATCGGTAGCAATGGCGGGGCAAGTGGCCACGCCGATGGTGTTGTTTCCTTCCTTGCGCCACACACCGGAAGCGGGGGCGAAAGAATAGACCGTTTTGTTCTGTCCCGGATGCACAGCGGGAGCCTTGCCTACCAGCGAAGCGCGGTAGAAATTGCCGGGGTCGCCACACACCACGTAGAGAACCCCCGCAATGGACGGCAGCGGATTTGCTGCGCCCACGATGGTTTCGGGCATATCGGGCATGTCGGCAGACCAAGTGTCGGAGGCGGGGTCGTAGCAGAGCACACTCTTGAGGTATGTACGCTCGGCTTGCCCCTTTGAATCAGGGTGCAAGGAGCAGCCACCGGCCACATAGATTTTGCCATTGACCGCACCGGCTCCGGCCAACATACGGCCATCACCCGGCATCGGGGCAAGTTCTTTCCACCCGGCGTTCGTGTCATCCAAATCCAGCACAAAGCTGCGTTTCAGACAGGTAGTGGAGTCTGCCTTTTCCTGCCCCCCAAACACATAGAGCTTACCATCTACCACCGCAAAGGCGGGGTACGCCAGGGTCACAGGCAAATCCGGCAGAGCTTCCGTACGCACCTGGGAACCAATTACATTCACCCGCGTAACATCTGCCACATGTCCATTGGCATTGCAACCTCCGGCCACCACCATTCCTTTCTCTGATGGTGCAAATGCAGCATAGCCGATGGGATAGGGCATGCGCCCGGCTTTCATGGGGGCAGATTCGCAAGCATCACACGCACCGGGGGTGAACATAACGGCAACATCCGCATGGAACATTTTTTCACCCCGCTCGGCCGGCGTTTTTGCACCGGGGAGAGCAAAGGGGAAATTAGCCCCACCCGTCATGACAATGAGCGGCATGGGGCGGTCTGCCGTAGGCTCCAAAGCCACGGCGGCCATACCGGCCAAACCGATTTTATCCGGCACGCGCAAATCCACATCAGCAGGCTCTACTGCAGCCCCCGCCGGGAGGAGAGAGCATGCCAAGGTGGCAGTCAGCAATGTTTTTTTCATTTGGAGAGGAAGGGAAACCGGGGTTTAATGCATCTTGGCGCCCCATACTTCGTTGGAGCGTTTGCCGGGGCGCTGCTCGCCATTCACAATGACAGCCATGCCATTCCACTCAGCACAGGGCAGCACGGCACGAGCCACGGCGATTTCGCCGGCCTCGGCCCACGTGTCATTTGCAGGGCAATATGCCAAGCTGGCGTTGTGGAAGCCGGGGTGATTCTGCGGTGTAAAGCCCTTGACGGTGGCATCATCGCCGCCAAGCAAGTAAATCTTGCCGCCGATGACAGGCGCGGGAGTGGGGGCTGCGGCGCAGAAGCGCGGCAGGTAGGAAAGGCGCCGCCACCCGGTAGCCTCGGAGTAGCTCCAAGCCTCGGTGAGCATATCGCGCACCATGCGGCCATCTTCGCCATCTTTCAAGCCGATACCGCCGAGCACATAAATAGTGTTGCCTACGGTAGCCATCTGTTGCAGGAAGCGGCCACGAGCCGGCATCGCTGGTCCCTCTGCCCACGTTTCTGCAGCAGGGTCATAAATCCAAAGACGGCTTTCGGCATCCTGCTCGCCGGGGGCAATACTACCCCCCTGCACATACACCTTGCCCCCCATCACAGCAGCAGCATGCCCCGTGAGAGTAACAGGAAGAGAGGGCAACTCGCGGCATTTTACCATCCCATCTTCCCACGTAAGCATGTAGCAATCTGCCAATGCACCGCCGGCGTTGCTGCCGCCAATCAGCATCATCCCCTGCGGCAAGCTGGCAGTAGCGCCATATCCCAAAGGCTTGGGAAGCGGTGTACCATCCTGCCAACCTTCGCCGTGAGGGGGCATCACAAACACGCGGTCAGTCCATCGCTTGGGGCCGCCTTCCCAGAGCGGCTTCTCCGGGAAATTAGCGCCACCGGCCACAATCAGCGCGCCGTTGCTTACACCGGCATACGACCCCGCAAACCCCTCTGCATCAGGCAGGTCGGCAAGCGGCTTCCAAACAAGAGATAAATCAGAGCAGTCCATCACGTTGCAGTCTAGCATTTCTGTCCACGCAAAGCAAGCGGATTCTACCCTCAGGGCAAACGCATTTGTATTATGACATGTTTGCGCGATGGTAAGTATAAGATTTCAAATCATTGCTATCCCATAAAGCAAAGTGATAAGGCAGGTTCCAAGAGCCCGCGCCTGAGCGCGGGATGCAACGTACGAATCCTCCGCCTTGCAGACGGAGGGCGGCCTTGAGCCCCGTCTTCAAAGCAAGGGCGTTATTTATCATCGTGGCAACCACAAGAGCAATCGTGGTTCCCGTGTTCGTGGTGGCAATGGCACTCGTGCCCGGATTCATGGTGGTGGCCACAGGTGCATACATGCTCATCCTCCGGCACATAATCAGCATCCTCAATCTCAGGCGGCAGCGGTATCTCACCATCTGCCATGGAGGGTTGAATCATAGCCAACATGTCGGGCTGAGAAGCCAGTTCATAAGGCATGCGCCCCTGCGCATCGTGCAGGGTCTTGCGAGCCCCCGCCATCATAAGCATCTCCGCAATGCGCGTATAGCCATATTTCGCGGCAATATGCAAAGGTGCTTGCCCATATGCGTTCTTGGCATTCACATCTGCCCCGCCGCAATCAACAGAGCAATGAAGCCCTCATCCGGCTCAATGCCCTGCTCTGCCATTTCCGGGGCAAAGTCCACCTCATCCTGCAAAAGAAGCGTAGCAGCCTGCTTCAACTCCGAAACATCATTTGTTTGAGCCAGCTCCTCAAGGAACATCTGCACGGATTCATCAAAATCCTCCGGATCCAAATCAGCCATCATTTCACGCAAATCTTCCACAGATACCTGCGGCTTCTCATCCTCACCTACGGTCACACTGTTCCATCCGATATCGCTCATGGGGATATTATACCGCAGGATCCCGCATTTGGCGAGCGTATTTCTCTGTCTGCTGCCAATCCCCCTCCGGGTTTGCAGCAGAGACGCTTCCTTTCCAAAGGAGTCCACCTTTATCTACCCACCCCGGAGTCATTTATGCATTGTATCCACGTGGATTAATCATCCCCAACATCCTCAGCGTCCCAGGGCAAACGCATGAGGCGAGAATGGGCGCTCTCGCGCATGAAAATGGGTGGGGTGCATCTGTGCTTGCCGCCCCCGCCTTCAAGGCGGGGCGAGGCCAAAGTGGGATTATTGCTCCGCTTTACATCTGACGCCGGTCATCTAGCTTCAACAAATGATAAATTTGCAATCGAAAATCATGGCCATCCCATAAAGCAATGTTATATGGCAGGTTTATTGTTTTTCGTTCCGGGCCGGTGCCCTCCACCCCTAGGGTCGCGCTTTATGTCACCCGCTCGCTCACGCTCGCCCGCTGACGCGGCTAACGGGGTTCCGGTTCGTTTTATTCCTCTACGCGGGGCTTACGCCCCGCGCTATTGCTATGTCACCCCGCCATCCGGCGGGGTTCTCACAAAAGCCCGCGCCTGAGCGCGGGATGCAACATATGACCCCTCCGCCATGCA
>JAFSEZ010000034.1 GCA_017435505.1 Akkermansia sp.
GATGAACCGTTATCCACGTCGTATCTTCAACGGACAATCTGCACGCACAAAGGCACGCCTCGAAAACCTTCATTTTATCAAATTTGCCGCTTAATCAGAAGAAAAAACTCCTATTGTCGCATTTGGTCTTGCAATTCAGCATTAGGTAGATAGATGTTGCGCCTTATTCCAAATACGCATATAACATGAGAAAGAAAAGGCAACAAAGAAAGAGCCACTAAAAGAGTGCAGCCTCTGCTATGTCCGTACACGGTCACAACAAATAAGCACAACAGAATCCCAATTGCTAACAATATGGCAGAGCCTTTATACCCAAAAACAATCTCCCTTGCTCTGCTGGATGTAGTGGTATGCCTGCTTGTATTTACACTTCTTACCTCATCCTTGTGCAAATTTTCTGTCAAATGATTGGAATTGCTTTCCATTTGTCATCGTGAAGAGAGTTTAACTTGATTCTGCTTTTGAAAGCGAATCGAGTCATGGAATAAAAGAAAACGGCAAAATGAAGAAAGTTTCACTTTGCCGTTACGGACTACCAGCTGTGGGACTCGAACCCACACTCTTTCGAACTCGATTTTGAGTCGAGCGCGTCTACCAATTCCGCCAAGCTGGCATGAACACGAGTGCTCGCGAGTGATTAAACAGAAAAACAGGAAAAAAGTCAAGGTAAAATCGGCATTTTGCGGTCAGTATGCCACAAAATGCCGATTTTTTTGATAATTATTACATTTTTTTCTTGGAGGCGAAACAAGCGCCCACAAGGAAGGTTGAAAGAGTGCCGATAGTAACACGCCAAGGGAACGCGATGGGGGGTATTATCTCGTAACGCCCTAATAGCTCAAGAGTTATTACTGCTATAAATCCGGCAATCATGGCCAGGATATTGCCTGTATCATTGCCCCTGCACTTGGTCAACATGCCCAGCAGGAACACACCCAAGAGCGAGCCATAGGTGTAGCCAAAAATACCCAATGCAATGGGAAGAATGCGCACCGTGGGATCCATAACTGTCAGCCAGGCGGTGCCTGCTCCCACCACAATCAGGAGAGCTGCAAAAAGTACGGTAAGCCAACGAACTGCACTAAGTTGCTCTTTTGCTGAGGATTGAGGCCGGAATACGTCCACATACCAGTCCTTTGTTGCGGTTGTAGCAAGAGCGTTCAGCGCTGTGGAAAGTGAGCCCATGGCAGTAGCAAGCAAGGCAGCGACAAGCAAGCCGCGCACGCCGGATGGCAAGCAATGAATGATGAACCAAGGGAAGATTTCGATTTGTTTTTCGGGTGGTGTGATGCCGTTTTGGGCAAAGTACACGAAGAGGAGCATGCCGCATGAAACAAAGATGAGCACGATGGGCATATCCATCAAGCCGGAAAGAATGACGGCACGCGCACCTTTCTTACTGTCCGGCGCAGCTAACATGCGTTGTACCATATCTTGGTCGGTTCCATGGGTGGCCATAGTGATAAAGGTAGACCCAAGCACAGCACTCCACAAAGTGTATTCGCTGCTCAGGATGCTGCGTATATCCTCCATGAGCCCCTGCCCCGTAATGCCTGTGTCAAACAGTGCCCAAGGCTTTAAGTTGTGAATTTGGCAGGGATTGTAATCCTTGTTGCCAAGGTGGTAACAAATGGCATCCCATGTAGCACCCCAACTGCCTCCGCCTTTGATGCTGAAGAGCAATACACCAATGGTGGTGATTAAAGAGATAGCAAGAATAGAGGCTTGCAAGACGTCTGTCCACACCACGGCTTTGAGCCCCCCCAAGGTGGTATATACTGCCGTGGCGATTGTGATAAAGGTGAGTGCAGCAATGTAGATGACTACCGTCTCTATCTTACCGGCGCTGTCTTGCCCGGTTATCATCATGTAGGCAATTACCAAAAGTATGCCGGCAAAAAATAAGCGAGTACCACTGGCCAATACTCGGCTTAACAGGAAAGTGGCGCTCGCCCAGCGCCGAGTTGTCAACCCGAAACGCTTCTCCAAGTACTCGTAAATGGAGACAACATTATATTGATAATAAGGCTTCAAGAAGAGGCGTCCCACGATGATTCGCCCTAAAATTGTGCCGATTGCCAGCTGGGCGTAAGTAAAGTTTCGCAGAGCAAAGCCCTCGCCCGGTGCTCCCAAAAAAGTTGCGGCGCTGATTTCGGCTGCGAGAATGGAGGCAAGTATAGCCCACCAGGGCAAGTTACGATTGCCCAGTGCGTAGCTTTCTAAGCTTTCCTGTTTGCGCCCAACGTAGAGCCCAATGCCAAAAATAGCGCAGAAGTACGCAATAATGACGATTATATCTATCATGACTTATATATAAAATCATCGGCGGCAGGGGAATGTACATTCCTGCCGCCGATGGTGATTAACACATAGAGTGGAACCGATCAGGCTTGCTTGTATTCCAAAGACGCTGCCACCAGACCGGAGAACAACGGGTGCGGAGTGGTCGGCCGGCTCTGGAATTCGGGGTGATACTGACAGGCAATGAAGTACGGATGTCCGGGGAGCTCTACCACTTCCACCAACCCGTGTTCGTCGTTCACAGCAGAGATAATCATGCCGGCTTTTTCACAGGCCTCGCGGTAATCGGCATTGAACTCATAGCGGTGACGATGGCGTTCGGAGATGGTTTCCTTGCCGTCATAAAGCTTGCTGCACAGTGTGTTGGGGGTAATATGAGCAGGATAAGCACCCAAGCGCATGGTGGCGCCCATATTTTCGATGTGCTTTTGTTCTTCCTGCAAGCAGATGACGGGGGATGAAGTGTTCTTATCGAATTCGGTGGAGTTGGCATCTTTGAGCCCCAGTACGTTGCGAGCAAACTCAATGACAGCCACCTGCATGCCCAAGCAGATGCCAAAGAAGGGAATCCCCTTTTCGCGGGCATACTGTACTGCCATAATTTTGCCTTCTACGCCACGTTCTCCGAAGCCTCCGGGTACCAATATGCCGTCTACATCACCTATCATGGCCTCGCATGTGCTGCTTTCGAGCGCTTCGGCATCTATGCGCACAATTTCCACGCGGCAGTCGTTGGCTGCACCGGCATGGGTGAAGCTTTCGTAGATGGACTTGTAGGCATCCTGCAAGGAAATGTACTTGCCCACTACGGCAATTCGTACGCTGTGGGCGGGGTGAATCACACGGCCCACAAACTTCTGCCAATCATCCATCTTGGGCTTGGGGACGGTGATTCCCAGTACCTCTGTCACGATGCGATCCACGCGGTCGCGCCCCAAATCAATCGGGCATTCATAGATGGAGTGCTTAACATCGCAGAATGCCACCACGTTGCGCGGGGGTACATTGCAGAACATACCAATCTTGCGCTTCTCATCATCTGTCAGATTATCCATTTCTGTACGGCAGACGATGATATCCGGCTGGATGCCGATTTCGCGCAGCTTGGCCACACTTTGCTGGGTTGGCTTTGTCTTGGTTTCTCCGGCGGCTTTGATGTAGGGCAACAGTGTCACATGGATAAAGCAGCAATTTTGGCGCCCGACTTCCAAGGCGAACTGACGCAGGGCTTCCAAGAAAAGATACCCTTCAATATCACCTACTGTGCCGCCGATTTCCGTGATGATGACATCGCACTCCTTGTTCTTTTCTGTCAAATCGTAGAGACGCTGCTTGATTTCATCCGTCACGTGTGGGATGTACTGCACGGTCTTGCCCAAGTAATCTCCTCGGCGTTCCTTTTCCAGTACATGTTCAAAGACCTTGCCACTGGTCAGGTTGTTCAGGCGGGAAAGCTGACAATGAACAAAGCGCTCGTAGTGCCCCAAGTCCAGGTCTGTTTCTGCGCCATCGTTGAGCACATACACCTCGCCATGCTGGTAGGGGCTCATGGTGCCGGGATCAATGTTCAAATAAGGGTCAAACTTCTGCATGGTTACATCCAACCCGCAGTGCTCAAGCAAGGTGCCAATGGAAGCTGCGGCTAAGCCTTTGCCTAGTGAGGATACTACGCCGCCTGTCACAAAAATGTACTTCATAGGTGTGTTCTTCTGTGTTGTTGCACTTAGTTTACCTGCTTTTCAATATTTTGTCCAGTTTTTACCGAAAAATCATTTCGCGACTTTCAAAGAGGTGTCTTTGTAATCCTTTTTCACTCATGTAATTATGGTTTTTCTTGCTTTTTTCTTAAAATGCGGTAAACTTTCTTAAGCGACTTTATAAAGTATGAAAAAATCTGCTTTGGAGAGAGTACGGCGCTCGTTGCAAAAATATGGTGAGGCCACACGCCCACAACTAGCCGAGGATACGGGATTGAGCTTGGTGAGTTGTAATCAGGCTATGGAGGAACTGTGTAAGCGAGGAGAGGCGCAGGAAGCGGGGCTCATTCCATCTGGGGGCGGACGCCCGGTGCGTTTATATCGGCTGAATGCGCGATACTCATACGGAGCATACTTTCAAGCACTACGTCGTGGCCCTCTGATTCGCGGCTTGCTGGAGATATGCGATATGCTGGGTAGTCCAACGCGTACGTACAGTGCCGAGTTTGCGTACTTAGGAACAGAAAGTTTGGATGAGTGGCTGGATGGAGCTACTCGTCGCAGTACTTTATTTGGAATCTCTCTCGATATACCGGCAGACATTCTGCCTGCTCAAATGGTTGAGCACCTTGAAGCTCGCTACCGATGCCCTGCCCGTTTGCTTAACACGGCTGATGCTTTGGCAGATAATAGCGATGATACGCTTACGCTTTATTTCATGCAGGGGCTACCTCCGGTTTGTTCTTTGCGGCGCGGTCGCAAGCAGATTCACACCGGCGAATTGGGACTGCTGCCTATGCCTGCAAGCTGGAGTGAACTTGACTACAGCGACCACACCTTGGTAGAGGAAATGATATCGCGCACTATCACAATTTTAGCATGTACTCTGGCACCGGCTCGATTTGTTCTTTACGCAGATTTTTGGACACCCCGCCTCACCAAGCGTATTCATTTCAACGCTTCCGCGAAACTTCGCCAAGAACATCTTCCACTCATTTTTCACTATGTGACGCCCACCCACGCCGCAGAGCGTCTGCGCCGATTTGCTTGCCACCATTTTTGAGGGGTAAAATAGATATCAATGATACAGGCGGGGTAAACGTGGTCCAAGGCCTGTAAAAATCTCCCACACAATGGTATCTGCAAGTGCTGCTACTTTGGTAACGGGTATGTGCGGCCCAATCAGCTCCACTTCATCGCCGGGTGAAATGAAGGGAACATCCGTTACATCGGCCATAATCTGATCCATTGTCACCCTGCCCAGCATCGGGCAATAGTGCCCATTGATGTATAGCTCTGCGCCTTTCCCGGATAAACGGCGACTCCAACCGTCTGCGTAGCCGATACCGATAGTAGCCACACGTGTGGGGCGGCTGGTAATATGGGTGCGGCCATAGGATACACCATGCCCGGCAGGAAGGGTGCGTATAAGCGAAACGCGAGAACTGAGTTTGAGTGTGGGGCGCAGCACTCCATCGTAAATGGAAGCCATGGGGGCTACACCATACAGCATGAGGCCGGGTCTTGCCAAATTGGCCACGGGTATTTCATAGCCCAACTCTCCGGCGCTGGCTGCAATGTGTCTGTATCTTAAGCGGAAGTGTTGCTGCAATTCTGCCACATAATCGGAAAAGCGCGCTATTTCATCTTGAGTGTATGGCACATCCTCATCAGCGCAAGGAAAATGGGACATCACGCCATCTACCACCAGGTTGGGCATCTGTTTGAGAGCGTGCGCAAGTTCATTCAATTCTGCCGGCAACACACCTTCGCGCCCCATGCCGGTATCAACTGCCAGATGCACAAGAAAAGTTTTATCATATAACGATGCCAGCGATTGGAAGTGCAGAGCTTCTTCCAAAGTAGACACCGAACAACACCAGTTGTTGAGCACGATTTCTTCGCGTTCTTCCGGGAAGCTGGGCCCCAAGATGAACGGTTTTGTGCGAATCCCCGCCTGGCTCAAGCGGCGGGCTTCCCCGGCATTCGCAACTCCAAAAAATGCTATGCCATCATTATCCAAGCGGCGTGCCACCGGCTCCAGACCATGACCATACGCACCCGCCTTTACCACCGGCATCAGCTGGGTGTCCGGCAAGGCTTGACGGGCAATATCCAGATTGTGCGCAATGGCTTCCAAATCGACATCTACCCATGCGCGTGGCGGGCTCTCGTGTTGCATGGCCTCACTCTACCACCATCCATCCGAGGAAGCAAGCATAAAGGGAATTTGCATAATAATTCTACATTCTGAATTATTTTGCTGGACAATTATTCGCACTTGGTTATCATAAACCTAGCATGAGCACAGCACACAACTCCGCAAGCAGCAGCATTTTCTTCACTCTGTTTCAACTGATGGATGATATTCGTCGAGATAGCTTGAAGAAGACTCCCCAAACGCAGCAAAAACGAGTAATGGGCCTCACGATGAGACAGGCCGGAGCTCTCGTCAATGTTGAAATCCTTACACGCAACACCCCCAAGGGCATTGCTCTGAAAACATTGGCACAAAATTTACAAATGACTGTCCCCGCCACCTCACTCTTGGTGGAGAACATGGTCAACAAGGGCTTCTTGGAGCGTACACCCAACCCGGAAGACCGCCGTGCTGTGTGTATCCGCCTCTCCGCAGATGGCGCAGAGTTCATCGAAAGTACGCGCAAGCACATCGCCATGGAAATAGAAAAGCACTCTGAGGTGTTTAACGCTGAAGAATTGACCACACTCGGACTCCTGGTAGAAAAGTTGGTCGCGGCATACTATGGGGCGCAGGAAAAATAATGCACCCTATACATACACTAAAGCTTGACTAGACTCCAGCTCTCGTGCTAGTATACGAACAAGACAGGCGGGCTGAGCGATTCCGCGTTTAACACAACAAACTTTTCTGACATGTCTACACAACCAAACTTACTGGCTCAAGTTCGCCAGCATCTCATCTCTCGTGGTGAGGATTATCAATGGGTAACAATGGGTGATGATAGCGAAAAAATCGGGCTTGCATATCTTCCCGTAGATACCACGGGCATGCCCTGCACTTTCATGTTTACCGAACTGCATGAGCCTTGCAGCTTGGTGTTTGATGTGCACTTCTGTTCCCGCATAGCCAAGGAAGATCGGCAGGAAATGAGCATGCTTTTGCTCACGCTCAATGCTAATTTGCCGGAAGGTCAGCTTCTTCTTGATATGGATGGAGGTCTGGTATACTACCGACTCAAATACGTGGTGGATGACCCCAACATTAGCCCCGAGGCCATTCGCCAGCGCATCGAATACATGGAATCCATGGGCGTGCGTATGTCTATGACCTATGCACGCATCATCGCTCAGGAGTTCCCTACCCTCTGATATACCCCCTTAACCCTTACCTATAACTACACATTATGTCTATTACCAAACCCTTAGAAGGAAAAGTCGGCATTGTGACCGGCGTAGCCAACAAGCGCAGCATTGCATTCGGTATTGCCAAGGCTTGGCACGAAGCCGGAGCCAAGCTTATCTTCAACTACCAGGGCGAGCGCCTCAAGGATGGAGTGATCAAGCTGGTAAAAGAAACGTTCGGAGAGGATACACCTGTCTGCAACCTTGATGTGACGGATGACCAGTCCATTGAGGACTTCTTCAGCTTTGTATCCCGGCACACAGATCGCGTGGATATGCTCCTGCATGCCATCGCTTTCGCACCCAAGGCTCCCGGCACACTGGAAGGCCACTTCTCTGACATCCCGCGCGATGCATGGAACATCTCATTGCAGGTGTCAGCGTACTCTCTCATCGCTCTTTCACGTGCTGTTGCCCCGCTGATGACCAATGGTGGCTCAATCACGGCTCTCACGTACTACGCCAGCCAGAAAGTTGTACCCAACTACAACCTCATGGCCGTATCCAAGGCCGCCTTGGAAACCTGTTGCAAGTACTTGGCGTTCGATCTCGGACGACGCGAGGCTCCCATCCGCGTCAACTGCATCTCTGCCGGCCCCGTGCAAACACTTGCAGCCCGTGGCGTGTCCGGCTTCACCGGTATGTTCAAGGTGTATGAAGAAAAGAGCCCGTTGCAGCGTTCTTGCACACTCGAAGAACTCGGTGCTACAGCTACCTACCTTGCCAGCGATGGTGCTGCCAGCATGACCGGCCAGGTTCTCTACGTGGACGGTGGCTACGAAATCGTAGGCATGTAAGCAATATTACTCCTCACCTCCTGCTCACACTGCAAAGCCCATGAAAATAGCGAAAACAATTGCAATCATACTGCTCGGGATTGGCCATCTTGCCGCCGAAATCACAGTAGACAGCATTTTCGGCTCCGGCATGGTGTTGCAGCAGGGGCAAATCATTCCCATTACCGGCACCGTGACAGGTGGCTCCAAATCTGTCACGGTGCAATTTGCCGGGCAAAATGTTAAGGCTGAAATAAAAGGCAAACTTTGGCGTGCCAAACTGCAGCCCATGGCGGCCTCTGCCGAGAGCCGGACGATGATTATCACCCAAGGAGACAGCGATAGCTTGACCCTCGACAACGTGCGCGTGGGTGAAGTGTGGCTGGCCTCCGGGCAGTCGAACATGCTCTGGCGTCTCAACCAAACCGGTGACCGCAATGCCATTGCCTCGGCAAATCATCCTCAGCTGAGCTTCTACCACAACGAACCCCAGATTCATACATCCCCCCGCCCCTATACCGACAAGGAGAAGCAAATGCTCAAAAATGGTGAGATGTACGTGGGGTCATGGGCCGTCAGTTCACCCAACAGCGCACCTCGCATGTCTGCCGTGGGCTTCTACTTTGGGCGCAAATTGCAGGAAATACTCGGTGTGCCGGTAGGTATCATACACTCCTCCTTGGGGGGATCTGAGATGATGGCATGGATGCCCACCAAAGTAGCAAGCAAGAAATATCGTTCCTGCCTCACGCCCAAATGGCTTGAGAGTAAATACATGTCTGCTTGGGTGCGTGGGCGCGCCGCTTTCAACAACAAAGGTGATATAAGAGCCCCCCATCCCTACCAGCCCACTTACCTTTATAAAACAGGCATCCAACCATGGGAAAACTTCCCCATCGCCGGCGTCATTTGGTACCAAGGTGAATCCGATGCCGAAATTCAGGATATGCAGCAAAATGCGAATTTGCTGCAAGATCTCATCACAGGGTGGCGAGCTGAATGGAAAGCCCCCGATCTCCCCTTCCTCATGGTTCAGCTGCCCCGCATCAAAGACAACACCCCCCTGCGTGCATACTGGCCGGAGTTTCGCCACGTGCAGACACATGTTGCAGATAAACTTCAAGGTGTAGACTACATCGTCACCACAGATTTAGGCTCCACCAACAGCGATGTGCATCCCCCCCGCAAACTGGAAGTCGGTGAGCGCTTGGCCAATCTTGCTGCAGCCCAAGTGTATGGCAAAGACACCCCCGCCTCCGGTCCCCGTGTTAAGAATGTGGCCATAGAGGATGGTCGTGTTGTGCTTAGTTTTGAGCATGCTGCTGAACTTAAAACAACAGATGCCCAGCCCCCCCGCCATTTTGAACTGGCCGGCAAAGATGGTAAATACCACCCCGCAGAAGCAACCATATCGGGCTCACAAATCATTCTTACATCTCCTCAGGTACCTTCCCCCGTGGCTGCGCGCTACGCATGGGCCACTTTTCTTACACCCAACCTTGTGAACGAGCACAACCTTCCTGCAGCACCCTTCTCTCCCGAGAAAATCGGCAAATAACCTCGTTATTTCGGAAAAATTACGCATTTTTTAAAATTTAGCTTGCAAAAGCAGTAGCAATAGCGTATATTTCCCCCGCACCCCGTCCCCAACGGGACTTCGGAGAGCAACTTGGGCAGGTGTCTGAGTGGTCGAAAGAGCACGATTGGAAATCGTGTGTACGTCAAAAGCGTACCGAGGGTTCGAATCCCTCCCTGTCCGGCCTTAAACCCCGTAAGTTAAACACTTACGGGGTTTTTGCATGTGTTGCTGCGTGTTTTCGCGTCTCCCCCATTAAACCAATGTGCGCTTTATATGAACCATGCTGTTATGAGGAGGTTCACCGGGCAGAGTAAACGGGCTACTTTCGGCATACAGATAGTAATAAAGCTTGCAAGAAGATTCGCCAGCTGTTACTCTGCTGCAAGCACAACAGAACGCATTGACAGAAAGAAATCCTATGCCCAGCGTACTTATCAAGACATATGGTTGCCAGATGAATGAGCGAGACTCCGAACAAGTGGCCAGCATGTTTCTGGCCGGGGGCTATGAGCTCACGAAAGATGAGGCAGAAGCCGATGTTATTCTTATTAATACATGCTCGGTGCGAGAGAAAGCCGAATTGAAAGCGCTGGGTAAGATGGGGTTGCTTTGCTCGCGACCCACGGCAAAGCCTTGGGTGGTGTATGGTTTTATGGGGTGTATGAGCCAGAGCCGCGCCGCCGGTCTTTTCCGCGAAGTGCCGCGCCTTGACGTGGTGACAGGTACGCAGCAATATCACCATGTGTATGAAGTGTGCAATCGCCTTTTGCGCAGCCGCTTGGGACAAAATATTTCGGAGCCCTTCCGCAAGGGCGCGCACATTTGCCGCACTCAGCAGGAAGATGGGTTTCAGAATGCTATTCGGGATCATCTCCCACCTTCCGGGAATTGCACGGCTTATATTTCTATCATGCAGGGGTGTGAGATGCGCTGTTCCTACTGCATTGTACCCAGTACAAGAGGTAGTGAATGCAGCCGACCAGCTGAGGATATTTTGCAAGAAGCACGCGAGCTTGTGGCACGCGGCGTGAAGGAGGTGACGCTCTTGGGGCAAATTGTGAATCGATATGGCCGCGAGGAGCCTATTATCAATGGCCGCTCTGCCTTTGTGCGCCTGCTTGAGCAGCTTAACGATTTGGATGGCCTGGAGCGCATCCGTTTCACCAGCCCGCATCCTATTGGATTTCGTGAGGATTTGGTGAATGCTTACACATACCTGCCAAAGCTCTGCAGTCACATTCATTTCCCCATGCAGAGCGGCAGCGACCGCATTCTTCAGTTGATGCGCCGCCCATACAAAAATGAGAAATACCTGCGCTTGTGTGAGGCGATGCGAGAAGCTCGCCCGGATTTGGCTATCACGACAGATATCATTGTGGGCTTTCCGGGGGAAACGGATGAGGATTACCAACAAACAAAAGCGGCGGTGGAGCGCATACAGTTCGACAATGCCTTTATTTTCCAGTATTCGCCACGGCGCGATACGGTGGCAGCTGCAATGGATAACCAGATTTGTCTGCGTGTAAAAGAGGAGCGCAATCATGACCTGCTGGAAACGGTAAACCGCATTGCCATCGCTCGTAACCAAGCCTTGGTCGGGACGCTGCAAAGTATTTTGGTGGAGGGTCCCAGCAAAAACAACGAAAGTCGTTTACAGGGGCGTACTTCACAGAATAAGCCGGTCATTATTGAAGGCGGCACGGCAGAGGTTGGCAGCATTGTGCCGGTGCGCATAAACGAATGTACCGGATTCACCCTATACGGCGAGGTCGAATGAAGCATGTGCTGACAGTTCTGCTGCTTTTTGTTTCGGTTGCTCTTGCTCAATTCCCGTGGAGTGGCACAGCGCCGAAAGAAATTGAGCAAGCGGCTTTGTACCCGGATTGTGTGCTGGATGAAACGCCCTGCAACTGGCGCCCTGCTCTGGAGGCTATTTTCCGCCCCCTTGTCAGGGATTGCCGTACTGCAAGTGAGGCTGCGCTGGTGGTTTCGTCTCAGATGACGCAGGCAACGGGTGTGTATTATTCTCTCGAACGACGTCATCCGCTCATGAATCCGCTGGAGGCGCTGCGTGAAAAAAAAGTGTCGTGCACGGGGCAAAGCATCTTGTTGGTATGTGCCTTGCGTTCCATTGGTATCCCGGCTCGCGCTGTGGGTATTGGCTCATGGGGGCATATACGCGGTAATCACACATGGTGTGAGGCTTGGTGTGATGGAGAATGGAAAATGGTGGAGTTCAATGAAAAAGATTTTAATACACCATGGGTTATGGAGTACATAGGGATGATTAATCCGAGTATCCCCCATCAGCGTATTTTGGCGGCTTACCCCCAAGGGAAAGGTGGATTTTTCCCTACAGTTTGGAATATTGAGAGCCGCGTTGCAGCTGAAGATGTGACGAAACGCTACTTGGAGCTCTCTCGATCGTGGTACGAAAAAGCCGGGTTGCCGCCTGATTGCCAACGATTGATGGTTGATATTTACCCCCGCCATGATGAGATGCAGCTCCTTACCATAGAGGATGAACAAGGAGCACATATCGACACCGCGCCACTGCCAACTACTCGTGATGATATGCGCCGTGCTGCAATCCTGAATTTACCCCGCAAAGGGTGCTACTATTTGCGTATTCAAGGCTGTGGGCAGCGTATAAAAATCACTCCATCCCCGGCACCCGTGCAACTCTTGCAGCTCCTACGCTGACTTTACTTGCAACATGGCTGAATGACGCGCTCGCTTCTTCGGCGTTGAGATGATGAAACGGACACGCTTTCCGCTTGATACAAACGGGATATCGTGGTAGAATCTTGCTCGTGAAGGTAATCGTTGTGACAGGAGGCATAGCAAGCGGGAAATCTACCGTGGTGCAGATGCTTGCAGAAATGGGAGGCAATGGCGTGGAACTGTTTGACTGCGATAATGCTGTGGCAGAATTGCAGAGAAACGGTCGTCTTTCCCGGGATTTAGTAGCTGCATTCGGGGCAGAAGCATTGGATGAACAAGGTGCTGTCAACAAGGATTACCTGCGCTCTATTGTCCAAAATGATGTAACCGGGCGCCAACGTTTAGAAGAATTGACGCACCCGAAATTGGCGCAAATGTGCTTGGCCGCCCAAGCTGACGCGCGACGCCGCAACAATGTGCATACATTCTTGGTGGATATCCCGCTGTACTTCGAGAGCCCCGTTGAGTTCGGCGCAGATAAAGTTTGTGTTGTGGCGGCATCTGCCGAAACGCAGATAGCACGCATGGCTGTGCGCAATGGGTTCTCCCGCCCCGAAGCCGAGGCGATGATGGCTGCACAACTGCCGACGCAGGAGAAAATAGACCGGGCTGATGTCGTGTTTTGGAACGAAAGCACACTCGACCAGCTGCACCAACAAGTGCAAATGTTCTACGATGCAGAGCTGGCAAAGGAAGCTAAGGCGATGCATGCTCGCTCCGTTGTCGTTTGTCTGAATGAATTGCGAGCCTTGCCCCTCAATGAACTGCAAAAGCGGGCTACCGCGCTTTCTCGTCATAGCACGGGGAACTTGACACGCGCAGAGTTGGTTGCTGAAATGGCTCGAGGATATCTTGCCGAGGGAAGCCAAGTCCATGTGGAAGGGGTGCTGGAGATAGGTAAAGATTCATATTCGCTCCTCAGAGATTCTGCTCGCAGCTTCCGTCCCGGCGCGGACGATATTTATATTTCTTCGGACTTGATTCGTCGCTACGAGTTGCGTCCCGGCAATCATATCAAGGTTGCATTACGTCCAGAAAAAGGCCGCGCTGAGCGCTACTTGGGGGCAGCCGAGGTGCTGGAAATCGAAGGCGAACCGGCTGCTGATTTTGTGCAGAGAAAGGAGTTTGATAAACTGACTCCTCTTTTTCCCCGCGAGCGCCTGATTTTGGAGAATGCAGATATTAAATCCCCGGCCATGCGCGTGCTGGATCTCATAACGCCGCTGGGAATGGGGCAGCGAGCTTTGGTCGTGGCTCCGCCCCGCGGAGGCAAGACTGTATTATTGAAGACGATGGCTCGTTGCATTCGCTCCAATTATCCGGATGCGGAACTTCTGATTTTGCTGCTGGATGAACGCCCCGAGGAAGTGACTGATTTTGAGGAAACAGTAGATGTGCCGGTGTATGCATCCACTTTCGATGAGCCGTCCCGCCGCCATGCCCAGTTGAGCGATATGGTGCTGGAGCGCGCGCGTCGCTTGGTAGAGCAAGGAAAAAATGTCATCATCATGCTCGATTCACTCACTCGCTTGGCGCGTGGTTACAACGCCAACCAAGTAGGTGGCCGCGTGATGTCCGGCGGCTTGGGATCCAATGCTTTGGAAAAACCTCGCAAATTCTTCGGAGCCGCCAGAAACGTGGAAGAAGGGGGTAGTCTCACCATTGTAGCTACTTGCCTAGTGGATACCGAATCCCGCATGGATGAAATCATCTTCGAGGAGTTTAAGGGGACGGGCAACATGGAGATTCGCCTTGATCGCGAATTATCCGAACGCCGTATTTATCCCGCCATTTCTATTCCCCAGAGCGGCACCCGCAATGATGACCGCTTGTATCACCCGGATGAAATGACCCGCATCCTACAGTTGCGGCGCCAGTTGGCAACTCTGCCGGGATGGGAGGCACTGGAAGCGCTCCTTAAGAATATTGCCCGCACGCAGAATAATGCAGAGCTATTGTTGAGGGGGCTGGTCATCTGATCCCTCCGGACAGTCGGCTGACTTAAGCAAAAACACTCCCTCAAAAACGGGGTGTTTTTTATCAATCAGGCAGAGAAAAAGGCTTGGGCAGATTTGTATACTTCTCGTACCACGGCGGGAATATCCAAATCTGAGCTATCAAGTTTCAGATGAGCAGTTTCGGCATACATGGGGCTGCGCTGAATCAGAAGTTGATTGAGCACTTCTTCCCTATCGGGTCGGCGCAGAAGTGGGCGGTTGTTATTACGCATCGTGCGGCTGATGAGGATATCAACATCCACGCTCAGCCACACCGTGAATCCCAGCCGTCGCAATATCTCACGATTTTCGGGTCGCAATACGACACCACCACCGGTGGAGATAATGGAATTGCGGCAGATGTTGCAGCCTTCCTCACTTTCCAGATAACGCAGCAGCGCTGTTTCCAATGCACGGAAATGAGCCTCCCCCTCATCGCGGAAAATATCTGCAATCGGTTTACCTATTTGTTCTTCAATCACAGAATCCATATCCAGCAAGGGCATGCCGGTCTGTTTGCTCAGCTCCTTACCAACCGTTGTCTTGCCACACCCCATCAGCCCTATCAGAATGATGGGGCGCCCCTGCGTGTTGAGTTTGGATTCCGAAGCCATAATCAGGCAATCATGATGTTTTTGACGCACTCTCTCACCGGGTGAAAGAAGCCTTCATAGCGCGGTGATTCTACCAAATCACGCTCTTGATTGCAAGCGCGAAGCAAGTAGCGCAAATACAATCTTATTGTCATTTCTCGTAAGGGCCTTTTTTCATATCCTGCGAGAAAACGTTTTAAGCTTGCATCCAAAGGGTAAGAGTGCTAACATGCGGGGCATGAAGATTTCCCGGTTCATGATAGCCGTTGCCGTAGGTATGGCGGTGGTGTCTTGTTCATCTCCCTCGGAGTTTCCGAATCCGGATGCGTGTGATGTTGCTCCCGATAGTGCGCAGCCCCAAAACGGTGAAAAGGGAGGTAAAAAAAACGGGGATACAACAAATAAGAGTAATGTAGATGAACAGCCTTCCGGCGGTGAAGATGTAACGCCTTCTGAAGAACAACAGGCAGCTGCTGAACAAATGCTCTCTGAGACGGATATTGAGGAGAGTGAAAGCCTGGACGTATTGCCCCGGCCTGTTGGTAATGAAGATGTATTGGATGAAGCTGAGCCCAATGCTGCCGGCATACCCGGACGCAATGCTCTGCGCATGGGACAATATGCCCCGCCGGAAGAAGCTGTCAGTTCCGGAAATGCGCGTCCACCGCGACCGAATCGAGTCGAGCAGCATGGTTTTCGTTCTCCCGCTCTCCCCACCAAGCTGCCGATGGATATCAACGGAAAACTGACGGGAGATGGTAATAACTAGTGATATGGATACACCCCCACGCAAATTTGTACCCACCCCCTTTGCTTATCATGAGGAGGTGGAGCTTGTCATAGATAATCTTTCCAACATGGGCGATGGCGTAGGTCGCATCAATAATTGGGTTGTCTTTGTTCCCTATACCCTGCCCGGCGAGAAAGTACGTGCCCGCATTTACCGCAACGATAAAAACTGCTCTATGGCAGATTTGGTTGAGGTGCTTGAAGCCTCTCCCCGGCGAGTGCAGCCACAATGTCCTGTTTTTGGTTATTGTGGCGGCTGCCAATACCAGCATTTGGAATACGCCGCTCAGTTGGAATGGAAAACCGCACAAGTAGCTGATTTGCTGCGTTTGCAGGCAGGATTGGAACTGCCGGTGAAACCGGCCATTGCCTCACCTGTGACATACAATTACCGCTCCAAAATCACACCTCATTTTCAAAAACCGAAAGATGCCCGCATGGGTAGCATAGGTTTCCTGCGAGCCGGTTCTCGTAGTGAAATTTGCGATGTGAAGCAATGTCCCATAGCCATGACTCCCATCAACGCAGCTCTGCCGGCTTTACGCAAGGCTGTGCAGCAGGCTGCCGGCCAGTACAAGCGCGGGGCTACGCTCCTGATGCGTGTGAGCGAAGGTAGCGTCATCACCAACAACAATGCAGTCTGCACGGAAAAGGTAGGAGACTTGACATTCAATTTCCTTGCGGGCGATTTCTTCCAAAACAACCCCTATATCCTGCCCGCATTTACTGATTATGTGGCTCGTCAAGCCTGTGCAGGCGGTGCCAAGTATTTGGTAGACGCTTATTGTGGAAGCGGCTTGTTTGCTCTCACGCTGGCCTCACATTTTGAGAAGGTATTGGGTGTAGAGGTAAGTGAAACGAGTGCCGATTGGGCGCGAGCTAATGCCCGCAGTAATAACATTACCCATGCATCTTTCCTGGCGGCCAGTGCAGAAGCCATATTTGAGCAGGTGGATTTCCCCGCTGCTGAGAGTGCGGTGGTCATTGATCCACCACGCAAGGGCTGTGACATGGCTTTCCTGAACCAACTCTTCGCTTTTGGCCCCGAACGCGTGGTATATGTGTCCTGCAACCCCGCCACACAAATCCGTGACTTGGCAGAGTTCGACAAGGCCGGATATGAGGTGATAGAGGTTCAACCTTTCGACTTATTCCCCCAGACCAAGCATTTGGAATGCGTGGCAACCCTCCGCAAAAAAGCATGAGTGATACCCCAAACAAATTGAGCCGCAGCGCAGAAGATTATCTGGAAACGATTGGGCACTTGTGTCACAAGAATGGGTGTGCACAGGTGAGCGACATTGCTGAAATGATGGGAGTCAAAAAGCCCAGCGTTACTGCCGCAATGCGGCGTTTGGCCGGGCTCGGTATGATTGAGTATCGGCAATACAGCCCCATTCAGCTGACGGAGAAAGGAGCTCGCTACGCAGAGGGAGTCATCAGCGCTCACCGCATGTTGTACCGATTCATGACAGAAGTGGCCGGGTTGCAGCCGGAACGCGCCGGAGAGGCCGCATGTATGCTGGAGCACGTACTCACGAAAGAAGAAATAGATGGTATAGCTAATCGCATGGGGGCTTCCCGAAGCGAAAGTTGAACAGCTGCTCCCTTCATGGAGTCTCACCGCTAACATTCCTTCATTCTTGCCATGAATCAGCGTTCCATCAGCGTTACAACATCACTCATCATCATCAATATCGCCGTCTTTTTGGTTGGAATGATGGTGCAGAAACCCTCCATGCTATCTTTGCCTATTCCCTGGGCAGAGCAGAAAGAATCTGCCTTTTTTATCTTCGGTTCATATTCATGGTTCACTTGCTTTATGGAGGGGCAGCTCTGGCGAATCATCAGCTACCAATTCGTGCATGCCAATTTGGGGCATATCCTCTTCAACATGTGGGCTCTGTACTTTTTTGGTCCGGCTATTGAGGAGATTATGGGCAGCCGCAAATTCTTGGCCTATTATCTGACATGCGGTGTGGCCGGGGCTCTATTCTCTTCACTTCTTGCCAGCATGGAACTTTATGCATCCCTGCCCACTAACCCTGAGACGATTGCCGTAGTCAATGAATTGGCTCAGTATGTTGGGTTTGATGGCTTTGTGATGCCTTGGCAGATGATACCGATGGTAGGAGCGAGCGCCGCCATATACGGCGTGATGGTTGCTGCGACTTTTTTGTACCCGGATGTTAAAATCTCCCTATTATTCCCTCCTGTCACGCTCAAATTACGAACCTTTGCGCTGTGGATTATCGGCATTGCAAGTTTCACCATCATCTTCAACCTGAGCAACGCCGGTGGTGAGGCCGGCCACTTGGGCGGCATCATCATGGGTGCTATAATCATGATTATATGGAAGCTGCGCAATAAATATCTTTTCGGCCGATGATAGCATTGTTTGACATGGACGGCACACTCTTTGCCGGGGATTCTCAACTCCGCTTTGCCCGCCGGATTCTGAGTCGTTATGGTTGGAGACGCTTGTATCTGCTGTTGGTGCTACCATGCGGGATTCTCCGTGCGCTGCATATTCTCAACACAGAGCAGATGAAGCGTATCTTTCTCTCCTATGCGTGGGGGCTGAAGCGTGAAACCTTGGAAGATGAGTGCCGACAGTTTGTGGATGAGGAGATTTTGCCGGCTATCTACCCGCTGCTGCGTGATAAAATTGCCCAGCATTGCCTCCGGGGGGATACAACGATTCTCTGCTCTGCCTCACCTGACTGGTGGACCCGCCTCGTAGGGGAAAAGCTGGGGTTCACCTATACTATCGGCACGCCGGTTGAACTCCATGAACGGGTCCCTTTTTTCCCCCATGTTGATTTCCCCGGCAACAACAAGGGCGGCAACAAAGTAATACGCTTGCATAAGATGGGGATAGAAAAAGCTGATATCGGCTATACAGACAGCTGTGCAGACCTCCCTATGCTCAGCATTTGCGATAGAGCTGTGCTGGTAAACCCCGATAAGAAGGTAGCTTCCGCTTATCCCAAAGCGGAAATTCTGCGCCCTGAAAAAGGAATCGCGAAACTGCCATTTATACTCGGTTGCTTACTGGGGCTGGGAAAGTGAATATCTGTGCAATAAAGTTACCCACATGAAACCGGAAGATAATCCACAAGTAAAAGCAGCTCTGCGCCCGGATGAGGACATTTTGTGGCAAGGACGAGCATTTGACGCCGGTCTGCCTTTGCAGATAAAGAAAACCGGCGGGTTCATACAGCGTCTGCGGGCGTTTTGCTCTACCTCCGCACCGGAAACTCATAATGCAGCGCCGTCCGACTGCATCTACGTGCTTACCAATAAGCGAGTGTTGCAATTGCAGGCCGGTGTGCTGATTCAGGAATGGCCACTCATGCTTGGCATGGTACAAAAGGTGGAAACCGACCCGGATGGTAGCGGGAGCATTATTTTTGATTACACGCAGCCTGCCGGTAGAGGAGAAACCCAACCTTGTGGTATGATGCACGTGGACGATGTGGCATCTGTGCACGCTAAACTGGCCGCAGCTATTGATGCAGCCTATCTTGCCTCTCCCTGGACATGAGGGCAATTGTTATCGTTCATTTCATTGACTTAACTCAGACATTCAGGTAAAATCACAAAGCTATGAAGGAAACCATTTCTGATATCAAGACGCGTCGCAGCTGCCGGAAGTACACATCTCAGCAGGTGGACGAAGCCACTCTTAACACCATCCTGGAGGCTGCAACCTATACACCCACGGGGCATGGCAAGCAATCTCCCAAGATGGTCGTAGTACAAGACCCGGAGGTCATGGCCGAACTATCCACACTCAATGCCCGTATCATGGATGCCAAGCATGATCCCATGTATGGGGCTCCCACAGCCGTTATCGTGTTTGCAGACAAGACATGGAAAACCGGCCACCAGGATGCCGCATTGGTGATGGGTACACTCATGCTGGCTGCACATGCCTGCGGAGTTGCTTCTTGCTGGATTAACCGCGCCAAGGAAATGTTTGAACTGCCGGAGGGAGCACCCTACAAAACAAAGTGGGGCCTGGGCGATGAGTACGAGGGTATGGGAATCTGCATATTAGGCTACGAGGCCGAAGGGGGAACCATGGAGCCTAAACCACGCAAGGCAGATTACATTATCCGCGACTAAATGTTTTTTGCATTTCGCAGAATAAAAGCACCGCAGCATCATGCTGCGGTGCATTTTTATTTTTCTGAAAATCATTAAGCATTGGCAACCACGCCATCGCGGATGATGAGCGTTCTGTCACCGCGAGCTGCAATAGAAGCATCGTGTGTTACCGTTACAAGTGTTTTTCCACCTTCTTCTGCAAGACTGAACAGCAAATCCAAAATCTGCCCGCCATTGCGGGAATCCAAGTTGCCGGTTGGTTCGTCTGCAAAGATGATAGCGGGGTTATGAGCCAGGGCTCGTGCAATTGCCACGCGCTGTTGCTCACCACCGGAAAGTTCATTGGGAAGATGGTGCAAACGATTACCCAATCCCACGCGCTCCAAGAGGGCGATGACTTGCTCCGTTGCCTCTCGCCCGGCCACAGCCGTGGCGAGAGAGGCATTCTCCAGCGCCGTCAGCTCCGGCATGAGCATGTAGTTCTGGAAGATGAAGCCCATCGTCTTGTTGCGGAAAAGGGCTCGTTTTTTGAGATTGAGGGCGTAGATATCGGTGCCATCAATGAGCACCTTGCCCTGCTGGGGCTGCTCTAAGCCTGCCAAGGTGTACATGAGTGTTGTTTTGCCTGCGCCGCTGGGGCCGCAAAGAAACACTTTTTCCCCTTTGTTGATATGCAAGTCAAGGCCGTGCAGAACCTCAATGGTATTGTGGCCGATGCTATAGCTGCGGTGAAGGTTGGAAGCGGTAATCATGCTCGCACAAGTTCTATGTTATCAATAAGTCTCACATCGCCAAACCAAGCAGCTACTGCCAGCAGAGCCATGCGATGATCGCACGCGGGCGCATGCAGGGTTTCGGCATCTACCAGCTCTGCATAATCAATGCGCACTCCATCAATGGCTGACAGCGTGTCGATTACGGATGCTCGCACCTCCTCCGCAGAAGCACCTGCGGCATAATCTCTTGCAGCGGTGCGTAATGCTCCGTAGATTTGCGGCGCAGCAGCTCGATGCTGCGGGAGCAACCGGACATTGCGGCTGGAAAGTGCCAATCCATCTTCCTCTCGCACGATTTCCGCACCATGTAACACCACCGGAATGTCCAAATCTCTCACCATGCGGCGCAAAATAGCCAGCTGCTGGTAATCTTTTTTGCCAAAGATGGCATCTGTCGGCTGCACAAGGTTAAACAATTTGCACACCACCAGACACACTCCGGCAAAATGACCGGGGCGGCTTGCTCCGCACAGCACGGTCGAAAGATGGTTCTCCTCCATCACCATGGAGCGGTCTGCGCAGTACATGACATCAGGAGTTGGCATAAACACCACATCGACACCACATTCTTTGCACAGAGTCAAATCTGCATCCGGTGTTTGCGGGTATGTGGACAAATCCCCCGCATTATCAAATTGCACGGGATTAAGAAAGATGCTCGATACAACGATTCCCTGCTCTCCTGCAAGGGCTCTGGCCTGGTGCAACAACGAGGCATGCCCCGCATGAAGTGCACCCATGGTGGGCACAAAAACGATGCGGCGACCACGCATAGACGCCAATAATCCGCGAAGTTCCTCCTTGGTGTGGGCGGTTTGCATGGGGAGGATTCTACCACATGAATCATCTTCTTTCAAGACTAAGCAATGTACAACATGCCCCACAGGGTGAAAATGCAGTACAGACGCTGCTTATAACGCAGACTTTGCAGGGCAAACGCATGAAGGCGAGATCTGACTTAAATAGCTGCTAGTGCTTGAATTTAAATTGCAAAATTCATATTTCAAATTTCACATTGAAAAAAGGGCGCTGTCGCGCAAGAAAATGGGTGGGTGCATCTGCGCTTGCTGCCCCCGCCTTGAAGGCGGGGCGAGGCCAAAGTGTCGATATCGGTTCGCTTTACATCTGACGCAAGTCAGCTATCTTCAATAAATTATAAATTTGAAATCTGAAATTTGAAATCATGCAAATGTGTCATAATCCTAATGCGTTTGCCCTGGCAGACTTTGAGCTTCACATGAGTCCCCCATTGTGGTATAAGTAGGGTGCATGGAAACAGTCCTCAACAATAAACTTTTCATCTACGATTGCTGTCTGGGTAAACTGAGGGCTTCCGACTGTGATTTCATGACCATGGGGGCAGCTCCCCAGAATACATTTAGGTTGCATATGAGTGAGGCTCGTGGTGGTGCTTTTGCACTCCGTGGCAACAAATGCCGATTTTATCCCAACGGCCACATACATTCCTATTCTCTCAACGGGAAAATGTGCAACACAGATTGTGATATTGCTATCAATACCCTGCATTTGATGGTATTGGGGCAAGGGTGCTTCCTCCTTTGGTTTGGCGATGAAGAACAACGCCCTGATTTCTCTCCTTTTGATCCAACCAACTGGTACATTTACAATAAAGCCGCTGCAGAATGGTCCGGCCCCTTTGCTCTGGAGGATTTGGCAGATATGCCCGACAGGCCGGAGTCCCCGCTGCTGGCTACTTTTCCCGGTTTGGTTGGTCAAGCATTCTACCTTCGCGATATTCGAGAGGTGGCAAAATTTGCGCCGGAAGATATGTTGCCGATTCCTCGCTCCTCTGTACCGGCAACACAGCAAGCTGTAGCAGAACAAAAAACGATTTCTCCGGCACAAACAGAACCCTTGAAATCCGGTGAGTCGGAGCCGGAACTTATATGCCCGCATTGCCAGCACAAATTCGCGGTATCTGAGATGCTTGCAATCGCAGCACATCATGATTTGCGCGGTGACAGCATATTGGGGCACAATGCCATGCTGCGCTTTTTGCCAACCTCATTCAATGCACGCGGCATTCCCCTGGATGAAAGCGGGGCGGCTTGCCCTGAAACCGCCTGCCCTGCATGCCATATGCATTTGCCGCCGTTTTTCAAACAAACGACCCAGCATATCGTGCCTTTGGTAGGGAGTCCCGGCTCAGGAAAGACATATTATTTGCTGAGCCTCATTCATGAGTTGGAGTCAGAACTCCCCCGCATGTTCAACATCTCGTTCCGAGATGCAGCTCCGTCGGGTAACTCTGCCCTTACTCACATGATGCGCCAAGTATTTACTGCCAAAACAACTCATCAGGCCTATGTGAGCAGTACGCGCCCCAACGGCAAATTTTACAACAGAATATGGCGCAACGGAGAGTTCCAAGACGCTCCCCGCCCTCTTATTTTCAATATCAACAAGCAGACCCAAAACCACTCCCTCGTTCTGTACGATTGTGCGGGCAACACGTTCCAGCCGGGAAATGAAGCAGCAGCTTCCTGCCGTGCTACGATGCTTCAATCTCCCTCTGCCTGCATGTTTATGTACGATCCGTGTGCAGACGAAGCATTCTGCCGCTTGTTGGCTGAATCGGACGCAAGACAGACAGTTCTGCAGGAAGTCCCCCAATCCTCCATCCTTTCAGAAGTGGAACTCCAGCTTCGTATGCACATGAATACGCCGCTGGGAGAAAAAATGAAACTTCCATTTGCGATTATCGTCGGCAAGGCAGACCTCTGGCAACACTTGCTCGGCCCCGAACCTCTCCTCCCTGCGTTCCATAATGGTAAATTGATTTCGGAACACGTTGCCTCTAATTCACGGCGCATACGGCAATTCATCTTCAATATCAACCCTTCCCTCTGCACCAATGCCGAGGCTATGGCTGAGGAGGTACGCTATTTCGCTGTGTCTTCTCTGGGCACGGCTCCGAGTAAGTTCCGAGATTCGGAAACAGGAGAAATACTACTGGCTCCGGCTCCCGGTGAATTGCGTCCTCGTGGCGTCACAGCCCCCTTGCTGTGGGCGCTTAATCATTGCTCGCAAACTTTGATAGCTGCCACCTGACACACCTTTGCCCGCACATGTCTTTTCAACTCATCTATAATCACCGGCTGCGCAAGCGGCGACACGGAGATCAGAGTGGCGTTTTGCTCAAGAGCCAAGACATTCCCTCGTGGCTGGAGGACATTGTGTTGTTGTCTTGTCGCGTGACAGGACGTGCCGATTCGCCGCTGCGGTACACATACCGCGTTGTTACCGTAGAAACCGGAGAATATCATATTTTATCCTGTTCCAAAGGAGGGGGAATTCACAATCTCATTCTCACGCCCCAAGAGGTAATCAAGCTGCGCCGTAATGCCAATAGACCGACTCCGGCGGGCATTATGCTGGCGCTGAGCACTGCACAATTCTGGGCGGCAGATGTGCAGACCCCCTCCCTGCATTGTGAAGAACCTCGCCTCCCGGCTTCTGCTCTACCCGGCGCAGAGTTTCAGCAAACGTGGAAAGAACTCACAGGCCACAAAAACAATGCGCGAGCTTTCCTGACGGCTCCATTCAACAAGGATTGCCTCATCGTCATCCCATCGCATCTCGAAAGCCAAATGGTGCTCCGACTTCTGCACGAAAGCGATTGGCTTTCCTCCCAAAGGGGGTGGGGACGCACGTTTACCACAATGGCGCAAATGGGAGATACTTTCGAAGAAACAGCCCGCATTTGTGTGCCTATGCATATGCTGGATAGTGCGGAAGGTTCTGTTTGGGCTCAGCAAGCAACCACATTAAACCTTTGTTCTCCCTTTGTTCTTGCTGAATTACAAGAAGTGCAAATGAATGCAATACCTGCCCAGCAGACGAACGCTCCCTCCCCGGAAGTGGCTGCAGGTGTATATGTCCCCTATGTTTATCAGGAATGTCCGGATGAGGAAATGTACAACATTTTACCTCCCAGTCACCCGTTACTGAGGTGGTCCTGCTACATTTGCGGCCTTATCTTGCTGGGTGTGTGTGTGCATTTTATGGTGAGTGAGACAGCAGACGATGCGGGAAAAGTCACGCGCAAAGCCATTGAAGTCATCAAAGCAGATGATAGCATTCTGCAGCTGAAAGAATTGAGTAAAGAGCCGTATTCGCCCGATAGTATTACCCGCACGCTGGATAAAATATACGCGCTTGTGAATGCTGCACCTGTGTCCGAGCGAGAGCCCGACAATGAAGTAATACTGGAGATTATTTATCTTCTCAAATGTGCAGACTCTGATACCAAAGGGCATGCGGACAACATTTTGCGATTACGGGAATGTGCCACAGAATTGAAGCTTAATCCGGATAAATTGAGTCGTTTGTACATCAATGAAGCGATTCATGAGTGTTCTGTGTCGGATTGGGAAGCGCACCTGACACCATCGGAGATTGCTCGTTGGAGTGCTCTTTTAAGTACCGCTCCACTTTTGCGCGATATGTTGCGGGAGTCGCCTTTCGCTCCCTATATGAAGATTATATTGCAGCCGACTTCTTCCGAAACAACAGATACACACCCCGTCAAACAGACAGAAAATAAGCAAACAAAAATGCATCCCTCACTCCCCTGCGTTGAGGGAACTCCCGTACCGAGCCTCTTTGAACAAGCGCTTCGGCAAGCTCCGCTTCTGCTCAAGAATGGGCAGTGGAGCATCATTCGCCGCTATGCCGACTCGATGACTCGTACGCGTTTTTCCGGCTGTTTGGATGAAAAAGAGAACATCTTGCGCATTGAAGAAGTAGCAGAGGGAAGTTACCGAATCGTTCCTTTAATGGCTCAAAAGGGTGGAGACGTTCCGGTTCTTCATTTTGAAATAGAAGATGGGAAATTACAAAAATTACGTTGCGATGGGGGGAATCCGGCTGCGGCCAGCATTCCCTTGCCAGTCGGGACTGCGGAGTATACACCCATCATGCTTTTGCCGCATAGAGAAGTAACATTGCAACCTTCGGAAATTGTACTGCCGCCCTCTACCGAACAACTTGGCTTAGAGCTGAGCGAAAAAGACGTTGTATTGCAGCAGGGGGATGTTGCTCGGCTGGAAATAAGCGGCAACAAGGGCTATCCGTGGACTCGTATGCACAGTGAACTTCCCTTGCAGCAGGGACAAGCGCTCCTGCATCTGCCTGTTCTCATAGGCGCTAATAAGCTTGCTGCATCCCCCGGCCTGCAAGAGGATGAAGATTATTGCTGGACCTATGGTAAATTACCAACAAGTAACACCGCTTCTGAATCTTTTGATTGCCACTTGTTGCGCGTTTACGATTTTTCTCCGGAATTGCGCCGGCGTTTTCATGAACAAGCAAATGCTTACTGCATGGGCTCCGAGAAAGGAGATGATGCATTTTTCTCCTTGGCCTCGCTGTATGCCTTGAGTGTGGATGCTGAAAATCCGGACAAAGCAGCTAAGGCAGTGCAGAATTTACTTCGTTTGCGCACCAATCCGGATTTCTCCGTCATCATGGATTCTGTGTTGATGAAAGATGCGGTGTGGAAAAACGCATTAAATAAGATCAATCAGCATACGGCAAGCAAGCTTCTTTCCGATGCCAAAATGCGGCAAAGTATCCGAAAATGTATCCTCGCCAAATTATCAGAAGAAATCAGACGCGCGTACACCGAATGCCGAGCCCGGGAAATGCACCCATCTGCTGCCCATTGTGAAATGAAGCTTTGCTTACAGCAAGTTCGGGTGAGCGAACAAGGGGAGCTTGTGTGGGAGTTTGCGCTGCGCAAAGTTGAGCAACCATGAGGAAGAGACGCAGAGCGAGAAGACGCAGAGCACCGAAGTCTCAGCATTATCTTCGAGGCATGCTCAGGGCTTGGCGAGAGCGATTGTCCGGCATGATTCTTCCCGGCGCCAAGAGAGAACCAACTCGGTATCTTCCCGGTGGCAAAACTGACTTGCCATCACCCATTTCGGTGGTGCATATCAATTTGCAGGAAAAATGGCAGCAACTCAAACAGGAGAAAGAAAATAGCACAAAACAAGCATCCCCGCAGAGTCGCTTCGTCTCGTTCCGGCGCAAGGGCAGGAAATGGGTTTTCTGCAGCGGGTGTATACTTCTTGTGCTTTCTGCGCTTGTCTGTGCAGTCCAATACCTGCGACACGTCAGCAAGCAAAGAGAAAGCGATTTAACAGCTGCTGTGCGAAGTGCTGATTGGGTGCTGGTGCACCAAAAACTGGCTCTGGCCAATGTGTCTGTTTACCACTTTTTCAATCCGCATTTGCAGAGCAGCGTTGGCAATGCAGAATCATGGATTCTGCGTCAAAAGGAGCTCCATGCGCAGCTAAAGCAGAAGATTGCGAATATGGAATCCGGCAAGATCCCCTTGGATTCTCTCAGCATTCACGCCGTAGCAGAAATAGAGCGAGCGTTGCGCACCCTGCCCTCTAATATCAATAATCTGAGTTCTCGTTGGGCCTCCCTGCATGCAAAAAATGCTGAATTGTTCAGCAAGAATAAAAACTATGTGATGGAGCAACTCCTCACGCCCCCGAAAATAAGTGATTTTCTGACACTCAATGAGACGGAGGATATAGCCATCCTTCATGCCAAAATGGAGGAATGGAGTGATTTTTTAGAAACCTGCCGAGCCTATGCCATTCCTGCTCACCTTAAAACCAGGGGAGAGACATATCTTGAGGAGCTGAGAAAATATCATACCGAAGCACAGGCCTTGCAGAGCTTCAAAAGGAACATAAAAGAGGCCGTTACTTACAACGAGTATATCACCCAAGCCAAGAACAAGAAAGCTGAAAAGTATAGTCCGGCCATCAAGCTGTTTGGTCTGCTTCAAGCTGTTCCTACTCTTGAGCAATGGCGAAAGAAGATGTACCCCATCCACCATCTGATACCGGAAGATAAAAGCGAGATGGCAAAGGGTATGCTTTTGCGCGGTGATGCTACTTACAACAAGGCTTTTCCGGTTTCTCAAGAACTGTATGCTATAGCAAATGAGCTCTTTGCAGCACAGTCCCTACACCAGCGTTTTTACCAGATTTTTCATACAGATGGGCGCGTTCACATCAGCGATGAATTCCCTCAAAGCAACAACGAAAACCCGGACAGAGTGTTCTTTACGTTATCCGTATTAGATCCGGCATTCTCCTCTGCCTCATCTAAAGACGTATCCTGGGAGACGCACAACGTCAAAGTCCGCAGCGTGTCTTGTGCCGCCCTGATGCAAGCGTGCAAAATTAACCGCGAAGACCTTTTCTTGCGCGCTAATTTTCCACGTTTGCTGGAACAAATCCTCAGCATCAAAGATGCAGGTTGCCCTGTTCTCGCCAAGGCTTTTGTATTTCAACGTCTTCTACAGCTTTTGCAGGGACACCCTTTCTTTTCTTTGCATTTGGAACGATTCGCGCCCTCGCTCTCGGCAGATGCCACAAGTTTCGGACAGCTGTGTCAAAAACACGCATCTGTCTTGCATAGTGGCGCTTGGCTGCTTCCGGGGGCGCAGGTCAGCGCGGCAGAAAAGGATTTTGCCCGCTGGTTCAAGGCCCACTATAACCGTGACTACCACGTGGAAATAGTCGGCACAGCGGCACCCTTGTTTACTGCAAACCCTCGCTACGTAGGGGCGGCGGATGAAACAGGTAAACCAATGCTACTCATTTCATTGCCCCCGAATACCGTTATCTGGTACATGGGGCAAGATGGTATTCGTACATCTGCTCCCGGTAAACTACCGGAAGATGCCGTCCCGTATTCCCCCTTGTTGATTAACTCTAACTTAGGATAAAGCCATGCTTGTAGCGATCATGTCCGATGTTCACGACCGGCAGAGAAATCTGCTTACCGCTCTCAAACGAGCCAAAGAGCTGGGCTGTGAGCATCTTCTCTACTTGGGAGATTTTGTGCATCCTTCTACATTGCAAGTCATGCTGGAATCTTGGTTGCAGCCCCTTGATTTTGTGCTCGGCAACAATGAGTATGAGTTGGAAGCGTTTGACTCCTTGGCATCGCAGCGGACAAACGTGCATTTTCACGGCTATTATGGAGATGCTGTTTTGGGGGAGCGGCACATATTCTTCACCCACACACCGCACGATGCCATCAGCCGCGGGCTCAACAGCGGGCTATATGATGCCGTATTCTACGGGCACACACATGCATCGGCTGCTTTTACAGGCCCGGATAAAACACTCATGGTGAATCCCGGCGAGCTCTATGGCCGCCGAGAATCACCGGGGTTTGCAGTATACTGCACGAGCAGCAACACCGTCACCTTCCACAAAATCTAAGTCATGGATTATCTGCTGTACAATTTGGACGAGCACACCGCAGCGGAGGAAGATACACAGCTGTTGGATGCATACGAACTCGAACAGTACGCCGCACGAGGGGAGCAATACCTGATTGCCAGAACCCTGCTCAAGAGGGAATTAGCCCGCCGCAGCGGAGTCCCGGCCGGCGATATTCACTTCTGCTACAATGAACACGGCAAACCTACTTGGCCACGGCAACACTTCAACATGAGCCACTCTGCCCGGCTCCTTTGCCTGGCTTTTCACCACGCAGAAATCGGGGTAGACATCCAGCAGATTCGCCCCGTACGCAGAATGAATGATATCGCCCCACGTATCATGAGCCCGCAACAGCTGGAGCGCTTCCGTGCGAACGGCTCCACCCCCGAAGATTTTTTTACCTGCTGGAGCATTGCAGAAGCACTCGTCAAGCTACACGGCGCCACCATTTGGGATGCCGCCAACTATCCCTACACCTATGCCCATGGGCGCGTCTCCCTGCCCGCCGAATATACCAATGTGCTCGTGCATATCTTCACCCCAGCACCGGGTTTTTGCGGGGCTGTAGCCGCAATCCATTAAAACAGCACAACCGCAGGAAAACTCATCTCTGCGGTTGTGGTGGTAATTAAGCTTTACCGAAGGAGGGTTAAAACTCGCAATTGCGCGGGGTGCGGGGGTAAGGCAGCACATCGCGAATGTTCTGCACGCCTGTCACAAACATGATAAGACGCTCAAATCCCACTCCGAAGCCTGCGTGCGGCACCGTGCCATAGCGGCGCAGGTCGTTGTACCAGTAGTAGGCTTCCTTATCCATCCCCAAGCGCTCAATGTTACCCTCCAGCACATCAAGCCGTTCCTCGCGTTGGCTACCGCCAATGATTTCACCAATTCCCGGCACGAGCACATCCATGGCGGTCACGGTCTTACCGTCATCATTCAGGCGCATGTAGAAAGGCTTAATTTCCTTGGGGTAATTGTACACAATGACCGGGCATTTGAAATGCTTTTCCGTCAGGAAACGCTCGTGCTCACTCTGCAAATCCATCCCCCAGTATGGCGGGTATTCAAACTTCTCTCCACTCTTGAGCATGATATCAATAGCCTCTGTGTAGGAGCAGCGGATGAACGGTTTGGAGCTCACTTCTTCCAGGCGCTCGCGCAGCCCCTTGTCCACAAACTTGCAGAAGAAATCGAAATCTCCGCTTGTATCAGCCAGCATCGTATCCGCAATGTGCTTGATGAACGCCTCTGCCACATCCATATCGCCAAAAATGTCACAGAACGCGATTTCCGGCTCAATCATCCAGAACTCAGCTGCGTGGCGGGTGGTGTTGCTGTTTTCCGCGCGGAAGGTGGGGCCGAAGGTGTAGATGTTGCTCAGGGCGCAGGCAAAGGTTTCACCCTCCAACTGCCCGGAAACGGTAAGGCTGGCAGCCTTGCCAAAGAAATCTTTGTCGTAACTCTTGTTCTCAGCCAGCGGATCCAGCGTGGTAACATGGAACATCTCCCCTGCTCCTTCGCAGTCCGATGCGGTGATGATGGGCGTGTGCACCCACACAAAATCCCGAGCCAAGAAGAACTGATGCACTGCGGCTGCAATGCGCGAACGTGTGCGGAAGATGGCACCAAACAGGTTCGTGCGCGGACGCAAATGCGCAATCGTGCGCAGAAACTCCGGCGAGTGCCCCTTTTTCTGCAAGGGATAGCTCTCCGGAGCTTCGCCTACCAGCGAAACAGCGGTAGCCTGAATCTCCCACTTCTGCCGACCGGGACTTGCCACCAATCGTCCCCGGACTTGCACAGACGCTCCTGTGGACATGCGGGTTATATCCTCGTAACCGGGAATCCCGGCATCTACAATGACCTGAATGGAAGCCAAGCTCGTGCCGTCATTCACCTCCAAGAAAGAAAAAGCCTTCGAATCGCGGCGGGTGCGTACCCAGCCCTCTACCATGATGGACTCTATAGCCGCATCGGCAGCCAATGCGTGTTTTACCAATGTACGTTTCATTCTTAGTCAAGCATCTCGCTGGCGAGACTATAGCATTATTCCGGCAAAACAGCGAGAAAAATTCATGACAGAGCTTCATCAATCCCGAAAAGGCGCATCATCCACCGGGGCATCATGAAAGCGGGGATAGTCAGTATCCTAGCGTTCGCTTTCTGCGGGCAAATCCTCCACGCCGTTCTTCTTCGTGGCTCATGGTGTGCGTCATCTGGCTTCGGGAATATCCTCCCAGCGGGTTGTATAGCAAGGCGATGCCTTGGAGCAACGCCAAAGCGGCTCGGCGGCTTTGTTGGCAAAGTGAATGTGGTGGCCGGCTTGTTGCAGAGAATCAAGCACCTGCATGAGCCGATTGGGAGCCACCTGAGGATGCTCGAAGGTGGGTTGCACGGTGGAAGCTTCCTGCAAATCGGCCAGCAGAACTCCAATTTTGCGGTAGGGATAGCCCGGTCGATAGAGTGCTTCCAGCAGGTTTGTGGCAGCTTTATTAAACAGTCGCGTGTCGTCTGTAGGGTGCGGCAGCACGCAACCTTGCTGCGCCGCGTAGAGCTGCGAATGCTCCGCATAGCGAGAGGTGCGCAACACCACGTACACCTGCGAAGCCATGAGTCCTTCCCGCCGCAGGTTACGCGCTGCTTTTTCCACAAAACCGCACAGGGTCTCGCGCAGTTTTTGCATATCGTCTATCCCCTCCTTGAGAGAGCGAGAGACCATCACCTGTGTGCGCGTGCTCATGGGTTCATCTTCCAGACATGAGATGCCGCGAAGCTCAAGCGCCAAACGCTCGCCTTGCACGCCGAAGCGGCGCCGCAACCTATCCAAAGAAGCAGCAGCCAACCCGGCAGCTGTGCGAATGCCTAGTCCCCGCATTTGCGGAGCCAAGCGGCGCCCCACACCCCATACATCCTCAATCGGTGTTTGCTGCAATACTTCTTCACAATCGGCGGGTATATACAACACCCCGCCATACTCGGGAGACTTTTTAGCTCGTTCATTGGCCAGCTTGGCCAACGTTTTGGTTGGGGCTATTCCTACGCTGACGGTAATACCTGTCCAGCGACGTATCTTCTTGCGGATGTTGCGGCATTCTTCTACCCAATCGCATTGCGAGCCTTCGCCCACGGCGGCAAATGCCTCGTCAATGCTGTATTGATGCACCTCCGGAAGAGAATCTTCCAAAATCTGCATGATGCGGTCGGACAAATTGCCATAGAGCGCAAAGTTGGAGGAGCAGGCAACCCCGCCCGCCTGCTCTAAGCCCTCGCGGCACTTAAAATAAGGCTCGCCCATGGCAATCCCCATTCGCTTGGCTTCCGGGCTGCGAGAAACAACGCAACCATCGTTGTTAGAGAGCACCACAAGCGGACGCTTGCGCCAATCGGGGCGGAATACCTGCTCGCAACTGGCAAAGAAGTTGTTGCAGTCGAATAGCAGGTACATACCGTGCACGCATCTGACCGGCGCTTACAGGCCGAGCTTGGACATCAAAATCTCGGTGACAAGCTTGGGATTCGGCTTGGGATTGCTGTTTTTCATCACCTGGCCTGTCAGGGCGTTGATGAGCTTCATGTTACCCCCCTTCACCAAAGCCACCTTGTCCGGGTTTTCGGCAATAATCTTCTCGACCAACGATTCCAAAGCACCGGAATCCGCTTTCTTGTATCCGCGCTTGGCTGCTGCGGCTGCGGCATCTTGTTCCTCTCCGCTCCAGAGGTCTTCCTCCAGGATTTCGCGAGCTTGATTGGTGGAGCATATGCCTTCTTCCACCACATCTACAAGCCCGGCCAAAGTGGCAGGAGACACAGGACATTCCTCAATACTCAATTCTTGGGCTGTAAGGATAGGTGGCAGGATGTTGATGAGCCAGTTTGCTACCTTGCGAGGAGATTTGGAAGCAGCGGCGGATATCTCAAAATAAGCGCAGAGCTGCGCATCGGCCACAAGCGTATTGGCATCGGCCACAGGCAAGCCATACTGTTCCATGAGGCGCTTCTGGCGTGCGTCCGGCAGTTCGGGCATTTCCTGCTTCACCTTTTCCACCATCGCGGCTGTGTGTACAGGCACCAAATCCGGGCAGGTGTGGTAGCGATAATCGTGGGCATTTTCCTTGGTGCGCATCACGATGCTTTCCCCCAAATCATCGTCCCAACGGCGGGTGGATTGTACCTGGGCAATTCCCATGTCCAGTTCTTCTGCTTGGCGGGCAATTTCGTAAATGAGAGCGCGGCGGGCCGCAGACATGGAGTTGATGTTCTTCATCTCTATCTTGGCACCCAGCTCTTTTTGGCCTTTGGGGCGCAGAGAGACATTTACATCACAGCGCATTTGCCCCTTTTCCATATCGGCATCAGAGATGCCACCGCACACCAAAATCTGCTGCAAGCTTTTCAGATAGGCATATGTCTCATCGGGACTGGTTAAATCCGGGGCCGATACAATCTCCATCAGCGGTGTGCCGCCACGGTTGTAGTCCACCAGTGAATACGTGCCATAGTGGGTAAGTTTGGCGGCATCTTCCTCCAAGTGAATATGATCCAGCTTCACGGTTCGCACCACCGCTCCATCGGCTTTCTGCTTGCTGTCAGCGGGGAAAGCCCAGGAGTACAGCGGCACCTCGCCCCCGATGCACAGCGGCAAATCCAGCTGGCTGGTCTGGTAATTCTTGGGCATATCTGCATAAAAGTAGTTCTTGCGGTCCCACTTGGAAACAGGCGGCGTGCTGCACCCCAGCATCATACCCGTCAAAATTGTGCGCTCGATGGCATACTCGTTCAGCACTGGCATGGCTCCGGGCATCCCCAAACAGGTAGGGCATACGTTGGTGTTGGGTTCGTAGCCGAATCCGGCTTTACACGAGCAGAACATCTTGGTTGCGGTCTTTATCTGGCAATGTACTTCCAGACCAATGGTGACGAGATAGTCAGATACAGGCATGGTGTGGGTTAATTTGAAGTGGTTGCGTTTTCGTGGAGCGCTTCATCTAAATCCGAGCGGAAGGATTCATCGAATACTTCATCAAAGCACATGTCGTGTGTGTCTCCCAGACTTTGGAAGATGGTATCAAGCGTATCCGAAAAAAGGTCGAAAGGTTCATCATCATAGCCGGGCAAAGCAGCTATGCGCACAATCTCGCTGCGTATTCCCCACAAGAGCGGCTCTATCGGTTCAATGGCCGCTCGTACATTGGGAGCTGTTTTATCAGCAAATTTTCGCTTTGCTATAGAGCTTTCCGGTAAGAGTTTTTGCAATCGGGTGCTCAAGGCTGATAATTCCTCGGTTGCTTTTGCCGCGGATTCTGCATCTTTAACGGTTTGAAGCGCTGCCAGTACCGCACGATCGGGCTCCACCAAACGCTTGAGCCTCACCAGTTCTGTGCGAGCTTCCGCATCTGACAGCGGAGGCTTGGGGTGCTCTAACTCAGGCATGCTGTCATCATCGAAAAGCCCGGCGCTTACTGCTGCTCGAAACGCGGCAATCAGGTTTTGTGAGCCATAGCAGCGGGCTTTGCACAAGCTTTCAAACTCGTAGCTGAGCGATTCATATACCTCTGCAATGCGGTAGTGCATCATGTCCAGCGCCTCAATATCCATGGCCTGCTGGGCATAGAGTTTATCACCAATCGTTTCGCTCTCCTGCACCAATGCCACAAACTTGGTTGCTGCGGCATCCGCTTCTTCTTTATCGCCTATGCCGGAGAGGAGAAACCACATGTCATTGGTTACTCTAAGCATCTCATGCCCAAGCTTTTCATCATCTCCGGAAGCGCTTTTCCCCGATGACTCCGCTACCGCAGGAACACTCAGTCCCAACAGCAGTGCAGCAACGGCGTTTCGCAGCTTCCAACTCATAGGCGTGGCTATTGTATCCCAGCTGCCGAAAATTGCAAGCCGCGATTCAGACAGCACCCCTGATTTTTAGTTTGCATGATGCCCTTTACAACAAAACAACAGAGCCGCTCCAAATAACATTCGGCGCGGCTCCGGCTTAAAATCAGGATGCGGTGTCTTTTAAGCCCCGCCGGCATTGGCGAGGACTGCCTGATCGGGGGGCAGGAAGTTCTTGAAGCGAGCCTTATCAATGGCTTTCATGTAGGCTTCCTGGGGGGTGACAAGTCCTTGCTGGAGCTTCTGCCAGATGGCATCATCCATGAACTGCATACCCATACCCTTGCCGCCGATAATGACGTCTGCCAGCTTCTGGGTAGCGCCTTCGCGGATGATGGCCGACACGGCGGGGGTGGCGAAAAGGATTTCATTCACCGCCACGCGTCCGGGTTTATCACAGCGTTTCATGAGGAGCTGTGCAACCACCCCACGGAGCGAGCCTGCAAGCATTGTGCGAGCTTGCGCCTGCTGTTCGGCGGGGAAGACGTCGATAATACGGTCAACGGTTTTTCGGGCATTGTTGGTGTGCAGCGTGCCGAATACCAGCAAACCGGTTTCTGCTGCAGTGAGAGCCAGAGAGATGGTTTCCAAATCTCGCATTTCGCCCACCAGCACGATGTCGGTGTCCTCGCGTAGAGAGGCGCGCAGACCATCAGCGAAAGAGGGACAGTTGGAGGGAACTTCTCGCTGGGTGATGATGCTCTTCTTGGAAGGATGCACGAATTCAATGGGTTCCTCCACGGTGATAATGTGGCGGGAGAAGTTGGTGTTGATGTAGTCGATGAGGGCGGCCAGCGTGGTAGACTTACCGGAACCGGTGGGGCCTGTCACGAGCACGAGCCCGGAGCGCATTTCACCGAAGCGCTTGATTTGTTCAGGAACGTTGAGCTGCTCCAAGGTAAGAATCTTGGTTGGGATGAGACGGAAGACGCAGCAGTAACCACGCTGCTGTTTCATGTAGTTGCAGCGGAAACGGGAGGATTCATCCATTTCGTATGCAAAGTCAGCATCACCATCCTGTTCAAAGGATTTCCAGAGTTTGGGCGGGCAGATAGGCTCCATGAGTTCCACCATATCCTCGTGGGTGAGGATGATGTCTTCAATGGCTTCTATGTCTCCATGCACTCGCATCTTGGGGGGCATTCCCTCCGATAAGTGTAAGTCGGAGCCACCATTCTCCACCAAAGCGCGGAAATATCTGTCAATTCGGTTTTCCATTGTGAAAAATATCGTTAAAAGTTGCTAAATCAGGCTTGAGTGGGAGCTGGTTCGGGGTGTTCTTTCAGGAACTTCTCCATCATCATCTTGTCCGTGGCACGCGTGGTGCATTCCTCTGCATTGATCACGCCTTTGAGGTAGAGCTCCTGCAAGGAGTCATCCATCAGGCGCATGCCCTGTGCCTTGCCGGTTTGGATGAGACCGGGAATCATGAATGTCTTGCCTTCACGGATACAGTTGGCTACAGCTGCGGTGTTCACGAGCATTTCCAGCGCCATGACGCGGCCTGTACCGTCTTTCTTGGGGACGAGTTGCTGGGAAAGCACGCCGCGCAGGGATTCCGAGACCATGATGCGGATGTGTTCGCGCTCCTCCACGGGGAACGCATCCAAGATTCGATCAATGGTACGCGCTGCGGAGCCGGTATGTAGTGTGCCCAGCACCAAGTGACCCGTTTCTGCTGCGGTGAGAGCCAAGGAAATGGTCTCTAGATTGCGCATTTCACCCACCATAATCACATCCGGGTCTTCACGCAAGGCGGCGCGCAGAGCCCTGCCGAAAGATTCGGTATGCTTGTGCACCTCTCGCTGGTTAATCTGGCAGCCCTTTGTCTCGAAAATAGCTTCAATGGGGTCTTCCATCGTGATAATGTGATCGCGGCGATCGGCGTTGATGAAGTCAATGATGGAAGCGAGAGTGGTAGACTTGCCGGAACCCACAGAGCCGGTGACAAGAATCAGACCATTGGTGAAGCGGGTGAGCGGCACCACGTATTCTTCCGGCAGGTTGATGTCGCTCATGCTCAAAATCTTGCTGTTGATGATGCGGAAGCACAAATCATAGCCTAAGCGCTGGGAAATCACCGATGCGCGATAACGTCCCAGTTCGTTTTGATAAGCAAAGTCTACATCTCCGATGTCACGCAGGCGCTCCCACTCTTTTTCTCCCAAAAAGCTATCAGCCAAGGCTTCTGTATCATACTTGGTAAGGGTAGGCGCACCTTCCCAAATGGGTTGCAGGGTGCCGTAGCGGCGCCACGAGGGAGGACAGGCCGAAGGAAGATGGATGTCCGAACAGCCGCAATCAATGCCTTGCTTCAGGAAAGGTGCTACATGCAACCACATAAGAATAAGAAGATAACCACTTTCCTGCTTGTAGATGTAAGCATGGTATTTGCCCACGGATGAAGTAGCTATAAAATCCACCACTCCTTGTTCCTCCAGCACGGCGCGCTGCTCATCAGTAGTGCAGCTGCGTACCAATGCCTCAGTATCCTCTGCGCTCAGCATGCCGGCATCCTCCGCTACGGGTGTATAGGTGGCGGATTCCATCCAGTAAGCGGGCATGCCCACCCCCAAATACATGGCAGGACTGAAAACAGATGCCCCCAGTTCCAAGTATTGGTTGACGTTATCGTAAATATAAGAAGAATCGCTCATGTGTTTTCCCCGACAATCTACCATGTTCGCTCCGAACTGGCGAGCTTAAAAATGAGAAAAAAGCATTTTCTTGACCTTAAAGTGCGAACTGTGTAGAATAAACGCGCATGAAGGAGCCCATCGTCCGCAAAGTAAGCCACATATCGGTAGCTCATTTTTATGAGCACCATCGTAGCACGTTGGAATTACAACTGATGAACAGCCCTCTGGGAATGTCGCGCAAAATCATTCAACCGGCATTGAATCGTCCCGGTATGGCGCTGACAGGGTACTTTGGGTATTTTGCGCATGAGCGTATTCAGGTATTTGGTGCAGCCGAAATGGCCTACTTGGGTACGCTGCAAGGAGAAGAACGCTACAACCGCCTGACCCGTCTCTTCCAAAATAATGTTCCTTGCTTAGTCTTTGCTCATGGTGTGGAAGTGCCGGAGGATATCATCCGCATTGCCGATGAATACTCGACTTCCGTCTTTTGCTCCACCTTGCCTACGATGAAGTTGGTAAACCGCGCCACCTTGATTTTGGAGCATGAGTTTGCTGATAGTACGACTGTACATGCATGCATGGTGGACGTACACGGTGTGGGCGTGCTTATCACGGGCAAGGGAGGTATCGGCAAGAGCGAAATCTCTCTTGGTTTGGTGGAACGCGGCTCCTCCTTAGTGGCAGATGATATGGTGCGCATTCGTAATATCAGCGGGGAATTGATAGCCACCTCTCCTGCTCTGAGCCGTGGCTTCATTGAGATTCGCGGTATCGGTATCATCAACGTAACTAATCTTTTTGGCCTCAAAGCATACCGAAGACAAAAGAAAATTAGCCTTATTATCAATCTGACCAGTGGCGAAATGACGGAAATGGAGCGCTTGGGGTTGGAACGAAAAACCACCACTATCCTGGGCGTAGAGGTGGAGCGACTGAGCCTGCCCGTAGCACCGGGACGCGATATGACACGTCTGGTGGAAGTGGCCGCTCTGGGACAGTACCTGCGCGAAAGCGGCTACGACATGGCCGGCGAATTCAATAAACGTTTGCACCAGGAAATTCGCAACCGCACGCCCCGCAACCTCAACGACTAAAAAGCATGATACCGCTCAAGGATATAGTGAACTTGTTGGATAAAACTTTGCGTATTAGCGAAATACGCGATGCATCAGTGGCTTTGAACGGCCTGCAAGTGGAAAACAACGGCAGCGTGAGCAAGGTGGCGCTGGCGGTTGACGGTTCACAAAAGACAATTGAAGACGCCATTGATGCAGGCGCAGACTTGCTGATACTGCACCACGGCATCTATTGGTGTGGGTTGCGCCCCATGACCGGGTGGTTCAAGAAGAAGCTTGTGACCTGTTTGGAGCACAATCTGGCCATATACAGCGCCCACCTGCCCTTGGATTTGCATCCTGAACTGGGCAATAATGCCGGTCTGGCAGCGGCACTGGGCTTGCAGGATTGCCGATCGGAGGTTGATTACCACGGCACGATGATTGGCGTGAGCGGTGAGTTCCCCGGAACCGTCGCTGAATTGCAGGCAAAGTATGCGCAAATCTGCGACAGCAAGGTGACCGGTGTGGTGCACGATTCGAATGCTCCTGCCGGGCGTGTCGCCATCTGCTCCGGCGGCGCAGGAGAGGAAATCTACCAGATGCAAGCCAAGGGGTATGGTACTTACTTGACGGGCGAGGAAAATCACTGGGTATGTAATGCTGCGGCAGACATGGGTATCAATATCCTATTTGCCGGCCATTATGCCACGGAGACATTCGGAGTGAAAGCTCTGGGCAACTTGCTGCAAAAAGAATTCGGGCTACCCACGGTGTTCATTGATAACCCCACAGGAATGTAATCATGCTCATCATAGCAGAAGATTCCATCGGTGTGCGTTTGGATCAGTTTTTAGCCGGCCAACTCCCGGATTTATCGCGCGCGCGTATCCAAGCTCTCATTAAGGGCGGGGACATTTTGGTGAATGGGAAAACGACTAAGGCCAAAACGCCTATCGAGTTCGGTATGCGAATCGAAGTCAACATCCCGGAGCCGGAGCCGGCAGAGGCGCAGCCGCAAGATATCCCCATCTCGGTACTGTACGAGGACAAGGATGTCATTGTCATTGATAAAGAAAGTGGCATGGTGGTGCACCCGGCAGCAGGCAATCCGGATGGTACTCTGGTGAACGCAGTGTTGTTTCACTGCGGAGACTTATCCGGCATAGGCGGAGTGGAACGCCCCGGCATTGTGCACCGACTGGATAAGGACACGAGCGGCTGCATTGTCGTGGCAAAAAATGATGCGGCACACCTTTCCCTCACCACCCAATTTGCCAATCGAGACACCTCTAAAATATACTTAGCTGCGGTGCAAGGGTGCCCTCGTGAACCGGAGGGTACAGTTTTTACCAACATCGGCAGGCATCCTGTCAATCGCCTCAAGATGGCCGTGGTGAATCCCGGTTCGGGTAAACCTGCCATTACCGACTATAAGGTGTTGCACTATGATGCGGCAACAGATTCATCTCTGGTGATGTGTACCCTGCACACGGGGAGAACTCACCAGATACGCGTGCACATGCTACATTTGGGGCACCCTCTTATCGGTGATCCTATCTATGCTCACCCTCAGCGGCAGAAAGCACGCCCCGGCAGATTGATGCTTCATGCGTGGCGATTGGCCTTCAATCACCCGGCAAAAAATGAAAGGGTGGCCATAGAATCTGCCATTCCTCCGGAATACACACCTTGGCTCATTGGTACGCAACTGCCGGAGTGGGACGAAGTGCCCACGGTATCTATGATGTGAGAGTTGGGGGCATCAGGATTCTTCCTCATCACTTTCCCCGCGCAGTTGCTTGCGCGGGGAAATACCCATTTTGAGCAATTTTTTGACTTGGCCGGTAAAATTACCATTGCCATCGCTGAATTGGTTGAGTGCGGCATTGTAGCTGGCTTGAGCAGAACTCAATGCCTTGCCCACGCTATCAAAGCTTTCCTGCACAGAGGCCAGCTTATCATACAGTTTTGTAGCGCGGTCAAATATAGCCGCCACGTTCTTGTTCTGTAATTCTTTCTGCCACAAGTTGTAGGCCAACTGCAAAGCCATGAGTAAGTTGGTGGGGCTGATAAGGATGATTTTGCGCTTGTAAGCTTCCATCGGCAGAGAGGGTGCAGCTTGTACCGCAGCCATGTAGGAAGCTTCATTGGGCATGAACATCAACACATAGCTGATGGTCCCCTCCACGATGGAGGCATAATCCTTGACGGACAATTCATCTATGTGTTTACGCACAGATGTTAGATGCGCATTCAGATATTTGAAGCGCTCCTCCTCCGTTTCTGCTGCCATGTACTGGGCATACGCCGTGAGTGACACTTTTGAATCCACCACAACGCAGCGTTGATCCGGGAAGCGGATGACAACATCCGGGCGCACATTGCTGCCATTTTCTGTCTTGAAATTGGCTTGCACATAGTACTCTTCTCCTTTGCGGAGGCCTGATTCCTCCAACATGCGTTCCAGCACCATTTCCCCCCAATCACCTTGCTTCTTGCTATCACCTTTCAGAGCTAAGGCCAAGTTGGCGGCATCTTTACTCAGGCAATCGGTCTTTTCCATCATGCCTTTGATGACAGTCTCCAATGAGGCCTTGCGCTCTGCAGAAGCCGTGTTGGTTTCATGCACAGCCTTGCCCAAACTATCTAATTGGTCTCGCAAAGGCTTGAGAATGCCATCCATGCTTTCTTTGTTGCTTGCATTAAGACGTTGAGAGTTATCCCGCAAAAGCTTATCGGCAAGAGAGGAGAACTGCGCTAAATGCTTTTCCTGTATTTCTTGGATGCGCGCGGCCTCTGTAGCGCGGTGTTTCTGTTCGCTGTTCAGCGCGGTTTTATATCTCTCCGTCTCTGTACAGGCTTGGGTTAGCGCATCGTTGACATCTTTTAATTCCGCACGCAGATTCTGCAATGTTTCTGCATCTTCCAAACGACGCTGATGCTCCATTTCGAGGGTTGCTTTGCAACGCTCCCATTCTGTGCGTACATCTGCCAGGCGCCGATTCGCCCGATATGCGGCAATAAAGTACCCGACTCCCGCGCCGATAAGGACACAGCCCAGCACAGATGCAATGACCATTTGCTCGGGAGGTAAGTTCAGCATACTCAATTAAGGAAGATTGTGTGATTCAGGCATGGGGCCGGAGTATGGCTGCATCTTCTCGCTGCAAATATCTAGGCTCGCATCGTAGTAGGGGGTTGTAATGCCAAACAGACCCAGCAGCGTGTGGAAGATGTGCTCATGTGCCACGGTCTTGGTGCTGTTGGTACGCATTTGCTGCAATGCTTCAGCAAAATGAGGATGCAGCTTATCAAAATCCGGGGAGGTGATGACGAACATGCCCACACGGCATCCGGTCGTGCTGTGGTAGTTGTACTTACTCTCACCCAAAGCTGCGCGTCCCCAAAGGCCATCGTGCCCCAAATACTCCCCATGGTCGCTGATGTAAAGGTAGACGAATGGTCGCCCACGCAGTGTCTGCACCACTCGGCGGATGAATTCATCCGTATAGTGTACCGTGTTGTCGTATGCGTTGTTTACCTCTTCCGCATGGGCGGCAGGATTCTGGAAATTGGTGGCAGAAGGCAGGAAAGGAGCCGTTTTCTTATCATAATGGTGGAAAGGCGTGTGGCTTCCTTCATTGTTGATGAATACGAGAAGATTGTCCTTGCGGTGGGCATTCACTACCGATGCAATCTGCGGCAAGGAGGTCCAGGGGCTTCCCGGTGCATTGAATCGATCTTCCGAACACTTGGTCAACACGCGCACTACGCGATCGTATTTCAATTTCTGCCCGCATCGCTGCCCAAAGAATGAATACACCTTAAATCCGTGGTTGTTGAACAGCTCCAGCACAGAACCTGTAGTAGGTTGCATCTCCGGTTGTTTGTTCCATATGTCGCGTCGGGCATTGGTAAGAATGGCAATTTGTGCTTGGCATGTATCGCAGGCGGCGGAGATACAGTTGGGAAAATTGATGAGATGGGACTGCGTGCGCAGCCAAGGTGTAGTATCCCTCTCGTAACCATTGAGACTCATGCGATCTGAACGAACGCTCTCGCCGATGTGAACGACAAGCACGCATCCTTCATGCCCCTTGAGCGTGCTCATAGAAGAATGCTTAAGCGTGGGTAAGGGCAGATTTTCAGCCTGCTCAATGGTGGCCTGATTATGCAAAAGAGCCTCCGCGCAGGCCATGAAAAGATCGTATGCTTCTACAACAGGCCAAAAATGCTCTGTTTTGCGCTTATGTGGAGGCTGAACAATCCCTACTAAATAGCCAATCAGGCAGAAGATTAAACCGGCATTCAGCAAGGACCATTTACTGTGTGCAAGGCGCAGTACACGCCCCAGCAGGTAAAAAAATAGCACCGCCCCGATGAATGCACCGATGGCCATGCTCATGTTGAGTGGAGTCAGGTAGGTCAGCAGCTCATCCGCAGAGGCTTCCATCGTTTCGGCCAATACCAAAGAGTTGAGCCGAGTCCCATATTGATGGTAGCCTACTTGTTGAGCCAGTTGCAGGAAGATGAAGGGAGCCCACAACACCAAACTGCCCCACCGCAGGAGCACCCAGAGCAGGCAGATGCAGCCCATCATCAGGAAGATGGAGGTGGGCAACTGCCAGGGGGTAACAAATGCAAAGAGATTGCACGCGCAATCACATGCTGTGGCCAACAGCAACAGCACCCACAGCAAAGAAGCTTGGGGTAAGTAATCTTTGCCCCGCTTCCTGCTTACGACAAAACCGACCGCTACCAGTACTAACAGAACCGCAGCCACAGGCCACTCCATGCTAAAGGGCTGCTCCCACGCGCACAAAGACTTACACACCGAAACCAGTGGCAACACCAGCACGGCAATGAAGAAAAAAATGCGGCTGCGGAAGAACGAAAGCAAGGAGCGGCGGGGCTCTGGCTGCGGTTCACCCATACGTAGAAGAGTATTATTTAGTGGTGATGCCCGCCACACTTGCACTCATGCCCTTCGCCATGTCCGTGGCCTCCGCACTTGCATTCGTGCCCTTCTTCCTTGCAGCTTCCGTCGCAGTTTTCGCAATTGCCTTCGCCCTTGCATCCTCCGCCGCAAGAGCAGGCGCTGATTTGCTGATTCAACGCCTCTGCCACTTCTTCATCAGTAGGTGCTACACCACGCTCAATGGCCATGCAAAGGTACTGATTCACCGTGTTGAGCATATCATCCAGCATCTGGCGGGATTCCAAGAACCCGCTGCAAAGCGGATTTTCCACCACATCTTGTCGCAGACTGTCAAACTTGGCAATTTCTTCCTCAGAGGGAGGCATGCCGGCCATGTGCTTGTTGCGCAGCTCCTCGCCGTATTCATTCACCTTGCGGAACAAATCCGTAGCTTCTGCGTTCTGATAAAAAAGACCAATCTTGGCTTTAGCTGCCACAACTTTTTGAGTCTCAGCAAATGCACTTGCTAATTTTGTGACCAGCTCAACCAGTTCCGGAGTAAGAGAAGTATTCGACATAACACCCACAAACTAGCATATTTGCTCTCGTGATGCAATCTCTCTTTTCGTCAGTTGCGAAGCTAACAAGCGAAGTCACCTTGCGTTGCGAACCCGGTACGCTCTCAGCGGATGTTTTCAAGGTAAAAAAGGCGTGACATCTGTGGGCAAAATTGCTAGAATCGCGGGCGAGATTATGAAATACCAGGGACTTTACACAGCTATTGTCACGCCGTTCAAGAATGATAAGGTGGATTATGATGATTTACAAGCGCTCGTTGAGGCTCAGATTGCCGGAGGGGTGGATGGCATCGTACCTGTGGGTACTACAGGTGAATCGCCCACGCTTAGCCACCACGAGCACATGGAAGTCATTCGCCGCACGGCTGAATTTGCTGCCGGGCGTTGCCAAGTCATTGCCGGTACCGGTTCAAACGCGACGATTGAAGCCATTGAGATGACAAAAGAGGCTGCGGATATGGGAGTGGATGGCACGTTGCAAGTGTGCCCATACTACAACAAGCCTAATCAAGAGGGCTTGTACCGCCACTTCAAAGCCGTAGCAGATAGCACCCCCCTGCCCGTTCTTCTGTATAGCATCCCCGGTCGCAGCGGTATCGAAATTGCTGTGGATACGGTAGTTCGCTTGGCTCAGAATTGCCCCACTATCACCGCTATCAAGGAAGCCGGTGGCAGCGTGGAACGTGTCAACCAGCTGGTGGCTGCATTACCGGAGAATTTTGCCGTATTGAGTGGTGATGATGGCCTGACGGTTCCCTTTATTTCTTGCGGAGCCAAAGGTTTGGTTTCTGTCACCTCCAACGTAGCGCCCGCAGAAATGAAAGCTTTGGTAGATGCGGCTCTCGCGGGTGATGGTTGCAAGGCTCTGGAGCTGCAGAAGAAATACTACCCGTTGATGAAGGGGCTGATGTCCTTGGACACGAATCCCATCCCCATCAAGGCGGCTTTGGCTCTGCGTGGTGATATCAGCTGGGAAGTCCGACTCCCCCTCGTGCCCCTGGCAGAAGAAAAACGAGCCAAGCTCGCAGACTTGCTCAAATCCTTTAACCTCATTGGATAAATTGCCATGAAAATTCTAGTGACAGGTATCTCCGGCCGCATGGGCCAAACTGTAAAACTGGCTGTGGAGCAGAACGAACAGACAGAATTGGGCGCTACCCACGATGTTGGGCAGGATGTGGTAGCGGCCATGCAGCAGGCAGATTGCACGATTGACTTTTCATTCCACGGCTTTACGCCGGAGCTACTGGATACGGCTGTAGCTCAAGGCAAGCCCTTGGTGATTGGTACGACCGGACACACCGATGAGGAGCGCGCCGCCATCAAGGCTGCAGCCACCCGTATTCCCATTGTGTATGCTTCCAACTACTCCGTTGGCGTCAACACGCTTTTCTGGCTTACACGCAAGGCTACGCAGATTCTCCGGGATTACGATATTGAAATCATTGAAATGCACCATCACCACAAGCTCGATGCTCCCAGCGGCACGGCTCGTACGCTGGCAGAAGTTGTGTGTAAAGAGACGGGTATGGATTACGACAAAGACGTGATGCATGGCCGCGAGGGCTTGGTGGGAGCCCGCCCCCAACGCCAGATTGGCATGCACTCCATGCGCGGTGGTGATGTTGTGGGAGATCACACCGTCATCTACGCCACAGATGGAGAGCGCGTGGAGCTCACCCATAAAGCGTCCAGCCGTATGACCTTTGCCGGTGGTGCCGTGCGCGCAGCCCTTTGGCTGGCGGACAAACCCGCAGGGCTATACAGTATGCAGGATGTCCTCGGCTTTGCTGACTGATATGCAACAACAATCCGGTGAACATGCGCTGGTGCGAGTCGGGCTTTCTCTGGGGGCCAACTTGGGAGACCGGCTGGCAACCTTGGAGCGCGTATGCGACTATCTGAGCGAGATTTTCGGTTCTCTCCGCTTGTCTCAGGTGTACGAAACGGAGCCGGTGGACTGTCCACCCGGTTCTCCGGCGTACCTGAATGCTTGCGTGGAAGTATCGACCACGATGTCTGCGCCTGCCGTTTTGCGTTGCTGTCAGGAAATTGAAAAAGACTTGGGGCGTACCCGTAGCGGAGAATACGGAGAGCCCCGCACATGTGATATCGATGTACTCTACTACGGAGAGATGGTCAGCGATGCCCCGGAGCTTATTTTACCTCATCCGAGAGCGCACTTGAGAGAGTTTGTGCTACGCCCGCTCTGTGACATAGATTCGCTGTTGGTTTTGCCCGGTCAACACGCTACGGTGCAGGAGCTGCTCGCGGCCTTCCCCCCCAAAAATGCGGTAACGCTATACCCATTATAAGCTTTCCACACCATCCATGAACGCGAAAATCGCCAATATCATTGCCAAGAAAGGAAAAGAGCCCATATCGGAGCTGACAGCATACGACTATCCCACAGCACGATTGTTGGATGAGGCCGGAGTGGATATGTTGCTCGTGGGGGATTCTTTGGGCATGGTGATGCTGGGCTACCCTGATACAACGCATGTGAAACTTGAGCACATGCTGCATCATGGTGCAGCCGTGGTGCGCGCGGTCAAAAACGCATTGGTGATTGTGGATATGCCCATCCACACCTACGATACTCCGGAGCAAGCGCTCTCAACCGCTCGTGCTCTCATGGCTATCGGGGCAGATGCCGTAAAACTGGAAGGCGGTGTTGAGAAAGAAGAACACATCCGCACCATTGTGCAAGCCGGCATCCCCGTGCAGGGGCATATCGGCTTGTTGCCTCAAAAGGTAAAAGAAGACGGAGGCTTCCGCATGAAGGGCCGCACAGAGGAAGAAGCGGCAGCTATCATGCTCGATATGGAAGCAGTCGTTCGCGCGGGGGCGTTCTCCGTCGTGATTGAATGCACCAAGCACAGTGTGGCGGCTGCCATTACAAAAGCCTGTCCCATCGTCACAATCGGTATTGGCGCGGGAAACGGCACTTGCGATGGTGAAGTATCAGTCATCCACGATTTAATTGGCGCTTATCCTTGGTTTGTACCCGGCTTTGCTAGGCCCAAGGCCAATGTATCCGCTGAAATCAAGCGTGCTGCAGCAGAATGGATACAATCTATAAGCATCAATAAGTGATGCTTATTTACTGCTTTTTGTGATATTCTCCCTTTGAATCCTTTGTAAAGGTTTCTTCTACACCCGTCAGCATCCAGCGGATTCGCATGGAGGTGGATGATTTTTCCAGAATGGTGCCAATTTTGGCAAGAGTGTGCGGCGTATCACATATTCTGGCTTCTTTGCCTTCTATGTAAAGGAACATTGATTTATTTCCCCAATGGATAAGAGTCGTCTCGCCATTGGTTCCGGGGTCTTGCTTGTAGACGCCCTCGCTATCGCGGGTATAGCTTGTTTCTTTCCATCCATGCCACTTGAGGACAAGTTTGTTTGCGTCAAAACTCAATACATCCGCACTTTCGCATTTCCCCTGAGGAGTCATTCTCCACGCCTTATTGCGTCCCTTGTGTATCGTCAGCGGCCCCACCCACATACGACTATGCAAGGTGATGACTTCGCATTCAGCCCCATCGGCAAACTCGACAGAATCAATCGTGTAGCAGTTGTCCGGGCGCCGTGTGTAGGTAATGTTCATTCTGCGTTTTTCGCTGACATCAATGCGGCTTCCATCATTCAGCGTCAAGCCTCTGTTTTTTTCAAAGAATGCGTCTTCCCAGTTCAGCACCATCTTGTTTTTATCGAAATGCACAACATCAGCCTTAAATGTTCCATATTTAGGAGAAATCCGCAGCTGTGGTGCATTATTTGCATCCAAATCGGCTTCGACCTGTGTGAAAGCATCTGCATACCATATACGGGTATTGGAGAACGAGAGATCCGTTTTCTGCCGGGGCTCAAGCACATATACATCGGTGCCCGGTTTCTTCTTAAAGGTTTCCTGTGTTTTCTCCTTGATTCTCCATGAAAGCGTGTAGCTATCATCTGTCTTCTCAATCACGTCGCATTGTTCACAAATTCCCGATGAAAGAAGAAGAGTAGCAGTTTTACGTTGAATGCCCACGTACCCGCGCCATTTTCCCGGACTCTCAAACATGCGTACACAACTAGCACCATCCGGAGAATCTTCTCTTACATATACTCCCTTCCCATCGTTGATGTATGTAATTTCTTCGCCATGCCTACCCCTCAAGCGCAATCTTTTGTTGTTCACTTCCAAGGTTTTTATATCCTTGATATACTGAAAGACCGAAAGCAAGATACCGGAACTTCCCGGAATATCTGCATAGGTAGATCTTCCTCCATAGTCTACGATAGAGATCAGCTTTGTTCCCACCGGAAAGTTTGTCGTAACAAATCCGCCGCACGGCATGCGCCGGAAAGTTTCTCTTTCATTTGTGTCTTTCCATTTTACGCAGAGTTCGTCCTCTTTCACATACAGAACATCTGCCACTCGCTTTTTTATGGACACCTCTGCAATAAGCGTCCGTTCAGCCTGATTGATGCGTACATTTCTGGCGCTGGCATCCTTGGGGAACATCCAATCTATGGAAGTCAGAGGGTATTTAGCAGGAGCCTGTTGAGAATGATTATTTGCGCTACTGTTGCCATAGTAAATTCCATCATCGGCCAACTCATATTTCTCTTGCAAATCACTACCGCTCCTTGTGATAGTAATCGTCTTCGAGGTGATCTCTAAATGTTTTAACGTGTGCGTTTTGTGTGCGCTTTCACGAACGATCTTCGCTGATTTCATTTTGTTAACCAAAACGAGAGTTGTGCCATCTTGATTAGCGAGAGGATACAGATGCGTGTATTTCTCATCCTCACGCAGGTATATGCCCTTGGCGTATCGCTTATATCGTGCAGTTTCTCCACTTTGATTCCAGCGGATGGAAACACTATTTTCATCTCTTTGCAGAATGGTGGCCGTTTCTGCTTTCATGTCGGAGAGAGGTCGCACGAAAGTCTCACCATTCAAAAAGCAGGGGCTGCGCCACGATGATTCGGTCACATCGATCCATACGCCCTGTTCGCTCTCTGGAGGCATCTCACAATAGGTATCGTGAGATATGCGAAGATAATCAACCAGCTGCGTCTTGTCTGCACCGTTGTCTTTTTCCAAGGTCATACCATAATCGCTGTGTGCAACGATAGTACCTTCGGCCGCTCCGGTCAAACGATTAGCTTGCTGGAGATTAGCTTGTGCCATTCCGTTGGGTGTAACAATGCTGATACGCTCATGGGGGAACGGAGCGGCCTTCTTCTGTGCGGTGCTTAAAATCCAGCGTTTCACCAATACGGAGAAGGGTTCCAACGAATCAGGATAATACCTGTACGGGTTGCTTTGAACGGCATCATCAATGCGACCACTCAGAAGATGGTACAGCGTTTGCACCTCTTGCTCTATCCTCGCATTGCCGATTTTGCGGATAAGCTCCATTTTATCTTCCCTGCTCATGCTCTCACGATATTGAGCGTTAAACTTGCGTTTGAGCATAGCGTCTACGCCATCACTCACTTTCTTCATCTCTGCCACAATCTGTTTACGGCGTTTCCCATAAAGAGATGAATCCTCTGTGTCAAGAGAAACGTAGTCAGGCATTGCAGAAGATGGGGCGGAACTCATTTCATCTGCCGAATCAACGGAAGAAATGGTATAGTATTGATCGGAAGTCTCCTGAGAATCCGGGAGTGTCTCTGTTTCTTTTTTCTGAGAAAGTTGTGTTTTCAGTGCTGATGCATCATCCCATTTCTTTAGCACTAAAGCCAACTGAGAGTAGGGGCTATTGCTTAACTCAAAAAGCTCAATCACTTTCTCCTGCTGGACTTGCATTTCAACCTTGTTGTCCTTGTGAGCATAATAGCAAAGTTTCGAAAAGTGAAGAAAGGCTTTCCAAACTTCTTCCCCCGCCTCATTCCGCTGGGGAAGCGCTGCCTTGTCATTGCGAATGGCATGCCATATCGTACGCATTTTATTCATCCCCTCTTTCCCGGCCGGTGAATTGGAAGTATCAGAGGAAAGCCGATTGGTAAAAATCTTCATGGCATCCTCCGACTTAATGCCTCCCTCTCCCAATTCTGCTAAGTAAACGGAAACCAAGCCCCCCCAAGCACCCATGGCAGGGTCTTCAGCGTTGTTTGCCAACAACATGAACTTAGAGGCGCTTTCATCCCATTGTTGTTTTTCCAGCGCGGATTCAGCCTCATTTAACAGGCGTGCATCATTTTGTAAGGTCTTGTCCAGTGCTGCAAAAACGATGGCATCGTATTCCTGCGCCGGAGTGCAGACAATACTCGTGAGCCACATGGTGAGTAGGCCAAGCACGAGCACACATGTGCAGTATATCATCCTCCTGATACGCTGTCTCGCCTTTCCCGCCGGGCTGTGCTCTACTTCATACAGGCGTTGTGCCGCATAAACTTCCTCCAGCTCTTGCAACAAATCAACATAGCCGGTTGGGCGAGAGTTGATATCGTACGCTGTCATGTGATTGATGAGATCTGCATAAGCCTCATCTATGCGGTAATCTCTGTGGCTCACAGGTTGCAGTTGGCGTTTACATGCCAGCAACTCATCAGGTGATTGCGGTATATTGGTGAAAGTCTCACACCCGCTCAGCAGAAATCGCAGGGTCATGCCCAAGGCGTAGATATCGGTGCGCACGTCTTCCGATTCACGCAAAAGAGTTTCCGGGGGCACGTAGAAGGGCGTTGCCCAGATGGTTTCCTCCGTGTCGGCATCGGTCTTGCCCAGTGAAAGCCCGAAATCCAGCACCTTGGCGCGCCCTGTTCGTGTCACCAATACGTTGCCGGGTTTGATATCGCGGTGAAGCAGCCCCGCCTTGTTTGCAGCACTCAGTCCTTTGGCTACTTGGCGCACGATGGATAAGGCTTTAAGCGGTTCCATGGGCGCCGAGGGGCTCACCATGTGCTCCAGGTTCGTGCCCTCCACCAGTTCCATGGCAATATAGAACTGCCCATTTGCGGCTCCGGCCGAATAAACGGAAACAACGTTGGGGTGGCGCACTTTCGCCATGAGGGAACATTCTTTTTCAAATCGGGCGACACGCTCCGGATCACTACGGTAGCTGTCTTTGAGCAGTTTGATGGCCAATGTGCGGTTAAGTACCAAGTCTCTGGCTTGCAGCACAATGCTCATGCCGCCCACACCGAGCACATGCTCCAAACGGAAATTGTGCAATACCGTATGCACGGTATTCACCATACCGCAACCGGGACACATGATTTCGGCCATGAATCCTTGCTCTGATATGTCCACAGATGTCTGACACTGGGGACATATCCATATTTCAGCCTCACTCATGAGGTAAAAAGAAGCGGTGTGATGAAAATAAAAAAGGAGGGCGGGGGAACATCTATTCTATTCCCCTGCCCTCCGAAGAATCTTATTTAGCCCAGCTTGGGCAGAGATGCAGCGGCCACAGCTTGGCCATGGCGCTTGGTCTTTTCATCGGGCACGCAGAGAGTGATGCTCAGCTGCGGGAACTCGGCCTTCAGTACCTCGTTGGCCTTGTCAATGATAATCTGGCCACCTTCACCCGTGGCTACGCGACCCAAGAACAGGAGGTTGCGCACGGCATAGAAGTCTGCAAAGTAGGCAATGGTGTAACCAAACTCAACACCGATGGTTTCGTAAATCTTGCGAGCGCGGTCATCGCCTTCCAGCATAGCAGCCTGCACTTTCTTAAGCTGCTCGGGATAAGGCATATCACCAAAGTCGAAACCGGCGCGGGGAGCAAGACGTGCCACAGCCTGCTGGGAGAAGTACATTGCACCCACACCCTTGTCGCGTGACCATTCGTCCACGCCGCCATCTTCTTGGTAGTCCACGGGCACGAAAGCCAACTCGTTGAGCCAGGGCATGATGTGCCCTTCGGGGTCCACATAACCGGCAGCAAGCGAAGTACCCATGGCAATACCAAGCACGGCATCATCATTCATGCCCATGGCACCTGCAAGAGCTGTCACTTCACCATCGTTGACCACTTCGAAGGGTACTTCCTTGCCCATGCGTTCGCTCCAGCGATCCTTGAGCGTGTAGAACATGCGGCGAATGACATTCTGGAAATCCTCCGGAGAAATACCACGGAAGAGGGAGCCAACGCGGGGTTCGCTGTTCACATAGACACCGGCAGCGGAACCACCGATAGCGTCCACCTGCGGAAGATGTTTAGCGGCGCGAAGCAAGGAATCATCTACACCTTCCAACTGGTAGTTGGGGTCTTTCTGGTGATAGGGATCCCATACTACTTCTTCGGAGTACACGACCTCGCCGTTTACCACAGCTGCGCACTTGCGGTCGGAACCACCCAAGTCGAAGCCGATGCGATAACCATCCAAATTACGACCGAGAGCCACGGAGGTGGAGTTTTCGGCCGGCAACTCACAGGCGCAGGCCACTTTCTTTACTTCGATGGGTTGGTCATAAATCTTTTTGCCAATGAAGTCCCAATCGAATTCGCGTGCACCACCGGCGCAATAGGTTGCAGCGAGCATGTCTGCAATTTGGTCATCTCCGGCCACAAGAATGGTGCAACCACCCTTCATCCAGAGCAAGAACTTGACAATGCGTTCAATATACTGGTTGTTCAGGGCAATATTTTCACCTTCCTGGGGCAGAATCTTACCACTCCAGCGGAAGCAGGTGCCATCCAGACGGGTAAGCGCCAAATCCACCTGATGAGAACCGGGTGTGGCAGCTACTTTTTCCTCGAAGGCTTTATTCCAGAGTACCGGCGCAACGAAGGCCGGGTCCAGTACGGGCGTGAATTTCGGTTGGATATTCATAACGTTACGCGCCTATAATATACATATTTTGGTGGCGTTGACAAGCTAAAACGCTCTTTACACGGCATAAATGGCCAATTCATATTACTTTTTCGGGAGAATGCTAACGAGGCCGGGACTTTTCTGAATCCCGGCCTCGTTGAAAAGTAATGGTGAACCTCGTTTAATAGCTGCGAGCCCACAGCACGCGTCGGGTGGTGGGGCGCCCTGTCAGAATGCAGGGAGCTGCCGGGCCAACACCCATCTCACCATGTGGGATGCAGCGAATGGAAATACGCAGACTCTTGGCGAGTTCTTCTTCTTCTTCGGGGCTACCATCCCATGGGCACAACAGCCAATCCGCATCGCCCTCGCCGGAGAAGTTGGACTTGAGTTCATCCAGCGATGAGCACGGGCGAATATGACTATCCCGGAAATTCAGTTGGCGCTGCAAGAGTACATTCTGAATATTTTCCAGCAGTTTCACAGCACTATCAACAAATGCGGCTTCGTCCATGAAGCTCTTTTCATTGCTGGCTTGATCGCGGCGGCACACGCACACCGAGCCCTTTTCCATATCGCGGGGGCCGATTTCCACACGTACAGGCACGCCCTTCTTCACCCACTCCCACTTCTTCGTACCACCATTCAGATCGCGTGTGTCAACCTGCACTCGCAGGGGCATGCCGTGGAAACTCATGGCAGACAGCTTGGCGGCCAAGGCTGCACAGTGTTCAAGGATTGCTTGCTTCGTATCAGGCTTGGGTGTAACCGGGATAATGACAATTTGTCGAGGTGCTACGCGGGGCGGGCAGACGAGGCCATCGTCATCCGAGTGAGCCATGATGAGCGTGCCAATCATGCGGGTTGAGACACCCCATGAAGTCGTCCATGCAAACTGGCGTTCGTTGTTGCGCCCGGCAAAGCAGATATTCTGAGCTTTGGCAAAATTCTGACCCAAGAAGTGAGACGTGCCGGCTTGGATGGCCTTGCGGTCCTGCACCATAGCTTCTACCGTAAAGGTTCGCACGGCTCCGGGGAAGCGTTCATGCTCCGTCTTTTCACCGGGGATGGAGGGTACTGCCAACACATCGCGCTGGAAATCCTCATACACCTTGTGCATAATGGCCGTCTCTTCTTCGGCCTCCTCGCGGGTTTCGTGGGCGGTGTGCCCTTCCTGCCACAAGAACTCTGCCGTACGCAGGAAAATGCGGGGGCGCATTTCCCAGCGCATTACATTGCACCATTGATTTACCTTGATGGGTAAATCGCGGTAAGATTCCAACCATCGGGAGAAAGCCGCTCCAATCACGGTTTCTGAAGTGGGGCGAATGACATATTTATCCGTCAGTTCCCCGGCAGGAATCATGCGGGTTTTTCCGGTTTCCGGGTCTTTCACCGCTTCCAGACGGTGGTGAGTCACCACAGCGCACTCGGTAGCAAAACCTTCTGCGTGTTCAGCTTCTTTCTCAAGGTAGGATACAGGTATGAGAAGGGGGAAGTAGGCGTTGGTGTGCCCGGTGCGCTTGAATTCGGCATCCATCTGCTGCTGAATCAATTCCCAGATGGCGTAGCCCCATGGTTTAATGACCATGCAACCGCGGACTTCGGAGTTTTCTGCCAGGTCGGCAGCCTTAATGACTTGCTGGTACCACTCGGGGAAATCTTCTGCACGAGTGGGCGAGATTGCGTTCTGTTGAGCCATAGCGAGATAGTATGTTTTTAATGAAAAATGTCAATCCTTTAGTGTGATGTAAACCATAAACAGCGATAATTCAGGTAGGCCAGAAACCCCAGAAATACTGCCATAAGCCAGAATCCCAAGGTTATACAAAGTAAGATGCCGACCAGAGCCACCCCTAAGCTTATCATATGCATGCGGCGGGGAGATGTCATCAGGCCGTGCATGATTTGCCCGCCATCCAAAGGAAAAATAGGCAGCAAATTCAGTACAGCCCACCACATTCCAATCTTCACCATGTAGCAAGCAAAAAGAAGTGAAGCCGGAGAATATACCTCTAAATAAGCAGGTGACACATGCCCTATGATGGCAATGTGGGCAAGTTGAATTCCCTCGGTGACATCGCCGCACATCCAACACAGATAGGCGAGTGCTATGGCGGCTTCCATCAGAGTAAACAACGGGCCGGCAGCCGTCATCACCACTCCTTGCATGCGAGTGAAAACACCATCTGCATTGCAGCAATCTCCCCCCAACCACGATACCACGACACGAGGGTTTCCTCCACCCAGCATGCGCCCCACCAAGGCGTGTCCCATTTCATGAGAAAGCAGACAGATGAATCCCGCCACAGCAAAAAGAGCTACGCACAACCACACCGGAGCCGTCTCTACGGCAAACACCCAGCCCAGCAGGCTGAGCGTGAGCAATACGGCAGGCTGTATGCTCACGGGGATTCCCAATATCGTGAAGCGTATCATCGAATTTCATCTTAGTGACGAAGCAAGGTTCTAGCAAGCCCCCATCGTATCATCTCCCATAACATGTCAGAAAAAAATGATGAAAGCGAAAAAACCCAACAAAAAAGCCATTTAGTCATCATTTCCCGCTTGACAGATTCAGATTTAGGGTGCTATTTTTAGAGGTGCACACGATGAAATCTTTTGTACAAAAGTTGGTAATTGCGACAATGATGGTGGGCGGTATAGCTGCCGCTTCGGAGCATGGTCACGGCACTTTATCAGCCGATGCTCCAATCCTGTGGGAGATACCGTTGTGGCCCGGATTCTCACTGCCGATCAGCAACTCCCTTTTCATGTTTGCTCTGGCAGTCATTGTGCTTACAGTTTTTCTGCGCATCGCAACCCGCAAGATGGAACGCATACCGGGCAAGTTGCAAAATTTTGTCGAGTGGGTTTTTGAGCTGCTGTACAATTTCGTAGAAAGCCTTACCGGCAAATATCTTGCACGCCGCTACTTTTGGTATTTTGCTTCTGTATTCCTGTTGATTCTTGTCAGCAATTACATGGGGCTTATTCCCGGAGTGGGAGAAATCACATATGATAGCAAGCCGCTCTTCCGTGGTGCAAATGCGGATTTGAATACTACTATTTTCTTGGGCTTCTTCTATTCCATTCTTTGGTTTATATGGGTAATGCGTGAGCAAGGTCCGTGGCATTTCATTACACACACATTCGGCCCGAAGGGCGGACTGACGGGGTTCCTCAAATATGCTCTGCTCCCCATTTTCTTCTTCGTAGGACTGATTGAAATCATCTCCATCTGTGTGCGCCCCGTAGCTCTGGCTGCTCGTCTTTTCGGTAACATCTACGCCGGCGAAGCCATTCTGGAACAAATGGGTGCTCACGGCTGGCTGGCCATGTTCCCCTTTATGGCTCTGGAAATTATCGTTGGTTTCGTTCAAGCTCTCGTTTTCCTGATGCTCACAGCTATTTTCCTCAAGACCCAAGTGGGTGGGGAGGAAGAAGAAGCAGAAGCACACTAACCCCCTTCTCTGTGGTTGATCATGAAGCAAAACGTGAAACCACAGCGATAACATAAAACAACAAACACAACTCAAACACCATGATTGACATGCTCGCAGACGCCGCCGCAATGGGCGCTATCGCCAAGTCCGGCTTGGCTGTTCTCGGTGCCGGTATCGGCATTGGTATCATTGGCATGAAAGCCGCCGAATCCATCGGCCGCAATCCTGCCTCTTTCGGTAAGGTTCTTACCATTTCCATCCTTCTCGCAGCTCTTGTGGAAGGTGTGGCATTCGTTGCCATCTTCATGGGCTAAGCCCACTATTCCCGGGTGCCTGCAAGGGCGCTCGGGAACGCCCATCTTCCCCTCGTTACCATCTACAGAATATCCAACCACCATCCCGCAAGCGGGTAACATCCGACTCACCACCATGTTTTCACCTATCATAGCAGCAGACCTTCAGGGACTCATCAGCAAGTTCGGTCTACATCAAGAGGTGTTTATTGCGCACCTTATCGCTTTCTCCGTGCTGGTTGCCATTGTCGTTATCTTCGGCATTAAACCCATCATGAAGCAGCTGGAGGAGCGCCGCCAGCGCATTGAGGAAGGTGAAGCTATGCACGCCCGCAGCCAAAAAGAGTTGGCCGAAGTGAAAGAAACCGGAGCCCGTATCTTGGATGAAGCCCGCGAGTCCGGCAAAAAAGAAATTGACCACGCCAAGCAAACAGCTTCCCGCTTGCAGGCTGAACTGACCGATAAAGCTTCTGCGGAAGCACGCTCTATTATTGAAAACGCTCGAACACAGGCAGAACACGATATGGCTCGGCAAAAAGCCGCGCTCAAGGGTGAATTTGCTACACTTTTGGCACAGGCCACCGCACAGGTGACAGGCAAGGTGCTGACAGAAGAAGACCACCGAGCCATCAACGCTGAAGCTATCCGCTCTCTCTGATATTTCCCCACTCCTCAGAAAGCCGCTCATGAAGATTACCAAGGAAGTACAGGCACAAGCACGGCGATTAATGCGCCTGTGCGTGGATGCCGACGGCATCCTGCAAGAGGACAAAGTGCGCATGATTGCCGAAAGCATAGCCGAACGCAAGCCCCGCAACTTCGTAGCTCTGCTCGCCGGTTTTACAGAACTGGTGCGTTTGGCTCTGGCTAAAAACACCGCTACTGTCACCAGCGCCATCCCGTTGACGGATGCTGAGCAATCCGAAATCCGCGCTCGTTTGGATGCCCGCCACAAAGGTTTGAATTACCAATGGTTTGTAGACCCCACTCTTATCGCAGGCATGACTGTTAAGGTTGGAGACAACATCACCGATGCCTCCGTTCGCACCCGTATTGAACGTCTTTCCCATATCTGATTTTTAACCATTTTAACCACCGATTAAGCATGAGCAATATCGTACAAGAACTCGAAGCGCAGATTCGCAACATCACCACATCTGCCACCAATGACAACGTAGGCACTATCAAATCCATAGGCGATGGTGTGGCTCGCATCGAAGGCCTGAGCAACGCCATGCTCAATGAAATGATTGAGTTCCCCGGAGGTGTCATGGGGTTGGCCATGAATCTGGAAGAAAACGAAGTAGGTGCCATTTTGATTGGCAGCGGTGCCAACCTGAAGGAAGGTGATACCTGCAAAACCACGGGGCGTCTGTTGCAGGTTCCCGTGGGCGAGGCGCTCCTCGGCCGCGTGGTAGATACACTTGGTAACCCGCTGGATGGCAAGGGCCCCATCCAAGCCGCTGCATACTACCCGGTTGAAAAAATTGCATCCGGCATCATCTCCCGACAGGGCGTGAACCAGCCCGTGCAAACCGGTATTCTGCCCATTGATGCCATGATTCCCATCGGCCGAGGACAGCGTGAGCTCATCATCGGTGACCGCTCTACCGGCAAGACTGCAATTGCCACTGATACGATTATCTCCCAAGCTCGCCAGAACAAGATGGCCGAGGACGGCAAGCTGCCCGGCCACCGCCCGCTCTACAGCATCTACGTAGCTATCGGCCAGAAACGTGCTACCGTGTCACGTCTTGTTGCCAAGCTGGAAGAAACGGGTGCCATGCCGTACAGCATCATCGTGGTAGCCTCTGCCAGCGATAGCGCTGCCATGCAATATCTTGCCCCCTATGCCGGTTGTGCTATGGGGGAATACTTCATGGATCAGGGCAAGGATGCCCTGATCGTGTACGATGACCTCTCCAAGCACGCAGTGGCCTACCGCCAGGTATCCCTCATTCTGCGCCGCCCCTCCGGCCGTGAAGCATACCCCGGCGATGTGTTCTACCTGCACAGCCGCTTGCTGGAACGCGCCGCCCGCATCAACAGCGAAGGTGGCCGCAAGGGTGGTTCTCTCACCGCCCTGCCCATCATTGAAACGCAGGCCGGTGACGTTTCTGCCTACATCCCCACCAACGTGATTTCCATTACAGATGGTCAGATTTTCCTTGATACCGACCTTTTCTATCAAGGTGTGCGTCCCGCCATCAACGTGGGTATTTCCGTGAGCCGTGTGGGTTCCAGCGCCCAGACCAAGATTGTGAAGAAGCTGGCCGGTTCCGTGAAGCTGGACTTGGCACAGTTTGAAGAATTGCAGGCATTTGCCCAGTTCGGTTCCGATTTGGATGCTGCCACGCGCGCCAAACTGGAGCGAGGCCGCCGCATTGTGGAACTCTTCAAGCAGGGGCAATACGAACCCAAGAGCCTCTCCATGGAGGTCATCGACCTCTATGCTATCCAGAAAGGCTTCTTGGATGATGTTCCCGTAGAGAAGATTCAGGAAGTCCGCAAGGCGATGGAAGAAGATGCCTCTACCAACAAACCGGAATTATTGGCTGCCATTGATGCTGAAAAAGCCCTCACCGAGGCCATTGATGAGCAGCTCAACCGGTTCATGACTGACTTCAAATCCCGCCTCAAGAAGTAAACCATGGCCAACCTGAGAGACATCAAACGCCGCATCAAGTCGGTACGCAATACATCGCAGATAACCAAAGCGATGCAGATGGTTGCGTCTGCCAAGATGAGGCGTGCCCAGGAGCTGGCGTTGAAAGGGCGCAGTTACATCAGCGCTCTGGCCAACGTATTTAAGCACCTGCAGGACACCATTACAGAAGGCGGAGCTGCCCTGATGGAGCGGCGCACCACCGGTAAGCCCTTGATCATCGTCATCAACACCGATCGTGGCCTCTGCGGTGGCTTGAATGCCAACTTGCTCAAAGAAGTACTCGGGAGTTGCCCTGCAGATGCTGATTATGTGACTATTGGCGCCAAGCTTAATCCGCAAATAACCCGCTGCGGGCGCAACCTTGTGGCATCTTTCTCCTTGGGTGACACATTCGGGGAAGCTGACCTGAAACCCGTGTTTGATTTCATCCGCAAGGGCTTTACCGAGGGGACATATAATAGTGTGAGTGTAGCGTACCAGAAGTTCATCAACATCATGGTGCAACGCCCTAAACTGGCAGAGGTTCTTCCCATCACGCGTGAAGAATTGCTGGCTGTGGCAGAGCAAGATCAAGTAGCAGACACAGAAAACACTAATTTCCTGTTGGAGCCCGGACCTAAAGATCTTCTGGATGCCTTGCTCCCGCTTTATTTCAGCAACCTGATTACACAAATGGTGCTGGAAGGCAAAGCCTCTGAGCAATCAGCACGCATGGTCGCCATGAAAGCGGCTACAGAAAATGCAAAATCCCTCATTGGCGAGCTCACGCTGGAATACAACAAAGCACGCCAGACGCAGATTACCAACGAACTTCTCGAAATCACCACGGCCACCAAGGCAATGGAATAACCCCCATCCACTTCAACTTTATCTCCCTCACCTTCTTTCTTAACCATGAACACAGGTAAAATCGTACAGATTATCGGCGCTGTGGTAGACGTCGACTTCTCCCAGACTCAGATGCCCGCTATCTACAATGCTCTTACTGTTGAATATGAAATCAACGGCGAGCCTACCAAGCTTGTGCTTGAAGTAGAGCAGCACCTGCCGGATGGATGGGCCCGCACCGTGGCCATGAGCTCTACTGACGGTCTCAAACGAGGCATGACAGTCGTAGATACAGGTGCCCCCATTTCTGTACCGGTAGGCCCCAAAGTGCTGGGGCGCATATTCAACGTATTAGGTGAAACCGTAGACGAAAAAGGCCAGCTGACGGATGCCAAGCGCTACCCCATTCACCGCGATGCTCCCACGCTGGAAGACCAGTCCACCTCCTCTGAAGTGTTGGAATCCGGCATCAAGGTGATTGACCTTATCTGTCCTTTCCTTAAGGGTGGCAAGGCCGGTTCTTTCGGTGGTGCCGGTGTGGGCAAGACCGTGCTCATCATGGAGCTCATTAACAATATCGCCAAGGCGCACTCCGGCCTCTCTGTGTTTGCCGGTGTGGGCGAGCGTACCCGCGAAGGCAACGATTTCTACATGGAAATGAGTGAATCCGGCGTTATTGACCAAGAACACCCGGAGAACTCTAAAGTGGCCCTTGTATACGGCCAGATGAATGAGCCCCCCGGCGCTCGTCTGCGCGTAGCACTTTCCGCACTTTCCATGTCCGAATACTTCCGAGATGAAGAAAATCGTGATGTGCTCCTCTTCGTGGACAATATCTTCCGCTTCTCCCAGGCCGGTTCAGAGGTGTCCGCGCTTCTCGGCCGAACTCCCTCTGCCGTGGGTTATCAGCCCAACCTTGCAGAAGAAATGGCCGGTTTGCAGGAGCGTATTACTTCCACCAAGAAGGGGTCCATCACCTCCATGCAGGCTGTGTATGTGCCGGCTGATGACTTGACGGACCCTGCCCCTGCCACCACATTCTCTCACTTGGACTCTACCGTGGTGCTGGAACGCGCTTTGGCCGCTCAAGGTATCTACCCTGCAGTGGATCCCCTCGCTTCTACCTCTAAAGCGCTTGCTCCCGAATTGGTGGGTGAGGAACACTACCGCGTGGCTCGTGGTGTGCAGCAAACCCTGCAACGCTACAAGGATTTGCAGGATATGATTGCCATTTTGGGTATGGATGAACTTTCCGAAGCCGACAAACTGACGGTAAGCCGTGCGCGTAAGATTCAGCGTTTCCTTTCCCAACCTTTCAGCGTGGCAGAAGTTTTCACCGGCATTCAAGGTCAGTACGTACCGGTTGCTGAGACTGTTCGCGGTTTCGGTGAAATCTTGGATGGCAAGTGGGATTCTGTCCCCGAAGGCAATTTCTACATGAAGGGTGGCATCGACACCGTTGAAAAATCCTGATAACACACCATCATGGCTCTACACTTCAAAATCATCACCCCGCTGCGCACCGCCTTGCAGGCAGATGTGACCAGCATTCACCTTCTGGCCTCAGATGGTGAAATGGAGATTCTGCCGGGGCACACCGATATCATTTCCGCTGTCGGTAATGGTGAGCTGACTTACCGCACAACGGAAGGTCAGAGCAGTAGCTTATTCATCGGTGGGGGATTCCTGCAGGTAGAGGGTGATAATGCCATGCTTGTGACAGATACGGCTCTGGAAGACGCAGAGATTGACACAACCTGCATTGAGGCTGCTATCGCCAAAGCTCAGGAGGCGCTCAGAAACAGCGCTTCCGTCATCTCCCGCGAGGAACAGACCTATCTGGAAGCCGTTATCGCCAAGCAACTTGCCATATTGGATTACAGCAAAGTGCGCCGCAGGAAATAACACTTCTTGCTAATTCCCTTTGTAAATAAAAAACAACCCGCTCAGCAAAGAGCGGGTTATTTTTTTATTCATAAACTTGCAACTTAATCGGGTTCATTCAGCGGTTCTTCATCCTCCTCGGCGGATGATTCTTCTTCACCGGATTCATCATCTTTTCCTGGTGGCGGAGTAAATGGTTCCTCCTCTGCTCCGAATGTTTTTTTCAACGTCGTATTACCGAAAAAGTCAAACTCGTATAAACGCGTCACCTGCAATTCTAAATCATTGAACAAGTCCGTCAGGCCTGCTGCTACTTCTTCCTCATCTACGCCCTCATATGCGGCATAGTCAACCGCAAAAAGCTTTTCCATCATGACGGCAATCTCATCGGCTGAAGAGTTTGCGCTGGCTTCATCTCGCACCTTAGACAACATTGTCACAAGTTTACTCAGCTGCCCAGTCATTTCTTTAAGCACATCCTGCTCCGTCAACTGAGGCTCCACCGGCTCAGACTGTGTCTCCTGATTATCTGCGGCCGAAGAAGTGGCTTCTGTTTCCGTTGAGACTTCTGCCGGTGCCTGAGATGAAAGCGCAGCATCCTGTCCCAGTCCCGGCAGGGACGAAATCAGCAAAAGGCATGAAATCACCGACAATGTACGTTTCATAATAGCAACATGTGGTTTGTTGTCTACTTACTAGCACAGGAAACGCTGTTCTGCAAGCAGAAACAACTTTTTTAGCTAAAATTGCATGCTTGAGCAGCAGCCCTTTTATGCGCGATTCTGCTTTCTGACATACTTTGAACTTGCAGAATGCAGAACCGGGGGCTACCATACCTGCGGAGCAATGTACCAAAATCCTATTTACGACCAACCCGAACCTAAAATCTGGCCAACACGTGTGGCCGGGGCGGGCGTAATTTTGGTTAGTTTGCTCTTGGCTCTGGCTCTATACAGCTACAATATCAATGAAGTAGGTTGGGCGTTTCTCAACCCGAAAGGTGCAGCTGAGGCAGCAAAAATACCATGCACCAATGCGCTGGGGGTTGTTGGCCTATATTTAGCCGGTTTATTGTATGCTTTTTTGGGCGCCGGTGCGGTGTATTTATTGTTCCTGCTGCCCATTCTGGGTATCGCGATGATGATGTACCCGGAGCAGCGCCGAGTCAAACAATGGATTGCGCTCATTGTGATGCTTATCAGTGCATGCTCGGCTCTGTCCATTCAACCTTGGATTCTCACCGAATGGGCAACCAAGCTATCCATCAACACTCCCGGTGGTACACTTGGGTATTTGGATGGTAAATGCGTGGTTGAAGAATTGGCCGGTACGCACTATGGTATTACGTTGCTGGTGCTGATACATGCTTTGGCTGTCATTTATTTTGCGAGGCTCACACCACAGGATGTCTGCAAAGCCACACAGAAAGACTTGGGGACGATGTACGCCAACTGGCGGGAGAAGCGACGCCTGCGAAAGGAAGCATTAGAAGAAGCTGACCGCGAGTGGCAAATGAAAGGACAAGCCATCGCACAACTGGGGGGGATGGCGGATGAGCCACGCTACCGCAAGCAATCTCAATTACCTTTAGAGGTGGATGAACCCATGCCCCGGCAGCAACAACCGCTGACGCATCGGCGCGAGGTAGAGCCCCCCCTCCCCCAGCAACATCTTCCCCAGCAGCGACAAATGCCTGTTGCACGCCCCATGCAGCAGGAAGATGATATTGATTTACCCAAACCCTTCAACGAGCAGTTGGAAGATGCGCGCCGCAATGACCGCAACCGCGTGGTGACGCAAGCACCGCCAACTGCACGTAAACGCAATGCCCCCACTATTTCCTCCAACCGCGACAACCTTTTGGATTTAATGCGCCCCATTGAGGAAGCGATTGAAAACAACAGCCGCATGTATGTGGAAGGCCCCTCGCGCGAACAGCTGCCCCACAATGAGCGGTTGATGAAAGAAATCGAGCGAAAAACGCGCCAACACCGCACCCCGGAGCCGGAACAGAAGCCGCAACCGAGCCCCGCACCTGCTCCTGCACCTCGCCGTGAGCCTACACCGCAGGCACCTACCGCCACGCCCCGGAAAGATGAGAAGCCACGTAAAGCAGCTTCTCCTGCCCCCTTGCCGGAAGACACGCGGGAACAATATGATGATTATCCCCTTCCTCCGTATGATTTGCTTGCATATCGTCCTGAGCCGCCGGAGGTGGGCATAGCAGCGCGGGAAGAAATGTATGACATGCAGCAGCGCATTGTCGAAACGCTCGAAAACTTCAAAATTACCGTAGAGCCCGGTGATATCACACGTGGCCCCAGTATAACACGCTACGAATTCTTCCCGCCTCGGGGACTGCGAGTGAACCGCATATCCAACCTGAGCAGCGATTTGATGCTTGCTACGGAGTCTAAATCGGTGAACATCCTCGCCCCTATTCCCGGAAAAAACACCGTGGGGGTGGAGTTGGAGAATGCTACCAAGTCTCCTGTTTATCTGCGAGAGCTACTACAATCGGATGCTTTCCACAACCCCAAACTGCGCATTCCTGTGGCCTTGGGTAAGGACGTGTATGGCAATGCCGTCATTGGAGACTTGGCTGCCATGCCCCACACACTCGTAGCCGGTACGACGGGTTCCGGCAAGTCGGTTTGTATCAATAGCATGATTCTTTCCATGCTCTACAAGTTCCGCCCGGATGAATTGCGCCTCATTCTGGTTGACCCGAAGGTGGTAGAAATGCAACCCTACAAAAAACTGCCTCATTTGGCATGCCCTGTTGTGACCAACCCGGCTCGTGTCATTGGTGCCTTGCGTTGGGCTGTCAACGAAATGGAACATCGCTACAAACTCTTTAGTAAGATTGGTGTGCGCAACTTCGAAGACTTCAATAACCGCCCGGCAGACTACGAGCCCGAACCGGAGGAAGATGAGTTTTACGATGATGACCAGCCGATTGATTACGCTGCCATCGAGGCTATGGCCAGCGAAATCGAGCGCCAGGCAGAGGAAGAAATTCCCTTGGGAGAGGAAGAACAAGATGAGTTCGATTTCGAGGAAGATGAGCGCATTCCCAGCAAGCTTCCCTACATAGTCATCTTCATTGATGAGTTGGCTGACCTCATGATGGTGGTGAAAGAAGACTTGGAAAACTACATCGCGCGTCTTACACAGAAAGCACGAGCCGCCGGCATCCACTTGGTCGTAGCGACCCAAACACCCCGAGCCAACGTGGTGACGGGCATGATCAAGGCCAACATTCCCAGCCGTATTGCCTTGAAAGTATCCAGCCCGCTGGATAGTCGTATCATCCTTGATATGACAGGGGCAGAAAACCTGCTGGGTAAGGGAGATTTCCTTTTCTTACCCCCGGCAGGTATTACCAAGCTCACACGTGCTCAGGGTGCATTTGTGTCCGATGCAGAAATCGCATCCATCATTAAGTTCTGTGCCAGCCATGCCAAGCAAAACTTCGAGCAAGGCGTGACCGCCGAAATGAACAACAGCGACAACGCCGCCGGCGTTGCCGGTGGTGGAGACAACGGGGGCCGCATCGGCGGTAAGGGGGTGAGCGATGAAGACGCGGAGCTCTACACCCGCTGTGTCAACCTCGTCGTTTCCGAACGCAAGGCCAGCACATCTCTGCTGCAGCGCCGATTCAGCATCGGCTATGGCCGCGCCGCCAAGATTATGGACATGATGGAAGAACGTGGTGTCATCTCGCCGCCACAAGGTGCTACCCGCGCCCGCGAAGTGTTGATAGATGCTCCGTGATGTGCCCTGCTCCGTCCCCTTTCCATCGGCTTGATTCATTTTCTTTCTCTCCGAATGCCTCATTTTGCCCCATGAAAGAATACAACTGCAAAAAGATTCTGCTGTTGCTGCTGGCTAGTATGCTTTGTCTGTTCACCGCTTGCGGAGAAAAAGCAGAAAACCGCCAAAAGCTCATTATGGTGACGAATGCCACATTCCCGCCATACGAATTCTACCAAGGCAGCAAGATTGTGGGGATTGATGCCGACATGGTGCGGGAAATAGCACGGCGCAATAATCTGGAACTCATTATTGAGGACATGGCCTTCGATTCCGTCATCGCCGCAGTTCAAACCGGCAAGGCGGATGTTGCAGCTTCCGGTATCACCGTAACAGAAGACCGTAAGAAGCAAATTGACTTCACAACCAGCTATGTCAAGGCCGATCAAGTGATTATCGTACGTGATGGTTCGGACATCAATGGCGCCGAATCTCTCAAAGGCCGCCGCATTGGCGTGCAACACGGAACCACGGGTGATACCTACGTGACTGCAAATATAGGTGAGCCCGATCGTTTCCAAGATGGGGCGTTGGCTGTAGCCTCCCTTGCTACCGGTAAGATAGATGCCGTTGTGCTGGACAGTGCACCCGCACAAGAGCACGTAGCCCGCAATGCCGGTCTGCATATTTTGCCTACCTCTTTGGCCTCGGAAGAGTATGCCATGGCGATTCGCAAGAATCGGCCGGAGCTTCTGCTCATGTTCAACAAAACGCTCATGGACATGCAGCTGGATGGCACGATGGCAGCTATTACAGCAAAATACCAAGGTGAAAAAACGAAAGAACACACAGCCACCCAATCTTCCGGTATCGGTTCCTGGTTGGCACATTCCTTTGAGATTAATTTTGTGAAAGACGGCAGATGGAAATACCTGCTCAACGGCTTCCTTGTCACGATTGAAATCTCCTTCTGCGCTGTGCTCATGGGGCTTGCCATCGGCTTCCTTGTGGCAGTCATCCGCAGTACACACGACCAAACAGGGCGGCACACAGTGCTCAACATCCTCTGCCACCTCTATCTCACCGTTGTGCGTGGAACCCCCGTGGTGGTGCAGCTCCTCATCATCTATTTCGTCATCTTTGCTGCTGTTGATGTAAGCAAAGTATTGGTAGCAATCGTTGCGTTCGGTGTGAATAGCGGTGCCTATGTTGCGGAAATCATCCGCTCCGGCATCATGGCGGTTGATCATGGTCAAATGGAGGCCGGGCGCAGTCTCGGTCTCAGCTATGGTTCCACCATGCGCTCTGTCATCCTGCCACAGGCTTTCAAGAATGTACTGCCCGCGCTCGGCAATGAATTCATTGTATTGCTCAAAGAAACGAGCGTGTGCGGGTACATTGCCCTGCAAGACCTCACCAAAGGCGGCGATATCATCCGCAGCCAAACCTATGATGCTTTTCTGCCGCTCATCGCTGTGGCTCTCATCTACCTCATCGTTGTAGTTTGCCTGAGCCAGCTCCTCAAGAAACTGGAAATCCACCTCAAGAAAAATGAACGCTGACACCAACATCCTGGAGATTCAAGGGCTGGCCAAGGACTTTGCCGGACACCGCGTGATTGCCGATGTATCCTTCGGTGTCAAAAAAGGCGAGGTTGTCTTCTTGTTGGGACCTTCCGGCGCCGGCAAAAGTACCGTCATGCGCTGCATGAACTATCTGGAATCCCCCAGCGCAGGCAAAGTTCTCTTTCATGGAGAGCCTGTAGATACCAGCGAACACGGGCTCAATCTTTATCGCCGCCGCGTGGGTATGGTGTTCCAGCATTTTAATCTTTTTGCCAATCTCTCCATCCTGGATAACATCACCCTGGCACCCACAAGCTGCGGGCTCATGAAACACGCAGAGGCCCGAGAACTTGCCCTGCAACTTCTGCGCCGCATCGGGCTGGAGGATAAAGCACATGCCTATCCCTCGCAATTGTCCGGGGGGCAGAAGCAACGTGTTGCTATTGTGCGAGCCCTCGCCATGAATCCTGAGGTTCTTCTTTTCGATGAACCCACCTCTGCACTTGACCCTGAAATGGTGGGCGAAGTGGAGAATCTTATGCGTGAATTGGCCAACGATGGCATGACTATGCTCGTTGTCTCACACGATATCGACTTTGCCATGGAACTGGCCAATCGTATCATTTTCTTGGCAGATGGAAAACTTGTGGCAGATGCGTCTCCCGCCATCCTCAAAAACAGTGATAATCCCCGCATCCGCGATTTTCTCTCCCTGCGGTAATCTTGTGTAGCAGAAATTGGTTCTGCTGCATTTTCCGCGAGGTGAAGAAAAATTGTAAGTTCGTGCGATTGATGGTTGACTCAACCACGGCATGTGGTATAGTGTGGGTAAAGGCTGCAAGACAACCCGGCCTTGTGATTAAAAGTGGACGACGATATCATTTGCACGGAAAAAATCATAGCTGATCGAAAGACCTTTTTCATTGATTTGAAAAGCAATGCTCGAGGACGCGTGGTGAGAATCACGGAAAAAGTAAGCTCAAATCGCGACCGCATCATGGTGCCGGCCGAGATTTTGGACGACTTCATCGCTGCCCTCCAAGATATTCGCCAAGCAAACTTGGAGAACTAACTTGGGAGGGTAAATCCCAGAATTTTGCTCGGATATGACACAAAGGGGCGAATATACATATAATTTACTTATATTTTGCAAATAAGAGCAAAACAAGTTAATAAAACTTCCGAGTTTAGGCTGGACAATCGGCTTGAAAAAAGGTTAAATAAAGCCGACACTGCGGCAAAGTTTGCCTATAAACTTTTAAAAGAAAGGACGAGTATGAGGAAAATCAAGGTATTGAAATTAGGATGGGAGTTCCCACCATTAATCAACGGTGGTCTGGGAGTAGCGTGCATGGGTATCTCCAAGGCTCTGTCCAAAAAAGTGGATTTGTCAGTCATTGTACCGAAAGCCAAACGCGGTTTGGAATATGATGGTTTTTCCCTGACAGGTCTGAACAACTTGGAGCATCGGGAACTGGAGGCTCAGGAAGAGGGATACACCTACGAGAGTTTTTCCGTAGTGGGCAAAGCCCCTGTGGATTTGGATCCCTATTCCTGCGTAGAGGGTACGCCCGGTACCATCACGTTCACCAAAGAAGGCAAGTTGCTCTTTTCCAAAGTGCACAAGGCCGACTTGGACTTGTTTACCGGGCAGGAAGACTTATACGCCGGCGACTTGGCTCGCAAGGTGATAGAGTTTTCCAAGATTTGTGCTATAATGGCACGCAGCTATGATTTTGATATCGTGCACGCGCACGACTGGATGACGTATTTGGCTGGTGTAGAGGTGAAAAAAGCCACGGGAAAACCCTTGGTGGTGCACTTGCACGCTTCTCAATTCGACCGTGCCGGAGCAGATGCTCGTGGGTGGATTTACGATATTGAAAAATACGGCATGGAACATGCAGATGCAGTGATTCCGGTGTCCAAGTATACGGGGACGGTAGCAGCCGGTCACTATGGCATTGACCCTGCCAAAATTTTCCCTGTGCACAATGGTGCGGATCCTGTGGAGGTATTCCACAGCAAGAAGAAGTTCCCGGAGAAACTTGTTCTGTTCTTGGGGCGCCTCACGGCACAGAAGGGGCCAGAGTTCTTCCTTCAAATTGCCGCAAAGGTGCTGGAGCAGACAGACAACGTACGCTTTGTGATGGCCGGCACAGGTGAGAAGCTGCGCCAGCTCATCGAAACAGGGGCATTCCACGGCGTGGGAGATAAGTTCCACTTTACCGGCTTCCTCAACAAGCAGAAAGTGAACGAGCTGCTTTCCATGACGGACGTGTACTGCATGCCCTCCGTATCGGAACCTTTCGGCCTTTCAGCGCTGGAAGCCGCACAGTTCAACATACCGGCTGTTATCTCCAAGCAAAGTGGTGTGGCCGAGGTGATGAAGGGTGCACTAAAAGCAGATTTCTGGGATGTGAACATGATGGCAAGCCAGATTGTGAGCCTGATTACAGACGATGAACTGTACAAGAAAGTTGTTGCCCAGAGTGCACAGGATATCAAAAACTCCAACTGGGATACGGCTGCAGATAAGATGATTCGCGTGTATCACCACGTGCTTGGTTGGTAACCCTCTCCCCCCAACGACTCTTAAGATGAATATCTCACTCACTTTTTACGCTCACCAGCCCAACCGCTTAATCCCCTACGACTTTTTTAAGATTGGGGAACACGCTTTCTACGAAGACGATGAGCTCAACGGGCGTGTGCTGAGCGAAGTAGCAGAGCGCTGCTACTTGCCCGCCAACAGGCTGATGAAGCAACTCATTGAACTTTCCGACGGTAAGTTTAAGTTTGCCTTGGCTCTTTCCGGCGTGATTCTGGAACAGGCTCGCTATCACCGACCTGATTTGATTGAATCGTTCCGCGAACTGGCAGAAACCGGATGTGTGGAGTTCTTGGCCATGCCATATTACGCATCGCTTGCCTCTTTGTACTCCACCGGGGAGTTTGCTGAGCAGGTAAACGAGCACGTTGATTTAATTGAAGACCTTTTCGGGCAGAAGCCGAAGGTGCTTTGGAATACCGGCATGCTTTATTCCAACGCCATTGCTGCACAGGCCTTTGATTTGGGCTTTTCCGGCATCATGGCAGACGGCAGTAGCCGTCTGATGTCCAACCGCCATACGAACGACTTGCAATGCGCTCCCCTCATTGCCAAGACGAAGACGCTTATCCGCAACCGCCATCTCTCTAACGACTTGGCCAACCGCCGCACAGACCCCAGCTGGAGCGAGTACCCGCTCTCTCCCTATACCTTTGCTGATTGGCTTTCACAGCAGGAGGGGCAAGTGGTGAACATCTCCATGGACTACGAAACGCTCGGTGAGCGTCAGCCCGACTCTTCCGGCGTGTTCGAGTTCTGGCGTTCCATGATCATGGCCACTCTTTTCAATGGCAATGTCTTCATGACACCGAGCGAAGCGGTGGAGAGCTTCGATTCAGTCGGGACTCTGGATTGCCCAAGCCCTGCTACCTGCTCCACCTACGGCACCACAACCCAGTGGAATGGAAATGTGATGCAGCAAGAGGCTCTCAAGAAAATCTACGACTTGGAAGCTGCTGTAAAAGCCAGCGAAGATCGCGATATGATTCACGTGTGGCGCAAGCTGCAAAGTGCAGATCATTTCCACTACATGGAAAAGAGCAATGGTTTCACCCCCTACCCCTCTCCCTATGATGCCTACATTTATTACATGAATGCATTGGCTGATTTGCAGGTACGAGTGAAACGCCAAGCCGAGCTCATCCACAAAGCACACAAGGCAACGCTTGCCTGATAAGTCAGGATTGAACGATTCTCAGAGCCCTGAGCTGATTTTTATCGGCTCAGGGTCTTTTTTTTCGAGCAAGGACAGTCTAAAAGCTGGATTTTCGCACAAGAATAGTGTAGATTATCAACAGCTATGAATCACCGTATCACAACCGCTCTTTTATTACTGGCAGGCAGCACCTTGCTTAGCTATGCACAGGCTCCGGCAGATTCCCCGGCCCAAGATACTGCCGTGAGTGTAGATAATCAATCGGTAGCACCTCTCACACAAGATGCCAAGCTGCGCACAGGAAAACTAGAGAACGGCTTATCATACATGATACGCCCCACTACAGAGCCCGCAGGGCGCGCCAGTATAAGACTGTTTGTAGAAACGGGGTCTCTGGATGAATCGGAGGAGACGAGTGGCGTGGCTCATTTCCTGGAACACTTGGTTTTCAACGGGAGCCGCCATTACAAGCGAGGAGAATTGATACCCAAAATGCAGAAGCTTGGTCTTGGCTTCGGCGGTGATGCCAATGCATACACCTCGCTGCTGCATACGGTGTACAAGCTGGATTTACCCAATTTAGATGAAGAAACAGTTGATTTTGCGCTGACCATCATGCGCGATTTTGCAGACGGAGCCACGTTGGAGGATGAAGCCATCGACAAAGAACGTGGTATTGTTATCAGTGAGCTCAAATCTCGTGATTCTGAAAAATACCGCGCCATGATTGGTACGCTGCGCCATTTGACAGAAGGATCGCGAGTGGCAGATTTCATGCCTATCGGGCTGGAAAAAGTCATCCGAAACATCAGCCATCAGCAGGTCCGTGATTATTACAAAGAACACTATGTACCCGAGCGTATGACGCTCATTATTACCGGTGATGTAAAGCCTGAGGTCGCAGAAGAATGGGTTCGTAAATACTTTGGCAGCATGGAAAAGAGAGAGCCCCTTTCCCGCCCCGCCATAGGGATGCTGACTGATACACCTACACGAGAGGTACTCATTACCAATAACGAACAGGCTGATACGAGTATAGTCATGTGCATACCCAATGCATGGGAAGACAAGCCCGATACCTTGGAGCAACGCATCAAAAACGTGCCACTGGAGCTGGCCTGCGCGATGTATGACCGCAGGATAGAACGCATCGTGCGCCGAGCCGACTCGCCTTTCCAAGGAGCGGGTATTGATAAAGGCTCTTTATTCCGTGCAGCAGAGCCTTTCACACTTAATACTACAGCTCAGCCCGAACAATGGGAATCGGCGCTCACTACCGCCGTATGCGAACTGCGCAAAGCCATTCAGTATGGATTTACCCCGGCAGAGATGCGAGAGGCAACGCAAACCATGCTGGGCATGAAGAAACATAAGGCTAAAACATGGGGGAGTGTAGCGTCTCACACCATGGCAGATGCGCTTATTGACTGCTTGGATGAGCATCGGATTCTGACCACGCCTGAAGAGGATATTCGAGTGCTCATTCTGGCATTTCAGCAAATTGCGCAGGATCCGGATATCTGCCGCCGGATGTTGGAAAAGGAGTTTCGCGCAAACGAAGCAAAGTTGATGATGTCCGGCACAATCCCAACCGGTGTTACAGAGTCCAAGCTGCGAGAAGTCTTTAATAAAGCAATGGCCTTGCCCATCGAAAAACCGGCTGAGAAAGAAGCAAGTACCTTTGCATACGATAAGATAGGAGAAGCGGGCAGCATCACCAACCGAGAAGATATTCCGGATATTGGGGTTACAAAACTTGTCCTTTCCAATGGTATCAAAGTGAACCTGAAACCTACAGATTTTCTGAAAGGTAGCATCCATGTAGCTGCAGCGGTGGATGGTGGGTTTTTGCAAATGCCCAATCTTAAAGCAGGCATCCATACGTTTGTAGACACCGTAGTCTCACAGGGCGGCTTGCAAGCACATTCCGCAGATGAATTGGAAAGCCTGATGGCCGGCAAACAAATAGGTGATAATTTCTCTACTTCACAAGATCGATACACCTATAGTGGCACCACCAATGCTCAAGACTTTGAGACACAATGTAAATTACTTGTTGCCAATATCTTGCATCCGGGGTTCCGTTCCGATGGCGAAACCTTGTTACGGCGCCGCTTGGACTCCTTCTATACACGATTGCAAACGACCCCCGATGGCGCATACAACATGCAAATGCCACGCGAGCTCTTTGGTGAGGATGTTCGCTTTGTCCTGCCTAAGCGAGAGGAGCTGGAGGCTGTGAGCACGGCAGATGTAAAGGCATCGGTAGAAAATGCCCTGCAAACGGGTGCTATCGAAGTAACCATTGTAGGCGATTTCAAGGTGGATGACATAATCCCCGTCATCACCCGTACCTTTGGTGCTATGCCTCAGCGCAAGAGCGAGTTTGCCAAGATAGATGATGCGCTTCGCTCCGTCACGTTCCGGCCATGGGGACAGCGCAAATTCTTCACATACGACACTCAACTGGATAAAACCTTAGTAACGCAAATACGCCCAGCGGGCGATGGCATGGATTACCGCCGCAATCGGCGTTTGCTGGTGCTTACCTCTATCGTACGCGAGAAATTGTTTGATGGTTTGAGAGCCACACTGGGAGAAAGCTACTCTCCGAGCGTGAGACTTATACTCAATCCTGATTTCAAAAATGCAGCTTATATTTCAACAACGAGTGCAGGCGTAAAAGGCAACCGGGAAAAGGTGAGCGCAGCCATGGAAACTATTTGCAATGGTATTGGCCAAGGCCACATCACGGATGAGGATGTGGAGCGCGCGCTACGCCCTATCATCACTTCATCCGAAAAGAATCTTCGCACAGCAGCGTACTGGCTCAGCAATTTGTCAAAACTGCAGAGCGACCCGATGCAGTTGCAGATGATTCGCGACCTGAAAGAGGATTTGCAATCCATCACAGCAGAAGAAATCCGCGAACTGGCAAAGGAAGTGTATGGAAAAAACAATGCCAATTTCTTCTACACCGTGCCCCAGGAGTCTCAGCCCAAGCAGGATTCCCCTATACAGATGAAAGGTGAGGAATATACCGTTATCCTCACCCAGGCAACAGCCGCCCTACCCGAATGGAAAAAAGTAGCTGATACGCTGGTTGCTAAATACCCCGGTGCCGAACTTCGTGTGATACCGGAGTTTACCTTGGAACACTGTGAAAAAGCCCTGCAAGAAACACAAGCACGCTATGCCGCCTATGTTGCGCGCCCGGAAGAAACAGGCCGCATAGCCACCAATGTATTCCACCGTGCAGCTCGCCGTGTGGATGCAGACCCTTGGGGTGACTGCATGTGGGGAGTAGTGACAGGGAATAGTGCAAACGATGCCCAACGCATTGCAGATGCTCGCCGACCACTCATCATCAAACGCATGCTGGGTACCACAAACGTGCACTATGCTCCATTTGAGCACAGCTTCTGCATCACAGACTGGACCGGCTCTCCCATCCTGGAACAAAGCGGCTACCAAGAACCGCAAAGTCGTCTTATTGATCCGGAATCAACTGAAGGCAAAGCCGGTATGCAAAGCGTGTTCGGTAAAGAAATGAGTACACAAAAGCCTCAATTGCTTATCACAGCCAGCCACGCCACGCAGTTCAACTTGGAAATGCCTTTTGGGAGAGGGCTCATCTTCCCCTCGGATAATCGTTTTTACCTGCTCCCGGAGGCTCAACTTCCCTATTTTAAAACAGTACTGGAAAGCGCCCTGCAAGGCAACACGCAAGCCCTGACCACCTTGGCAAAAGAGGAGGCTCTCCCCGGCATAGAACCGGATGGCATAACTCGCGTGTGGATTGCAGCCGGCAACTGCTTGTTTGGAGACACTCATGGCAGCAAAGACAGTATGGCTATAACGGCTCTTTCCGGCTATACCTGCAACCAAGTGGTAGGTTATACCGTCCCCACTTGGTTTGGCGAAGGTGGCTGGGGTACACTTTCCTTGTTCTTGGGCAACACAACAGGCACAAGTTTGGCTGAGGCTTGGTTCCTGAATAACCAATTTCTTCTGCTCAAAACGATGGAAATTGATAAAAAACTGCTGGATGCAGAGTTCAACGATGAACATGTCTCCTATCAATTGCAAATCAGCATCAATCATAGTGGAGCCGCGCTACGCCCCGATAACGTTCGCCAGGCTGTCGGCTTGGTGCATGATCGCGACACCGTGGCTTTCTATGGGGATCCCGCCTGGTCTGCTTCCATTGATACCTCCCATGCCCCGGCACCCTACACTATCACATGGAATGATACCAAGAGCTTCACGATTAAGGCTAATGCAGATACAAAAGGGCGCTGCGCCGTGTGGTTCCCCAATGCAGATGTAGCCAAGGGATGCAAGGAATGCAATATAGAAGGAGCCATCCTGACGGATGATTTTCTACTCATCCCACATCTTGAGATGAAAGAGGATGAACAGCGAACCGTTATCTTCAAGTAATTTGAAGTAAAGCGTATTCGCAATCATAGGGTTCCATCATTTCTGCGGCAAGCCGGAGTATGTGATGGAACCTCCCTTTTGACCGGCACCGGGGCCAAGCTCCACGAGATAATCAGCCGCCGAGAGGATAGACTGGTTGTGCTCTATGCAAAGAATCGTATGCCCGGCATCACGGAGCCGGAAGATAGCCTGCAATAACATATCCACTTCCGCAAAATGCAATCCGGTGCTGGGTTCATCCAACACAAAAAGCAGTCTCTCAGTACCCCGGCTGCTGCGCTTGGGCGCTGCCTTTGCCAAATGGGTAGCAATACGAATGCGTTGAGCCTCTCCTCCGGACAACGTAGTGACAGCTCGATCCAAAGGCAAGTACCCAAGCCCCAAATCCTGCATGGCCTTCAAAATGGCACGAGCCGCAGGAATGGGAGCAAAGAAATCACAAGCCTCATCCACGGTTTGTGCAAGAGCTTGAGCAATGGATTTGCCTCGCCACGTTACTTCCAACGTCTCTCGATTATAGCGGGCACCGTGACATGCATCACAAGGCGTATACAAATCAGCCAAAAAATTCATATCCACTTGTAACACCCCCGTGCCCATGCAACGCTCGCAGCGGCCACCTCGGTTTGTTAGAGAAAAGCGGCCGGCAGAGTATCCACGCTGCCGAGCCAAGGGCAATCCCGCATAAAGAGGGCGCAGAACATCCAACAAGCCGGTGACTGTAGCGGGAGTGGAGCGGGCAGATGCCCCCAAAGGCGATTGATCGAGCACGACCGCGCGCGCCAAAGATTCAGCGCCGCGCAGTTTGCCCTCTTTCAGCGCAGGCAGAATACACTCATGCACCAACGTACTCTTGCCTGATCCACTTGGCCCGGACAAACAAGTCAATGCACTCAAGGGAAAGCGAAATGTGATATCCTTGAGATTGCGTTTTCTGGCATGGCGCAACTCACACCACTCTGCCTCATGCACATCACATGGCGCGGGCAGAGAGAACGTTCTCTTGCCTGCAAGCCATGCGCCTGTGGGTGAATTGTTGCTGCGGAGGAAATCGGCGTAGGTTCCTGCACCCAGCACTTCACCACCCGCAGGACCACTGCCGGGTCCCATTTCAATAAGCCAATCAGCAGCGGCCAGGAGTTGAGGGTCATGTTCAATAACCAAGATGGTATTACCTTTATCTCTGAGCTTGCACAAGGCATTTATGAGCTTATTGGTTTCCTGTGGGTGAAGTCCAATGGTTGGCTCGTCCAATATATAGAGCACACCGGAGAGCCCACCACCGATTTGCCCGGCGAGGCGGGCACGTTGAAGTTCTCCACCTGATAGCGTAGACGCAGCTCTCGACAAGGATAGATACTCCAGCCCCAACTCCTGCAAACAATCCAATCGCTGGTTTAATTCTGCCAGCACACAGGAAAGGGCTCCTCGGTATACTGCCGGTACCACCAAGTCAGACAACAAAGCACGGTTCTCTGCCACGGTGAGACTACAAAATTGTCCCATATTGAGGGCTTGCGTGCCGAAGTCAAGGGTAACAGCCAATGCAACAGGATTGAGCCGCATTCCCTTGCAGGCGGGGCACACCTTGCCTCCCTTTTGGGAATCTACCCATCCAAGCCCTTCGCAACGCGGGCAGGCACCTTGAGCCGAATAGTGCGAAAAAAGGCGTGGAGACAAATCCGGCAAGGAGAATCCGGTCGTTTCGTTGCGGTAACAGGTGTAAAAAGCAATTTCTGTCGGGGTAGCGCTTTTCTGTTGAATAACACAGCGCACTTCTTCTGCGTGCAGGCGAAGCGCAGCTTGCACAGAATCAGCTATTCGGGATACCGCTCCCTCTTTGTTCACCAGACGATCAACGACCAATTCGCACACACTATCGGCCGGCGGTGGTGTCGCTTCCAGTTCCTCCAGCTCGCACATAGTGCCATTGACTCGGACTCGCAGGTATCCCAACTTACGCAGTTGCAACACATCCGCTTCTATTTCCCGTCCGAAATCTGCCGACAGAGGAGCCAACAGCGTGATACGTGTCCCTTCCGGCTGGGATGCCAGGCTCTGTGTAATTTCTTCCGGGCTGACACGTGTGAGTTTTTCACCCGTGGCGGGGTCGTGAGGCACACCTATGGCTGAGTAGAGAATGCGCAGATAGTCCAAAACCTCAGTAACAGAGCCCAGCACGGCACGACTGTGAGCAGGTGGCAGATGCTGTTCCAGACACAAAGCGGGGGGGAGCCCATCAATCGCATCTACTTTTGGTTTATCCGGGCGCGCCAGCAAGCGCCGGGCACCGGTGGAAAGACAATTCAGAAAACGCCGGCGGGACTCCGCAAATAGAGTGTCGTAGGCCAAGGTACTCTTTCCTGAACCGCTCGGCCCCATCAGCGCAATCAATTTCCCCGCCGGGAGTGTAAGGCTGATATTTTTAAGCGTGTTTTGCGAAGCACCTGTGATGCGAATATCCATGGTGCAAGAAAAATCAACCGATATCATTCGGGCGAATCCAATTTCCAAGGTGAGCACCGCCCTGCTCCACCTGCACGTTGGAAGCCGTACAATCGCCGCAGAGCTCACCACCGCGCAATATATGCACACTTCCCTTGGCCGAAACGCGCCCTGTCACTCGTCCGTGTATGGTTGCGTTTTGCACGCAAGCTCCTTGCGATAGAATGAGATTCACCCCCTTATTCACCACCAAATCTGCTGCTTCAATGCTACCTTCCACTCGCGTGTTGCACGCAACAATCAGGGAGCCTGAGCAGCGGAATGAGCCGGATGCACGCCCCTCTAAGTTCAGGTTGCGGCACACAATAGAAAGGTGTGAGAGCACAGCATCGGCCAGCACGGTCACGTTGCCTAGTGTACGCACAGTAAGACGCCGAGAGCCGGGTTTGAGTTCCACATCCGTCATGTTCAAATGAGCATGGCAATGTATACAATTGGCAGAAAGCGCCGCAGCCGGCACATGAGAACGGCGGCCGCACTCGTAGCACACAACTTCGCGCGTGGGTACTTGAACTTTGCGTTCTCTCGCATCATAAGAAGTGAGCGCAACACGGCGGTTGCGCTCACTCACGGGTAACAACCCGGAGATGGACGGCACGATGAACGGCTCTGTCTTATACTCCGGCATACATCATTCAGAAAGAACGATTGGCTCAACCCAACAGGTTGCCGCTATCGTTCTTGGAAGGAGTCTTACTTGCCTTCTTGGTCGGTGTTGCAGGGATAGATGCACCTGCAGCAGCGGCTCCTACCATACAGTGACCGATAAATACGGCACCCTCCTGGATGGAAATTTTGGCAGCAGTCACATCGCCTACTAATTCGGCAGTTGCAGCGAGTTCCACGCGATCAGATACCACGATATCACCCGTAACACGGCCATGAATAATAGCACTCTTCGTGCGCACGGCAATCTTGTTCTTCTCTCCGGCCGTAATCGTGGCGTTGGCCCCTACGGTGAGCTCACCATCCGAGGTGATTTCACCTTCCACAGAACCATCTACCAACAAATCATCGGTAAAGCGGAGGATACCCACCACAGACACGTCAGAGTTGAGCACGTTGCGGGTTGCCACAGCAGGTGCGGCCGAAGGAGTCTCAAACGGAGCTGTTTCCGCACCGCCAAAAAAGCCCTGGGGTGCTGCGGTATCTGTGCTCCCCTGCCCGGCAGGCATAGCCCAATCGGAGGGGACATCCGAATCAGCAAAAGGAGAAGCGGGAGCGGGTGCGGGAGCAGGCTTGGAAGCGTTGGGGTATTTGAACATAATATATTAAGGGTAAAGGTTTATTCGAAAGCTGATGAGTTATAGTCTGAAGACACGTCTATGTTACCTGTTTGAAAGCTCTTTGTCCACCCGAATTTTTGTCAGAAGAAAACTTTTTTCAGCTGAGTTTGTAAGCGACACACAATCAAGTCTGGGCGGTGTAGATGGAAGCTATCCCGGAAAGGAGCGGCAGCCGTGTTGGCATGGAATACCCACAGCTCTCCAAGAGTTCCGAAAAGGCCTTATCACGGGGAAAAGACTCTATACTTTCTCCCAAATAATCGTACGCAGCTCCGTTGCCGGTAATGAAGCCGGCAATGCGTGGCAAAACATGGTGCAGGTAGAGGCGGTAGGGGCGTGCAAGCAGCCCTGCGGGCATGCTGAAATCCAGTACAAGAAGATGTCCGCCGGGGATGAGGATGCGGCGAAACTCCCGCAAGGCTTGCGCATAATCTGCCATATTACGCAATCCGAATGCCACAGTAGCCACATCGAAAGAGGCATCCGGCAATGGTAGATTCATAGCATCGGCCTCCAATATGTGTCTCAACCCGCGCTTGGCCGCTACATCCAGCATAGGGCGGCAAAAATCCGTACCCACGACTTCAACCTCAGGCAATGCTCGCTGCACTGCGAGAGCCAAATCTCCCGTTCCTGTGGCAATATCCAGCAGACGATGCGGCCGCCACTCGGCAATTTTTTCTATGGCTCTCGCTCTCCACAGGATATCCGCTCCCAAAGAAAGGAGGTGATTGGCGGTCACATAGCGTGCGGCAATCGAAGAAAATGCCGCATGAACGTATGATGGGTCAGGCATTCTGTTATTTTTGCTGCATGTTAGCAACCAAAGCATCTGCGAAAGCGCTGGTAGCTAAGGAGGTGCTGCCGGGAATCATCTCGGCTAAGTCCGCAGTAACGGTCTTGGCCGCAATGGCGGCTTCTATAGCAGCAACAATGGCATCGGCTGCTTCAATCCAGCCCATGTAGCGAAGCATCATCTCAGCAGAGAGGAGGAATGAACAGGGATTCACTTTATCCAAATCAGCCAGAGCGGGCGCTGTGCCATGAGTGGCCTCGAAAACGGCGTGCCCTGTGCGATAGTTAATGTTGGCACCGGGTGCTATACCAATACCGCCCACCTGCGCGGCCAACGCATCCGAGCAGTAATCACCGTTGAGATTAAGAGTGGCCACAACGGAATGATCCTGCGGATGAATCAGAATTTCCTGAAGGAAAGCATCGCAAATGCAATCTTTGATGACAATGCCGTTGGGTAAGCGAACCCACGGACCCTTACCAATCACCTCGGCACCAAACTCCTTGCGGGCCAATTCGTAGCCCCAATCCCGGAAGCCACCCTCCGTAAACTTCATGATATTGCCCTTGTGCACCAAAGTGACGCTGGGACGATTATTTTCGATTGCGTAGTTGATAGCAGAGCGAATGAGTCGCTCTGATCCTTCGCGGGAAACAGGTTTTACACCGAACCCGGAAGAATGAGGGAAGCGCACCTTACCTGCGCGCTCAGGGAACTCCACAGAAAGCCAATCATAGAACTTCTCTGCTTCGGGAGTTCCTTCTTGAAACTCAATGCCGCAGTATATATCCTCCGTGTTCTCGCGGAAGATGACCATATCAACCTTTGAAGGGTCTTTCACGGGAGTTTCAATCCCCTGGAAGTAACGAACAGGGCGCACGCAGCAGTATAAATCCAAGCCCTGACGCAGCGCGACATTGAGGGAGCGAATGCCGCCGCCCACAGGTGTAGTCAACGGCCCCTTTATGCCCACCAAGTAAGTACGGAAAGCCTCCATCGTGTCCAAGGGTAACCAAGTTCCCAACGTATCAAAGGCCTTCTGCCCGGCAAGCACCTCTTTCCAAGCTATGGAGCGAGCATCGCCATAGGCAGATGCCACGGCGGCATCAATCACTCGCTGAGACGCACGCCAAATATCGGGGCCGGAACCATCGCCGATAATATGAGGGATAATGGGACAATCCGGCACACACAATCCCTGCGGTGTCATTGTTATAGCTGCTGCTTCGCTCATAGTCGTTTTCTTTTTAATGCTCAAATCTTTTATTCTTCTGTTGCTTCGCTCTCCATCATTTCAATGGCCGCCTCCTCAGAGTCTGAGGTCGCCTCTGCCGGAGCCGGTGGCGTGGCTACCATGCAATAGACAAAAACGGCCAATACCACCAACGGAGGCAAAATGTAGAAAAGAGGTCCTTCCTTCTTTTCTTCCTTGACCGCTGCTGTGGCTACTTTCAGTTCGGGTACTTTGAATGCGGGTGCTGCCATGGCTCTTAATCGCGAGTATTGTAGCAGTTTTTTCGCCCAATGCAATCAGAAAGAAAGCAAGATGCGGGCTTTTGTTTACTTTGCGTCAAAAATCTTCACCAAGAGCTCTGCGGCCGTCTGCACGCAGGTCTGGCATGCCACCCTGTGTTCGCCCTTCAGCTTGTTGCATTGTGTTGCACCGGTTGCTGCACAAAAGGCGGCCTTCATCTCCTCCGCTTTATCCGGTGCTACCTGCATGGCTCCATACAGTGCACCACACGTCCCTTCGGGGGCTCGCCCCCCACCGCATACCTTCATCTCCTCCAGCAAATCTTCCCGTCCGAATGCCGCACAGACAGTCTGCGCACAGTTATACATATAGGGAGGCTGGCGAAATGTAGACAAAGCTTGTTCAATGCGTTTCATGGCACCCAGAGCTTAGCATATTTCCCCCCGCGCCGTCAAGATTCCATGCCGCCTTAATTCCCCACCCTGCCCCCATACTGCTAAATATAGTTTTTCTTATTCTTGCTCATTTTTAACTACCCACAAGATGGTGTAGCAGAAAGAAAGGTGTGACTATATGTTGTATTGCGTGTTTTTACATGGTGGGATTTGGGGGAAAATGCTTGCCAGACCGCATCGGAAATGGTAGACTGTGCACGCACTACCCGTCCCAAGCAGGTAGTTAATTATCTAGCATCTTAAAACCTACCCTTTTACACTGACTATGACAAAAGCAATTTTTCGCAGCATTCTGGCCAGCGTAGCACTCATCACAGGCATTTTGCACCAGGCCAAAGCCGCACCGGCCAAGGTCAGTAGCGACTTTATCATGCCTGCAGCCCCTTCCCCCAGCGCTCGGCCTGATTCTAAGCTTCCGAACTTGGGGCGCGATAAGCATGGCATGCCGTTCTACCACCCGAAGCAGCTCAACCGCGTTGTGCGCACTACGGCCTACACTCACTCCGAGAGCGATCATTTGGCCTATGGCCCCCGCAATGCCGTTGGTACACGCCTCAAGTACAACGAACAGGTACGCAGCGCCGCAGCCGACTGGTCTGTATACCCCCTCGGTACACGTTTTAAAATCAAAGGCGAACCCTACATCTACGAGGTGGATGACTACGGCAGTGCTCTCGTGGGGACCGGCACAATTGATATCTATCAACCGACCCGCGCACTGATGCGCAAGTGGGGTCGCCGCGTCGTGGAAATTCAAATTATCCAATGGGGCTCCTCAAAGCGCAGCATGGAAACACTTGCAGGGCGCACTCGCTACCGCCACTGCGCCCGCATGATGGCCGCCCTGCAGGAGCAGAGCCGCAACAGCGCAAAGAACTGAGTTAAGCCTCAACTCGCCCCCTTTCCAAAACGCAGTCCACGCACAGGACTGCGTTTTATTATGCTTCTTCATCGCCCCGCTGCGGAGAGTCGGAGCCCCCTTTTACTTGCAGCCCTTCCAAAATAGTTCCGCATTTTTTCTATGCGTCGGCACCATGTACCGCAAGCGTAACAAAGATGTGTCGCGGTGCCCCATCTCCAGCTGCAGCTCCGGCAGATTCCGAAACATAGCAGCATGACCGGGGCATACCCCATGAGCGAGTTCCTCAAGATTCTGGCCGAACTGTAAACAAGCTTTTCTTGGGCAGACGTCATTGCCCTCCCATCGTAAGCAGTTACGTGTCATATTTCTCCGGCTAGGGGAGTCTTTTTGGGGGCGTAGCCTTGCCAATATGCAGGAGGCGTGGTAAAATAAGCGCATGCCGAAGATTGCCCTCATCCAGCAGGAAGCAGTAGCAGACCCCGCAGAAAACAAAAAGTTGCAAGTGGAGGCCATCCGCGAGGCGGCCGCAGGCGGAGCCAACATCATCTGCACACAAGAAATGTGCACCACGCTGTATTTCTGCCGCACGCAAGATTGCGATTTATTTGATGCTGCCGACCCCATTCCGGGAGAGTGGACAAATGAGCTCTGTGCGCTTGCAGCAGAATTGGGAGTTGTGATTGTAGCTGCCGGTTTTGAAAAGCGTGCAACCGGGCTCTACCACAACACCGCTTGGGTGATTGATGCAGATGGCACATTCTTGGGTATTTACCGCAAAATGCACATTCCTCAAGACCCCGGCTTTGAAGAAAAATTTTATTTCACACCGGGGGACGAAGGTTACAAGTGCTTTGAAACACGCTTTGGGCGTATAGGCGTACTGATATGCTGGGATCAGTGGTATCCCGAGGCGGCAAGACTCACCGCCATGCAAGGAGCTGAAATCATTTTCTATCCCACCGCCATCGGTTGGATTCCGGGCGAGGAAGATTTGTATACCGCCCAGCACTGTGCATGGGAAACCGTGCAGAGGGGGCATGCCGTAGCTAATGGTTGCTATGTATGTGCCGTGAACCGCTGTGGCGTAGAAGGCGAGACAACCTTCTGGGGACAATCATTTGTGGCCGACTATTGCGGGCAAATCGTGGCCAAGGCGCCGGTAAAAGAACGCAGCATCCTGTACGCAGATGTTGATTTAGAGGCATTGGAAGCACACCGCCGCATCTGGCCATTCTTCCGCGACCGCCGCATAGATTCCTACAACGGCATCACCCGCCGCTGGGGCAGATAACCATGAGCAAAGATTCACAGACACAGAATGCTGCGGCAGCTGAGCCGATTAGTGTCATCATCGTCGGGATGGGAGCACGAGCCTCCATCTACTCAACCGTAGCGCTCACGAATCCGGAGTTGTTGCGTGTGGTAGGTGTGGTGGATGTGAACGCAGAGCGCGTGGAGCAGGCTCGCATCATGTTTAATTTGCCGGAAGATAATTGCTTTTCAACGATTGAAGATCTCTTGGCTCGCCCCAAGATGGCAGATGCAGTCATCAACTGCACCATGGATCGCCTGCATGTAAGCACGTCTATCCCCCTGCTCCGTCATGGCTATGATATGCTGCTGGAAAAGCCCTATGCCCTCAATGATGAGGAGGGGCAAAAGCTCATTAACTGTGTACAAGAGACGGGGCGCAAAGTGATGGTGTGCCATATTCTGCGTTACACGCCCTTCTACCGTGCCCTGCGCCGTGTGATTGCCACCGGCGTCATCGGCGAGGTTATCAACATTCACATGGTCAATCAAGTGGGCTATCTGCATGAATCGGTGTCGTTCGTTCGCGGGAAATACGCACGAGCAGAAGTATGCGGCTCCGGTATGCTGCTCACGAAGTGCAGCCATGATTTGGATATCATGTCTTGGCTCATGGGCAACAATGTACCCACATCAATCTCAAGCGTGGGCGGGGTATTCCAGTTCAAGGAAGAGAAAGCCCCCGAAGGCGCGGGTACGCACTGCCTAAACGATTGCCAACTTGAGCGTGAATGCCCCTTCTCGGCTCGACGTCTCTACATCGAACACCCCATGCGCTGGAGCAACAACGTGTGGCACGATACCGGCACCGCCCCCGCCACCGATGCAGAAAAAGAAAAAATCCTGCGCCGCCCGGACAACCCCTTCAGTCGCTGCGTACACCGCTGCAATATCAGTATTGTGGATCACCAATCCGTGCTCATCCACTACCAAGATGGAGCCATTGGCACATTCACCATGAATGGAGGAGCCAGTACCCCACGACGTCTCATTCACGTGACCGGTACCCGCGGCGAGATATACGGCACTTTTGAGGATGAATGCTTTTGTGTGCGCCAGATAGAGCCCGGCGCTCCGGGTGGCTATACGGAGCGTACGCTCGATATGTCCGACTTCCAACAGGGGGATGCACACGGCGGTGGAGACCGCAGCATCGTGTTGGACTTTGTGGCGCTGTTGCGCGGAGAACGCATCTCTCCCGGATGCCCCACTTTAGAGGATAGTATTACCGGGCATCGCATGGTGTTTTTGGCAGAGGAATCGCGCATGCGAGGTGGGGCAATGCTTCCCTGGTAACATAGAGAAAAAGCCGACAGATGATGCCGGAACTTGCCAACAATTCCACCCCCGCATTCCATTACCCGGATTTGCCTATCACTCGTCACCGCAAAGAAATTGCGGAGTCGCTCAGGAAGCATCAAGTCATCGTCGTGGTGGGCGAAACAGGTAGCGGCAAGACAACGCAGCTTCCCAAAATTGCCCTGGAGGTAGCAGGAAAACGCCGTGGAATGTTGGGCTGTACCCAGCCACGCCGCTTGGCAGCAGTGGCGGTGGCTCGCCGCATTGCAGAGGAAATCGGCTGCGAAGCGGGAGAATATGTGGGATATCAGGTGCGTTTCGATGATCATACCGGACCGGAAACAAAGCTCAAGCTGATGACGGATGGTATTTTGCTGGCAGAAACGCAAAATGACCGTGATTTGCGGCAATACCATACCATTATCATCGACGAAGCGCACGAGCGAAGTCTCAATATCGACTTCCTGCTGGGTTACATGAAGCTTTTGCTGGCTCGCCGCCGCGACCTCAAGCTTATCATCTCCTCTGCCACGATGGATGCTGCCGCCTTTTCCGAGTTTTTCGGCGGCGCGCCCGTCATCAACGTCGAAGGTCGCACCTACCATGTGGACATGCACTACATGCCCCCGCGCAATAGTGAGGAAGAGCTGCCTGAACACGTGGCTCGCGCCGTAGAGTGGCTCTCTGAGTATGATGAACGAGGGGATGTACTGGTCTTTCTGCCCGGCGAACGGGAAATCCGCGAGTGTGCCGAGGCGTTGGAGTCCATGAACCTGACGCGTACGGATATTCTACCCCTTTTTGCACGCATGGGCTTAGGAGAGCAACAGCGCATCTTCCACCCATCGGGGCGCAACCGCCGCATTGTATTGGCCACCAACGTGGCAGAAACATCTCTCACTATTCCCGGCATAATCTATGTGATAGACAGCGGCTTGGCCCGCATTTCCCGCTACTTGCCGGGGCGCCAGATTCAACGTCTGCAAGTGGAAGCCATATCCCAAGCAAGTGCACGGCAGCGAGCCGGCAGATGCGGCCGCGTGACGGAGGGCGTGTGTATTCGCCTCTATGCGCAGAGTGATTTCGAGGCAAGGGAAGCGTACACCGACCCGGAAATCAAGCGCAGTTCGCTGGCGGGCGTCATCCTACGCATGGCAGATTTGCGCTTGCCCCCTCTGGGCGAGTTCCCCCTGCCGGATCCCCCCAGCAGTCGGCTCATCAACGAAGGCTACCGCACCCTGCGAGAGATTGGAGCTATTGACCGCCGCAAACAGCTCACCCCCACCGGGCGCAGCTTGGCTCGCCTGCCACTCGACCCGCGTCTGGGGCGCATGCTGCTCGAAGCCGAAAAAGAACACAGCCTGCCGGAGCTGCTCGTCATCGTGGCCGGGCTCAGCATCATGGATCCGCGAGAACGCCCGGCAGAAGCTGCAACCCAAGCGGACCAAGCCCATGCTCAATGGAAAGATGCCGACAGTGATTTCCTGGCCATGCTCAAACTCTGGCGAGCCACTCTTGAATTCAGCGCGAAAAAGAAGCTCAGCCGCAACCAATTGCGCAAGTGGTGCAGCAAACATTATGTCAATTTCCTGCGCGTTATCGAATGGCACAACCTCGTGCAGGATTTATCCGCCACATTGGCAGACACGATGAAGTGGCGCATTCCTCCATTGGAATCGGAGGAGAAACAAGCAGCGTCTTCCATGATTCACCGAGCCATATTGGCAGGGGCTCCCCTGCAGTTCGGTGTATGGAGGCCGGAGGATAAAATCTACCGCGGTGCCGGCGGTCGAGATTTTGCCATTTTCCCCGGGTCCGGACTTTTCCGCCGCAACAAGCGGACAGAATGGATTATGGGAGCAGAATTGGTGGAAACGACGCGGCTTTGGATGCGCCGTTGTGCCGTGCTGGACCCACTTTGGGTGGAGCAAATAGCACCCCAGCTCTGTGCTCGCCATGCTTATGATGCCGCTTGGGATAAGAGTGCCGGCCAAGTATTTGCAAAAGAGAGAGTGACGTGCGGTGGCCTTACCATAGTAGATGGGCGCCGTATCAGCTACGCTCGCTGCAACCCCGCAGGAGCACGTGAAATCATGATTCGCGATGGCATTTTGGCCATGCAACTCAAGAGCACACCTGATTTCATGCTTCATTTGGAAGACATGAGGGAAAAAGTGCGTGAAACAGAAGCAAAACTGCGGCGCCGCGACCTCATCTGGTGCGAGGAGAGCGTCTTTCGCTTCTTTGATTCCATCCTCCCTGCGGATTGCTGTAGCGAAAAAGCCCTGCACCGCTGGCGGCAGAAAGCGGAGGAAATCAACAAAAAACACCTTTTCATTCCCTACGAAGAATGCGTCTACCCCGGAGAAGACCAAGTACCCAGCGCACTTTACCCGGATGAATGGCATGTGGCCGGGGCTGAATACCCCATCTACTATGCCCACAACCCCGGTGAATCTGATGATGGAGTGACACTGGGTGTACACATAGACCAGCTGGAAAATTTCCCGGATTGGCTACCGGATTGGGGCGTGCCGGCACACTTGGCAGAGCGCGCGGAGTTGCTGCTGCGCACTCTCCCCAAAGATTTACGCAACTTTATCATGCCCATAGCCGAAGCGGCAGATGCCTTTGCAGATATTTGGGAACCTCGCACACCCGACCGTCCCTTGGCACAAGCTATGGCAGAGTTTGTGATGCAGCGAAGCGGCAAATTCTGCAATGCCGGGCAGTTTGACTTCTCTCGACTCCCCGCAGATCTCATCACCAAGATATGGGTCTGCAATGATGCGGGAGATGAATTGGCCATGGGCACCAACGTCCAAGAATTGCGCGAGCGCTTAGAGACATACCGACTCAAGAGATTCCACAAAAAGGCAGCTCGCACGTTCTCCACCACGCCCATGACGCGATGGGATTGTGGTGATTTACCCGAAAGTGTGGACATCGGCACAGGAACAGGATACCCTGCGCTGCAAGATGATGGCACGCATGCGAGTGTACGCGTCTTCCCGGATGCGGCAGAAGCAGCCATGGCACATAGGCTGGGCGTGCGCCGATTAGTGCTTTGCAAGCATGGGGATTTTATCAACAGCATCCGCAAAAAAATCCCCATCTCCGGTCTGGAGGCCAAGCTTGCACTCTCTACCATAGGGGAAACGCCCTCTGTCAACGCGCATGATACAATCTATGCCGCGATGGATAGTACGCTAGCGCCGCTTCCCCGCACGGCAGAACAATTTCATGCGGCCTGCCTGCGGATGCGAGAGCGGCTCTACGATGCTATCGCCGGCACATACTCACGCATTTGGGAGCAGATGGCTACCGCCCACACACTCCTGCGGGAGTTCTGCCTCACCGCAGCGCAAAACCGCTACACCGCCCGCATAGCAGAGGACTTGCAACAGGAGTGGTCATGGCTCACGCGCCCGCAATTCCTGAGCTCTACACCACCGGAACGCCACAACGATATCCTCCGCTATGCGCGTGGATTCCAAGAACGACTACGCCGCATCAAGGAGCAACCCGCCAACCGTGAATTAGAGCGCATAGATACCATTTGCTCTGTCGTTCACCCGGATTTTTACACTCATTTCAACCGCCACCCGCAATCGGCCGCTTGGCTGGAATATGGACTCATGCTGGCAGAGTTCCGACTCTCAGTCTTTGCTCCTGCCCTCGCCATTAAAGGTCGCTCCTCTGCAAAAAAATTAGAATCCGCAGCTGAAAGGCTGGGATAAGGCAACGTCACAAACGGCAGCCAAAAACCTCGGAGCTACGGCCGCTTTGCTCCAGCGCTTGGCGGCGGGATACCGGCAACACACTGCGGGAGAGCTGGGCGTAGTGCAAGCGGTCGCGGAAGTATGAGACTGCACTCTGGGAGATGGCAAACAACCACTCAAAGCCCATATCGCGAGCTTTCTGCTCTATCATGCGGCACATGGCACGGCCATAGCCATGGCCCTCGTAGTTCTTTTTAATAAACAGGCAACCCAGTTCCGCACAGGAATCCTCCGGGTAAGGATAAATTGCCACGCAGCCTACAATCGTGTCATCCAGCGTGTAGACATAGTAGCTGCGCAAATCCGCAAGGATGGATTCATAGGTGCGCGGTACCAATTTTTCATCCACCACACAGCGACCGATCATGGAAAGCAATTCCGGGATGTCATCTTCCTGCAGGGGACGGATTTCGCGGTAGGAGTCGTTGTGTACCATGGTTCCCACACCTTCTTCGGAAAAGAGCTCATCCAGCAATACGCCACGGCGCTTTCCATCCAACATATGCACACGCGCTATCCCGCGGCGGCACACAGCCGCTGCTGCATGCAATACTTCTGCGTGCGAGCAATCCGTGCAGGAAGAAACCTCGCTCTCCGGGATGGCGAAAATGGGCTGCCCGCTCCGACACGGCACACCTTCTGCACACAGACAAATGTACTTTGATGCACCCATTGAGACCGCTAACGAAACACTCGATTCATCGAAACGCCCCATTTCTCCGGAAGCGACAATGGCCACCTGCCGGCGCTCGATAATCTCTCGCACGCGCTCGGTGGCCGGTTCTCCGGCATTCAACGGCAGTTCTGCCTCAGCCGCATGCAGTTCGCAAGTGCCGGCTCGGCGCACCAAGGCGGCAGTATCCCCCCCCTCGGCCACCAACACTACACGCACTCCTATCTCGTGCAGCGCATCTACATCCAGCAATGCGTCCACCAGCTCATCCGCAGCAAGGAGTTCCTGCGCGATGTGAACAACGAACAGGCGTCCCCGGAAGTAGGGAACATACTCCAATGCCGAGCGGACGTTCATAGTTAGCAACGAAGCGGTTGCAATGAAGTTTACTTCTCTGCGGGCTCCGATCCCTCAAAGAGGTTTCCGGAATCAATGCTGCCCATGGTCAAGCCATCTGCATCAGGAGCCAATGCATCTTGCGGCAAGGAGACGGGTAGCATTTTCTCACGACGCTTGGGATTGAAGGTCAGCTTCTTCCGGCGAAGTGAGAGTTTCTTTTCCGGAACGATAGGCATATCCGGCACGGCAGCCCCGCTCAAAGACTCATTCATTGGCACAGCTTCGTCCAAATCAAGAGCAGGAGCCGGGAGGGTTTCTTCTGCGGCTGAAATGGGTTGCCGGCTTGCCATTTCCTGCTGGCGGCGCTGCAAGAACTCCATTTGTTCGCGCAAGGCAGAAAGCAAGTCACCATTGCCAAGGATATCCGTCACGTCGGCATCCTCATCATCTGCATTGCTGCTGGGCAGAGATGCCAGGAATTCCTCAAAAGCATCCAAGCTGGTTGTGCTGCGGAAGAGACCACTGAGCATCTCCAACTGGATGTTGTGTATAAGAGATTCAAACAATTCGTAAGCCTCGCGCTTGTACTCCACGAGCGGGTCGCGCTGGCCCTGGGCACGCAGACGCACACCCTCGCGCAGGGCATCCATGTCGGTGATGTGCTGCTGCCAAAGCTTATCAATGGATTGCAGCATGATGGAGCGCTCCATCTGATCCACATGGTCTGCACGCTCCCCTTCCACTTTCTTTTCGTACATCTCTCGCACACGGGCGATAATCTTGTCTGCCACGGCATCGGGAGTCATGTTGTCAAAGTCAATATCCTTCTCACCCCAACCCATGGGGAAAGTGGAATTGACCCACTGCAACAAGTCTGAGCGGTGTATGGAACCCGTGTTGTCTTCGTTGAGGTAAAGGTCGCACTTGAAGCGAGCGCCTTCTTCCAGCACTTCATAGAGCATCTGGCGAGGTTCCTCGCACAACAAAGCTTCATTACGCATACCGTACACGATGGTGCGCTGCTGGTTCATCACGTCATCATAATCCAGCACATGCTTGCGCCACATGTAGTTGCGCTGCTCCACGCGTTTCTGCGCACCTTCGATGATTTTGTTCATGAGGCGGTTCTCCACAGCCTCACCCTCAGCCATGCCAAAGCGATCCATCATCTTTGTCATGCGCTCGCTGCCGCCGAAATTGCGCATCAGGTCATCTTCAAACGAAAGGAAGAACTGCGATGCACCGGGATCACCCTGGCGAGAGCAGCGGCCGCGCAGCTGGCGGTCAATGCGGCGGGATTCATAGCGCTCCGTACCCAGCACAAACAAGCCTCCCAATTCAGCCACACCGGCACCCAGCTTAATATCGGTACCGCGGCCGGCCATGTTGGTGGAAACCGTCACTGCACCACGCTGCCCGGCGCGGGCAATAATCTCAGCTTCACGCTGGTGGTTCTTGGCGTTGAGCACCTCGTGGGGAATACCTGCACGGCGCAGCATGTTGGAAAGACGCTCAGAAGCGCTCACGCTGGCGGTACCCACCAATACGGGCTGTCCCTTCTTATGCAACTCTTTAATCTTAAGCGTTACAGCGTTATACTTCTCGCGAGCACTCTTGAAGATGAGGTCGTTGGCATCTTCGCGGATGCATGGTTTATTGGTGGGAATGGGCAGCACATCCAAACGATAAATATCGTGGAATTCAGCGGCCTCTGTTTCTGCCGTACCGGTCATACCGGCCAAGCGAGCATACAGGCGGAAGTAGTTTTGAATGGTGATGGTGGCGTATGTCTTATTTTCCGCCTCAATTTCCACTCCTTCCTTGGCCTCTACGGCCTGGTGCAAGCCATCGCTCCAGCGGCGCCCCGGCATCTCGCGCCCGGTATTCTGATCAATGATGACTACCTTGTTGTCCTTGACAACATATTCCTTGTCTCGCTCGTAAATGGTGTATGCCTTGAGCAGCTGGCTGGTGGTGTGCAAACGAGCTCCGGTTTCATCCAGCTTGCGCATGAGCATTGTCTTGCGTGCCTCGCGCTCACGCTCGGTGAGTGTTTCATCCTCATCTATGTTTACAAATTCAGTGCCGATATCAGGCAGTACGAAATCCTCAGGATGCCCGGGGCTAATCAGCTCTCGGCCTTTCTCCATCAGGTCAGCATCGTGTGTCTTTTCATCCAAGCAGAAGTACAATTCTTCCTTGAGCTTGAATAACTCAATCTTACGGGGATCCTGATACAGGAACAACTCATATTTTTCCACCATGCGGCGGAACTCCGGATCCTGTTGAGAAAGCATGTAAGCATGGTTGCGGGGCATGCCCAGCTTCACTTTGTACAGGCAGCGTCCGGCAGCAGATATATCCCCCGCAGCGGCGTATTCCTTCACCTTTTGCATGAGCTCATCACACAATGCAGCCTGTTTCTTCACAACCTTATCAATGAGAGGCTTGAGCTCGTCATACTTCTGCTCGCGTTCCACCACGGCGGGGCCGGAAATGATGAGCGGAGTACGGGCCTCGTCTATCAAAATGGAGTCTACCTCGTCAATGATGGCAAAGTAGTGCCCGCGTTGCACCTGAGCTTCGCGCGTGCCGGCCATGCCGTTGTCTCGCAGATAGTCGAACCCGAATTCTGCATTGGTGCCATAGGTAATATCCTGCAAATATTGCTCACGGCGAGAATCATTGGGCATCATGCTTTGAATGCAGCCGACTGTCAGCCCCAAGAAACGGAAAAGAGCCCCCATCCACATGGAGTCACGGCGAGCCAGATAATCATTCACCGTCACGACGTGCACACCCAGCCCGGTCAACGCATTCAGATAGACGGGTAGTGTTGCCACCAGAGTTTTACCCTCACCCGTTGCCATTTCTGCAATGAACCCGCGATGCAGCGCAATGCCACCCAGTAGCTGCACATCGAAATGTACCATATCCCATTTCACGGGAGTACCGCATACATCAATCTCACTGCCGCACATCATGCGGGCGGCTCGCTTCACCACGGCAAATGCTTCCGGCAAAATTGTCTCCAAATACTTGGAACGCAACTTGTCAAACTTCGGTTCAATCTCTGCAAATGCTTTCTTGCCGGACTCAATGGATTCCGCATTGGCTTCCACTTCCGGCAAGCGGGGGAACAGGTCTTTCAGCTGAGCAAAACGCAAGTTCAGTTGCGCTGCGTATTTCTCCAACGCATCTTTCTCGGCGGAAAGAATCACGCCTCTCGTGGGAAGGTCAAGCGGAGTAAAGCGGTGCAGATATGCCTGCCACTCGCGCGTCTTCCCTTTTAAAAAATCTTGGTCTTTGTCTTGCCAAGACTCCTCAATATCAAGAATTTTCTTCACGACGGGTTTGAGTTTCTTCACCTCACGTTGGTTCTTCGACCCGACGATTTTATTGAGTATCCACTTGATCATGATGCAGTTGCTATAAAAAATGACAGTTCAGCGACACGCGCCCGCAGCGCGGTTCGCCATTCTACCACCCATGCATCTCTTTAGCAAGCCAAATGTACCCTGCTCTCAGCCTTTCAATGACATGATGACATGATACGCCGAGGCAAAGAAAAGAACGCCTTGACAAATACCCCCTGGGGGTATATATTCATGACATGAATGAACATCCGTGCCATTGCAGAGAATTGCCGCGATTAAACAGGGTGAGCGGGCAATTGGAGGGGGTGAAGCGTATGATAGAAACGGGGAGATATTGCCCCGATATTCTGATGCAGTTGCGTGCCATACGAGCAGCAATACGGAAGGTGGAATCCTCCATCCTGCAAAAGCACTTGCAGCATTGCGTGGCACAAGCCATGCGCAATGACGAAGGCGCAGAAGTGAAAATAGAAGAATTGAAGCAACTTTTTGAGCGATATGAAGATTGAGGGAGAAAGGCAACTTTTTCGAGTTGTCGGAATGAGTTGTGCAGCATGTGCATCCAGAGTAGAAAACAGTGTTGCCCGCATAGACGGAGTGGAGAAAGTGCAAGTGAGTCTTTTAACTGCACGTATGCACGTCATCTACAATCCGAGAAAGACCGGGGCAGACGCTATCATAAGTCATGTATGCAAATTAGGTTATAGTGCGGAAATACTAAAGGAAAGCGAAAAAGCCAATAAGCACAATGATGGCGCAAGACAGATGCAAACACGCTTGATAGGGTCGGCCACGCTGCTCTTCCCGATGATGATGATGCATCACATAGGGCATGGTGCGGAATATGGCTGGCTACAGTTGTTGTTGCTTCTCCCCATATTGTATTTGAATCGTGTCTTTTTCCGGCGAGGAATACGAGCATTGCAGCAAAAAGCACCGAATATGGATTCTCTCGTTTCCATAGGTGCACTTGCAGCAGTAGCGGATGGGGTGAGCAATATATTCATGCAGCACAGAGGGGAGTTTTACTTTGAATCAGCCGCCATGATTCTGACACTGATTACTCTGGGTAAGTGGCTTGAGGCACGTGCTACGGGAAAAACCGGTGCCGCTGTAGAAAAAATGGCTGCGCTTTTACCAGCCACAGCAACAATACTGCGTAACGGCGAGACACTACACATACCCGCTGAAGACGTCCGACATGGCGATACCGTCCTAATTGCTCCGGGAGAAGTCTTCCCGGTAGACGGAGAAGTCATCCTGGGCCAATCAACTGCGAACGAATCTGCTCTCACGGGTGAGAGCATCCCCACGGAGAAAGTGGTGGGAGACACCGTTTATGCTGCCACAACAAACGGAAATTGCCTTTTGCACATCTGTTGCACCAAAACAAGGGCAGAAAGCGCTATGGCAGACATCATCCGACTGGTTGGCGAAGCCGCAGCCACAAAAGCCCCCATATCACGCATGGCAGACCGCGTGGCGAGCATTTTTGTGCCGCTTGTCATACTGATTGCGCTACTGACCACCCTTGTATGGCTGATAGTGGGAGCCAACACGGCATTTGCCGTCAGCTGCGGCATAGCTGTACTCGTTATTTCATGTCCCTGTGCGCTGGGTCTTGCTACCCCGGTGGCCATCATGGTCGGGGTTGGGAAAGGGGCTGAAAATGGCATCCTGTTCCGCAGTGGAAGCGCCATGGAGCACGCACGAAACATTACTTGTCTGGTGCTGGATAAAACCGGAACACTCACACAGGGTTCACCCACCGTATGCGACATCATCCCCACAGCCGGATATGAGAAAGACGAACTCCTCCGATGGGCTAATCTTGCAGAAAAAGGCACTTCTCACCCTCTCGCTACGGCCATTGCAGCAGCTTGCCAACAAACAACGGAATCCCCGGAGGAATGCCAATATGTGGCGGGCAGAGGAATTGCAGCCTCATACCGCGGCTCTACCATTTTAGCAGGTAATGCCAAGTTTATGCAGGAGCATAACATCAGCTGTGATACACATCTTCTGAACAACTTGTCGGATGCCGGGAAAACGCCCATCTGCATTGCCAGGGATGGCGTGCTGATAGGCACTATCGCCATACAAGATCCGCTGCGTACCGATGCCGCTGAAACATTGCAAAAGCTTCGCAACATGCGCATACGCCTCTGTATGTTGACTGGAGATTATGCACGTACCGCTACGGCCGTGGCCAATAAGCTAGGTATTGCTGATTACCAGGCAGAATGTCTCCCCGGCGACAAAGAGGCTTGGATAGAGAAACTCCAAAAAGAAGGAGAAATCGTAGGCATGGTGGGCGATGGTATCAATGATGCCCCTGCTCTCATGCGGGCAGATGTAGGCATTTCCTTGGCTGGCGGCACGGATATAGCACGAGAGAGTGCAGATATCATTTTGGTGCATAATCAATTGGACGATGTCGTGCAAGCCATACGACTGAGCCGCGCGATCATTCATAACATTCGTCAAAACTTATTCTGGGCGTTTGCCTACAATACACTCGCCATTCCACTTGCCGCCGGCGTTTTCTTTCCCCTGTGCGGCTGGCTTTTGCACCCCGCCGTAGCAGCAGCGGCCATGGGGCTGAGCAGCCTCTGTGTGGTTTTCAATGCCCTGAGGTTGCGCGGTTTCTCTTTACACACAACACAACAACAACACATGAATACCATTACACTCACTGTCACCGGCATGATGTGCCCGCACTGCGAGCAACACGTCACCAATGCGTTGCTCTCACTTGAGGGTGTCGCCACTTGCTCTGCCAGCCACAAGGACAACACCGTCACCATTACCCTCAATACACCACCTGCCGAATTGGCTGCCATCAAATCGGCAATCACCCAAGCTGGATACGAAGTTCATTGAACTTACCTCCCCTCTGACACCAAAAGAAAAGGCAGCCCCTTTGGACTGCCTTTTCTTTTGTGAGTTATAGGAAAGATGACTCAGTGTGTTGAGCCGGCTTCCTCATGCTTCTTTTCCATGGGAATCACCCAAAGGTTTATAGCTCCCTCTGCATAGCGCGCATAGATAGATTTGGGGTCGATGTTGCGCATCTCATAATAAAGAGCGCGCAAGCGGTTTGCAGATGCATTGTTGCGTCGCGCATGGCCGCTGAGGGCAGCTATGAGTTCCTGGCGCTGGCGTCGGGAATAGCAACCATTGGCTATCATGTTGCGGATAAAAGCATTGGCCTGCGTTTGCGACATTTCGGCCACAAGCTGAACCAACTTGAGCATATCATGTTTGAAACGCTCCGAAAGACCGATTTTATCTTTCTTCAGGTTAAGCTGCCCGCCACTCGTATAGCGACTGGCCGGCAAGTCCAGCTGTACATCCAAAGCTTGGGCCAAGAGTTTAGCTTGTCGGCCGGAGCCGGCTTTCAGTGCTTTTTTGACAAGTTTTTCTTGCTCATCATACATATCAAGAAGCTCTCTCAGTCGCTCACCCGCAATCTCGGGATTCTTCATTTCTTCATGATCCTGCACAGAGCCACGCAGATTGCCACCGCCATCCAACAGGAGCAAGCAAGGCAAGCTGCGGATACCGGCCGGCATGTTACCACGCCCCTTGCCCATGATTTTCTCTATTACTTTCTTCTGCTTTTCATCCGGCAGCTGATAGACCGGAACTTGCAGAAAGACACAATCACGCACAAATGGTTGCAACTTGCGCTGCTTAATGAACTCGTCATAGGCGCGTTCATTTGCCCTATCAATGTTGGCTCCATAGCAGAAGAAAACAATCGGGCGATTTTTGCCTCTTTTGAGCGCATCGTCATACGAACGAGCATTAATACCCAGCAGAGGTTGAGTCACCACGCAGAGCAAGCTCAGCAGAAAAATTATTTTTTTCATCATAGCGATAACGAGAGTCTGAGATTATTTTTTTGATTGCTTAGAATCGGAGCCCGTATTTTTAGGAGTCTTAATCGGTTTGCCGTATACATAGTAGCCAACCATCGGCACGGTGGGCCCCGTCTCCGGCTGATATGCGCCTTCTGTGCGCAATTCTACATAACGAGCCTCAGGCTTGGATTCTTTGAAATCAAAGCGAGCAACGGAACCGGAAACCTGAACTTTGCACTTGGGACGTGACCAGTTGCGGCCATCATTGGACACGGCTATGAAGAGCGGGTGTATACCATTCCACGGCTGGCCGAAAAGAACCACAACACCATTGATGGTACTTGTCTGCTCCAATTTGACTTCCATGCCACCACCGGGATTCATCTTAACGGGGATATTACCACCATGACGCTGAAGAACACCCCAATGCAAGCAGCACTGTTTCATAGCGCCGGGGTCGAGCGTCACCTCGGTGCGCAGCAGACCACGTTCGGATACCACGGAGCCGGAGAAACGACGGAACTTAAACTTATTCTTGGGGAACTTCTTCTTGCACTTACGGAACGCCATTCGACCGATAGCACTGAATGTACGCGTATCATCATTCTTGGCAGCTGTATAGATAGCTTCGCCTAAGGTTGCCCAAGTGTTATCCTGGTCTTTCTTGGTGGTACGAGTACGGTTCATGGCGCTGATAATGAGCTCCAAGAACTCTTCCTGAAGTTTTTCGGTGGATGGGTCATCCTCCGGCAAGGCTGCTATAACATCTAAGCCCCAAGCAAGAACAGCAGGTGCATAATCAGGCTTACGCATCAGGATAGCAAGCGCTTCCTTCATATAATTCTGCTTATCATCGTTATTGGTGCAACCTGCCATCTGGGCATTGAGAAGCTCATTGATATCCCAGCGGTTCGTGCCAAAGGTTTCACACTTTTTGAAGAACGAGGCGAACAATTTATTACGCTCGCGGCGATCCGGCACCACTTTCAGGAATTCAGGATACACAAGACGGCTCAGAAGCGTGGCGGCAGCGTGGTGGAATTTGACAGCCATGCCCTCCACAATGCGGTTGTGCAGCTCTCTCCATTTCTCCTTGTTGGTCGGATCTTTCTGCCGTAAATATGAGGCATAAGCCTTGATGCCGGGCCAGTTTAAGGGTTGGGTTTCGGCTGCGGCTTCGTAGCAATCGAAGGCAGATTTAGTCATCTTTCGAGCTGCGAACAAATCAGCCAATGCAACAAGCTGGTCGGATACGAGAGTGCGGTGATAATCCGAATACAAGTCCTGTTGCAGGATGAGGAAATCCCACGCATATACCCCCCAGAACAATTTACCGGGCTGATGTTGCCAATATATAGAATTACTCTTAACCCACTCGTTTCCTACGCGCACAGTGCAGGCACAGTGTCCCGGCTCACCCATTGGCATGGCGGGTATGCCATGCGCCAATGCAGCATACGCGCTATATTTCGACAAAGCACCGCACACACCACCGATTTCACGGTGCTGCCATGCCGTAGCAGCTTTTGTGTACTCTTTCAAAGGTCCGGTATATGCAGCATCATTGAAAACACTATCACCCGCCACGTTAAGAAGGCGATAGGTCAACTGTCCCATTGCTCCGGGGTATCCTTCAACAGGCAAGTTAACATTATCTCTCTGCCATTTAAGAGACTGAGGAGACCCCCAACTGGAAGAATCACCACATCCTGTCACGATACGAGTTTCCCAATACTGCATGTCATCGAAAAGATAATTCAGTCTACCCTCTTGGTAGCTGTTGAAGTAGTAGGCGAAACGCTCGCGCATGTGTTTTTGTGAACGATTTTCACGCGCAAACTCCATGGCCGTGGTGGCGGCAATGCGGCGAACGACCGGATCCCCCATGTCTTCCATGTAGCTGCGGTACAGCTCCACCATGTATGCAAGAGCCACATCCATTTTCTCCGTGGGACCGGAATACATAAGACCTGTCATCCAGTCCAAATCACTTGTGAGCTGAGTGAGAAAGTTTGTACCCATCTTCAGCTCTGCCACTTCTTTCATTTTCAGAGCACCGACTTTGCGAAGGAGCGTGAGCCGTGCCAAATCCAGCCGATTTTCCTGCGACTCCATGAATTTCCACACAGCTTCTTCATCGGCCTTACCCAACTTGGACATGATTCGCTCCGTGAGCATTTTCTGAATCTCTGCCGGCTTTTTCCATTGCTGCGGGAAAATATCATCATTGGTATATCCATTCGTCTTTTTCCCTTTGCGAGCGGCATGCTCACGGTCATATTTCTGGATGAGATTTTTAGCCAAGCGACCAATGTTGGTGTTGTAGCTCTTATCTCGCACCTTGGGTACTTTCTGTTGCGCAGGGATGACAGGAATATCTTCCTCGATGATATCTTCAAGAGTCAGCTCCTGATCTTCCTTCATGTAGGAATCCGTCGATTGCTCACCGGCTACTTGTTCATCTTCGGTAACTCCTTCTGATTCATTGACTGCAATTGAACCGGTATCACCTACCTGCGGCTCAGGCTCGTCATCTTCCGGTTCCTCGCTGTCAGAAAAACCTTCTTCCTCAATCACGACCCCCTCAAACACATCGGTCTCAGGTTTTGTTTCGGCAACTTTTTTCTCAGGCGGTGAGAATTTTGCAATAAGGACGGGCGTGTACTTCCCCGTGAAGAAGCCACACACGATGGCAACAACAACGGCAATCAGAAGATTTGTTAATTTTGAGCTCATGAATGTAAAAGAGAATGCTTGTGTTAAAATTTATTGGCGCTGCATGAGGATATCAAGCGTATTTTTGGCAGAATGGCTAATGATGGAATCAGGATGTTGAAGAAGTTTCTGAACAGCAGGCACAGCCTTAGCAGTGCCAAACTCACCCAAATAATCCAAAATGGTATTGATGAGTTGCAGTTTATCTGTATGGGAAAGAAGCTTGATGATTTCTTCTTCAGCCTTTTCCCCCAATGATGAAAGGATGCCATTCCACGCCACGGGATTGGCTGCCCACATTTCCACCACCGGAGCCACCATTTCATCCGGCACTTCCTTAATGAGCAACTGCATCACAGCCGCAGATGTCGGCTGGCGCCGAGCCCTGCAATTCTGGAAATAATCCAAACAATAATCAATAGTGGCTTTATCTCCGGCGGGAGCATACACAATCAAGGCCTCAATCAGGGAACGATGCGTATCATCTTCATTTTGCCAAGGCTCCCGAAGAACACGCAAAAGCGTTGCATGAATATCTTTGCGCAGGGCTGCAACATCAGCATTCTTGAGGATTTGCGCAGCCGTTCGCACGCGAAGCGGGTCGAAGCATGTAATTTCACTGAGGTTGGCCTGCACAAAAGCAGGATTGTGCGGATTTGCCAGCACATCGCTCCCATAACGGCACACCATGTTGGCATGATCCGGCATAAAACGAACTTCATAATGCCCTTCTTCAGGTTTTGCGTATGAAACTCTGCCAAAACGAGAGAGCATGCGTGAAATGTTGCGGAGCTCTCCTCGGGCATTAGTCACAACGAATAAAGCCCCTTGGTTGCGGGTATAGGCGCGGGTGTACTCTGCTTGCAGCAGTCGCGTCAGGGCATCTCGGATGATTGCACGAGAAGCGGAGTTCTGCTGATCCATGTACACTGCATAGTGAGCCATGTGCGGAGTCTTCGAACGGGACTCATAAAACACCGCCAAATCATCCGGGGTCATCACAGAACCGGGCTTGCTCGTTGGGGGGGATTCCGGTTGTTCAATCTGTGCCTTTTGTTCAGCTTTGGGCGTTTCATCCGGCAAAGGGTCCACGCTCTTGTAGTGCCATATCTCCGGGGCGTACCATCCCAGACCCATCATCACAATTCCCACAATACTCACAAGAAGTTTGTGGCGCTTGAATGAGAAAAATATCAACCCGGCCGCAACCCAGCAGAGCCCCACGGAAATAAAACGCTGAGAATCCAAATCCAGACGACTGATGGGAGTAGAATACGTTGGATTATCCCCCAACATGAACAGGTACATGCACACCAGGAAGATTGTAACGCCTATGGCGCAACGAAGCTTCCCCGACACATTAAACAATACGTCATCCTGCAAATCGCGCTGCATGCGAGCAGCGCGTTCTCGTTGGCGCCGCGCCGCACGACGATATTCCTCAGTATGAGCGATACGATCGTCTGCGCCGGCATCGGGAGCAGCGGCAAATTCTTTCTTCACACACTCAGGGCACACGTCCATCGCTTCCGATGAACCATGAAACTTCGAACCACATTTGGAACATACTGACTCCACGCCCATCTTATACCAGATAGGAGCTATGTTGGCAAGCACAGAATCTGCATTTCATTCACTTTAGAAACGCTCTTTTGCCAGCCTTGTTATCTCTGAACAAAAAAAGCGGTGCGCATGGCTCCGAGCCACACGCACCGCTGTATGAAAAACACTCATTAAACGTCCACCACCGAATCATCGCCATCCGTATCGTCCCCGCCATGAGCAAGGATGAACTGCAAGTCGTTGAGGTCAAGGCTGGAGGCAAAGCCCTCATCTCCCAACACATTGGTGACGAGTTGATTCTTCTGATGCTGGAGCACACGGATTTTCTCTTCCACCGAATCGCGCGTGAGCAGACGATAAGCAATCACCTTGTTCTTCTGGCCAATTCGGTGGGTACGGTCAATGGCCTGACTTTCCACAGCCGGGTTCCACCACGGATCATACAGAATCACGTAGGAAGCAGAGGTGAGATTCAAACCTGCACCGCCGGCCTTGAGTGAAAGCAGGAACACGCTCGGTTCTTTCGTTGTCTGGAAGCGCTCAATCTCCGCTTTACGATCCTTGGTTTGGCCCGTCAGGTAGTTGAACGGACGACTCTCCGCTTCAAGGCGAGCCTTGATGATTTCAAGCATCGAAACAAACTGGGAGAAGACCAGAACCTTGTGCCCTTCTTCACGCAGCTGATCCAGCACGTAGAAGAGAGCATTTAGCTTGGCACTGTCTTCCTTGGCATACTTGGCATCCACCAAACCGGGGTGACAACAAATTTGGCGCAAGCGCATGAGTCCCTGCAAGATAGCAAAGGAGTTTTTCTTGACGGATTCATCGGAATCCACCCCAAGAAGAGCCTTCTGAATGCGGCGCAACTCGGCCTTGTAAAGTTGGCGTTGAATGCCCTCCATCTTGGCGTATACCTCTTCTTCTGTACGGGGCGGCAAATCTTTGGCCACTTGTTGTTTAGTGCGGCGCAGCAAGAATGGCTTGAGTCGCGCGGCTAAGCGATTCTGGCTTTGAGAATCCTTGCGCTTGTCGAATCGCTTCTTGAAATAGGCTCGGCTACCAAGTACACCGGGCATTGCGAAAGCCATGAGCGACCACATATCCAACAGGCGATTTTCGATAGGTGTACCGGAAAGCACCAAGCGGTTGTGAGCTGTGATTTCGCGAGCTGCCTTGGCCGCCTTGGAATCAGGGTTCTTAATCTGCTGGCCTTCGTCCAGAATAACAGTCAGCCACTTGATGGAATTGATTTGCTCGCCGCACACGCGCAGCTGAGCGTAGTTGATGACAACCATATCGTAGTTTGCCAAAATGTGATCCACCACGGCCTGTTCCTTGTTGCGAATGACGAGCACACGCACGCCGGGAGCAAATTTCTCTGTTTCGCTGGCCCACACATCCAACACGGACTTGGGACACACGATTAATACCGGCGGTATATCCACCTTCTTGCGCCCCTGCTTATTGCGGCGTATGAACTCCTCTCGCAACCAAAGTACGTATGTGATGGACTGAATCGTTTTACCCAAGCCCATATCGTCAGCAAGAATGCCACCGAAACCATTGACTGCAAGGTAGGCCAAGAAATGGAAGCCTTCAATCTGGTAGGGACGAAGTGTAGCCTGCAAAGTGGTCGGGACATCCGGTTTGACATCAATCTTGATTTCAGCGGTGCGTTCCTTAATCTTTTGCCAGGCTTTCGGGTCAAACACCTCTGCGGCACGGGGATCGGCTAGTTGCAGCGCGTGCATGCGATGTGTCTCGCCGGAAAGGTCGAAGGGATCCAAGCCAAGCTTGGTAACAGCATCTCGCTGCGCGTCATCCAGTTTGATTTCCAAACGCATCCAGCGCCCATCATCCATGCGCACATAGCCACCGCGCGCAGACACGAGCGAGCGAATCTGCTCCTTGGTGAGGGTTACACCCTCCACATCAATGACCACGCGGAGATCAAACCAGTCAATTTCCTGATTCACTACTTCAAAACGAATAGCGGCAGCCACGGGATCATCCAGAAGAGATTTCAGGTTATCATCCATCTCAATCTTGATGCTCTCAGGGATGTTTTTGGCCCACTCCGCAAACTTTTCAGGGAATTGTTTGGTAATGCGGCTCTTGAAAGCAGCCAAGGGAGCATCGTAGGTGAAGTTCATCTCCTCCAGCAAGCCGGGGATGGGGTAGAGATAATCGCGAATGAAACGCAAAAGCGTACGGTCTTTGACTTGAACCTGCTCCACCACTTCCCAATCATCCTTACCCAAGCGCTCTTTGCGGCGGCCGGGGTCGTCCTGAGCAGAAACTTCCAGCAGCACATGTTCTGTGTCAGCACTCGTCAATCCACGCACAATCTTCATGGAGAATGTGGGCTTCATCTCGATGTCGACCACTCGCTTCTCCATGCTGGGAGGCAGTGTCGCTCCAATCTTGCGCAGGAATTCAACGCCATCCAAGCTATCAATTACACTCTTGGGAATGGAGTAACGCGGTTCCACTTCCGTGCTTTCCAACCAACGGGGAGGACCGGGGAACACCGTCTCGTCTGATTGATACAACTCCACCAAACCGGGCAGCTGGCGCACAGAGTGTGTCACATGCACCCCGGCTGCGGTGACCAGCTGCAGGCCATAGCAATCCGGTACAATGGGGTCATCTATGCAAATCCACTTCAATGGTTCTTTGACAACCTTGAAATAGCAATCATCAAGGTTCACGAGATAGCCTTTGAGTGCAGGCTGGTGGAAAAGGCGATTCATCACGCAGCATGCCTCTTCCTGGTCGAGGTCCAGGATGACGGCATCCTCACGTTCGGCGTACCCCTGCAACACATTGAGCAGGATGTCTGACTGCGGATCCATCTTGAGAGCCCCTTTCAGGAACTCTGCCATGATATCATCCAGCTGAGAACGATCGCGGATGGATGTCCACTCTGTATCTTCCTTGTAGCGGAAATCAAAATGAGCTTCATTGATGGTGGAAACCATGCGCATGTGCATGGTGCGGCGAGGCGGCTGAGGCGGGCGCTCATTCACGCTCTGAATGCGGTCATACCACGTGCCGATTTCTTTTTCGCGCTCCCATTCGCTGATTTTCTGCTGCACCTTTTCCAAATCGGTGACAACATTCATGAATTCCGGGAAAAGAATACGCTTCTTAGTGAAAGCATAGGCAATGTAGTTCCAGAATTCTAGGATATTGCGAGGGGGTGTTGGCCACAAATCAAGCGCATCGTAACCGGTAATCTCCCAACGAGGATTGAGGCGCACCAAATCGTGGTCGTGGATTTCCTGTTCGATGGCGAAGCGCCGATAGCGCTTCTCCAATTTAGTCACAAAGTCTGCCTCGCGGGAATCCAAATCACGCCCCAGCTTGTCTTCCAGTACATCAGACAGGGGTATTTCATTGAGCTCGTTGGGGCTTTCCGGCATATTGGCACCACGATACATACGCTCTACCATGGTGGCAATAAGGCACGCCCCGGCCACATCTTCATCTTCAGCCGTAGCCGAACCATACCAGCGATTCCCCTGCAAACGCAGGCTCGTACGAAACACGCCATTACGTGTTTCCACACGACCTTGAATGAAGAGGTGGTTGCCGAAAATCTGGGTCACCGCCCCTTCTTTCTGGAGTCTTTCGCCTTCATTGCGCACTTCTTCCGAATAGGCATTCAGGAAGTTCAAGGTAGCGCGATCAGGATTGAGAGCAGAGCTTAACATGTGATGAAGATAAATTGAGCTGTAAGCAGCCCGCAACTTTAGGGTACACCTGTACCAAAGTGCGCAACTGCATAGTGGTATACTAACACAGTATTGTCTCTTTTTCAAGTTCTCTCGCAACTTTTTTTGTTTTTTTTGACTTTTCTTTACACCAAGCTGCCGTTTTTGAACGCTAAAAGGCAGATGACAGCAAGGATTCTTGTCCTCGGTGCGTAATATAGTTAAAATATCTGCGACATGAGACAAGCTTTCCTTCATTTTCTGCTGAGCCTCATTCCGGTGGCATTTCCGGTGCAAGCAGTAGTGCCCGCCAGCTGCACACAGGCCATTGTCGGCATTACCGAAGGATGGAATTCATCCCATGTCACTCTTTCCCTGCTCGAAAAGCAGGCCGATGGCAGGTGGGCGCGGGTATTGGGTCCCATACCGGGCAGGCTCGGTCGCAATGGTTGCGTATGGGGATTGGGGTTACACAACAACCCGCGCCGTGCCGTCATTAAGCAGGAAGGAGACGGCCGCTCCCCTGCCGGCATTTTCGCGTTGGGCGGCCTGTGGGTGACCAGCAAAAAGCCGGTACAACACCACAAAAATATTCCTTTGGTAAAAGTCGGGCCGCGAGATCTTTGGGTGAGCGATACGACCATGCCTCATCTGTACAACCGCTACGTGCGGCTGAATCATCCGGCTCGCACGACATGGGAGCTAAAGGAACAGATGCGGCAAACAGACTACCCGCATAGCATCAAACTGCTTATCTGCCACAATACATGGGAAACAGCGGGACGCCCCGTCAATGGTGCAGGTTCCTCCATTTTCTTTCATATCTGGCGGCGAGACGGCGCGGCACCCACTGCCGGCTGCACCAGCATGAATGAGGCACAGCTGCGCGCCATCATAGCGCGGCTTCATCCGGCTCGCCATCCGGTATACATCCTCCTACCCCGCCAAGAGTACGCCAAATTACGTAGCAGTTGGCGCCTGCCATGATAGGATTTACTCTTGACTTACTAAGTTTGATAGCGTAGAAGTAGCTCAATGCAGTTTTTTCGTTCCATATTCATCGCATTTCTCATAGCCGTGGCGATTCCTGCTGCGTGGTGTGCCGATGCGTTTTGGGAAGCAGTTCTCACTACTGAAAGCAAGGGCAATGTGGTAGTGAAGCTGGCAGACGTATCAGCTGTAGCATTGCACACATATAAGCTCAATGGTGTGCAGGAAATCACAGAATGCACGATTGATACAAAAGGTAGCCACAGCATCCGCTTTTTTGCCATGGCCGGAGGCGGCAGCAAAGATGCACAAATAGTGCGCACCGCTTTGGGTACAAGCCAAGTTCCCGATATCAGCGGCGGGTCTGCCAACTACCCTGCCCGCAAGTTTCCCGAAGGTGCTTACAGCCACAATATCGAGTATCAGCTTCAATCGCCGGCTGCCGTTTACAGGGTTTTCAAATCCATCAAGGATGCATGGCGAAGCGCATCTTCTACTACCTTAAAAAACCTCAATTAACCCCCACCAATCTTTCTCATCATGAAAAACAACAAATACATCCTGACAAGCTTGGCTCTTGCAGTCATGGCTCCCATTGCATTCGCGCAGGCTCCACAGCCCGCACCCACTCCGGCTCAGCCCGCAGCAGTTACACCCGCACCCGAAGAAGTGAAAGCCGTTTTCTCCTACCTCATGGGGTATCGTTTTGGCCAAGACTTGGCCATGCAAGCCTCTACTTTGAAGATGGACGATATTGACACGGCCATCTTGGTCAAAGCCATTCAGGACGGCATGGTCAACCGCGTTGACCCCGAAATGGAAAGCAAGGATGTGAATGCCTGCATGAACGCCTTTGTCGCAGAATTACAAGCTCGCGCCACTGCTATCGGCGCTGCCAACTTGGCCAAGGGTCAGGCTTATCTTGCCGAAAACGCCAAGAAGCCCGGTGTTGTCACTACGGCTTCCGGTCTGCAATACAAGGTTATCACCGAAGGTAAAGGCAAGAAATATGATGAAGCCACCGATGGTAAGAGCGCTGTATGCAGCGTTGTGTACGAAGGCCGACTGATTGATGGCACCGTGTTCGACAAGACAGAAACACCTATCGACATGCCCATTGACCGTGTGGTTCCCGGTTTCTCCGAAGCCCTCAAACTCATGCCCGTCGGCTCGGAATGGGAAGTTGTCATCCCCTCTAATCTGGGCTACGGCGAACAAGGCCCCGGCATCATCGGCAACAACGCCACGCTCATCTTCAAACTGAAGTTGACTGACATTCAACCTGCTCGCGGCACGCAGGGCAACCCCATTGAGCTGACTCCTGAGATGCTCCAGCAGCTCCAGGAACAAGGCTTGCAGCAAGTGCAGCCGCAATAATATCTGATCTCACGCAACTTTTACAGCGAGGCGGAGTTTGTCTCTGCCTCGCCTTTTTTGTGTTATTTTTGCCAAACAAGCTTCTTTTCGCTTGAATTAAGTTGTTCCAAAGCCTAGAATATAGGCAATGAAAATTCATTTTTGTGGCGCAGCAGAGACAACTACCGGCTCCCAACATTTGCTGGAGGTAAATGGCAACCGTATTCTTCTGGATTGCGGAATGTACCAGGGGCATCGTGAGGATCAACTTCGCATCAACCGCGACTTCCCCTATTTTGATCCGGCAAGTGTCGACTACGTGATTCTTTCCCACGCCCACATTGACCACTCCGGCAACCTGCCCAACTTGGTCAAAAAAGGATTCAAAGGTTTCATCTACACCACCTACGCCACGCGAGACTTATGCCAAATCATGCTGGCAGATGCCGCTCGCATACAAGCCAGCGACTGCAAGTTCCTCAACAAGATGCACAAGCGCAAAGGAGGCGAGGGCGAGGTGGCAGAAATCATCTACACCGAACAGGATGCCGAGGCGTGCTTGCGCCGTTTCATCAACATCGGATATGAAATGCCCTTCCCGATTGCACCGGGAATCACCCTCACATTCTACGATGCCGGCCACATTCTGGGTGCATCTCAGGTTGTATTGGATATTGATGATGAAGAAGACGGGCAGCACAAGAGACTTCTTTTCTCCGGAGACGTAGGGCGCGGAAACAACGAACTGCTGCAGGACCCCGTTCCCGTACCGGATGTGGATATCATGCTCATGGAATGTACCTACGGAGGGCGTATTCACGAAGCTCCCAGCAGGGATGACAAAACATTCTGCGACACGATTCGCGCCGCCATGAAACGCGGGGGCAATGTCTACATACCTGCATTCGCCGTAGAGCGCACCCAGCAGCTGCTTTATCTGCTCAACAAAGCATACAAGGATGGAACCCTACCCAATTACCCTGTCTATGTCGATAGCCCCATGGCTGTGAGTGCCACGGAAATTTTCCGTTTGCACCCGGAATGCTTCAACAAGGAAGTATACGAGTTCCTCTTTGCTCAGCGCTCACCTTTCGAGTTCGAACAACTGCACATGGTGCGCACTGTCACCGAATCTCAGCGCCTGAACAACCTGCGCGAAAAGGCCATCATCATCTCTGCCTCCGGCATGTGCGAAGCGGGTCGAATCTTGCACCATCTGAAAAACGGCATCAGTCGCGACAACAACACCGTGCTTTTTGTGGGTTATTGTGCGGCAAACACTCTGGGTAGGCGCATTATGGATGGCTCGCTCGAAGTCCGAATTCTTGGTGATTTATACCCTGTACGAGCCAAAGTTCATTCGCTGGATTCATTCTCCGGCCATGCCGACCACGATGAGCTCATATCCTATTTCAGACGCACGGGAGGCCCCCGCAGCAAGGTGTATTTGGTACACGGAGAACGCGCCTGTTCAGCCGCCATGAAAGAAGCACTCACCGCCTTTCATGACGGAGAAGTACACATTGCGCGGCTCAATACAGTAGTAAGCTGCTGAGCAAACAACAAAAAAGCCGAGGCATGAAAAAAGCATCTTTCCTACCGCTGGGGATTGCGGCAGGGCTTTTCGTTCTTTCCTGCGAAAATCCGAGCAAAGGCAGCGCCACACCCCAGGCAGCTGAAGAATTTGCCCAGCTGCTCCAGATTCCCCTCGACCCCAATGAACCCATGGACCAAGAGTGGAAAAATGTATTGGAGCACTTCGAGCACCACATGGATGTGCACCACAAGTCTCCCAAAACACAGCTGACGATCCTGCACTTGGCCGCCATTTTCAACAAGGCCGAGCTGGTACGTTGTCTTCTGCTGGATGGAGCAGACCCCAATGCGCGCACCCAATTTTTCGATGAGGCAGATACAGCCATTGAGATGGCATTGACGGATATTTCCGGCACTACTGAGCAACCGGTCGGAGCCGATGCCATCATCGCCACCCTTGACTGTCTTTTGCAGGGTGGAGCCAAACCGGAGACAGAGAAAGACATCGTTGTCAATGCCATCTCCTTGTGTGATTATGAAGAAGCCGCCATGCACCTGCTGCAAAAGCTACCGCCCGACCTCATGCGAAACGAGGAAGCAATACAGATAGCCGCTTGGAAAGGTTGGGAACAAACCTTGAACTTTCTTCTCAACACACACACACCGGAAAAAGCACAGTTGGAGAGGGCTCTTATCACCGCAGCGGCCGGGGCTTTTCGAGCCAATAGCAAGCACGCAGATTGTATCCGCCACTTACTGCAACGAGGAGCCGATATCAACGCGCACGATGAAGCCGCGCGCACGCCGATTTTCGCTGCTGCCACCACGCTGTTGCAGGCAGAAGCCGAAGAATCAGCACGCATACTGGATTTCATTGCCCTGCTGTTGCGACAAGGCGCAGACGCTACTCTCAACAGCCAAGACGAAGAATACCCGGGATGCAGCGCCTACGATCTCCTGCGCATGCACCCATCTGCTCTCAATGAGCTAGAGAAACGAGGATTTTCATTGCAAGCACCGACTCTCGCATTCACTCCCACGAGCACCTCTCTGCTCTCCGATGTGTGTAAGGCCAAGCAGCGGGGCCAATCCGCAGAAGAAACGCTGCTTCACTTTGATGCCATAGCGAGCATCCTTACACCCACTCCGGAGATGGAAGAATCCCCCATTTATCCCGAAGCATTGGAGAATGCCATCTCGTTGCTGTGCCAAGCGGACAACAAGAGAACAAGCCATGTTGTAGCAAGGATGCACATCTGGCAAAAACCGGCAAGCTGGCTTACGAATGAACACATGACCCAAGCCGTTCTTTCAGCTCTGCGCAATCATCCGGAACTGGTTTTACCTGCCGAATTGTTGCAAAACACAGCCAAAAAGCTGCTCGAATTAAAAATGAGTGATGAAGCTGCCACACTCGTAGAATGGATGGGACGCGACCCCGGTGCAGAATCATCCATTCAGGCCTTGACGCAAGACGAGCACCCGGCTATCCGGGCCGGTGCGTGGACGGCCATACTCACTCTCAACAAGCTTCCGGCTCCGCGCGATGGAGAAATCCGAAACTGGATAAAAAATCATCCCTCTATCAGGCAAGACTCACCGGCCTTGAAAAAAGCGCTCCTCCTCATCTCGCTGGAAGAATTGTGGTACGGAGATATGCCCAAAGCTCGGCAGAAACAACTCATCGCTGCTATGCACGAAATCGGGGCACCCCATGCGGCTGCTCAGTACGAAAAAATTGCTCAGTGTTTACACGATGCAGAAGCGTTGGACAACATCATGGCTCAGCCCGACGACTGGAAATTTGAATTAGAAATTGCTACAGCTAAGTTCATTCTCAAGAATGAAGCTGCATTTCGCCCTGCTGAATCCGAAAATACAGATTGACAAAAGGCGCATTTTCGCCTACATTGATTATCGGAATGCGTGCTACCCTAACACTTGCGCTTTTACTGGCAGCTCTACCGCTTGCGGCAGATGGCTCGGCTGTCGTGCCATCGCAAAACGAAGCGTCTACCTCCAATGCAGCAGACTTGTTGGCTCTTGCATCTGACTTTCAAGGGGCAGAATCAGCCGCAGCCATTGCTACAGCTGTAAGCCAAGGTGCCTCCCTGAAAAAAACGGACCTCAAAGGGAATACCGCCCTACTCCTCCTTGCCGCAGCAGTAGAAAAAGAGTCCCGCAGCAAGTCAGACGATGAATTTCGCAAAGCTTTATACGACAGCGTTATTCTGCTCATGCAGAATGGAGCCGACTGTCTGGTAGAAAACAACGCAGGCTGTAATGCGGTTTTCTTTCTGCACAGCTCACCGGAGTTAATGCAGGAGCTCAACAAGCTCAAGTTGATACCGAGAGAGTTGGCCATTCGCATACCTCACGATGATACAGCACTTTCCCGCTACATGCAGCTGCGCTTGGCGCAGGCAGGCTACAGCACCAACCCTTTCTGTTTGGATTACCTCAAACGGCGTTACTGCAAGCCTGCTTATCCTCGCGCCATGGAAAAGCTCGAATCCTACATGGCAGCAGAAACAAGTAGCCTTATCCCAACCGGAGCACTGCAAGATACGTTGGCCTTCCTCCGCATGGCAGATGAACAAGCCATCTCCGACTACATCAACAAATTGACCCTTTGGGAACACGGTGAACATTTCCTGGAGGAAATACCGGAGCGGCTGCTGTTTGCGCTGAGTGAGCTGAACTGGGAAGTGGATTTCAATAGTTTACAACAAGCCTTGGATAAATTAGAAACCCTGCTTCCCATGGAAGAAGGCGACATGATAGATTGCTATGCGGCTTATCCCATGGGCAAAATCCTGGAAATTATGATGCACCAAGATGCAGAGAAAGCCCAACCGCAAATAGCAAAGTTCACCGCGTCTCATGACCCGGATGTGGCCTACGCCGCCTATCGGCTTTTACTGCAACAAAAGAAACTACCCCTGCCCGAACCCGGCATTTTAAGCGAGCGGTTAAATCTTTCCGGCGGTATTGAAGCTTTGCCGGAGGAGCAGCGACGCATCTTGGAATGTGCCATTGTAGATAACGCCGTACGGCAGGAAAACATGAAAAGTGTCACTCCGGAAATGCTGCAACGAGTCGTAGCACATTTCAAGGGAATGAAATTGGATAACTATGCCGACATCCTCGCCTCTCTTCTGAAAGAAAACCGGATTCTCACCCCGGAGGAAGGTTTTTACGAGGCTTGCGCTTTGTATAAAGAAGAAAAGACCATCACGCCGAGCATCTCCATGGCAAAATTCATCCTGGAACACCCCGAGTTGTTCTCACAAGAGACACCATGAACCGGGAAATTTTCAAGAAATACCTACTTTCGCCGTGGCGCGTACACCTCATCTGCTGTGTGGTTTCCATTTTGGCAGGAATCTTCATCATATGGCCACGTACAGCTCCCCGAGCGTGGCGACTTGAAGCTGGAGACTATGCAGGAATCATCATTTCTGCCGCATTTCTCCTATCACTGGGTCTGTTGATACTGGTGGGAGCTTGGTTACTTCTTCGATTGCGCAATGCCAAAGCTCTCCTGATGGTGTTGAGTTGGATAGGGTTGTGGAGTGGCACAACTGTACTTTACATGGTTCTTGCCGTGATAGCCAATCCTCCCCCGCCCATGGAGAAGGAGCTGCCGCAACCCATCCAACAATCAGACACTCTACACATCCCACACGATTATCTGGTGGGACCGGATGCACTGCTCCTCCCCATCACTCCGGAAAACTACACAGCAGACAAAATCGTACAAACACCGGCGTTGAGCCAATTGGAACAGGAAAACCAAGACATACTGCAACGCTATATTTCCACAGCACCTCGCTGGGCTCATAGCAGCACGCTCGACACATTTTACACCAAACCCGGCCACGTGGTCTTGGAGCCCCCCGCATCTCTCAAAGGAACGCCCGGCCACATTCACGTAGCATTTCGCACCTTGGCAGAAGGTGAACCGGTACCTGCCGGCTATACCGTTGTGCGTCCCGGTGGGGATTTTCCTGCCGTTACTGAAGAAAACGCTCAAATCCCGGATTTAGCGCTGGATTTAGGAGGCAGCCACTATCTCTTGCTGGCATGGCGCGGAGCCGCCCACAAAGAAACGGCTTTCAAAGCCATCAATGCGGCCATCAGCGCCATTGATGCGCGTTTTCACCCCTTGGCCAACAACCCAAGTGCCGAAACAATTGATAAAATGATTGAGGGCAAGCCCGGCACCTTGGGAAGCACCCCGGAAATGCGCCTCTGCGAACCGCCGGCCCAATATGGTGCTTACCAAGCAGAACTCTTCCTCAACCCCGGCGAAGAAGGGACAATTCTACTCATCATCAAAGATTTAGAAAAGGGTAAAACACTTCAGGTCCTCAACTGCCCGGCTCTTTATTCCAACAACGAAAACGAGCTTTTCCGCCACGATATACCGGGGTCTATGCCGGAGTGGATGCGAACCTCTCAATTCCGCAGCACAGACAATGTTCTCTTCCCCGGCACCCCGCTCTTTATCATACGCAAAGGAGAATCTCATCACTACTTCGGTGCGGCTTTTGAAGTTTGGTTCAGCCCCGCCGGAAATCCCGGTCAGCGCAAACTTATCATGCGCCGGTGTTACAAAGTACAGGCATGCGAAATGGATTACCCCGGTGAGAAGGTGTCCCCCTCGCAAATTCAATTGCCAACAGCCCGCCCGCCGGAGTCGATAAAATAACACCCATACCTCTAAATCTTGTGGCGTTCACCTCCATGCACCCCACTCAGCGGTATGTTATGCACCCCCGATAATGCGAAGAATTGCGGCGCTTTCCACCTTTTCATCTAAAATTTCACAATTTTACCACACCGCAATATCTAGTATGATTGAAATGATTTTTCACCAAGATATTGTGCAAAAAAAAGAATGTGCGTAGACAATTTTCTACTTGAAACGGCATCATTTTCGTGCTACATTGCCCATGTTCCGCGTGTATCCCGGGCAGCAGTAATGGCACCTACCACACTCAGCTGCACATGACACCGGGGTACCCAAAAATCTTTACACTCACACAATCAATAACCTACCAGCTCTCTAACAGCCATGCCACAGATTATCAAGCGCAACGGAAAGCGCGAACGCTTCGAGGCCTACAAAGTACAACAGGCCATTGAAAAAGCATACCACGCCTCGCAGGAGGAGTACAATCCCCTTGTCTATGCCAACGTGCTTGATGCACTCAAGGCAGACGATTACCTGCCTGTGGAAAAAGTACAGGACACCATTGAGCGAGAGCTAATGAAAGCAGGGGCATACGAGACTGCCCGCAATTTCATCAAATACCGCTTCCTGCACAAGCTGCAGCGCGAACAAATTGCCGGTCTGTACCAAGGCAATACCTGGGTTGATTGTAAGCAAACGATTGAGGAATACATCGGCAACACAGACTGGCGTATCAAGGCAAATTCCAACACCACCTATTCCAACGCCGGCTTGGTAAACAACACGGCGGGCAAGGTGATTGCCAACTACTGGCTGGACCAAGTTTATACCCCCGAAGAAGGCGCCGCGCACCGCAATGGCGACTACCACATCCACGACTTGGACTGCCTCACTGGTTACTGCGCCGGCTGGAGCTTGCGCAACCTGCTCAACGAGGGCTTCAACGGCGTACGCAGCCGTGTGAACAGCCGCCCGCCCCGCCACTTCCGCGAAGCGCTCGGCCAAATGGCCAACTTCTTAGGTATCTTGCAAAGCGAATGGGCCGGTGCACAGGCTTTCTCCTCTTTCGATACGTACCTTTCCCCCTATCTCTTCAAGGATCAGCTGCCGTACAATGAAGTGAAGAAAGCGCTGCGCAGCTTCGTATACAACCTCAATGTTCCCTCTCGCTGGGGGCAGAGCCCCTTCACCAACGTAACAATTGACTGGACTGTTCCCCGCGACCTGCGCGAGCAGCCCCCCTTCTCCGGCGGTGCTCACATCTTTGAGAACCTGCACGATGAGAAGCTCACCGCCATTGCTCGCGAACGCGGCGCGGAGTCTCTTACTGCAATGACCTACAAGCACTTCCAGAAGGAAATGAATGTCATTCAGCGTGCCTTCTACGAGGTGCTGACCGAAGGCGACAGCACCGGCCAGCCCTTCACTTTCCCCATCCCCACCGTAAACATCACAGAAGACTTCGACTGGGATGGAGAAAATGTACCCCTGCTCTTTGAGAATGCCGCGAAAATTGGTTCCTCCTACTTCCAGAACTTCATTGGTTCCCAGTACAAGTACGATGAGAACGGCAACAAAGTCATAGATGAAGAAGCATACAAGCCGGATGCCGTGCGCTCCATGTGCTGCCGCTTGCAGCTGGATTTGCGCGAGCTGCTCAAGCGTGGCGGCGGCCTCTTCGGCTCAGCAGAAATGACCGGTTCCATCGGCGTGGTTACTGTTAACATGGCACGCTTGGGCTATCTGTACAAGGGCAACAAGAACCTGCTGTACACCAAGCTCGGTGAGCTTATGGACCTGGCCAAGGAAACGCTGGAAAAGAAGCGCGTATTCATCAACACCCTCTACCAGCGCGGGCTCTACCCCTACACCAAGCGCTATCTGCCCCACCTGCGCAACCACTTCTCCACCATCGGTCTGAATGGTATCAACGAAATGCTCCGCAACTTCTCCAACGATACCATGAACACAGCTACACCCGATGGTATCGCCTTTGCAGAGGAAGTGCTGCACTTCATGCGCGAACGCATCCGCGGCTACCAGGAACAAACCGGCAACCTTTACAACCTTGAGGCAACCCCGGCCGAGGGCACCACGCACCGCTTCGCTCGCGAAGACCAGAAGCGCTACCCGGATATCATCCAGTCCGGCACACCGGGACACCGCTACTACACCAACAGCTCCCAGCTGCCCGCCAGCTACACGCACGACCTGTTCCAGGCTCTCAAGATGCAGGACAAGTTACAGTGCTGCTACACAGGTGGAACGGTATTCCACATGTACATGAACGAGGCTATCTCCTCCCCCGAAGCCTGCCGCGATATCGTACGCAAAGTACTCACCAACTTCAAGATGCCCTACATCACAGTGACTCCGCTCTTCTCCGTGTGCGAGAAACACGGCTACCTGCGTGGTCGCCATGACTACTGCCCCATCTGCGATGAAGAACTCATCGCCCGGGCTCGCACCGAGGAACAACCCGAACTCCCCCTCTTCTGATATTCTCCAACAACCCAACAAAAACCATGATCGAAGATACCATCAAACCCGTCCGCAAGACCGACGAACAAATCCTGGCCGAACACGAATCTGAACGCACCAAGTGCACGGTGTACACGCGTGTGATGGGCTACCACCGCCCCGTTGAAACCTTCAACGCAGGCAAGCAAGGTGAGTTCGAGGAACGCGCTCACTTCAACGAACCCGGCTGCTCCTGCTGCCAGGATGTGATTCTCAAGTGATGCGACGCCACCCGGCAGACATCACCCCCCTCACTTTCCTGGACTACCCTAAAAAGGCAGCCTGCATTCTGTGGTACACAGGATGCAACTTGAGATGTCCCTACTGCTACAACCCGGAACTTGTTCTGGGTTGTAGCGATGGTGGGGTGGATGAAATGGCGTTTCTGCGGGAGCGTCGTGGTTTTTTGGATGCGGTCGTTCTATCCGGCGGCGAGGCTACGCTCATACGCGACTTGGCCGGATTATGTGCGGACATCAAGGACTTGGGCTATTTCATCAAGATAGATACCAATGGCAGCAATCCAGATATCCTTGCAGATTTAATCGACAGGAAACTGATTGATTATGTGGCGATGGACAATAAGATGCCCAGCACACGCACTTGGAAGTTACCCGGCGGAGCCAAGCTTTTTGATCGTTTCTCCCTTAGTCTGCAAGCCTTGGAGGCATCCGGGCTTCCATACGAGATACGCACCACTGTACATCCGGGGTTGTTGGAGGAATCCGACCTACTGCAAATGATACGCGAATGCGAGCAATTGGGCTACAGGGGCACCTATTACCTGCAATACTTTTTCAACGCAGGCCCCACGCTGGGGAATCTGGAGCCGCCCACTCGCCGTTACGACCGCCCCCTACTTGATAAGTACGCACCGCTACGCATAGGCTACCGCAATTTCCCGGAAGACCGAGGCAAGAACTGATACGCTCTTTCTAGAGCGTATCTTCTTTTGGCGTAGGCTCAATCAGCATCGTCTTCTCCCCTTGGGAGCGGTTGTAAAATCCGCCAAAGAGGCGAACACACAAGTAGTTGAGCCACGCAAACCCTACATCTGCCCGCTCTTGGTCGCGCCAGAAAGCTAAATCCACTTGGCGCCGAGAAAAATCTGCTCCTTCCTTGAGCGCATGGTATAGAGCATCGTGGCGGAGGGTTGCCAACAAATCCCGCATCTTTGTTTCTCCCACCGTGCAGCCATCCCACACGTAGTGGCGGTGTACAATCAAAGTATCACCCTTGGCTTCCATGAGGACGCGGTGAGGAGATTCGGGGTGCAAACCTTTCCAATAGCCCAGTTTCAACTTAGGGTCATGCCACTTAAGCGAGGTTTCTGTGCGCAGACAAAAATGCGGGTCACGCTCCGGAAGGTGGGAATACCAACTCCCCGGCTTGCGGGCCTGCTGCACCACCTCGGGGGCAATGCTTTTGGGCAGCACATCGTTCACTAACTGGCGGCAGCCTCCGAACAGCACGGCGGACAGCCCAATGAACAGCAGAAACACCCTTCTATTGTGAAGTCTTATCATAGGAACGCAATTCTTCGCGGATGTAGGGAGCTGTGGGTGCTGTGCGGCTCTTGGAGATTTGTTTGGGAGAGCCCTGCGCCACTATGGTTCCACCCTCAGCTCCGGCACCGGGTCCCACATCAATCACATAATCAGCCTCACATATCAGCTCCAGGTTATGCTCAATCACCACTACTGTGTTGCCCATTTCCACCAATCTGCGCAGCACCATGACGAGTAATCTCACATCATGCGGGTGCAGACCGATGGTTGGTTCCTCAATCAAATACAAATCCTGAGGCAGTTCTTTGCCGCGCCGCACGGCTGTCAACGCGGCGCGGCGACCTTTGATAAGCTCTGACACCAACTTGATGCGCTGTGCTTCGCCTCCCGACAGGGTATTACAGGCTTGTCCAAGGGTAAGATAGCCCAAACCTGTCTCACACAGCAGGCGAAGCGGGTCTGCCAAACGAGGTTGAGCGGCAAAAAACTCTGCTGCATCTTCCATGTTCATGTTCAACACATCCGCAATAGTCTTTCCCTTGTAGCGCACCTGCAAGGTGCGTGTGTTGTAGCGAGCTCCGCGGCATGCCTCACATGGTACGGAACAAGGTGGCAGAAAATCCATTTCTTGCTTCCGGTAACCCGTCCCCTTGCATGCCTCACAATGCCCCGCAGCAGTATTGAACGAGAATCGCCCGGCATCAAATCCCAAGCGCCGAGCATCGGCACTCTGGGCAAATATGCGGCGTATTTCATCAAATATGCCTATGTAAGTTGCGGGGGTGGAGCGGGGTGTTTTGCCTAATGGAGATTGGTCCACCTGGTACACGGCACGCACCGTATCCAAACCATGAGAATCTTCCCAGTTTCTGCTCTCTCCGGGTGCCAATTTACCCCCCAAGGCCACGCGCACTGCAGGTGCCAAAGTTCCCGTCATCAAAGAGGTTTTACCCGCACCGGAAGGACCGGTTAGTACCGTCAGACGCCCCCGCGGAATACGCAGATTCACGTGTCGCAAGTTGTGCAATGTGCATCCGCGCACCTCCAACCACTGAGCATCTGCCACCGAGAGGCGCTTGCCTCCGGCAGGATTCTTTTGTTTGTGGGCCAAGGCTTGCCCGGTCACCGAGTCGGGATTGGCAATCACATCCGCAAAACGTCCCTGTGCAACAATTTGCCCACCATGCACCCCTGCACCCGGTCCCAAATCAATGAGGTAATCGGCACGCCGCATGGTAGCCTCATCATGTTCAACCACAAGCAGGGTGTTACCTCGGGATTTCAATTCATCCAACGTAGAAAGCAAGCGATCATTGTCTTTCGGGTGCAGGCCGATAGTCGGTTCATCCAGCACATACAACACCCCACGAAGATTTGACCCCAGCTGAGCGGCCAGGCGGATACGCTGTGTCTCCCCCCCCGATAACGTGGTGGCGGCTCGGTTCATGGATAAATACCCCAAGCCTACACGGCACAAAAAGTGCAGCCTCGGCAAAATCTCAGCCATAGCATTACGGGCAATTTCTTCATCGCGCCCGGTGAAGTGCCATTCTTTCTCCAGTAACGCCAACACCGATTCTGCATCCATCTTGCCCACATCCGCGATGGAAGCACCATGCACAGTCACATTCAAGGCAAATGGATTAAGACGCGCTCCGTTGCAAGCGGGGCACAAGCAGGCGGTTTGATCCTTGTTGGCAGAGCGTTCCACATCTCGGTCGAAACGCAGTTCCTGCTCCAATAAACTCATGCGTTCTTCTCCCGGTTTCATGGCAACGGTACTTACCACACCATGCCCCATACAATGCGGACACCAACCATGCGGAGAATTGAAGGAAAAGGTGGATGGCTCAGGGTCGGCATAGGTCTTACCGCATTGGGAGCATGACAGACGTGTACCCAAAAGCTCATCCCCCTGCGGGCGCAGCAAGCGGATAAATCCATCTCCCATTTCCAGTGCTTTGCATACTGTTGCCGTCAAAGTGGCAAAATCACAATCCTGTCCGTTCAAATGAATTCTGTTGCCCTGCACTGTAATATGAGCCAGCACAATATCAATATCATGGTTGGAATAACGATCCAAAGGTGTAAACTCATCCGGCGATACTAACTTGCCATCCACCCGCAGAAAAGGATACTTGCGGCGAGCTGCCCAGCGAGCCAAATCCGCATAATGCCCCTTGCGATTACGCACCACCGGGGCGGCTATCATCAAACTCTTGGGGCGGGCTGCAATTTCTTTCTGTACCAACGCCTGTATCTCATCCAAGGAACGGCGCCCCACAGGTACACCGCAATCCGGGCAATGAGCCCGCCCCAACTTTGCATACAGCAAACGCAGGAACTGCCAAATCTCCGTCACCGTACCCACCGTGGATTTACAGCCACCACGGGAGCGATTCTGCTCAATCGCTACCGTGGGAGGCAACCCGATGAGGCGGTCTATATCCGGTGTTTCCATTTGCTCCGTAAACTGGCGAGCGTAAGGGCTCATCACATCCATGAAACGCTTCTGCCCCTCGGCAAAGATAATATCAAAGGCCAGAGTGCTCTTGCCGCTGCCGGAAAGCCCCGTCACCACCGTCATTCGGTTGCGGGGGATATCCACGTCGATATTCTTGAGCTGGTGGTGACGAGCCCCGCGCAGAGAAATGGCGTGTGCGGTTGGCTCATCCGTCTCGGCTGCAAGAAGCGGCATTTCCGGCAGCGCGGCATCAGGCATTCCCAGAGACTCTGCCAAATAGCGAGAGGTATGGCCGGCCAAAGAAGTTGCCACCTGCTCCGGCGTACCGCAAGCCACCAGCGTGCCACCACCCGCGCCGCCTTCCGGCCCCAAGTCAATAACATAATCCGCGCTTTTGATAAGCTCTAAATTATGTTCAATGACGAGAAGGGTGTGCCCCTGCTCCACCAAATGGTCGAACACGCGCAGCAGCACCTCCAAATCGGAGAAATGAAGTCCGGTGCCGGGTTCATCCAGAATCAGCAATTTTCCCTTACCATGAGTTTCATCCGCAAAGGCATCCACCAAAATCCGAGCCAGTTTGAGACGCTGATTTTCGCCGCCCGAAAGCGTATTGAGCGGTTGTCCCAGCCCCAAATGCCCCAAGCCCACATCTACCAATACTTGCAAGCGCTCCGCAATGCGCTTGGCGCGGGCATTTTTCTCGCGAGCAAACAAACGCATGGCCGTATTGATATCCAGCGCCAACATTTCCGACATGTTGTAGCCCAACAATGTAATGGTGAGCGCTTGCGGTGTATAGCGCGTACCGTGGCAAAGAGCGCAGGGTACAAAAATATCAGAAAGGAACTGCATTTCCACCTTTTCCTGTCCCAATCCGGCGCAGCGTGGGCAGCGCCCCTCCCCACTGTTGAAAGAAAAGTAACCCGGTTTTAGGCCACGCGCCTTAGCCGCCGGTTCTGACACAAAAAGTGCGCGAATTTCATCAAACACACCTACGTACACCGCGGGAGTGGAGCGAGGGGTACGCACGATAGGACTTTGGTCTACCAACAACACATCATCCAGCATATCCAACCCGGATATGCGGGATACTCGTACCTCCTCCTCATCGTCCAAAGATTCGGGGTGCACACTACCATGCAACACATGGCACGCCAGAGTACTCTTGCCACTACCGGAAACACCCGTCAGGCAAGTATATACCCCCAGCGGTATCTTTACGTCAAAATCATGCAAGTTATGGCAATCTGCGCCCTCTATGTGCAGATATTTCTTGGGCTTACGGCGGCGACGAGGTACAGGAATGCGGCGCTCGCCGCTCAGATACTTGCCCGTGAGAGAGGACGGAGCGGCCTCCATTCCTTCCGGCTCGCCGGCATACACAACCTGCCCGCCATCTGCACCGCTGGCGGGTCCCATGTCAATCACATGGTTCGCCGCGCGCATCACAGCTTCTTCGTGTTCCACCACCACCAGCGTATTACCACGATTCGCCAAGCGGCGCATCGCAGATATGAGCCTTGCTGTATCGCGCGCATGCAACCCCACCGTGGGCTCATCCAGCACGAAAAGCGTCTCGGTGAGAGCGGCACCTAAACAAGCAGTCAGGCTTACACGCTCAATCTCACCGCCGGAGAGCGAACGCGTCAGACGATTAGCTGCGAGATAACCCAACCCTACCTCGCACAAATACGCCACACGGCTACGCAGTTCCTGCACCGCTTGTTGCAAAGATCGGTCTGTCGAGGCTACCGGCACCACATGAGCATCCAGCCACGGCAACATTTCATCCATGGGGAGAGCCTGTACTTGCGGCACCGTCAACCCGCCGATGGTAAACGCCAGAGCCTCCGGACGCAGACGATCGCCACGGCACTCCGGGCACACCCGATACACGCGGTAGTAGGACAGGAAAATGCGTACAGTCATCTTATGCGCGTGCTTTTCCATGTCCTCAAAGATTCCCTTGTAGCCATACCACAGCTTGTGATCTATCGCCGTCCATGGATCTAAATCGCCGCAATTCCCATAGAACACCCAATCTTTTTCTTTTTGGGTAAGCTCATTCCAAGGCACATCGAGCCGCACGGCACGGGCTTTGCGGTTCGCAGTCAACATGTTGTCAAAGCACTCTGACAAAGTGGCAGAGGAAAGCATTTTGAGGGCACCATCGCGTATCGTCTTATCCGGCAATATGCCCTTATTGTAATCGTACGAAATAGCGCGTCCGTATCCCTTGCAAGCCGGGCATGCACCCAAGGGCGAATTGCCACTGAACAATCCGGGGCGAGGCTCCTCCAGTGGGTACCAATCATTGCGAAACTCTCTCGGCTCCTGCCAAGTGCCATCAGATGTTCGCACCGCCACGCGAGCCACAGACTGGCCATGCCGCATAGCTGTCTCCAATGCCTCTGTCAACCGGGCTCGATTCTCTGCTGTGGCTCTCACTCGATCCTGCACCACGAGCCAGCTTTCCATCCCCAAGTCTGTCTCTTGAGCCGCCTCCAAGCGTACTACCACACCGGAACACAATACGCGCAAGTATCCCTGCCCCAGCAACGCCTGCTGCATTTCTGCGTAGCTTCCCACCGGGCGCACAGCAAAGCATACCAGAACCTCTCCCGCTTCCTCACGAATCAGCACCTCCGCTGCCTCTCCCGGTGTCACAGGGCACACTTCTCGGCCGTCTGCATCATGCCCCGTGGATAAGCGGGAGTATATGAGCTTCAGATACTCATTCACCCCCGTCATTGTCCCAACGGTTGAACGCGAATTCTTGACGGAATTGCGCTGGCCCAAAGCTATCGCCGGCGGCACATTGTCCACAGCATCCACATCCGGCTTATCCATGCGATCCATGAACTGTCGCACGTAGGGAGAAAATGTCTCTACATAGCGCCGCTGCCCCTCAGCATACAACGTACTGATAGCTAATGAGGTCTTTCCGCTCCCGCTCGGACCGGTCACCACAGTAATACCGCCCAAGGGCACGTCCACATCAGCATTTTTCAGATTATGCTCCCGTGCCCCACGAATGCGTATGTACTTCTCCTCCGGCTCTTGCATAGAATCATTCTAACTCTGATTCCACGTAAAGGAAAGCTCAATCTGCGTCAAAAAGGCAGATTGAAGCACCCAACAGAGGGTGCGAGACTTATTAAGGGAGCTACCCAAAGCTTGGGGCAATGTCCAAGAGAAGAAATGATTTGACAAAAAAATCCTCATAAAAACAAAGAAGCCAAGAGTGAGGAAAACGAACATTTTTCTTGGCAAAGGGCTATTCGTGGGGTAGAATGCAGACGAGTACAACTACATCTGCATATGTCTAAGTCTATCCTCATCGTCATCCCTGCCCGCTACGCTTCCACTCGTCTGCCCGGAAAGCCCTTGGTAAAGATTGCCGGGGTAGAAATGATACAGCGCGTAGCCAATATCGCAGCTTCCATTTGCAGTAAGAACGAGAATTGCAGCTACGTGGTGGCTACCGATGATACACGCATAACGGATTTCTGCGCCGCAGCAGGGATTCCTGCCGTGATGACAGCTGAAACCTGCCGTAGTGGCACGGAGCGTTGCTGGGATGCCATCGGCCAACAGAGCACAACACCTGACTTCATCGTGAACCTGCAAGGGGATAACCCGCTGTGCCCGCCTTGGGTGATTCAGCAGCTGATTGACGCATGGAAGGAATGCCCGGCCGATGTCTTCACTCCGTTCATTCATTTAGACTGGGCAGAATACGACCGATTGGTGGAATCCAAGAAAACAACCCCCTACAGCGGCACCACAGTTCTGGTGGATAAAGATGGATATGCCTTGGCTTTCTCCAAGAGCACCATCCCTGCTATTCGCAAACCTGAGAAAGCCCGCGCCAGCATGGAAAAGAGCCCGGTGCGCCGCCATGTGGGGCTGTATGCATACACCTACCAAGCACTCAAAAATTATTTTGAGCTGCCTGAATCTGAATACGAGATGGGGTGCGTGGAAGGCTTGGAACAGATGCGCTACCTGTACAACGGCATGAAGGTACGCATGGTAGAGGTAAACTACCGCGGCCGCAAGACCACCAGTGGTGTAGACTCGCCGGAAGACATCGCCCGTGTGGAGGCTATTTTGGCAGAATACGGCGAGTATGAGCTGTAATGCAGTCCACCAACAGCATGGATACAGACACCAAAATTCCACAGCACATTGCCATCATCATGGATGGTAACGGACGCTGGGCAGAACAGCACAAAGTAGCCCGCTCCAAGGGACACGAGCAAGGTGGCGCTACCGTGCAGAGGGTGATTGATTTGTGCATAGAAAAGGGAGTACCGTGGCTCACCTTATACGCCTTTTCCACAGAGAATTGGGGGCGCTCCAAGATTGAGGTAAGCTACCTCATGAAGATGCTGGAGAAGTTCCTGCGGGAGCGTCTGCCCGAAATGCAGGCAAAAAATGTACGTTTGCATGCCATAGGTGAGCTGGATATGCTTCCCCCCAAGTGTCGTCGGCAGCTGGAGACCAGCATAGCAGAAACAGCCAACAACACCGCGCTCAACGTGGTGCTGGCGCTTTCCTATGGTTCACGCCAGGAAATTACCGCAGCAACCCGCCGCATTGCTGCCATGGTGCAGCGTGGTGAGATACAACCGGAGGACATTACCCCCGATGTATTGGGCAACCAGCTCTACACCGCCGGCATGCCTGACCCGGATTTAATGATTCGTACCTCCGGCGAGATGCGCATTTCCAATTACCTACTTTGGCAGCTGAGCTATGCCGAGCTGTGGGTTACAGATGTACTGTGGCCGGATTTCGGACGCGATGATTTTGATGCAGCCCTGGCAGAATATGCCAAGCGCAATCGCCGCTACGGCAAGAGGTAAACCAAGATAGCAAGCATCGACTGAGCTTTCATGCTATAAACAAATCGCCCCGCCTTTCTTTATCGGCGGGGCGATTTGTTTTTATTTGCTGTGAATATTAAGCATTTGTGCGTATGTGGGTACGGGCCAGAGCTCTGCATCCACGATGGCTTCCAGCGCATCGACTGTAGCGCGCGCATTGTCCATGGCAACCCGCATCTGCGCGGGGTTGCCCTCGGAGATAGCTTTTTCCAAAGCCTCCACCTTATCGGGCAGCTCATCGTAGAGTGAACCGATAGCTTCTGCACGCGAGGAAGCTGCCTTAAGGCCGGACTTAATACCGGATGCCTGTATATTGAGCACGGTAGCGCAGATTTCACTCATCTGCGTGGCAATGGCGGGCATGTAGATGGTGTTGAGCATGTTGAGGCAGGTCTTGGCCTCAATGTCTATCAACTTCTCAAAGTTTTCCATCTGGATTTCCTTGCGAGCCAACAACTCCGCGCGGGAAAGAACACCGTACTTCTCCATGAGGGCGATGGAATCCTCGCGAGAAAGCACTTCAAGAGCCTCGGGTGTGGACTTAATGTGCGGCAGCCCGCGGCGGGCAGCTTCTTCCACCCACTCCTGCGAATATCCGTTGCCATTGAACACCACGCGATCGTGAGCTGTCAGCATATCTTTGAGAATGCTCTGCAGCGTCTTATTAAACGCAGGTGTGCCTGCTACAGGTTCCAGAAGCGTGGCAACTTCATCCAATGCCTCGGCCATGATGGTGTTCAGTACCGTCATAGGCCAGGCACAAGTCTGAGAAGAACCGACCGCGCGGAACTCGAACTTGTTGCCGGTGAAAGCGAAGGGAGACGTACGATTGCGGTCTGCGGTGTCCTTGGGCAGCTCCGGCAGGATATCGACACCGAGCTCCATCGTTGTCTTGGATGCCGAGGACTGCGCCCCACCATGCTTAATCTGGTTGATGATATCGGTGAGTTCATCACCCAAGAAAATGGAAATGATAGCGGGTGGAGCCTCAGCCGCACCAAGACGATGATCATTGCCGGCCTTGGAGATAGAGGCACGCAGCAGGTCCGCATGTTTATCAATGCACTTGATGACGCAGGCCAAGAACGTGAGGAAGAGCTTGTTGCTATGCGGGGTCTTGCCGGGCGAGAAAAGCGAACCCATTTCCGGGGTGGAAAGCGACCAATTGTTGTGCTTGCCGGAGCCGTTCACCGAGGTGTAGGGTTTTTCGTGCAGCAGACACACGAGATTGAACTTGAGAGCCTGGCGCTCCAAGATATCCATAATCATCACGTTGTGATCCACGGCCACGTTGCACACCTCATACAGCGGGGCTATTTCAAACTGTCCGGGAGCAGCCTCGTTGTGGCGGGTCTTGGAAGGAACCCCCAAATCCCACAGAGCGTGATCCACAGAGGTCATAAACTCCAGCACGCGCTCCTTGATGGAACCGAAATAGTGGTCTTCCATCTGCTGATGCTTAGGCGGCAGACAACCAAAGAGAGTGCGACCCGTTTCGATAAGATCCGGGCGCTTGAGATAGAGGTTGCGGTCGATGAGGAAATACTCCTGCTCTGCCCCCAAGTTGGTTTCCACACAGCTGGGCTCGATGCCGAAGCAGTTGAGCACGCGGGTTGTCTGCTTGGCCACAGCCACCATGGAACGCAGCAGCGGGGTCTTCTTGTCGAGCGCCTCACCCGTGTAGGAGCAGAATGCCGTGGGAATGCACAGCGTGGCGGTGCTGGCTGTGCGCTTGATGAAAGCGGGGGAGGTGGGATCCCATGCAGTGTAGCCGCGAGCCTCGAATGTAGCGCGGATACCGCCGCTGGGGAACGAGGAGGCATCCGGCTCCGCCTGAATCAGGTTTTTCCCGGTGAATTCGCAAATCATACCACCCTTGCGGTCGGGTTCCACAAAGGAATCATGCTTTTCCGCTGTTGCATCGCTGAGGGGTTGGAACCAATGGGTGTAATGCGTAGCCCCCTTAGACAGAGCCCACACCTTCATGGCTTGAGCCACTTCATCCGCAATGCTCATGTCCAATTTACCACCTTTCTGGATGGTGAGCATCATTTTCTTGAATGCGCTCTTAGAAAGGTACTTTTCCATCGTCTTGATTCCGAAGGTATCGCAACCATATCGGGCCTCAAGCGTGGCTTCAGCATCGGTTATGTTTTCAGTCAGCATATACTAGGTGGTGTGGGAAGTTTTATTCGGGGGCAATTTCGCCGCGGGCTCGCAGGTCTGCATTGATAGCATCCAAAATATCCAGCTCCGGACGGAAATTGGCATCATGGTGCGAGGAACGAATGAGGGGGCCGCTGGCCACATGGCGGAAACCTTTGGAGAGTGCAACCTCGCGCAGCTCTGCGAACACATCGGGGTGCAGGTAGTCAATCACCGGCAAATGGCGAGGCGAGGGGCGCAGATACTGCCCCATGGTGAGCACGGTAACGCCATGTTCGCGCAGGTCATCCATCGTGCGTTCAATTTCATCACGCGTTTCACCCAAGCCAAGCATGATACCACTCTTGGTCACGACCATACCGGGAGCCATTTCCAGAGCACGCTTGAGCACTTGCAGCGAGAGGCGATACTTGGCACGGAAACGCACCAAGGGAGAAAGGCGTTCCACTGTCTCCAAGTTGTGGTTGAAAATATGGGGGCGAGCCTCCATCACCGCGGCGAGGGAAGCCTCCTTGCCATTGAAGTCGGAGGTAAGCACCTCAATAATCGTATGGGGGCTGGCTTTGCGAATCTCGCGGATGGTAGCGGCAATGTGGCCTGCAGCGCCATCAGGCAAGTCATCGCGAGTCACCATGGTCACCACGGTGTGGTTCAGGTTCATACGAGCCACGGCATCTGCCACCTTGGCGGGTTCATCGGGGTCCAGAGGCTTGGGCTTGGCGGTGCGGGTGGCGCAGAATCCGCAGGCGCGTGTGCACACATCGCCACACACCATGAAAGTTGCTGTGCCGTGGCTCCAACACTCGCCACGGTTGGGACACATAGCTTCCTCGCACACAGTCACAAGGGAATTACCCTTCACCAATTTCTGTACATCCTTGAATACCTGACCTTTAGGCAGTTTTACCTTCAACCAAGAAGGTTTGCGTGTATGCTCATCCGACATGTCGCCACCAGTTATGCCTTAAAATACAATAAAAATCAAGTCTAAAGACTGGGCAATGAACAATGAAGTCGAGTTTAAACTATACTTTTGCGTCTATTCTCTCCTCCATGCTCCGCTGTTAGCAAAGGAACGAAAGCGGGGGCTCGGACACGAGCCCCCGCTTTTGATAAATGAAGCGACGAATGGCGATTATGCCTTGGCGAAGGTATCGCAACAGGGGCAATCGCCGAGCGCCCACGTGGCCTTGCCGGATTCGGCAATGTGCACAAGGGCGTGGTAGGTATCCTCCTCATCTGCACCCACGGCAGATGCCACCTGAGCAGCTGTAGCAGGGGTTGTGGTGAGCGCGGCCTCGCATGTGGCAAGCAGCTTCAGGAATACGTTGGCGGCCAATTTGCCTGCCTGCACGCCGGGCTGGTGGTAGGCGTTGATGTGAATCAGGCTGGCATAGAAGCTCACAGCACGCTCGAAGAGAGCGATGAGCATACCCAACGTGTAAGCATTCACCGTGGGAATGGAGATGGTGATGCTCTGGCGGCCGCTCTCGGAAAGAGCCTTGCGGGTACCACGAAGGAAGCCCTGGAGGTAGTCCCCGGCGGTGAAAGAATCTTCCACCTTCACAGTGTCGGTGGGGGCTTGGCGCACCTCGATAAAGGTGACAAAGAAGTTATTGAGGCCATCGCGCAGTTGCTGCACGTATGCATGCTGGTCGGTGGAGCCCTTGTTGCCATACACGGATATACCTTGGTTCACAGTATTGCCGTCCAGATCCAGTTCCTTGCCGAGAGACTCCATGATAAGCTGCTGCAAGTACTTGGAGAAGAGCACCAAGCTATCCTTGTAGGGTAGCACCACCATATCCTTGGCACCCTTGCCGTTGCCGGCAGCATACCAGGCGAGAGCCAACTTCATGGAGGCGTTGGCTGCGGTATCAGCCACACGGGTGTGAGCATCCATATCAGCAGCACCCTTGAGCAGAGCATCCACATCCACCCCTTGCAAAGCAGCGGGCACCAGCCCCACCACAGAAGTCTCGGAGGTGCGGCCCCCCACCCAATCTTCCATGGGGAAACGCTTAATCCACCCCTCTGCCACGGCTACTTTATCCAGCGTGGAGCCCACGCCGGTGACCGCCACGGCTTGTTTGGCAAAGTTGAGTCCCTTGGATGCAAAGTAGGCCTGAGCGCACACCATGCCGTTGCGGGTTTCGGGCGTACCGCCGGACTTGGAGATGACAACAGCAATCGTCTCGGAAAGGGGTAGCGTATCAAGCACCTTGTACATGCCGTCGGGGTCGGTGTTGTCCAAGAAAGCCATGCGCAGGCCATCGGCAGGCAGAGCATCTGCCACCAATTCCGGGCCCAGAGCGGAGCCACCGATGCCAATCACCAGGCAGGTGGTGAATTTTTGACCGTTGGGAGCAAGAATCTTGCCACTCAGCACATCAGCCGCAAAGGCTTTCAAATCTGCCAAAGGCTCATCGATTTTAGCGCGCAGCTCAGCCGTGGGGGCAATGGCGCTATTGCGCAGCCAGTAGTGGCCCACCATGCGATTTTCATCCGGATTGGCGATGGCGCCACCTTCCAGCGCAGCTATATCTGCATAGGCGCGGGAGATGAGGGGCTCCATCTCAGAAAGGAACTCCGGGGTCAGAGGGAGCTTGGAGAAATCCAAAGAAATCCCCATTTCGGGGTAACGAAGAAGCTGCTGGGCATACTGTTTCATAACGGGCACGGATTATACGCCCTTACGCACAAACACGCAAGTGCGAATTGTGGCTGCGCGTGCAAATAAGCAGATTCCTTAGCAAAGGCGTTTGCGTTTAAAATCCCTGCGGCTATGAAGAACATAGTGCACCACTCCGCAGAGGTTGATGAAACCTGCCACCCAAAATGCAGTGTGATACCCGGCCACGTGCACCAGAGCTCCACCACAGAGCGTGCCAATTCCCACGCCGAACTCCCATGAGACAAGCAAAGTTGAATTGGCCGTACCGCGTTGCTCGCGCGAAACGATGTTCATGAACATGGTTTGCAGCGCCGGGAACATGTGGCCATTGCCCAGTCCCATGAAGAATGCAGAAGTATAAAAAGCCCACACAGCCGGTACCGCCGCAAACAGGGCATACCCCGTCAGCCCCAGCAGCACACCCACCGTGCCGTTGCGGATAATGCGCCCGCGCCGCAGACTGCGGCTCCCCACAAGGCGAGACAATATAAGCCCCGCCGCAAACAGGAAGAAAAAGCCGCCCGTACCCCCGGTAATTCCCAGTTCTTCCTTACCATACAGGGCAATGTAGGTGGACACTACACCGTAGGAAAAAGCACTGCATATCACCACAAGGCCAAAACTCCATCCTTTCCACAGCAAGATGTTGCGCACACGCAGCGGTGCATGTTCCTTGGGGCGCGGGCGAGGAAAGCGTATGGAAATGGTGAGCAAAAGGCCCAGAGCCGCAATGGCGATACTCCCCCACATAAGCACGCGAAAATCATAGAACACCCCATAGAGACACAACCCCACAGCCGGAGCAATAGCCATAGCCAAATTGTTGCTCAGGCCATAGTAGCCTATCCCCTCTGCGCGACGGCTGAAGGGCAAAAAATCCACCGCAACGGTGCTGTTGGATACAGTAGTGAGTCCAAACGGAGCGCCATGCAGCGTGCGCACGATTGCAATCATGAGCAAGCTACCCGCCAAGGGATAGCCCAAGAAACAAAGGGCAAACAACACATAGCTACCCACCAGCACCATGCGCCGGGGATATGAATCCACTATATACCCGCTGAACAAGCGTATCACAATAGCCGTGATGCTGTAGCCCACCATCACCCAACCTATTGTTTCTGCATCGGCATGAAATTCATCACTCAAATACAGAGGAAACGCCGGCTGCATGAGCATAAATGAGAAAAAGATCAGGAAATTGCCCACCCATGTCTTCGTATAGCCCGCATTCCACAAGCGCGACTGTGCGTTTTCACTCATAACCGCATCTTCATTGGTACAACGCGCGAAATCATACACCCGATCAGTCATCCCTGCAAGGGCAAATAAATCAAAATTGGAGGCACAATCTGTAAAAAAAGCGTATCCGAACCACCTGGCTGTGGTTCGGATACGCCAAGATGTATGATGATCTTGGTGGTTTAATGCCCACTAAGAGTAGTGATATAGTAGCCGGCAATCACGGCGGTACCAATCACACCGGCCACATTGGGTCCCATGGCGTGCATCAACAGGAAGTTGGTGCGGTCTGCCTGCTGCCCCACATTGTGAGACACGCGAGCGGCCATCGGCACGGCGGACACACCGGCAGAGCCAATAAGCGGGTTGATGGGAGACTTGCGCCAACCGGGCACCAAGTTCATGAGCTGAGCGCAAAGGAGGCCGCAAACAGTCGCCACGGCGAATGCCACCACACCCAAGCAGATGATGAGAATCGTTTCCGGTTGCAGGAAGCGAACGCCCTGCATGGTAAGGCCCACAGACACACCCAACAGGATGGTGGTGATGTTCATGAGCTCGTTCTGGGCGCAGGTCACCAGACGCTCTGTCACCTTACATTCGCGCAGGAAGTTACCCAGCATCAGCATACCCAGCAAGGGCGCAGCATCCGGGCAGAGCAGAATCGTCACCAACGTCACCACAAAGCAGAAGAACAACTTCTCGCCCTTGGATACCTGGCGCAGACTCTTCATCTTAATCTTGCGCTGTGCCTCAGTAGTGAACATTTTCATGAAGGGCGGCTGGATGAGCGGCACCAATGCCATGTAGGTGTAGGCTGCCACGGCGATAGCACCCAGCAAGTGCGGTGCCAGCTTACCGGCCAGGAAGATGGAGGTAGGACCATCCGCACCACCGATAATACCGATGGCCGAAGCCTCGCCCTTGGTGAAACCGAGAGCCATAGCGGCCAGGAAGGTGAATGCCACGCCACCCTGAGCCGCAGCACCCAACAGCAAAGCCTTGGGAGATGCCAAAAGCGGGCCGAAGTCGGTGAGAGCCCCCACACCCATGAAGATGATGGCGGGGAAAATCTCGCACTTGATGCCGAGGCCAATCCAGTCGAACAGACCGCCCTCGAACTTCATGAACATGACCTTTTCAGGCTTCTGGCCTTTGACGACTACCTTGCCCTTCTGTACCTTGCCATTGGCATCCACAGCTTCCGTCACCACCATGGGGGTATCCATGGCTGTGTCGTACTTGGCCTTATCCTCGGGGGAGAGTCCATCTGTGCTTTGAAGGGTGATACCGGGGTCCTCGAAGCGAGCGATTTGTGCGGAGAGGAAGCCGACATCGTTCATCACAGAGGTTTCCACCTTGCCATTTTCGATAGCGACCACCTCACGCTGGGCCTGGGTGATGACCATGCCGTTATCGGGTATATTGGCAATGAGTGCGCCGAATGCAATCGGCACGAGCAGCAGCGGTTCGAACTGCTTTGCCACACCCAAAAACAACAGGATCGCCACAATGCCCCACATCGTGTACATCTGCCAAGTCATGGAGAAAATACCCATGCCGGAGATGAAATTTGCGAAGGATTGAATGAGATCTTGCATATTGCAATGGATTTACGAACTTACACAGATTGCCCCTGCACTACTGCGCAGGGCCAACTTGCCGCACGCGCGGCTTAACCGAGGTAGGCGAGAGCCTGTCCTTCAGCCACGGTGTCACCGGGCTTCACAGCGAAGGAAGAAACCGTACCTGCTGCGGGAGCATAAATCACGGTGTTCATCTTCATGGCTTCCAAGGTGAGAACCTGATCGCCTTCCTTCACGGCTGCGCCGGGCTGCACATCCAGAGAAACAACCTTACCGGCAAGGGGGCTGGAGATGGGGGTACCGGCACCGGCGGGAGCAGGAGCTGCGGCAGGAGCAGGAGCAGCCACGGGAGCGGGGGCTACCACGGGAGCAGCTACGGGAGCGGGAGCCGCCACAGGAGCGGGGGCGGGAGCGCCGGTGGGAGTGGAGCCGCCCACGGTTTCTACGGTTACATCAAAGGTCTGGCCGGCAACGGTAATACGGAGTTGTTTCATTGTTTTTATGTTCTATTGGTTTAATTTTTAAGATATAAGAAGATGAGATTGTCGCATCATCAGCGACGGGTGGGAAAATGAGAGTTCATGATGGAAATGCGGCCATTCTGACCATAGCTACCATCTACGGGCTTGATATCAAGAATGCGGGCCTCTTTGCCCACGGTTACCTTGACAGCAGCGGCAATGGCTGCCACCACCTGCGGAGTGATGCTGGAGGCTGCGGCATCATAGATACCGGCCGCCAAAGCTGCCACTTCTGCCGGGGTAGGCTCCGGTGCTGCAGCCACAGGAGCGGGTGCCGGTGCGACCGGGGTGGAGGCTGCCAAAGCGGCTTTGGCGGCGTCTTCCTTAGCCTTGCGAGAGGCCTCCAGACGCACTGCCACCGAGCCTGACACGGTAAGAATCAGGCTCAGAAAGCAAAGGCAGGCAAACACCACAATCATACCCGTGACTTGGTAAGTCACAGCATCCATATCCAGGCCTGCAGCGAGTGTCTGTAGGGATGTAATCATGTTGTTCGGTTTGTTGGTTTAGTAATATATTAGAGAGGCATGTTACCGTGCTTCTTAGCGGGGCGCGTTTCGCGCTTGCTCAGAAGCGTACGGAGTGTGAGGGCGATGCGGGCTCGCGTCTCCTTGGGGTTGATGACCTCTGTCACCTGGTCGGAAGCAGCGGCGGCATAGGGATTGTAGAAAGCAGCGGTATACTCATCAAGCAATTCCTTGCGGCGAGCCTCGCGAGCTTCATCATCTTCAATCGCCTTGAGTTCGCGGCCATAGAGTACGGGCACAGCACCTTGTGCACCCATCACCGCAATCTCAGCGCAGGGCCATGCAAACACGGCATCCGCACCCAAGCCCTTGCAACACATAGCGATGTAGGCACCGCCGTATGCCTTGCGCAATATCATCGTCACCTTGGGAACAGTGGCAGCAGAGTATGCAAAAATCATCTTGGCACCATGGCGAATAATACCACCACGTTCTTGTTGTTTACCGGGCAGGAAACCGGGCACATCCACCAAGTTCAATACGGGGATGTTGAAAGAATCGCAGCAGCGAATAAAACGAGCAGCCTTGTCGGATGCATCAATATCCAAGCACCCGGCCTTCACGGCGGGTTGGTTGGCGATGATACCCACGACCATACCGCAAATACGGCCGAAGCCCACGATGACATTACCGGCAAAGTTGGCATGCACCTCCATGAAAGAGCCTTCATCCACCAAGCGAGCAATCACCTTCTGCATGTCAAGCGGGGTGTTGTTGTTCTCGGGGATGATGTCGTTCATTCCCTCATCATCTGCAATATCCAGCGGTTGGGAGAGGTCGTGGGGCGGATCCTGTGTATTGTTGGAAGGCAAATACGTGAGCAAACGTTTGGCGATGTTGATGGCGTCCTCATCGGTCTCGGCCACAAAGTGAGCATTGCCGGATACAGAGGAATGCACGGCAGCTCCACCTATTTCTTCCATGGTGCACTTCTCGTAAGTCACCTGCTCAATTACCTTGGGCCCGGTGATGTACATACCGGCAGCCCCCCCCTTGCGGATGATGATGAAGTCTGTCAGCGCGGGTGAATATGCGGCACCACCGGCACAAGGTCCGAGGATGAGAGAAATCTGGGGCACTACACCGCTCGCTGCCACGTTGTTGTAGAATACGTTAGCAAAACCGGTCAAAGAATCAACTCCTTCCTGCAGGCGAGCACCACCCGAGTCATTCATCTGAATAATGGGCATGCCGGCTTTGAGCGCGTACTGCTGGGCATCGCAAATCTTTTGGGCGTGCATGTATCCTAAAGAACCTCCCTGAGCCATGAAATCTGCGGAAACTGCAGCCACAGGTCGGCCATCAACCAAGCCGAAACCGGAGACTATCCCTTCACCGGGAATATACTTTTCCAACATCCCGAAGTTGCTGCAATGGTGGCGTGTGTGCATACCTATTTCCGTGAAGGAACCCGCATCATACAAGCAATCAACGCGCTCACGAGCCGTCCAGTCGCCCTTAGCGTGGCGCTGTTCAATTTTTTCCTGCCCGCCGGAGAGAATAATCTTCTTGCGGCGAGACTCAAGCTCTTCAAGTAGTTTGGGATCTATAGCCATACGTTTTATGTATCTTAGAGTGTACAGAATAGCGTACGATAGAGAACACTCTACCGCGACTCCGCTCTATGCGCCTCATTCTAGCAGTTCCTGTCGCTTTTGAAAAGCAAAAAGCTTGTTTCCTTGCCGCTTTTTTTCAAAATTTATTTTTAAGAAGCCCAAAGTAATTGAAAATGAGCAACAAAACTCACACACTGCAAATTTATTTCCAAAAAAGTCAAAAAAAAGGCTTGCTTCCGGCAGATATTTACGTATAATAAGCCCGCTTCTCTCCGGTGCATCTTGCATCAGGAGGCGAGAATGCGGGCGTAGCTCAGTGGTAGAGCGCAACCTTGCCAAGGTTGATGTCGTGGGTTCGAATCCCATCGCCCGCTCTCTCAGAAACTGCCGGTCAAGGACCGATGCAACGCGGGCGTAGCTCAGTGGTAGAGCGCAACCTTGCCAAGGTTGATGTCGTGGGTTCGAATCCCATCGCCCGCTCTCTCAGAAACTGCCGGTCAAGTGCCGACGCAACGCGGGCGTAGCTCAGTGGTAGAGCGCAA
>JAFSEZ010000035.1 GCA_017435505.1 Akkermansia sp.
GCGGATGATTATAACTATGATTGGCAATATCTCCCCCTGAGCAAAATGCATAGCGCACAATTTCCGGATGCTCTTCTGCATTGTTCCCTTGGAAGAAAAAACTCGCTTTTCCTTGGAATTCTGCAAACAAATCAACTAGTTGATGCGTTGTTAGCGGAGAGGGGCCATCATCAAAAGTAAAGGCAACAACCTTTTGGTTTACCTGAGAAGATAGGACATGGTTTCTCAGGATGAAGCGGGAGAAAACCCGTTCTTTTACAATTCTCTTCACTATGTTTTTCATCAACGCCACAACCGCACTTACTTTCAGAGGTGCCTCATTCTAACGCAGGCACCCCCTAATGTACAGACTATTCTTTTTTCTCTCGACATCCGGCCATAGCTTTACCTACGCAGTACAACGAGCAATTCATCCCGCAACTCTCCACTTTCTACGGATATGGCGGCCATTTGACAATTCAACACATGCCACCCTTGCCGAGAAAGTTCATTGAGAGCATGTTCAAGCGCGTCGGCATCAAATCGGCCACCAAAACAAGGATCATGCTGACTCAAAACTTTGTATTCGCCATATTCTTGTGTCTTGAATGAGTGGCGATTCTCATTCCTGCCGGGCTTACTCAAGCTTAACTTTGGTGATTTGGTGCCACCTTTTACACAGCCCTTCAATAAAGATTGCTCCGGGGGCGTGAGGCGTGGCTTTTTGCTCGCTCGTGCCTGAGCCACGGTGAGCGTCTTGCCGGAACAGGCATCTGCCAGCAGGTGACTATCCGTAATGCCCGGGCGAGCCAAAATGACATGCAACGGATAATGATGTCGACTCCAGGTATTATTTTTTGAATCCAGAATGTAGTAACTAGTCATGGGTGTGGGTAGTGTGGGTTAATTCTATTATCAACACTCCGCATCAAGATTCAAGGAACTACTCCAACTATTAGATTCAAGTGACTTATGAGGCAAACAGAATTTTCTACTTGTCTTCGTTCTTCTACTTCTGTATAATGGTGGAATAGAGGAAGAATTTACAAATTTCCCCCGCACTAATCGGTATCTGAGTATATGAAATCTTCTTTCACCACACTACTTCGTTCTCTTGCTCTGGTTGCTGTTACATTATGCTTCTGTACCCCTGCTGCGGAAGCCGTTGTCATATACCCCCAGCCACAACACAATGGCATGCGATCCGTCACTACCAGAGTGAAAGATGTACAGGTTATTATGCGAGACTCCGGAGACACCAGTGCCATGTGGCGGCGTCTCCCCAAAGTGGCAGAGGGCTATGCTGTTGATATCACGCCGGGCAAGCTCACCATTTATGCTAATGATGAAGCGGGATTGTACTATGCACGGCAATCCATCATTCAGATGCTCTACAACGTGCCGGATGCCACACTGGCACACAATGATGTTTTTGCCGATAAAACGCTGCGGGAGATTATTCACTTGGGCGAGCTGCCCATGGGGATACTTGTAGACTGGCCGGACTTGCCAGCTCGCGGCGTAGTGGAAGGCTACTATGGTGCACCATGGAGCTTTGAATCACGCTGTTCCATCTTCCGCTTCATGGGACGCAACAAGATGAACACCTATATCTACGCCCCCAAGGATGACCCCTATCACCACGGCCTCGGCTGCTACAAACCCTACCCCGCAGCCAAGGCGGCCGAGCTACGCGATCTTGTGCAGTATGCCCGTCAACACCACGTACACTTCGTTTGGGCCATTCACCCGGCCAATACTGTCAAATGGGATGAAAACGGAGGGAAAAATCAGCTGGATGCTCTGTGTGACAAACTGCAGCAAATGTACGACTTAGGTGTACGAGATTTCGGGGTACTGGTAGATGACTCCAGCGGAGAAATCGGCAAAGCCGAGCGCCAGGTTCAACTTACCAACTACATTCTGGAACACTTCATCCGCAAGCATCCGGATGTAAACCAAACACTCATCATGTGCCCGACCGGCTACAACCGCAGCTGGACCAACGAAAACTTCCTCCACACCCTTGGCGATGGTCTGGATAAGAGTATCCCCATCATGTGGACCGGTGATACTGTGGTGCATGATATCACATTAGAGGGGCAAAAATGGGTCAACAACCACGTACAGCGGCCTACATTCATCTGGTGGAACTGGCCATGCAACGACTTTAAACGTAGCCGCATCTCCATGGGGCGCACCTATGGTTTGGATACGTCCTATGAGATGAAGAACCTCATGAGCGGATTCGTAGCCAACCCCATGGAACACGCAGAGGCCAGCAAAGTAGGGTTGTTCGGTGTAGCAAACTACACATGGAACATCGACCAGTTCGAATCACATAGCACATGGCTTGCCGGCATGTTCCGCTTATATCCACGCCACCGGGAAGCCATGCGTGTATTCTGCGCCCACAACTCCTATCTCTTGCCCAACGGCCACGGATACTTCCGAGAAGAATCTGTGGAAATTGCAGAAACTGCCAATCAATTCATCTCCAGCATAGCGGCCGGTACTCCGGATATGAAAGCAGTGCAACTGCTCCAACTGGAGTTCGACCGCATGGTCTCTGCCGCGCGCGAACTCAAGCACACTCAAAATCCCATTGCGGGACTGTGCAACGAAATACTACCATGGCTCGACCAATTCGAACTTACAGGTGTAGCCGGAGCTTCCATCATGACAGCCTTCACCACAGAAGACGACTACCTCTTCTACTACTTCTTTGACACCGTGAAAGCCCTCTACGACATGCGCACCATCACCCGCCCAGAATGGACCATGCAAGGTGTACGCCAAGTGGATGACGTAGAGGTGGCGGCTTACGCCATGACCCCCGTGCTTAATGCAGCATTCTCCTACATGAATGCTCGCGTATACGCCGATTTATCCGGACAGAAGCGCAGTGTACCCAAATTCACGGCGTCTTGCGGCAACACCAACGAAAATGTGGCTAAGATGATGGATAGTCGGCCCAACACGTTCTGGTCCAATGATACGAAACAAGCTGCCGACCAATGGTATTGCTTAGACCAAGGCTCCATCGGCAACATCAACAACATCTGCCTCATCACCGGCGGCCCCCGCCACAATGACTACCCCGGCTGTGTGCAGTTTGAACTTTCTGATGACGGCACCAACTGGCGTCCGGTGGGGCTTCCTCAATACGGCAATCAAGCCATCGTCAACCTCTCCAAATCCCCGGAGCGCGCGCGCTATGTGCGATTCCGCATCGTCACACCGCGCCCGAACTGGCTTTCCATCTGCGAATTTGCCGTCAATCGCTCCCTGCCACCGTTCGTTGACACAAACATCAGCGGTTGCAATCTCTCCGCGTTCAGCAACAAGGCAGATATCGGCATCAATCGCGTCATGGAAGTCTGTAAGCTGGCACCCGAGGAGTACATCTCTCTGGAATTGCCCACTCCCATGCACCCCGAGTTTGTAGAAATCAACCTCGAAAATGCCGAACTTCTCAACTGGGGTAAAGTTGTCCTTACGCTTGAATCCGGCAAAGATGTACAACTACAAGGCCCCGTCATCAACAACCGTTTCTTCCTCAAAAAAGAACAACTTCCGGCAGAACGCATCAACTCTCTGCGCCTCACCAACAACAGCGACGCCGTACAGGAAATAAAGGTGACCATCTTCCGCATCGGCATCACAGAAGATGCGTTCGATACCGATACGCGAGTACTCACCGATACAGATATCGCTTCCACCTATTTTTGCTCCAAAGCCCCGTTGGATGTCACCCTGCCCATCCCGGAAGGCACAACAGAACTCATCACCGTTGGCAACGCCAAGTTTGAAGTCACCAATGCGACCCTTACCCGCGATGGAGACCACCTGCGCTACTTCAAGCTCCACCCCGGTGCAAAATCTGTGCGCATCACCCATCCGCAACAACCGCACACCTTCCTCAATGAGGTGATTTTCAAGTAAAGAACCTACAGCAAACTTAGTGGCACGCCTTCACATTCTAATGAAAAGAAAGCCTATGAGTAAGGCATCGTTGCCGCTCGTCCTTACAGTCATTGTTACCATTTCCATATTTTTCATCACAACCCATATATGCCCACCTCTCTCTGATGATTACTGGCATGGCTACCTTATAACCTCTGAAAATGAGAAGTATATATTCTCTACTGTACCCGTTGATTTCGGTAATTATTTCCAAAATATCTGGAACTACAGAATCATTTTCAACTTTAGATTGGCTAATGTCATTACGATCTTCATATCTTCTTTACACAGCAAATTACTATTTAGTATTTTAAACAGTTTAGTTTTATATTTATCCTTATATTTTGCATCAAAAACCGCCCAGAAAAAGCTAACCTGCGGTTTTGTGGCTACGTTCATCGCCATCCTATATTTATTTTTTCCATCTATTTTTGGAATTTCTTTTTGGATGAGTGGTTCAATCAATTATTTGTGGGGAGGCTTTTTTTTACTGTATTTTTTTCATACTGCTAAGCCACATCTTATCTTTCACGAAGAAGGAAAGCCCGTTCAACTTGGGGTAATTTTAAGCGGTTTCATATGCTCCTTGTGGCACGAAGCAATCGCACTACCGCTACTCGCTTCACTTATCCTATTTGCGCTGTTTCAAAAGGATAAAATTAACAAAAGGCTCTTACTTCAGCTTATAATCACTTTCATGATAGGGTGCAGTCTGCTTATCTCTGCCCCCTCATTATGGGAAAGAGCAAACGCTGAAAGCACATTTTCTTACTCCCATTTCTGCTCATCAATTCTCATGATGGGTTACAAATGTTTCTTCCCTCTTGTCACGTTCCTCATTCTTTGTTGGAAAAACAGAAAATCAATATTCCACGATCTCATCGCCATCTTTGCCATTGTAAGCTTTTGCTTTGCACTCCTGGTCGGAATCAAAGGAGCGTGGGGAGGAGGTTATTTTTACTTCTGTTTCAGCGTATTAATTTGGCTGTTAAGTACGCTCAGAGAAGACTTTTCCCATCGCAAATACTGGGTTGTTCTTTCCTGCTGCATAGCACTATTTGCCATGCTCCATGTGTGTTACCAGAGTTTTGAACTCAAGCGAGTCATGAAACGCGTTGTTTCGCAAGCTAAGCATACCCATATTGTTGACTTGGACTATAAACCAACTGACGCAGGGCTATATTTTGGTCTACGCCGATGCCTAGCCTTACCTTACGACAAAAATTACTATTTCACCCATGCAGGGAAATATCATGGGGTTCAAAATTTCATTACGGTGTGGAATGATACCGTCACCGATAATTCTACATACAAGAATTTCAACGCAACGACCAAAGGTGTATGCATACAGAAAACGGCGGCTGGAGACATTGTCATCCAGCTACCTGAAGATTGGGCCTGCGATCAACTGAATTCCCCCGTTCTCTACAGTACAACCACAGGTAGTACAACCAAAACAAGAGCAAATGAATACTGGCATCCGGCTATTCTTCATTTCCTGTACAAACATTTCCCCAAAATATATCGTGCGCCAATAGGGATGGATATACACAACGGGCGCTGCTATGTCATTCTCCCGGCCCCGACAGAGCGCTTCAGCAAAATCACCATGGGGCTTTTTAACATTCACTCAATGGATTACAAATACGAGACAGTTGATTTAACAGCACTAAGCGCCCCCAAAGAAAAATAATGTTCGCCATTATTCAGTTTTTACGGGCTCTTATGCACATTGAGTTTCCCAAAGCGCAGTCCGGATTTGAACTTGAAAGAAGTTGCCAACTGTGCTAGTGTAGCAAGAGTGAACAATCGCTGCATACTGGTGGCGGAGGATGATGCGCCCATACGCAGAGCCCTGGCAGATACCCTGCAAGGGGCAGGTTATGATGTACTGGCAGCAGCAGACGGCCAGCAGGCATTGGAACTCCTGCTCAGCAAGCCCATAGATTTAGCCTTGCTGGATGTAAACATGCCATTCATCAATGGTTTCAAGCTCCTACGCATCATGGAAAAGGAATGTCCGGGGATTCCAAGCATCATCCTGACGGCACATGGAGAAGAACAAGAACGCATCAAGGGACTTGAACTGGGTGCAGATGACTATGTGGTCAAGCCTTTCAGCATAGCAGAGCTAATGGCTCGCATATCAGCCGTGTTGCGTCGCTCCGCAGGACGCCCGCGCACAGCCATAGAGGCCTTACGATTCCCCGGTGGCGAGCTGGATCCCCACACGCGGAGTGTCAATCGTGAAGACGGCTGCAGCATCCCCCTCAGTGAACGAGAATACGAACTTTTCCGCTATTTTTTGGCTCATCCCAACCGCATTATTCCCCAAGAAGAAATGCTCATTCGCATATGGGGAAGCCAATCGCGAGCCAACCAAACGCGAGCCGTAGCTGTCACCTTGGCCAGACTGAGAGAAAAGATTGGTCCTGAGGCTGCCGCACATTTTGAGAACGTGCGTGGGCGCGGCTACAAATGGAACACACAATGAACAAGAAACTTACCATCATCCTCATCAGCTTTGTAGTGCTCACACTCGCTGCCGCGCTATGGCAAGCGAGAGAAGCAGCGCAACTGGAAGACAAATTATTACGCATCGACCAAAACGCCCAAACTGCGCGTTTGTTGCAACTATCTCTTCCACGCGTCCAGGCCGAGATGGAACGCTTGCTGGCCGAGGAACGGAATAAACTGGGAGATATGGCACCCGTGGGGCAAATCAATTACCCGATGCCCGGTGGAAGCAAAGCAGACTTCAACTGCGGATTTTTCCTGATGACTCCGGCGGGTCTGCAAGTACCCATGGGAGAAGAGCATTTCAGAGCCGCTTTGGATAGCGCCACGGCGGTGACAGACACCATGCGCCGCAAAGCTGATAATCCCGGAGCCCCCGTGTTCGATCCCAACGAAACAAGCCACTACGATCGCAGCACACACCTGCCTGTCTTCGGAGTCTACCAAATTAAGGATACAGATTTTTCCAAACCCATGTACCAGACAGACCCTCCCGGTCCGTTCTTTGCATGGCATGCCGGGGAAAACCTCATCTACATGCGCTCGGTACCGACTACACATGGCAACGCCGCAGAAGGATTTGTGATAGATGCCACCAAGCTGGCCGCGCACTTATTACCGCTGGTAGAACCCGAGCTCAAAGCCCCTGAAATAGATTTTGCCCGCAAAGGAGAAGCAGCAAACCTTGCCCCCCTGCCCTTGGTTCTGCGCCCCGGCAATCAAATAGATCTGCCGGACACCGGCGCGCGCCGCCAAGCCCTTAGCAATACAGTCACTGCAGCGTGGGTAACATCCGGGCTGAGTATCATTGTTCTTTTCAGTCTGCTGGCGTTCTACGCGCGATTGGAGCGGCGACGCAGCGATTTCGTCTCGGCTGTCACTCACGAGCTCCGAACCCCGCTTACAAGCTTCAATCTTTACACAGAAATGCTGCGGCAAGGCAACCTCAGCCCGGAAAAAGTAGAGGAATACCATGAAACCCTCTATCAGGAAAGCCGGCGATTGGGACATCTGGTAGAAAACGTGCTATCATTTGCCCGGTTGACACGAGGCAAGGTACGGGGGCGGCAAGATTGCGCTCCATGTGGCAAGCTTTTACCTGCTTTGTTCGAAAAAGTGGGGGAACACCTGCGCAAAGCCGGATTTCAATTCACACAAACGATTGACTCTCGCACGGGGCTCCTCTCCCTGCGCACGGATTTGCTCTCCGTTGAGCAAATCCTGACGAATCTGGCAGACAACGCCATCAAATATGCCGCCGGGGCTCATGCAGCCGTCAACATCCGAGTAATTCAAACTCATCGCGCACTTTCCATCCGTTTTAGCGACAATGGACCGGGTATCAGCGACAATGCCCGCAAACAACTTTTCCAGCCCTTCTCTCGCTCTGCCAAAGACGCTGCGGGCAGCAAACCCGGCATTGGGTTGGGCTTGGCGCTTTCGCGCGATTTGGCTCGCTCCATCGGTGGAGATTTGAAGTTGGAACACAGCGATGAGAACGGCACCACCTTCCTGCTCACTCTGCCGCTGGGCGAATGATTTACCGGCATTGGCCGTGTGCAACTAAGGATTTCTATCAATTTTCGCGTCGTAAAATTTGCAATTTAGCCAAGGCTGTGGTAGAATGCGCGCGCATCTACCACGAAGATGATTACGACAGATTTCTTAGTTATCGGTAGCGGGGTGGCCGGTCTTAGCTTCGCCCTGCGAGCAGCGGAACACGGCAAAGTCATCGTACTGTGCAAAAATGACCCGCTCGTCTCCAGCTCGGCCAAGGCACAAGGCGGCATTGCTGCCGTGATGGACAAAAACGACACCTTTGAAGAACACATAGCGGATACCTTGGATGCCGGCGCAGGACTGTGTGATGAAGATGCCGTGCGCACCATCGTCACGGAAGCTCCGGGTGCTATTCGCGAACTCTTGGAATGGGGAGTCGATTTTGATTTACAACGAGATGGTGAGTTTTCTCTGGGGCGAGAAGGTGGCCACGGCAAGCGCCGCATCCTGCACTCCAAAGACACCACCGGCTTGGAAATCAGTTCCATGCTTTTGGAATGCGCCCGCCGCCATCCGAACATTGAGATATTAGACCACCGCATCGCCATCGACCTCATCACCACCGCCAAATTGGGCTGCGTGACAGAAGACCGCGTTTTGGGTGCCTATGTACTCAACCCCGCCACAGGAGAGGTAGATATCTTCCGCTGCGACCGCATCATGCTCGCTACAGGCGGCACAGGGCGCGTATACATGTACACAACTAACCCCCAAACAGCTACGGGGGATGGTGTTGCGATGGCATGGAGAGCCGGAGCCAACATCTCTAACATGGAATTCGTGCAGTTCCACCCCACCACTTTCTACAATCCGAAAAGCTCTGACCGCGAAGGGCTTACCTTCCTTATTTCCGAAGCAGTACGCGGAGAAGGAGGCATTCTCAAAGGCCCTGATGGCAAGGAATTCATGCACAAGTACGATTCCCGCAAAAGCCTTGCACCGCGGGACATTGTAGCGCGCGCCATCAACAGTGAAATTCTGCGCACCGGGCATCCCTGCATGTACTTGGACATGACCCACAAGCCCGCCGGATTCATGGCCGAGCGTTTCCCCTACATCTACGAGACATGCAAGAGCTACGGCATTGATGCGGAGAAAGACATGATACCTGTCGTACCCTCGGCACACTATCAATGCGGTGGCATCCAGACTAGTACCAACGGGCAAACAACTCTCCGTGGCCTTTTTGCTGCCGGAGAATGCGCTTGCACAGGCTTGCATGGGGCCAACCGCTTGGCCAGTAACTCGCTGTTGGAATGTGTTGTCACCTCCAAACGAGCACTCGACACTATGCTCACCCGCCTCCCCTTAGCTCATAAGATGGAGGAATACCCCATACCTGAGTGGATTCACGGCGAAAAGGCTGAGCGAGATGATTTGGCCATCCTCTACCACTGCTGGGATGAAGTTCGCCGCACGATGACAGACTATGTGAGCATCGTACGCACAAACCACCGTCTTCAGCGCGCAGCAACACGTCTGCGCAATATCAACCGCGAAATTAATGAATACTATTGGGGATACCGCGTCACCCCGGAAATCATTGATTTGCGAAACCTTGCGCTTACTGCATCCCTCATTGTAGATTGCGCCATCCGCCGCCAGGAATCCCGTGGCCTCCACTACACGCTTGATGCCCCGGACAAGCTTCCCATCGCACGTCCCAGTATCATACACAACTGGTAAAATCCCTCACGACCTATTCATGCCTCGTCTCTGCTTTTTCTTACTCGGTATAGCTCTCTTTTTGACCGGCGCTTCGGCACCCCTTTATGCTGCAAGTCGTCCGGGAGCATCCAGCAAAGCAATTGAGCGAGCCTTGGCATCGCGCAAGAAGCTTGTCCCACGCGTTGCGTCTGAGGCTCGCAAAAAAATGGATGACGACAGTTTGGTACGGGCATCTATCAAAAATGGGCCCATACGCCCCAATACTGACCAAAGCCACAGGCGCAACTTCCCGGATCCCAAAAAGGTTCCCACCCCGCCGCGCCGCGGGGCTTACCCTTGGCATTTCGACATCACTGCCACCTACTTTTACATAGGCGAGCGACCGACAGAAAGAAACCCAACGCCGAATACGGCCAGCAGCTGGGATAGCGCTTGGGATGACAACTACGGCGGGTTTGATGACCCCAATCCCGCCAACCGCGACCCCAGAACCTTTGCGCCCAAGGGATTCATTCCCCAGCTCAATCCATTCTATATCGCGCTCCCCTACAATGACATCCAAAAAGGAGGCCCCAAACCGGAGGCATCCAAGGTCATCCCATGGTATCGCAGAGACAAAGGGGGCAAGTATGAATCGGTGTGTCGCGGCATGTGGGTGCAGATATACTACAAAGGGCGCTACTGCTTTGCACAGTGGGAAGACTGCGGGCCATTCTGCACAGATGACTGGCAATATGTGTTCGGCGGTGCTCGCCCCCGCAACAAAGCCAATCAAGGCGCCGGCATCGACATTTCACCGGCGGTACGAGATTACTTAGGCATTCCCGGCGGTATGGCCAAAGTACACTGGCGCTTTGTTGATTTTTCCCTTGTACCCGGCGGGCCTTGGGCCAAATTCGGGAAAGACAACCCCTTCCTGAACCCGGCGCTTAAAAAAGCGGTGCAAAAATACCAATTAAAAAACAGAATCAAGACCAAAAGCGCCAAAGCCGCCTACGGCACCTCCCCTACCGGACGCAAAAATTAATACCTCTCTCATTCCTATGTTTCGCAACATCATCTTCGATTGGTCCGGCACCTTGTGCGATGATATGGCTATCACCATAGAAGCCACCAACTTTGTGCTCAGCCACTACAATCTCCCCCCGCTCGACCGCGAAAGCTTCCGCAATGAGTTTCAACTTCCTTATCCTGACTACTACGCATGGAAAACGCCCCATGCAAAATTGGAGGATCTGGAGAATTACTACCGCGAATCCTTTGATCACTCCACCCTCAAAGTGACTCCCATTCCGCACGCGAGAGAGTTCTTGGACTTTTGCCGCCGCCGGGGCATCCGTTGCTTTATCCTCACAAGCATGGATCCACCTGCTTTTGAGCAACAGGTGCGGGAGATGGATATGCTGCATTTCTTTGAGCACATGCACTCCGGTATCCGCAATAAGGAACACTACATCCCCACACTCATGAAGCAGCATGGGCTGCTGCCGCATGAAACTGCCTTTGTCGGTGATATGCAGCACGACATCACAGCCGCCCACTGTGCCGGCATTACTGCCATTGGGGTGCAAACCGGCTACAACAATGTGCAACAGCTCGCGCATGCAGAGCCCCACATGATTATTCCACATCTGGGTGCGCTTCGTCAGCTGATGGAGCATACTCCAACCACTCCGCAGGAATCCATCAATCTCCATGGGCTGGAACTCATGTGCAATATCGGCATTACAGAGGAAGAACGTAGTATTCCCCAACGACTTACGGCCAACATAGCTCTCTCTCTGCCTGCGCCCTTTGCAGGTATGCAAGAGGATATCTCCCGCACAATCGACTACGCTCTGCTTACCTACAGACTTAGGGAACTAGCCGGGAGCAAACCCTACCATCTGGTAGAAACCTTGGCACACGAGTTAGCCATGTGCTGTGTACAGGAATTCCACGCACCCTCTGCCACCATTGAGGTGCATAAGTATATCCTGCCGGAAATTGCATCCTGCTCTTTCCGCACAACCGTTCAAGGTTGGGGCGCAGGAAGCTCCAACAAGGATGACACTTTTTCACTACGAGCATAGCTTGCCGCATTTCTTCCGGCACGATCCTCGCGGGTAACATCTGCCCCGTACTTCAGCAGCAAACGTACCGGCGTGGGGCGCTCTGTCATGGCCGCTCCCATCAGCGGGGTCATCCCCTCATCATCAGCTAAGTTTACATCTGCCCCACGCTTAAGCAAAAGAAGCATCGCATCTGTCATCCCATTTTGAGCCGCAGCCAATAGCAGAGACTCACTCTCCAGACGCGCATTCACATCCACCCCCGCATCCAACAACAGCATCAGCGTGCTTACTTTGCCCGCACTCGCAGCCGCATGAGCAGCCTCCTCTTTCATCTCTTTGGAAAGGGTCGCGCCATGTCTTTGTAAAATTTCTTCCAGCAACGCTTTCTCTCCCAACGCGGCTGCCAATTCCCCCACACAATCTCCTTGTTCGTTGCGGAAACATGGATCACCACTCTCCCGGTAATGTGCCACTAAGGCCGAAAAAGCGGCTCGGTCCTCTCCCTCCTGCGGTTTCTGGAAACTTATCGTCCACACGCAACACCCCACAATGAGATACACCACAGCCCAGATTATTGGCATCAGAGCTCGCCGCCGTACCAGCATACGAGCCACCCCCAGCACTGCACTCAATATACAACACACTACACACAGTGTCAGCATCAGCAAATCCAGCGCCCGCGCCATCTCTTCATCGGCATCCGTCACACGCATCGCCAACGCCAGTACAATAATCAGCAGCATCAAGGGATTAAACACATCTCTCATACGTACTTTCCCTTATACCAGACCGCCCATTCCCTGTCCAGCGAAAAGCTACATCTACATTACCACTAACATTATTCTGAAAACAGGGCAAACGCATTAGGCGAGATGTGGCTTAAATAGCCGCTAGTGCTTGAATATCAATTCCATAATTCATATTTCAAATTTCACATTGAAAAAATTGGCGCTGCCGCGCAAGAAAAGGGGCGGGGTGCATCTGCGCTTGCCACCCCCGCCTTGAAGGCGGGGCGAGGCCAAAGTGTGGTTATCTCTTCGCTTTACATCGGACGCCGGTCAACTAGCTCCAATAAATAATCAATTTGAAATCTAAAATTTGAAATTACGCAAATCCATCGTAATCCTCATGCGTTTGCCCTGATTCTGAAAATTATTTACTTGACTTTATAATTATTTTGTGTCATACAAACGGATAGAAGGATGATGCGGGTACAATGTATTCATTTCATACTTCTTACACAAACACAATAACCAGAAAGGAAACAGAAATCCATGAAGAAAAGCATCCTGATAACCATGTGCATGGCCGGCATGGCCATGGCAGGTGAACCGGCACCGATTGCGGTGACTCCCATTCAGGCACCGCCCGTAGAACCCGCTGCAGATTGCCCGGTTTCGCTTGAAATAGCAGGTGTATACCGCTTTGCCAGCCGCTATATCATGTCCAATGACGTTGCATACGGCAAGAAGATTGACACATACGGCGGAGATTTGACTCTCGTATACGGATTGAACGACAACTGGTCTGCCAACCTGCGCATCGGCTACACCTTTGGAGATGAAGTAGATCGCGACCATGCTTGCCGTCAGGAAGTAGATGTACACACGTTCACCATCATGCCCGGTCTTCGATACACCACTCCCTTGAACGACACTTGGTCTGTCTACGGGGGCGTGAACATGGGTGTGGCCAATGAGAGCGTAAAATACCACTTCTACGAACCGCGCGATAAGTGGTCTCAGAAGATTCATGATTCTGAATGGAACTTTGCAGTATCGGCAGAAATAGGTCTTCGCTACAAGGTGAGCGAGTGCACCGAGATTTTTGCAGCCTATGAGTTCTACGGCAGCATGGCCACCCCCCTGCTGGAAGACGAATGGACACGTCTGGACACTCACCGCCAGACATACCACGGCATCCGCGCGGGTGTGAGCATCAAGTTCTAAGAACGCGACTTTTCCATATAACAGGACAAAAGGCAGTTGCTCAAGCAACTGCCTTTTTTGCGCCTCGCGCCAACTGTTTTTTCTTTTATTATATCTCATTGAATCTGCAAAGTTTTATTGACAATTAGGGCGATGTAAGCTATAACGCCCGCGCACGCACACGAGACTGCGGAGGTAAGACCACACATCAACACGCCAAACCACACAGCATCACATGTCGCCCAAAAAGCCTGTTATCCGTCGCAAAGTCAAGAACTGGACCACAGCAGACTCCGCCGAACTATACGGAATCCACAACTGGAGCAACGGGTACTTTGATGTGTCGCGCGGGGGCGAGGTGACGGTAAAGTTGATGGATTCCGACGACACGCTCAAGGACGTGAGCTTGGCCGAGGTGATGAAGGGGCTGGCCGAACGCGGGACGGATGCCCCCGTGTTGCTGCGTTTCCGCGACTTGCTGTGCGCCCGAATCGATGAGCTCAACAAGAGTTTTATCAAGGCCATCAAAGCGATGGGCTACAAGGGGAAATACCGCGGGGTATACCCCATCAAGGTGAACCAGCAACGCCAAATTGTAGAAGAGATTGTCTCTTTCGGTGCGCGCTACCACTATGGGCTGGAAGCCGGCTCCAAACCGGAGCTGATCGCTGCCATGGCTCAAATGAAAGATCCCAAGGCATTCCTGATGTGCAATGGGTACAAGGATGATGAATTCATCGATCTGGCGCTCATGGGGCAGCAGATGGGCATCAATGTACACCTGATTCTGGAAATGCCCAGCGAGTTGCCCGCCATCTTGGAACGAGCCAAACTTTTGGGCATCGAGCCGAATCTGGGTGTGCGTGTACGCTTGGCATCCAAAGGCTCCGGCCATTGGAGCGAATCAGCCGGCGATAAATCCGTGTTCGGTCTCAACTCTGCGCAGGTCATCGATGTGGTGGATCAGCTCAAGGAAGCCGGCATGCTGCACTGCCTGAAAGTACTGCACTACCACCAAGGCTCCCAAATCCCCAACATCTCCGTGGTGCGCGAAGGGCTTACCGAAGCTTGCCGCATGTACATTGACCTGGTGCGCGAAGGGGCGCCCATGGGCACGCTGGACATGGGCGGCGGCTTGGCGGTGGATTATGATGGCTCCAAGACCAATTTCCACTCCTCCTGCAACTACTCTATCGAAGAATACGCCCGCGATATCGTGGAAGTAGTGGGAGAAATGTGTACCAAATACGGCGTAGAGCACCCCACCTTAGTCACAGAATCCGGCCGCGCCATCTCCTCATACCATTCAGTTCTTGTCTTCAACATTCTGGATGTCACGAGCTCGCCGGCAAACGAAGCGAAAGTGCCGCAACTACCGGAGAATGCCAGCGAAGTACTCAAAGCGCTGGATGAGACCCACCGCATGCTGACTCGCAAGAACATTCAGGAGTGCTACAACGATGCCAACTTCTACCGCGACCAGCTGCGCATGCAGTTCTACTACGGCACCACAACCCTGCGCGAACGCGGAATCGGCGAAGCGCTCTACTGGCATATCATGGGCCTCATCTCCCGCCGCATCGCAGAAATGAGTGAAATCCCGGAGGACCTCAAGGAGGTGTCCGACAACATGGTGGATGTCTACTACGCCAACTTCTCTCTCTTCCAAAGTCTGCCGGATTCCTGGGCCATCGACCAGCTATTCCCCGTCATGCCCATTCAACGTCTCGGCGAGCGCCCCACCCAAAAAACGGTGTTGGTGGACATTACTTGCGACTGCGATGGCAAGGTGGATAAGTTTATTGACCGCGAAGACGTGGCCAAGTCCCTGCCCCTGCACGAGGTAGATATCTATGGCGAAGAAAACTACTACGTTGCCATCTTCCTTGTGGGTGCATACCAGGAAACGCTGGGGGATATTCACAACCTGCTGGGAGACACCAACGTGGTGAGCGTACACTTGGAAAACGGACGCCCCGTCTACACGAGCGAGGAAGAGGGTGACAGCGTGGCAGATGTGCTCTCATACGTCAAATACGATGCCCGCGATTTGGTAAGCCGCTTCCGTAATATCGCCGAAAAAGCCGTGGAAAACGGCCTCATCACCCCCAGGCAACGACGCATCGCTCTCGAAGCATACAGAAACGGCCTCAACGGTTATACGTATTACGAGAGATAACGCTACTTTTTGTATTGACAAATGGATTTCCATACTACAGAATGTGATTGATGAAAACCCTTACCCTTTTCCCTTTTCTTGCTGTAGGCGCAAGTCTTGCGTGTTCTGTAGCGTTCGGCAAAGCGGCCAAAGCCGTTTTGCATGATGATGTCATCAAAACGCCGGCTATCACCTACTCGCTGCCGAGCGGGTGGAAAGGTGCGGGCAATGTGCAGTGGGACACCGCAGCCACTCACCCGGCCAACGTGTGCGTGTGTACCATGGCGCTCGACAACGAGGCCGAAAATATCAAAGCCCACTACATTTCTGCCTTCGAGACCCCCATTCACAGCATCACCACCGATGCCGATAAACTGGCCAAACTTCTGGAACCGGCAGTACGCAGTCTTCCGGGGTATACCATTGATGCCACGCAAGGCAACTCTCAACTCATGCACGCAACGGATGAAGTGCGCGAATATCGCTTGGGGCGAGATCGCATTCGCAAAGCATTAGGCAACGACATAGAGGGGCAGGTATACCTGCTCAGCTCAGCCTATGCCGCCACCCATACCGATCCGAAAACGGGGGAAAAGAGACCCTGCAACATCCTGTGCGGCGCCGTCGTGCATGAGCGTAGCGTGAAAGACAAGGGCCGCAAAACAACAACAGCTTCTTTCCACGATATCTTCATCATTGCAGCCCCGGCCGTGGCCGATTCTGCAAGTAATCCCATGGACAACGCCCTTTCCTCCCTGCGCCGCACCATGCAGCATCCGCACATTCATCGCGAATGGATGCACGCCCACATCCGCACCATGGCCAGCGCCATGGATGGCATGCCCAAAGTGGATGACAAGGCCATCAAACGCATTGATGAAAAAGCCAAGGAGGGCATCCGCACCGGACTTCCCACCGTGTTGGGGACTCTGGAGACTGCCACGCAGCAGCAAACCCCGGCGCTCCCGGCTCCGGAAGAGAAAAAGAACTGAGTTATCTCACTTTTTCTTGCAGTTCTTGCTGCAACTTTCGCGTGCCGACACATCATCCAGATAAATGGCGGCTTCTTCGCGGCCTTCGCGGTAAAAATCCTCGTCTTGGGGAGCCAGTATGCTGAGCAACTGCTGAAACTCCCCGACGTGTTCTTTTTCTTCATCCGCAATGTCGTGCAAAACACGGCGCGCGGCCTCATTGTCTGTCGATTCGGCTAACTGCTCATACAGCTGTATTGCTTCGTATTCCGCAGCTATCATGAAACGTATGGAGCGCACCAATTCGCTGTGGCTGAGCGGTGTGGTGGCATTCCCGCTAAATGCATGTGAAAATTCCGGCATAGTAAAGAGTGAGACTCCCTTGCCGCCACTGCGTGCAAAAACAGTTCTTTTAGAGGGAAGCGCAGATGGGACAAGCCTCTACAAAATGGCCGGGAGCTACCTCTACATATGGCGGGCGCTGGTGCAGAGTCACCCCCTTGCGCCCCATGCGCTGGCAAAAGCGGCAGCCGGCCACATAATCGCGGATAGGCGGCACCTGGCCGGGAATGGTCGGCAGATGCGTCTTGCGCGGGTAATCCAAGCGCGGCATGGAAGAAAGAAGCGCTTTGGTATACGCATGGCGTGGCGAGGCGAAAAGCTCGTGTACCTCGGCGCTTTCCACAATACGCCCGGCATACATCACACATACTTGATCGCAATGCTGGGCAATCACGCCCAAATCATGAGTAATGAGGAGCGAGGATGCCCCTAATTCCTCTCTCAACTCGCGCAAAAGCGCCAAAATCTGCTGTTGCACTGTCACATCCAACGCCGTGGTGGGTTCATCGGCAATAATCAGTTCGGGGCGGCACGCCAAAGCGATGGCAATAACCACCCGTTGCCGCATCCCGCCCGAAAGCGACATCGGGTACTCCTCCACGCGGGCCTCAGGGTCGGGTATGCGCACGTAGTTGAGCAGGTTGATGGCCTCTTTCCATGCCGCCTCGGCAGACAATCCCTTGTGCAACATGAGCGTTTCGGCAATCTGGTCGCCAATCTTGTGTACAGGATTCAGCGCGTTCATCGGCTCCTGGAAAATCACGCCAACACGCCCGCCACGCACCTCGCGCAGGCGGCGGGAGCGCATCGTGAGCACATCTTCACCATCGAACAACACGCGGCCGTTAGTCACCCGCCCGGCCGGACGCGGCAACAAGCGCACCAAGCTCATAGCCGTCACGCTCTTGCCACAGCCGCTCTCGCCCACAATGCCCACACATTTGCCACGCGGCACGGTAAAGCTCACATCATCCACCGCACAAAGCGACTGCGCCCCCGCATGGAAAGAAACGCTCAGATTGCGCACATCTAATAAAATCTCAGAACTCATGGCTTCGCGGTCGTGCTATTCGGGGTATTGTCCGGCAGCGGGATATTCAGCTCCGTTTCAGCATATATCTTGCCGGCGGCTCGCGCCCGGAGAGTCTTCTCCTTTATCTTCTCATCTATCCAGTATAAATGGCTATCCAAGGGGTCATAAAAACGCGGTGGGCAGAAGCGGCACGTAGCCGTATCGGGCCAGCGAACCCAGCGCCACTGGGCAAAGCGCCAGTATGAGGTGGTCCACCCCGGCACCCACGCAGCCGTTTCCGCGATGAGGCACTGCACACGGTGGTGAGCTTTAACCGCAGCATCATGGGTGCGTGCATCCTCCGTATCCATAATCGCGGCATCGAGCTCAGGTGAAGCGGTGGCGGTGATGTTGCTTGTATTCTTGGCCGGCAAACCATCCGGCCGATACGCATAGCGAGAGAGGAAGAAATTGGCCGGAGTCGGCACGGGCGGCGAAAAGCCCCACGAGAACAACGCTGCGGTGTAGTTCTTCTCTTTTACCTTGATATAGAAGACCGTATCATCCATCTGCTCCAGCCTCAAATCCAAGCCGCACTTGGCTGCATCCTCGCGCAGCAGATTCAGGCAATTGGCATACAACGCATCTATGCGGGAGCTCACCACAACCTGCAAGCGCGTACCATCCGGCTTCTGCAGAATGCCATCCCCCCCTTCCTCGGTGTAGCCGGCTTTGGCAAAGTATGCACGCGCTTTTTCCGGATTATACGGCAAGGCGCGTATGCTCTCATCCGTGTATTCTCCGAACCCGGAGAAATACGAGCCAAGGCGCTCGTAATCTCCCCGGAAAATAGTGTTGATGACGGCCTGGACATTGAGCGCATGGTGCAGGCCTTTGCGCAAGTTGATATCATCCGTAGGCGGCCGGGAACAATTCAAATGGAAGCCGAAACAATTTCTCGGCCACATATTGCTGAAGTGTACTCGCTGGATGTAACCATTGTGCACTGCGGGAATTTCCAACCCCTCGTACCAAGCATCGGCATCGCGAGCTGAGAGGACATCCAGCTCGCCTATGCGGAACAGTTCTCGCGCCTTTGTCTGCTCTGCAATAAAAGAATAGATGATGTGATCCACATTGCAGGAATAGCGTGTAAACTTGCGATTCCGAGCCCACCAGTCTTTCACCCGCTTGAGCCCGATTTGACGCCCCATGATGAGTTGGTCTGCATCCAACACATAAGCTCCGGTAGTCGGTTCTGTGCGCCAAAGATAGCGCGTGGGGAAATCCGGGCCATACTCTGCATAGAATGCGGTGCAACTGGCAGGGATGCTGGCGTAGTATGCCGGGATGTTGCGCGGCGCATTGAGCGTGACTGCTACCACATGGTTGCCATACGTGGCAATGCGGGCAAACGTATTGAGATAATAATCCCCGTAGAATGGCTCCAGACTATATTCGGAAGCTCGCACGTAGAGCGCGGTGATAAAATCGCGAGAGGTCAGCGGCGAGCCGTCCGAAAAACGCGCCTTTTCATCAATGTGAAAATAAACAGTCAGGCCATCATCCGACACCGCCCAGCGGTCTGCCGTACCGGGAATAAGTTTACCGGTAGCGGGGTGCAGCCGCACGAGGGGCATGTCAATATCATCGTAAATGTAGCGGCGGGTGGCATTGTTGCTGTTTGGGCCGAAGATGCGGAAAGTATTGGGGAACGAGCGCTGGAGCGTCAGGCGTATGGTGCCACCTTTGGTGGCTTCGGGGCTGCCGAGCTCCGGCTGCTCCATGCCGGTTTGCCAATTCAGATTTTGGGGCAACATCGTTTCCGGCAAGTACGCCAGATATTGCCCGCGGTTGCGGCGGCGAGCCAAGCGGCGGCAACTCTCCAGCGCTGCACAGAAGCGAATCTGTGCCGTCTTGTACTCTACGGAACCGGGGCGGGCGGCCAGCATAGCCGCCAAGGCATCTCTCTGCTCTGCCTGCTTTGCCTTGAGAGAAGTCTCCACATGCTGTCGTACCCGCTCGTTCCAACGCGCAGTGAATCGCAAAAATCCCTTGGGCATGCGCCATTGCTCGGCGTAGACAGGCACACTCTCATCCTTGGCGAAAGCCGCAGGCATGCTGTTTTCCTCCGGGTGTTTCCACTCCACACCATCAGCCCCGCCATCGCCATCGCAAGCAGGCACCATCATCAACAAAATCGCGGCACACATCCACAGCCACACCAACCGCAGCGGTGCGCCTTGCTTCCGGGTCTGTTCGCAGGGTATGATCATGTGTTTATTCGTAGTATGTATGGCGGCGGGGATCCACGGCCTCCCTCACAGCTTCCCCGATAAAGGTGACCAACATCAGCGTGATGACCAAAGAGCAAAACGCCGCCGATACCACCCACGGAGATGATAATTTGGCAAGCCCGTCATTAAGCAACCGCCCCCAGCTTGCGTATGTATCCGGCAAGCCAAAGCCCATATAGTCCAACGATGCCAGCGATAACACAACTGCCGCAATGCTGAAGGGAAGCAGCGTGATGATGATACCCGTCAGGTTCGGCAATATGTGCACCGTGAGGATGTGAATCGGCCCGGCACCCATCACTCGCGCCGCCGCCACATAATCCCGCGCCTTCTCTTTCATCGTCGCCGTGCGGAATATGTAGGTCATGTGCATCCACCCAAACAACGCCAGCAAGCTGAGGATGAGGAACATACCACGCAACTCCAACGGCACGAGGTCGGAAAGGATCATCACAACAAACAAAAACGGCAGCTGGGATAGTATTTCAATGATGCGCTGGGTGAACAAATCAAACTTGCCGCCAAAATAACCCATGAGCATCCCCAGGGTCAGCCCGATGGCATAGATGGCGGGCAGATAAAACAACGCCGCCTTGATATTCACCTGCAAACCACCGAACAAATAGGCGGCGATATCCGCACCCTGGCTGTTCGTGCCAAGCAAGTGCCCACCGCTCAATGGTGGCGCAGGGTGATAATGCACCAGCGCAATGCGCTTTTCATCCGTCTTGTCCAGAAAATCCTTCACCTTTCCCTGCCCCACATAGCGCTCACTCTGCAGCTTGCCCTTGCGGTACACGGCAGAGTATACCTCGCGGCGCTCCTCATCCCAGCCCTGCACATGCCCATCAAGCACACCACGGCGGTAGCGCAACCGCAGATGAATCGCTCCATCCGCATATAAGCGGCATGCCAAGCCATTGTACGGTAGCCGCCCCTCCGCATCCCACACCTTGCCACCGCGCAGGGGCAAACGCTCCGTGGGGAATGGCGCGGCATCCATAGTCGGATTGTACGGGATAGGGGGCATAATCACCCACGTAGGCGCTCCGGGTTTGCCCACAGCTTCCTTCAATTTGCGGTAATCCGCCTCTGCTATAGCCTCATTCCCCTTGAGCCCAAATACCGAACCGGGCATCACATGGCGGCAAAAGGCGGGGAAATACCACTCCCCCTCATACCGCACAGCGAGGGCGCGTTTGCCCACAAGACATTGATCCATCCCCGCGATGCACAGAATACCGCCCAACGCCAGCAACGACCAATAGCCGCGCCGTATGCTCCGAAAACGCTCCCATCGGCGCCGCATCTCAGGTGCCATGCGCAAGCTCTTTTGCCGGCGAAGCAACAAATAGCACCCCAACAACAGCAGTATTGCCATGCACAACCAACCAAACCAATGCAATTTCCCCTGCACTGCCAATACCGGCGCAAGTTCGCCCGGCGCAGAGAGGAACGGTAACTCGCGGCTCACCGTGAAAGGCCAGGATATCGTGGGCAAAAGCCAACCGCACAGCTCTCCCAAGCCGCCCAAACAAGCCGCCAGGATAAGTACAAGTGCTATGATATTTTTCCGTTTCATCGGCCTATTCAAATTTCACTCTCGGGTCTATCA
>JAFSEZ010000036.1 GCA_017435505.1 Akkermansia sp.
GAACGAACGTGGCTTGACTCCTGTGGATTGGGCGGTGTATAACAATGGTACGAAACGCACCTGGTACAGCTCCGTGCAACCTCTATAGACACTGCTGCCACCAGCGTATGAACGGTGGTGGCAGCAGGAAATAGGGGGCAAGTGCCAAAAGCGGGCTTGCGGATTATGATATGCAGTTTTTTATGCCATACGGGCGAGGGCATCTGCCTCTACGGCGGTCCACAGCGCGTTGATACCGGCAGAGACGGCTTCTTTGGCGGCATTGAGCTCGGTTCCCTTTTCACCGTGGGCGAAGAGGTAGTACTTGATTTTGGGCTCAGTACCACTGGGACGTACAGCGAAGCTGCGACCATCTGCCAGGTCGAAGAAGAGCATCTTTTCGGCGGGAATGGGGTCGCCCTCGGCATCAAGCAGGGTGCCGGTGGAGAAATCTCGCACAGAAGCCACGGCGCAACCGTCCATTTCCGAGGGGGGGGCCTGCATGTAGCTCCGGGTGAGGGCCGCAATCTTGGCAGCACCATCTGCACCTTCCATTACAAGGCTCTTACCCAGCTCCATATAATAGCCCAGCTCGGTGTAGATGTTGTTGAGGCATTCCAGCAAGCCCATTCCCTTGGAGGCGAGGTAAGCATTCATTTCTGCCAGGCAGAGCGCGGCAGCGTTGGCGTCTTTGTCGCGCACAAAGTCTTGGGCTAAGTAGCCGTAGCTTTCCTCGCCGCCGAAGATGAAGTATTTGCTGTATTGCAAGCGGAGGGCGCGGGTTTGTTCTTCTGTCATGCTGCGATAGCCCTCGCGTTTTTCGACAGGGATAGCCGCCTCGTACTTACCGAGTTTGGCCGCAATATACTTGAATCCGGTGAGGACATTGACCGTGGAAATACCGAAAGACGCGGCAATGGCATCCTGCAAGGGGCTGGTCACAAAGGTCTTGACCATCACGGTGTGTTCAAGATTTTGAGGAGTGATGATACCGAGCTCGCAAGCGCTCATGCAGCGATACCAAGCCATGAGGCAACCTGTCTGGTTGCCGCTCAGCAATACCATCTTACCCGTGGCTTTATCGCGCACGGCAATTCCCATGCGGTCGCTGTCGGGGTCGGTTGCAATGACCAAATCAGCATTTTCACGATCAGCTTGGGCGATAGCCATATCCAAAGCGGGAGCATTTTCCGGATTGGGGCTTGCGACCGTTGGGAAACGGCCATCCAACACGTCCTGCTCTGCCACGGTGCTCACATTGCAGCCGATTTCCTTGAGGATAGGCACAATGCAGCGGCCACCGGTTCCGTGCAGGTTGGTGTACACCACCTTGGCAGCGGCTTGAGAGAATACTTCGGGGCGCAGGATGATGCCCTTGAGCTTGTTGATGTAGATGGCATCGAATTCAGGGCCCAAGATGCTGAGAGAGCCCTGCTCCTCAGCCGGAAGTGGTTCGTAGGTATCGCTGGTCAGGGCATTCACTTCGGCAATCACCGCTTTATCATGAGGGGCGATAAGTTGTGCGCCATCATTGAAATAAGCCTTGAAACCATTATCGTGAGCCGGGTTGTGGGAAGCGGTAATTACCACGCCGGTATCAGCATTCAACTCGCGGATGGCGAAGGATACCTCAGGGGTAGAGCAAGGTCCGTCAAACAGCGAGCAATCGCAGCCCAAATCCGTGGCTATCTTGGCGCAGTACTCCGCAAAATCGCGGGAGAAGTGGCGGGTGTCATGCCCCACCACGATACGGGGCTTGCGACCGGAGCCTTCGGCTTCCACAAAACGGCGCACATAGATGATGAGGCCACGCATGGCGCGCCCTACATTAAAGTAATTCATGCACGCAGTCCCCACGCAGGGGAACTCGGGGCGACCGTTCACGCCGCCTTTCCCCTGCTCTGCAGGAGCAATAACGGACCCGATGGTGCGACCACGCAAGCCACCTGTACCGAATGCTAAGGTCTTGTAGAAACGATTATTAAGCTCGGCCCAATCGGAGGCAGCGACCAGCTCACCTATCACAGCCGGCACGACAGGGTCTTGTGTTCCGCCCATGAGCAAGCGAACGTTGGTGAGAGAATCGGCAAGCAATTGGCCTTGAGCCACAGCTTGCTCCAGCGCGGTAAAAATATCGCAATCCTTCATACAGGCATCATTGTACACCAATACTCCCAAATTGCAAGACTATGAAATAACCAAGGAATCATCTTCCATAAAGCATATCGTTCCACAAAGTACAAAAGGCTCTTATATTCTGCACCTTACAAGAAAAACCCCGATAACTTCAACGTGCTGTGCCGGTCATCTTTTTTTGCAGCATCACAGTACATCACTCCACTGGGGAGCTGGCTTGGGCTCGGCAATCGCACAAATACGATCAATCATGCGATTCCAATTTTCTTGTCCCTGCTCAATTTCAATCTGAATACGGAGGAAGAAGATAGGCACTTCCATCTCGCCGGGACGCAAGAAACGAACAGCGTCTTTCTCGGTGGTCACAATCAAATCCAAAGCGCGGTCGGCACAGCGCTCTACAAAGGCATCCAATTCCTCTTGGTCAAACCAATAGTGATCCGGGTAGCGGCGGCGAATTTCGACATGAGCGCCCTGGGCTTCCACCAGATTTTCAAAACTTTCGGGGCGAGCAATGCCGCTCAAACATGCCACGTATTTACCATTCAGAAAGTCCAGCGGTCGGCGTTCTCCGGTGAAAATGTTTTCCAAGTAAGCTGGGGCATGATTGGTAACAATGATGTCGGCCACGTTGTTATAGCGGCGAATGGTGGAGATGAGCTCATCCTGCGGGCGCCCACCGCTCTTTGTCAATATGATGTAGCTGGCTCGCTTCAGGCTGGAACGGGGCTCCCGCATGGTGCCACGCGGCAGCAGAGAGCCTGTGCCAAAGGGAAATCCACAATCAACTAATACAATATCAATCTCATGGCGCAGTTTCAGGTACTGCATACCATCATCCAGAATAAGGGTATTGCGTCCCAGTTGTTCAATGGCAAAAATGCCCGACTTCACGCGATCTTTATCCACGAGGACAGCCACGCCATCTAAGTTGCGCGCCAGCATGAAAGGTTCATCCCCGGCGTGAAGGGGGCCCAGGTAACGGGTCTCGCCATCGCTGGCGATTTTGGGCAAGTTTTTTACCTTCTTTCCCTTGGCATCAAGCCACACCTGCGGCTCGTCCAAATCCTCGCTCTTATAACCACGTGTCAGGATGGCGCATTTGCGTCCACGCTCTGCCAAGGTGCGAGAAAGGAGCTCCACCACAGGCGTTTTACCAGTGCCACCGGCCGTGATATTGCCCACACTCACCACAAACGTGCCAAGATAATGCACTGTCTTGATGCGCCGGCGGAACAAAAACAAGCGAGTCTTGACCAACGCATAAAAGCCGAAGGAGGCAACACGCAGCGCACAGCGCATCATCCACGCACGGAAGCCCTTGGCACGCCCGAATACCACCTCGGTGCCCCATTCGGCAAACTCATCCATGCGGGATTTCATGTAGCTTATGGTAACAAAGGCAGTTCCAAAGGTCAAGTGGAATGCTCTGCCGAGCGTGAAAATCTACGATTGAAACGCTGCGCTGCCCCAATGTGTGGCAAAACCAGCAAATCATAGAGATAATTTCTCTGTTTACAGTTGGCTAAACCCACAAATGACTTGCGGCAACGGACTTTTTCATGTATAGTGTACGCGTATTATGGAAGGCGAGTACACGGAGGATGCGATTAAGACACTGGATTGGAGAGAGCACATCCGCATGCGTCCCGGCATGTATATCGGCAAGCTGGGGGATGGGTCCATGTCTGATGACGGCTTGTATGTACTGCTCAAGGAGGTGATTGATAACTCCATTGATGAGTTCGTGATGGGGGTGGGAAAGAAGATAATGGTGAGCATCCGCCCCGATGGTACCTGCGAGGTCCGAGACTTTGGCCGAGGCATTCCTCTGGGCAAGCTATACGAGTGCGCAGCTCAAATCAACACCGGCGGCAAATACGATGGCGAGGCTTTCAAGAAATCTGTAGGGCTCAACGGTGTAGGTATCAAGGCCGTGAATGCACTTTCCGCAGAATTCGAGATTCAGGCGTACCGCGAGGGACAAACGCGCCGCATCTGCTTTCGCGAAGGCGAACTAGTGGAAGGCTCGGACACCACAGAAGACACAGATGAGCCGGATGGCACACGTGTTTGCTTCTTGGTAGACCGCAGCGTTTTTGCGGAAAACGCAGCTTATAATCTGGATTTTGTAGGGCGCATGTGCCGCTATTACTGCTACCTGAACACAGGGCTTACCATCAATCTGAACGGAAAAAACATTATCTCCCGCCATGGTTTGCTCGACCTGCTGCGAGAGGAAATGACAGAAGAACCTCTTTACGAGCCCATCCACTTGGTGGGAGATGACATAGAGGTGGCCATCACCCACGCCAACCAATACGGCGAGGAGTATTACTCCTTTGTGAACGGCCAGCACACTACCATGGGCGGCACTCACCAGGCGGCGTTCAAAGAAGCCATCGCAAAGACACTGCAAAACTTTTACAAAAAGAGCTACGAAGCTTCCGATATCCGCTCCAGCATTGAGGCCGCTATCAGTATCAAGGTTATCGACCCTGTCTTTGAATCCCAGACCAAGACAAAACTTGGCAGCAACACCATGGGGCCGGGTAAAGAGACAATCCGCACCTTTGTTCTCAATTTCCTCGGTAAAGAGTTGGATAACTTCCTGCACCGCCACCCCGACATTGCAGAAGCCATTGAGGAAAAAATTAAGGAGAGTGAGAAGACGCGCAAAGAAGTGGCCGGCATCACCGGCAAAGTAGCCAAAGAACGCGCCAAAAAGGCAAAGATACACACCAAGAAGCTGCGAGACTGCCGCGTACACTACGATTCCAAGCACAAGCGGGCAAAGGACACCATGCTGTTCATTACAGAGGGCGACTCGGCATCCGGGTCCATCACCACCGCCCGAGATGCCGAAACACAGGCCGTATTCTCCCTGCGCGGCAAACCAGCCAATAGCTTCGGCATGAACCGTGCTGCACTTTTCGAAGAAAAACGCAACGAAGAATTGGATTTCCTGCACCTTGCTCTCAATATCGACCGCAGCATTGATGACCTGCGATACAACAAGGTTATCATCGCCACGGATGCTGATGTAGATGGCATGCACATCCGACTGCTGCTGCTCACCTTCTTCATCCAGTATTTTCCGGAGCTCATTCGCGAGGGGCACCTCTTCATCCTACAAACGCCCCTTTTCCGCGTCCGCAACAAGCAAAAAACCATCTATTGCTACTCTGAAAGCGAGCGAGATAAAGCCGTGAAACAACTTGGCAAATCCCCGGAAATCACCCGATTCAAAGGACTCGGTGAAATTTCTCCCGCAGAGTTTAAAAACTTCATAGGCGAGGATATCAGGCTCGAATCCGTCTCGTTGGAAAATGCCCATAATCTCAAAGAAATTCTCCGTTTCTACATGGGAGACAATACAGATTCGCGCCGCCAGTACATTGTGGATAACCTTCGCATCGAAGAAGACCCTGCTTAATTTTTACCATACTCTCACATCTAACTATGAAAACACTCATCATTGCACGCCACGGCAACACCTTCCGCAAAGGTGAAACGCCCACCCGCGTCGGTGCCAACACAGACCTTGAGCTTGTCGAAGAAGATCGAGGGCGCGGAGTCGGTCTCTACCTCAAGAAGCTTGGGCTTGTACCCACGCGCATTTTAGCAGCCCCCCTCAAGCGCACCATGGGCACAGCCGCCCTCGCAGCAGAAGCGTTGGGATGCACCTGCCCCGTAGAGCCGGATCACCGATTCATTGAGGTTGATTACGGTCCCGATGAAAACAAGACAGAAGACGAGGTGAAAGCTCGTCTCGGAGCAGATGCCGCCCGCTCAGAAGGCATTGACCCCGCCACACTCACCCCGGAAGAACTGGATGCCAAAGGAGCAGCCATCATTGATCAATGGAACGCCAAGGCCATTGTACCGCCGGGGTGGAAAGTTGATGTGCAGCAAATCTGCACCAATTGGCACGACCTTGCAGGTGAGGTAAAGGATGGCGAAACGCTCCTTTGCGTCTCCTCCAATGGTACTATCCGCTTTGCTCCCTGTATCACGGGAGATTACGATGCATTCTGTGCCGAGCACGACATCAAAGTTGCAACCGGCGGAGTTTGCATCTTCACCAGTGAGGACGGCTCCGCTTGGAGCTGCCGAGAATGGGGAGTCAAAGCATTCAAGCACATTTAACCCACAAAACTACACCACTCATACTATGATAAAAAAACTCAAACCCGCTTGGGTAGACGAATTCAAGAAATTTGCCCTCAAGGGAAACGTTGTTGACATGGCCATCGGTGTCATCATCGGTGGAGCGTTCGGTAAGATTGTGACGTCCTTGGTGAAGGATATCATCATGCCGGCTTTCTCCATGCTCATGGGAGATACCAAGAACCTCGCTGAGCTGAGCTTCTCTCTCAGTGCAGAAAAAGATGCTCCCGTCATCAAGTATGGTCTCTTCTGCCAGACTGTGCTGGATTTCATCATCATCGCACTTACCATCTTCTGGGCGGTACGACTTGTCTGCAAGCTGCGTGCCAAAAAAGAGGCTCCTGCAGAACCGGCACCGGCTCCGGAGCCTCCCCCCACCCCGGAGGAGATTCTTCTTCTTCGAGAGATTCGCGATGCCCTTAAAAACAAGTGAATAAAAAACAACTCATCGCCAGAGTCCGTCAGTACATGGGCTCCGGCACCACTCGCAACACAGCCTCTGCCGCCGTAGAGGCTGTGCTTGCGTCTGTACTCGAAGCCGCATCGCAGGAAAAGGTACACATTGCACATTTCGGCACGTTTGAAACAGTCTGCCGACCAGCAAGAAAAGGGTTCGACATCAATACCGCAAGCATCACAACGTATGCGGCACAATCCCGACTCACCTTTCGGCCATCTTCGGGATTCACGGATTTTTCGCGTTGAGCTTGCCCGGCATCAAAGCACAGTGCACAAAAAAACCTGCTTCGCTACACGCAGAAGCAGGCTTTTTGATTCGGAAAAGCAATCAGAAATTATTTCTTCTTGCGGGAAGCACACTTTTTCGCAGCACACTTCTTGGGTGCAGTCTTCTGCACAGGCGCGAGGGTGCGCTCCATGCGTTTCCAGCTCCAATCCCAACGGTCGAGGGAGGTGAAACAGGCTTCAAGGAGGTCCACGCTGGCCTGGATATCCGTCTTGTGTGCCATTTCAATGCTCTGGTGCACATTGCGCACGGGGATGGAGATGGCACCGGTAATGGCGCCGCCTGCGGTAAACTTCTGCATAGCACCGGCATCTGTGCCGCCGGCAGCGAGGAGTTCGAGCTGGTAGGGAATGTTGTTTTCCTCGCAAAGAGCAGTCATGAACTTGACCATGCGGGAATCTGTGATGATAGTGCCATCGTACACCTTTACCGCCGTGCCCTTGCCCAACACGGTGCACTTGTCATGGGCGCCGGAACCGGGGGTATCAAAAGCTATCGTCACGTCCAAAGCAAAAGCGAAGGTGGGAGCAATGGCCAGTGTTGCAGCCTGGGCACCGCGAAGGCCGACTTCTTCCTGCACGGAGAATACGGCGTACAAGTCATAGTCGGGGGTCTTACCGGCTGCTTTGATGGCACGGATGGCCTCAATGAGCAGGTAGCAACCGCCACGGTTGTCGATGCTCTTCACGTTCAGGCAATCACCCATTTCAATCATGTCACCCACGCGGGTGATGGAATCGCCAATGGAGACATACTTTTCAACTTCTTCTTTGCTCATACCAAGGTCTACCACGTAGTCGGTCACGGCAGGCATCTTGGTGCGTTCTTCGGGGCTCATCACGTGGATGGGTTTCACGCCCATGCAGCCGGGGAGGTCTTTTTTACCATGCACAATGACGCGCTGGGCTGTAAGAGTCTTGGGATCAAAGCCACCGAGAGGAAGAATGCGGATGAAGCCATTGTCGTCGATGTGGCGCACGATGAAGCCGATTTCGTCCATGTGAGCGGCACACATGATGGATTTGGCGCTGCTCTTGCCCTTGATGAGAGCGGTCACGTTGCCAATGTTGTCTACAGTGATTTCATCTGCGAGAGGGGTCATCACCTCGATGATGAGGTCGCGGATGCCATATTCAAAACCGGAAGCACCGGTAGCTTCGCAAAGCTGTTTGAAAAGTTGGGTGTTCATCGGGGACGATGATACGCCTATCCTGCTGAAATAGCAAGGGATTTTGCAATAGTGAACACACAAAAAGCGGCACCGAAGTGCCGCTCGAAGAAAAGATTGTGCAAGATGGCTCAGAGAATCAACCTATCATCACCTCACCACTGAGAGGTTCACCGGGGGCAAAGTTGTGGGGGCCTTTCACCACAAGTTTGCTCACATTTTTAAGAGAGGGGATGCCGAGAGAATCAAGCGAATCCACAAGCTTATATGTCTTGCTATCCAGAAGCACCACAGGGGTGATTCCACCGCATTCCGGGGCTAGGCTCATGAGACCATCTGCGCCGATTTCTATAGCATCAGAACGCAAGAGAAGCAAATCTGAGCAGGTTTTCACGGGGAAGAAACGGCTGCGGGGCACACACACGGCACACGCTCCGGGGAAGCTTTGAATGGCAGCGCCCATGGCAGTTTCCAACTGATACACTGGTGGGGTGGACGCATCGCGGGGATCCGCCGTCTTTGTATTGCGAATGACCGGCAGCGGAATAACACCGCCGTTGGCCTGTTGAAAATCGCGGAGAGCATCCAGGCGAATCCAGAGATTATTGGTATTGAAGTAGCGATGTTTTTCAATATTCTGGAACTCCGGCACATCTGCATCGGGACACTGTGCCACCTCTCGCAGGATGGGTTGCGAATCACTCTTGCGCACGGCCAAGTGGCCGCCTTTCTTATCGGCCTCTGTGCGGCGGGTAACTTCCATCACAAAAGGAGCTCCGCTCTTGGCAAACCAGCTCAGGAATCTCGTATCCATCTGAGCCCCTAAGTTGTCGGAGTTCGATACAAACGCGTATTTCACTCCCGCAGCCAAGAGCTTATCCAGCCAACCGGATCCAAGCAAGGCCGGATAAATATCTCCATGACCGGGTGGACACCACTCTAAATCCGGATTAGAGGGGAACGAGACGGGAGCCAGCGTATCCACACAAAGTTTCGGTACGCGATTTTGCAGCATTTCCACTTGGGAAGCATCCGCAAATCCCTCTGCGGCATAGCGAGAAAGGTGAGCCATGGTATCCGCGCTGGTGGAAAAAGAATTCATGAGCAACAACCGCACGGGAGCCCCGGCCTTTTCACCCAAACTGATGACCTGCCGTACAATCAAATCAAGGAAAGTGAGGCCGGGCTTAATTTCCAGCAAGCTTTTGGCTTTTTGCAGCCCCATGCTCGTGCCTAAACCGCCGTTGAGCTTAATAAGTACTGCTTGCGACAGCAGCTCGGCATCTGCCGCAGGGCTTTCGGATACAAGCGTATCCCAATCCGCTATATTATCTGCGGGGGATATCTCATCCTCGGGTATCATCATGGATTGCTTGGATTCAAGCACCTCCACACAATGGCGAAAGGCATCTATCGCTGCACGGGAAAGCCCCACAGCTTCCATCTTGCTCTCAATAGCATCAAAACTGCTCATAGCTAAGCGCAGTATAGCGCCGCATCCAAGCAGATTCAATGAAAAACGTTTCTTCGCAGCAAAAAAATACGACTTATTCTGCCGCATCGCCGGCACCTGTCATATCCAGATGGCTGACAGCTGTCTGCGGGCGAACCGCCATATCCAAAGCATGGTCGGCAACATGCACCGCGTTGTCATCAAACCGATATGCCAAACAATCCGGGCAGGCATCCACCGCTTTGTCCACAATGGCTCCACACACCACACAGATTTTGTAGCTAGTGGGGTCGTTCACAATGGTATTTGCCATTTCTTTGCGGTCGGGTGTCATGCTTGCACTATATCTCCCTGCCCTCTTGTCTGCAAGCCAAGGTTACGTCATATATACGAAGAATCCCTGCAACTACCGAAGCAGATGCAGGGATTGAAAAGGAGATGAGGGGAGTCTTATTTCTCCTCGATGGTCACGTCGTACTCGCGGCCCATGATGTTGAGCTTCATATTACGGCCGGAGATAGCGGCAGAAACCCCCACAGTGGAGAGGGAGGCGGGGGCGCCGAAGTTCTCCTGCTTGGGAGTGGTGGGAGGCTCGGGCTTCTTGCCGGCATAGTAGTCCTCCAGCTGCTGCGGGAACATGCAGTAGATGACGCAGTTCTCATCGGTGACAGGCATACCCTTGGCAGCGAGCTTGTCGCGCAGGTCCTGCATACCGGGCTTGATAAGGTCTGCGGGGCGGCAGGAAATGGGTTCCTTGCCCATCTTCTTGGCGCACATGGCCTGCAGTTCGGGGTCTACGGGTGCGGGAGTGCGACCATAGTAACCAAGAGCCACGTCGGCGCACTGCGGGGTGATGTTCTTCCAGCGACCGAACTTGACGTTCATCATAGCTTGCACACCCACAATCTGGGAGGTGGGGGTGACCAAAGGAATCCAACCAAGAGCCTTACGAACCACGGGAATTTCAGCGAACACTTCCTCGAACTTGTCGGTCATGTTCATTTCCTTGAGCTGGCTGCGGAAGTTGGAAAGCATACCGCCGGGCACCTGATAGCGCAGCGTGTCGCTGTTCACCACCTCGTTAGCGTGGCTGGTGAATCGGGAGAGGCTATCATACACGGGCTGGAGCATCCCGGAAATCTGGGAGAGCTTGGCCTTGAAGTCGGCTTCATCGGCCAGCTGGGGAGCGCGATCGTAGCCATTCATGAGAGCCAGCATGCGCATGCAGTCGGGCTGCCCCGTACCATTGGCAAAGGGAGCGATGGACACGTCTACAGCATCAGCCCCGGCATTGATGCCGGCCACGTAGGTAGCAGCGCCAAGACCGGCCGTTTCGTGGGTGTGAATCCACACGGGCAAATTTGTGGCTTTCTTAATAGCTTCCGTCAGAGCAGCCGTTTCGGCGGGGGGAATAAGACCGGCCATGTCCTTGATGACGATGGCATCGGCGCCCATATCAGCAATTTCCTTGGCCAGGTTGGCAAAGTACTCCAGATTGTGAACGGGGGAAGTGGTGTAGCAAATAGTACCATGAGCCTGCGCACCTGCTTCCTTGGCAGCCTTGATGGAGGTGCGCATGTTCTGCGGGTCGTTGAGGCAGTCGAAGATGCGGAAGATGTTCATGCCGTGCTTGGCGCTCAACTTCACGAAAGCTTCCACCACATCATCAGCATAGTGTGTATAGCCCACCAGATTCTGGCCGCGCAGAAGCATCATGTGCGGGGTCTTGGGCGCCAGTTTCTTGAGCGTATCCAAGCGGTCGAAGGGGTGTTCACCGAGGAAACGGAGGCCGGAGTCAATAGAAGCACCACCCCATGTTTCCAAGGCAGAGAAGCCCATGGTATCAAGGATGGGGGCAATATCGAGCATCTGCTCGGTGGACATGCGGGTGGCAGCCAAGGACTGATGGCCGTCGCGCAGTACAGTGCAGTTGAATGTAGCGGGTTTCATAATATTAGATAAAAAGTGTCTGGGTAGTTTCCAAGTTCTTTCGGGGGATGGTATCACAGGAAATACGCAGAGTCAAGCAAGGAACCTATCATGCGATGAAATAATTTTGCTTGCGAAGCACCCGAAAGTATGGTTCAATACGGCCGGATAACTGCATGCAAGGTAAGCATGTAGAAGAATCTCCCGGAGGCGGCGGGAAGCCGCAGGAAATAGATGGGGAAGACGGTGGGAATCCGTCGCTGTGCCGCAACCGTGTTGTGCCGCCAATGGTGAGCACTCAGTCGGAATGCCAGCCAGGGGATTCGCCTTGAATACGGAGTCACCCGGCGAAGCACCGGGCTCCACCAGGCATCTTATTACCATGAAGCAAAAGAAAAATGCGTTCCGATGGGGCGCTACTGAAGTTGTGCTTGCCGTAGCAATGGCAGGCGGATGCGCCTACGCAGAAGCGGAGGATGTTGTGGAGGCAGAATTGCCACCTGTGGTGGCAGCCGCGCATGATGGGATAGAAATACCTTACGACCGCACAGGAGTGTCGGTAACGGTGCTGGATGCCGAAAAAGAGCGCGAAGCCGGGCGATACAAATTAAGTGATTCACTGGGCACGGTACCGGGCGTGTACATTCTACCCGGAGGGGGAAACAACCAACGCGGCAATATAGCCAACATTGCCATACGCGGCATGAGCAGTGCCACCGAAACACTGCCTATGGTAGACGGTATGCGCATTTTCAATGCCACGGGCAGCAGCAATCTCACACCCAACATCATGGGGCGAGCTAATATGTTCGATGTAAAGCAGGTGGAAGTACTGCGCGGTGCAGAGAGTGCTACATACGGAGGCGGTGCGATGGGTGGGGTCATTTTCATGGAAACGCCGGAAGGCGAAGGGTGCCCCGGCATGCGCCTTTTCAACGAGTACGGCAGCTTCGATTCCTACACCGGGAATGCCACTTTCCAAGGCAGAGTTGCCGATACGGCCTTTTTCATCTCCTCCACCTTTGAATGCAGCAACAATGATATAGGCTATGCGGACGGAAGCTCACCCCAAGTCAGCCACGCCGGAGAGTACGAAAACTACAGCCAAGCGCTGCGCTTGGATCACTACCTGACACAGGACACTCAACTTACGCTCACATACCGCCGAGAAGACGCAGCATATAATTACTACACACCCGACCCGTACTATGGAGGGCTGCAACCCTATACTTTCCGCACGAACCTGATGACGGCAAAAATACGCAGCAAGTTGACAGAATCGTGGCGGAGCAGCCTCATGGTGGGATATTTTGGGAGTGACTATATGTTCGGCCACGGCAATTATTACGACACGCGCAATGTGCAGCTGGAATGGCGCAATGCATACAAATGGTGCGAACACCACACGACGACTGCCGGCTTCACGTGGATGCGCAGCCAATACGATGGCACCAACAATGGGGAGCTCACCCCCTACAGCGGACTGGAAAATACATACGGCCTTTTTGCAGAGCACCTGTATTCTCCCACAAATCAGTGGGATAACAGCATAGCCCTGCGACTGGATCAAAGCAACATATTCGATGCTCACTTCACCGCCCGCACGGCCAGCAGCTATCGTTTCAACAATGAAAACACACGGCTATTCGGGTCGATAGGAACCGGATACCGCGCGCCGGGTTCCATGCAACGAAGCAATGCCGCCGTACCTTATTACGGCACAACATACCACGGCAACCCGAGCTTGGAATGCGAAGACAGCGTGAGTTTCGATATCGGCATCGAGCATCAGTACATCCAAGGGCACTACGCAAGTGCTACTTATTTCTGGGAGCGTAAGACCAATGCCATCAGCGAGACATACGTGACAAACCCTACAACTTGGGAATCAGATGCTTATTTCTATAACTCCTCCGCTCATTGGACAATTCAAGGTATAGAGTTGGCACTGCGAGGCGATTTCGGAGACGCATGGGACAGCGGCTACAAGGTCTCTGCCAGCATCACCCAACCAAAAGCTGCGCAGAACAAACAAATACCCTACACAGCCCGCCAAACCTGGGCGGCAGATGTACACACCACACCTGTAAAGGGGCTCACCACAGGCATCGGACTTATTGCCGCCGTAGGGCGCACCTTTGCCACAAGGGCAGACAATTACTACACCCTGCGCTGGTATGCAAACTACAAGCTGAATGAACAGCTGAGCTTTCACCTACGAGTAGAAAACCTGACAGGACAAAAGTACACCATAGAGCAAGGCTACGAAGGCTGGGGGAGCAGTGTGCCGGATATGGTCAATGCCGGAGTTGGTATTTATGGTGGCTGCACAGTAAGTTTCTGACGATGAAAAGGGGATGTGTTACCATCATCATGGTGCCGGTGCTATGCTGCACGGGTTGGCTTATGCTGCAACCTTCCCGGCACGATGAGCAGCCCCCCACCGCCACCACAAAAGCATCCTATCCGCCGGATATGTGGAGTAATCCATATCGCCAATGTGAGGTCGCTATCACTCAAGCCCCCCCGTTGTCAGACGCTCAAGCGGCACAGCTCCGCTGGCATAGAGGGGTGGGAGCTCCCCCCGTGGGCGATCCCCAATCCAAACGTGGCGGGGTCCTGCGAGTGAGTCATGTAGGCCCCTACCCCGCCAATTTTTTGGCATTTGGCAGCCCGGTTCCACAGTTTTTTCATTACAATCTCTTTACCTGCATCAACATCCCGCTGGTGAGACAACACCCCATCACAGGTGAAGTAATACCCGGACTGGCAGAAAGCTGGGCTCAGGAGGGACTCACCGTTCATTTTCGCTTGCATCCCCAGGCTCGTTATTCCAATGGAAAACCATTGCGGGCGGCAGATTTTGCGTTGGGGGCAGCTTTGCGCGCCAAAGCCGGCAAGGATGGCGCTTGGCAAAGCATCGCGAGGCTTATTGAGAAAGTGGAAATCCGCGGAGAAGGTGAATTAAGCATCACGCTGCGGAGAGAAACACCTCTTGCACCGCTCATGATAGCGGCTGTATTACACCCCGCTGAGCCCTGTTTTTATGCGGAATTCGGTAGTGATTATGCCTCTCGCTACGCATCTCGCATTCCCCCCACTACGGGTGCATACACCATCGGAAAACAACAGCGAGGGCGCATGATACGTCTTCAACGCGTACCCGCCTGGTGGGGCGACACCGTGGAACACTTCCACCATACATGTAATGCAGATGCCATCGAATACCACTTCCTGACAGATGAAGCCCAAGCCTGGGAACTATTACGGAGAGGACAGCTCAACCTCCTGCAAACACGGTACTTGGCAGGATGGTTGCAAAAACGGGAGGAATACGCAGAGGAAAAGCATCTTCGATTCACTCGCAGTACTTTACATCATCCATTCCCGCCCTACGGCATCGCCATTAATGCCAAAGCGCTACCAAACTTCCACCTACGCCAAGGAATTGCACATGCACTGGATATGGCAAAAGCTATTTCTCAAGTATTTTGTGGGGAGTATGAGCAACTTCAATCGTTCACGGGAGGCTATCCGTGGCAAAAACAAGCCACTGACCAAGCGCCTTGTTTCTCTCCGGAAAAAGCTCGAGCCTGTTTTGCAAAAGCCGGCTACAGTCACGCCGGAAACGATGGAATCTTGCAGCAGGAGGATGGCACCCGCTTGAGCATCTGCCTGCTCTATCCGCCATCAGGGCGTAACTCTGCCTTTATGAGTATTCTGGCTCAGCAAGCAAAACTCTGTGGTTTGGAACTGCGCACAGAGGCAGCCTCCTGGCAACTCAGTTCCCGTATGATTCAGGAGCAAAAGCACCAGCTCCTCTTTTGGGCTACTGTGGCCACGCCGCATCTTCCTAATTATGCCCGGCACTTTGCGGCAGATGCCACGGGGCACGATGCGCCCTTTGGATTAGAAAGCCCGACCATGCAAATGCTGCTGCAGAAGTACGCATCATGCGTTCATTTGGATGAGGTGGCTCAATTGAGCCGAGAAATTGATAAAATAGTGGAGCATGAGTGTATTTGGATTCCCGCATGGAAAGAAAACAGGGCTTTCTCCGCTCACTCCGCGCAAGTACGATTCCCGCAGGACGAACGCCTTTTCGGGGCCTGCGATGTGGCAGATTCTCACTTATTGTGGATAGAAGAATGAGACATAGAGCTCGTCCAATCAATAGAGCGCGTCCTGCACTGCAATGTGCAGGAACCGCAAGGCGCAGCTTGCTTCTCACCTTTGTGGTTTTGGTGAGTATTGCCACTTTGGGACACATTCTTGGCGTGTATCAACCCATGAGCGGGAGCGAATGGAGAGGTATCAGCGTCATTCCCCTTCCGGGAGTCCCCCCACACACTCCCCCCCTACCGGATTACCAGGAGCCGGCAGAACAATCTACCCCGGACATACCTTTCACGCGACCTCAACTTGTGTCTGACGTGATAGAGATACCGGATATTTGCACCACACCGGAGGAGACATTGACAAATCCACCGCTGATTGACATGCCGGAAAGCCTGAATGCGCCCATGGCCACCGCACGCAAGACAACTACACACCCAAAACCGCGCCGTTCTCAGGCATCTGCGGCACCGGTAGCATTATCCGAAGTCCCAGCCACACCACCAATGGTAGAAAGATGTACACCGCCCACCTACAAGACCGCCTCTCCACCGCCCTACCCGGCAGAGATGCGAGCCAGCCGCGTACGTGGAGTTGTGCGGGTACGCATTGCAGTTAACCCGGCGGGTGTTCCTACCGCAGTACAAATTACAGCAAGCAGCGGACACCGCCTTTTCGACACAACAGCCACGAGTTGGATTCTGCGATACTGGCGTTTCAATCCAGCCACCCGCAGCGGTGTTCCCGTGGCAAGCAGCGTCAACACGCGGGTGGAGTTCATTCTTGACAATGCTTAGCATTCCATGTTAAGGAATCCGCACCACCATGCTCCCCATCGAAAACATACGGCAGGACCTCATCCGCGCAGCCTCCCAGCCCGGATTTTGTCTGTTGCTCAGCGCACCTACCGGCTCCGGCAAATCCACACAGGTACCGGGCATGCTGCAAGCAGCCGGTGTTGCGGAGCGTGGCCTCATCATTGTGGTGCAACCGCGCCGCTTGGCCGCACGCCTGCTGGCCGGTTTTGTTGCCCGCCAATTTCCCTGCAAATTGGGAGAGGAAGTGGGTTACACCGTGCGTTTTGATTCCCGCCGCAGCATCAACACTCGTATACTCTTTGTGACAGACGGCATTTTGGAACGCATCATCACCGATAATCCCGGACTAAACGGCATTGCAGCTATTGTTTTTGACGAAGTACACGAGCGGCGGCTGTCGGGGGACATTTGCTTGGCGCGAGCTTTGGAATTACAACGCTCCACTCGCCCGGATTTGGGGCTGGTAGTCATGTCTGCCACGCTGGAGCTGGATAAGTTGCAGGACTACCTGCCCCACGCAACCGTACTGCGAGCAGAAGGTCGGCTCTACCCGGTGGAAATCATGTACCGCCAGGCCATACCGGTGCGCAATGCCCGCGGTTATGTGGAGCCACCCCCCATCTGGGAGCAATGCGCCAACGCTGTGCGAGAACTCATAGACCACGACGACTGCGGAGATATTCTTGTTTTCCTGCCCGGTACATATGAAATCCGCCGAACGGTCGAGCTTCTGGAAAACGTAAGTTGGATGCGTGGTCGTGAGGTGTATCCTCTGCATGGTCAGCTTACGCCGGAGGCACAAGCCCGTGCCGTTGAACCTGGTGATTATCCTCGCGTCATCGTATCCACCAACATTGCCGAAACATCTCTCACCATTGAGGGGGTGCGCTCGGTGGTAGATTGCGGCACAGCGAGAGAAGCACGTTGGGATCCGCACCGCTGCTTATCCACGCTCCATGTAGTACCGATTGCACGAGCCCAAGCCGATCAACGCGCCGGGCGAGCGGGAAGATTGGGTCCGGGGCGCTGCATCCGTCTGTGGAGCGAAGCTTCGCACAACAAACGAGAGGCATTCCCCGCACCGGAAGTGCACCGAGCAGATATTTCTGCAGCATTTCTCAATCTCATGGCATGGGGATATGGCACCTTGGAGCAACTCCGCTCATTTCCTTGGCCGGACTCCCCCACAGAGGCAGAAACAAATCGAGCCTGGGAACTGCTGCATCGTTTGGGTGCCGTTGCTCCGAGTGGTGGATTGAGCACCACGGGGCAACACATGCTCCGCTATCCGCTTTCGCCGGTGCTGGCACGTCTCATGGTGGCGGGCAAAGAATACCATTGCGAGCAGGAAATGGCTGCTATTGCGGCACTTATTCAGAGCGAGGGGATAGCGCTTCACTCGGGCTTGCACCCAAGTCTCCGCGAAGATGATGATTTTACCGATTTTCAGGCAGAATGGAGAGCCGTGCAAGCAGCTGCCAACATGAACTATGATGCCGCCCGTTGCACCAAATGGGGCATTATGGGACGCGCTGCTCGTGAAATTCAAACCGCTTACCATCAATTGGGAGGACGCGTTGAGCCCCAAATGCACACTCACCGCAATGGCATTTTGCGCGGATTAATTGCTGCCATGCCGGATAACATTGCAGCAGCAAACAAAACCACCGGCACCGCCCGCCTCACGGCTCACCGCAGCGGCAAAATAAGCGCGGATTCCGTAGGGCGCAATGCCACCGTTTTTCATGCGGCAGAAATCACTGAAATCGGCGGAAAAGGGGTGGAAACCCGCATGAGCCGCTGCACCATTGTGCCGGAAGAATATCTACCCACAATAACCCACGATTGCGCTGTGTATGATTCTACCCGCAAGCGGGTGCGCAACTACCGACGCACGCTATACAGAGACTTGGTGCTAAGTGAAAAAGAAGCCGGTGATGCCACCCCCGATGCCGCAGCCCCTCTTTTGGCTGAACAAGTGGTGCGCGGTCATTTGCGCTTGGAAAAGTGGGATGGCCATGTGCTGCAATGGATTAACCGCTTGACATGCCTACGCCAAGCCATGCCTGAACTGGAGCTACCGGAGTTTGGAGAGGAAGACAGGCTCGTGGCTATCACCATGATTTGCGAGGGTGCAGTATGCTACAAGGATATTGTAGAGCGCCCTGTCATCCCCATCCTGGAGGAATGGCTCTCACCTTGGCAAAAGCAATGCCTGAACAAGTATGCACCCAAGGCCCTCTCTCTGCCCAACGGCCGAGAGGTCAAGCTGCTCTACCGCGAGGACGGCACGCCGGTCTTTTCTCTCAAATGCCAGTTGCTTTTCGGTGTGCCCCACACGCCGGTGATTGCAGAGGGGCGGGTAAAGTGTCTGGCTGAAATCTTAGCCCCCAACCAACGCCCCTACCAAATCACGGCAGATCTCTCATCGTTCTGGCGCAATGGCTACCCACAAATGAAAAAGGATTTAGCCGGGCGCTACCCACGCCATCACTGGCCGGATACTGCCCCGGATGCCTGATCCATGACTCGCCATGCACCCGCATATCACCCACCTGATCAGCGAATCTGATAACTGTGTACGCTTCATCAGCGGGAGAGCCGCTCTGGATTGCCTACTCAACCATATACCCGATATTCGCCGGGCATACATTCCTCTGTTTACCTGCGACACCGTGTTGGAGCCCTTCGTACTGCGGGGGATTCCCGTGCAGCGATACCACATCAACGAGGATTTATCCCCCATCTTACCTATAAATGCAGAGAAATCAGATTTGCTTCTGTTAACCAATTATTTTGGATTTACATGCCAGCAAGTAGAGAATGCCGCCGCCGACTTTCCCGGCATCAGCATAATAGACGCTACTACCGCTCTTTACTCTGCACCACCTGACAATACCTCTTGCTTTTATAGTCCGCGGAAATTTTGTGATTCGCCCACAGGGGGACTCGCGTTGGCTCCCTTTCCCCTCTCAAAGCTCCCCCCAAAAGACAAACAAGATTCCCAGCAATGGCTACAAGCAATCGCGCACCACAACAAACAAATGCAAGTCATATGCTGCGAACGTGCTTTGCGCCACCGCATAGACCGCCTGAGCTCACCTGATTCGGCAAGATGGAACAACGTTGACTGGCAAGCAGATGCCCGGCAACGCCTCCACAACTATGCAATCTTGCATGCACAATTAAAAAGCATCAATCGCTTGCGACTCCCCGAAATTCCATCAAGCGCCCCCATGTGCTACCCTCTACTCTCCGGCATCCCCCTACTGAGAGATGATTTAGCAGATGCCGGACTTCATCTTCCCCTATTTTGGCCGGAAGTCATACGCCGCACTACCGCCTCCGATTGGGAAAACTACTTGGCACGAAATCTTCTTCCCTTGCCTTTGGGGCCAAACCTTTCAGAGGCAAATATGTGCCGAATGGCACAACTTATTCTATACAGCTGCTAAGCTCTTCCTTTACAGGATGCAAAAAATGAGCTAAAATGCTTCTGCCTTATCCTCAATATGAGTACACTCTCCCCCAATTCCGGCGAAGAAGAAACAAAAAACTTCCTGCAAACCGCACTCGTGGCAGCTGTCTGTTTTTTGCTTGTGAACCTACTGATTATTTTCCGTTTGGGGCCAACCGGTGATGAAATATGTGATTTAACAGGAAAATTCTCAGGAACATACCTCGCAGGAGGAAGGTTCACGGTTCATCTCTACCGGCTCATTTTCAGCCACAGCGGCGTACCCGTTGCGTATGGTATAGCATCTTCCCTTTATTTTGGATTAGCCATTGCTACGCAAATCAAGATACTACACATTCGTGATAAATGGGTTCAATTTCTTTTTATAGCATTTTCTGTCTCCGTCATACAGCTTTCATACTTCATGATATGTAGCTTTCATGCGGACGTCATTTGCCTGGGTTTATTTATGGTGAGTTGCTCCTACTTTCTCTTCGAAAAAGCTTATGCAGAGCGGAGCAAAACCATTCTTTGTCTTTCAATTATCCCAGCCGTTATTGGTATAGGTGCATATCAATTTATTGGTATGCTGCTACCTACTTTGTTCTTCATTCAGTTGATTCAAAACCTGATGCTCTCCAGCAAACAGGAATCTATAACGAGTGTCTTGAGGAAAGCCGTCATCTTCGGGGGCTGGTGCCTTTGCATCATTGCCATATATTTCATTATTTCAACTATAGGCAAAACACTTTGTTCTGCCTATGACTTAAGTTATACGGAAGGCTACCAATCCAACATCTTCCTGTGGGGTAAATTAGCTCTTATCCCTCAAATCCTACACATGGGAAAAGCATGGTGCTTGCATCTCGTTGGAGCATCCTACCCGGGAGAATGGCTATATGCCACAGCATTGTTGCCTCTCATCATACTGCTGCGTGATATCCAGAAAAAAGGAAAATCCATTTCCTTACGTCTGTTTTATACCTGCCTGACACTGAGCCTGTATGCCATCCCATTCGTTCCTATTCTGATTCTCGGTACAGATATAGGATCCCGACTGTTTATAACGCAACCACTCACTTGCGCTGCAATTTGGAGCATGGCGCTCATTTCACGCACACAGACTTTTAAACGTTGGGGCATTATTTCACTAAGCGTCTTCATCATGCTCAAAGCATGCTACACTGTGTCTGATATGGCATTTTACCAAAAACGTTTGTTTGAAGAAGCCTTGATTTTGAGAAACGAAGTTATTGCCAGAGCGTTGCAAGCACAGGTTCCCGCCGGGGTAGATGTATACTCATGCCCGATACTTGTATACAATGACCTCATAACCTCCATACGTAAACAAGATCGCTACGGCAGTCCGGTTCCTGCGTGTGGTCATAGAGCTTTCGACTTGTATCTGGATATATCCGTCTCTAACATGCGGAAAATTTATCGCCATGAAAAAGAGTTTATTCCCATTTTCAAACAAATGCCCGTCTACCCAGCACCCGGTAGCATCAAGTACCACGACGGAAACATTCTGGTAAAATTGGGTGATTAAACCACGCTGCGACATTTTGTCATTTGTGCAGGTGCGTCAATTTGGCGCACCTGCGTCATTTTGCCCCACTTAATCCATTCAAGAAAAAGCAAAAGCATTGTATTATCAACATTTTGCAAACCTCTAAAGGTTGGCACGTTTTTTGCAAGGATGGGAGTAAGACAACTCTGCGCCGCATGCGCAACAGAGCCTTTCAACAAAACAAACAACAACCAACCAATAGAAAACAGACAACATGAGCAAGATTCTCGGAATTGACCTCGGTACCACCAACTCCTGCATGGCTGTCATGGAAGGCGGCCAAGCCACAGTGCTTGAAAACAGCGAGGGCGCTCGCACCACCCCTTCTATCGTTGCTTTCACCAAGACCGGTGAACGCATCGTGGGTCAGGCGGCCAAGCGCCAGGCAGTAACGAACCCCCGCAACACCGTATTCTCCGCCAAGCGTCTTATCGGCCGCAAGTACGCCGAGCTGACGGATGAAGACAAGAAAGTTCCCTACGCTATCGTCGAGGCCCCCAACGGCGATGCCCACATTCAAGTGGAAGTCGGCGGCGAGACCAAAGTGTACTCCCCGCAGGAAATCAGCGCCATGATTCTCGGCAAGCTCAAGGCCGATGCCGAGGCCAAGCTCGGCGAAACCATCAGCGAGGCCGTCATCACCGTTCCCGCATACTTCAACGATGCCCAGCGCAATGCCACCAAGGCTGCCGGTGAAATTGCCGGTCTGAAAGTACGCCGCATCATCAACGAACCCACCGCAGCAGCCTTGGCCTACGGTCTGGACAAGAAGAGCAACGAGCAAATCGCCGTGTACGACCTCGGCGGTGGCACTTTCGATATCTCCGTGCTGGAAATCGGCGACGGCGTGTTCGAGGTAAAAGCCTCCGATGGTGACACCCACCTGGGCGGCGATGACTGGGACAATGCAATCATCAACTGGATTCTGGCCGAATTCAAGGCCGCAGAGGGCATGGATATCTCCCGCCAGACAGATGCCTTGCAGCGCATCAAGGAAGAGGCAGAAAAGGCCAAGATTGCCCTTTCCTCTACCCAGAGCTACGACATCTCCCTGCCCTTCATCACCATGGATGCCACAGGGCCCAAGCACATCATGCTCAACATCACCCGCAGCAAGCTGGAGCAGCTCACCGAATCCCTGCTGGAGCGCACCGCGGCCCCCGTGCGTGAATGCATTTCCGCTGCCGGTCTCAGCACCAGCGATATCAATGAACTCGTGCTCGTGGGTGGCATGACCCGCATGCCCGCTGTACAGGAAATGGCCAAGCGCCTTGCCGGCAAGGAACCCCACAAGGGTGTGAACCCCGATGAAGTAGTGGCCGTGGGTGCAGCTATTCAGGGCGGCGTGCTCATGGGCGATGTGAACGACGTGCTCCTGCTCGACGTCACCCCCCTCACCCTCTCCATCGAAACCATGGGCGGCATTGCCACTCCCATGATTGACCGCAACACCACCATCCCCGTGCGCAAGAGCCAGGTATTCTCCACCGCTGCCGACAACCAACCTGCTGTGGACATCCGCATCTGCCAGGGCGAACGCAAGATGTTCAACGACAACAAACTACTCGGCAACTTCAAGTTGGATGGCATCCAGCCCGCACCCCGTGGTGTACCCCAGATTGAAGTGACTTTCGATATTGATGCCAACGGCATCCTCAAGGTGACGGCCAAGGACAAAAACACCGGCAAGGAGCAGAATATCTCCATCCAGGGTTCCTCCGGTCTCTCCAAAGATGAAATCGAACGCGCCAAGAAGGACGCCGAAGCCCACGCTGAGGAAGACCGCCGCAAGGCCGAGGATATCGAAACCATCAACAAGGCAGACTCCCTTGCCCACAACGTTGAGCGCCAAATCAAAGAGCTCGGCGAGCAGGCTCCGGCAGAAGTCACCAAACCCATCCAGGAAAAGGCAGATGCCCTCAAGAAGGCTGCTGAAGCCAAGGATGTGGCCAAGGCCAAAGCCCTCACCGAAGAGCTTGAGAAGATGCTTGCCAACCTTCAGCAAGCCGCCCAAGCTGCCCAAGCTCAAGGAGCCGGTTGCAATGGCGCCGGTTGCGACAACGCAGCCTCACAAGATGGCCCCCGCAAAGCCAAGGGCAAAGTCGTAGATGCCGAAGTTGTAGACGAAGACTAACAAACTCATCCATCAGGCGGCAAGCCCCCCTTGCCGCCCCACCCCATTTTTAACCAATAAAACAACACTATACCATGATTAAACCATTAGGACAACGTGTGCTCGTTGAACGAGTTGAAGCTGAAACCAAAACCGCCGGCGGTCTCTTCCTGCCGGATACAGCCAAGGAGAAACCTCAAGAAGCCATCGTCCGTGCCATCGGCACCGGTGGCCGCGATAAAGACGGTAAGGAAATCCCCTTCAACGTGGCCGTAAACGACAAAGTGCTCATCACCAAATACGGCGGCACGGAAGTCACCGTCAACGGTATCACCTACACCATCCTCAACGAGAGCGATATCCTCGCCATCATCGACTAATCATATCATTCATCCCTCACATTTAATTACTTATTATGGCTAAACAACTTTCTTTCGACGAATCCGCTCGTCAGAGCCTTCTCAACGGTGTTACCAAAATTGCCAAGGCTGTCAAGAGCACCCTCGGACCGGCCGGCCGCAACGTTGTCATCGACAAAAAGTTCGGCTCCCCCAACATCACTAAAGACGGTGTGACCGTGGCCAAGGAAATTGAGCTCGAAGATCCCTATGAGAACATGGGAGCTCAGCTCGTCCGCGAAGTCTCCAGCAAGACCAACGACATCGCCGGCGATGGCACAACCACCGCCACCGTGCTTGCTGAAAGCATCTACCGCGAAGGCCTCCGCAACGTCACCGCCGGTGCCAACCCCATCTCCCTGCAGCGCGGCATCAACAAGGCCGCCGCCGCCATCGTAGAAGAACTCAAGAACATCTCCAAACCTGTTGATTCCTCCAAGGAAATCGCTCAGGTGGCCACCGTATCCGCCAACTGGGACTCCGAAATTGGCGACATCATCGCCGAAGCCATGGACAAAGTGGGCAAGGACGGCACCATCACCGTGGAAGAAGCCAAGGGCATCGACACCTCCCTCGATGTCGTAGAGGGTATGCAGTTCGACAAGGGCTACCTCTCCCCCTACTTCGTCACCAACGCCGACACCATGGAAGCCGTGCTCGAAAGCCCCTACATCCTCATCTTCGAGAAGAAGATTTCCAACCTCAAGGACTTCCTCCCCATTCTCGAAAAAGTGGCCAAGTCCGGCAAGCCCTTCCTCATCATCGCCGAGGATATTGAGGGTGAAGCCCTTGCCGCCCTCGTGGTGAACCGCCTCCGTGGTACCCTCAACGTCTGCGCTGTCAAGGCTCCCGGCTTCGGTGACCGCCGCAAGGCCATGCTCCAAGACATCGCCATCCTCACCGGTGGCCAGTGCATCTCCGAGGACCTCGGACTCAAGCTTGAGAACGTTGAGGTAGACCAGCTCGGCATGGCCAAGCGCGTTGTAGTCACCAAGGACACCACCGTCATCATCCAGGGTGCCGGCTCCTCCGCCGATATCTCTGCCCGCGTTTCCCAAATCCGCAAGCAGATTGAGGACACCACCTCCGACTACGACCGCGAGAAACTCCAGGAACGCCTTGCCAAGCTCGCAGGCGGTGTGGCCGTCATCAAGGTCGGCGCTGCCACAGAAACCGAAATGAAGGAGAAGAAAGACCGCGTGGACGATGCCCTGCACGCCACCCGCGCTGCGGTGGAAGAAGGTATCGTACCCGGCGGCGGCGTGGCCCTCATCCGCGCCCAGAAGGCCGTTTGTGCCCTCAACCTCACCGGCGATGAAGCCACCGGTGCCGCCATCGTCTACCGCGCCGTAGAAGCACCTCTCCGCCAACTCGTCGAAAACGCCGGCCGCGAAGCCGCCCTCATCGTCGAAAAGGTCAAGGGCTTGGAATCCCCCACCATGGGCTACAACGTCGTCACCGATGCCTACGAGGATCTCCTTACCTCCGGCGTGGTCGACCCCACCAAGGTCACCCGCTCTGCCCTGCAGAACGCCGCCTCCATCGCCGGCCTCATGCTCACCACCGAATGCCTCATTGCAGACCTCCCCGAGAAGAAGGGCTGCTCCTGCGGTAGCCACGGCGGCGCTGATGCCATGGGTGGCATGGGCGGTATGGGCGGCATGATGTAATCTGCCACCTCCATTCCGCATCTTTTACCCATAACCCGCGCCTGCCCCGGGCGCACCCCTCAGCGGGAGTCTTCACCGACTCCCGCTGTGTTTTTCTATACTTACTTTCATTACCATCCTACTGTGGCACAAAAGAAACCTCTGCTGAATGGCAATAATATGAAATGGAGGAGTCTGATAATCTATCAATAGAAAAACTCGACTTTATGTTACTCCCCCCCCCGGCGACTTGATTATCAAAGACTGATTTGTTAAAAGCACCCCACAGCAATGTTCTTATCAACTCAGCAACTTCATTTCCTCGATATGGCTCTGGAGTTCAGACAAGTGCTCTTTATATGCCATGCGATAGAACGAGCCACACTTTTCTTCTATTTGCTCACTTGATAAGAAAGCGTTACTATTCAAAAAATCGCTGATGATGCTTAGCTGTCGATTATGAGCTTCATCAAATGTTTGGAAAGGGCCTCGGCAATCGATAGAGAGGTGGCCATCCTCGTCAATTGTGGCGTAATGAAGGATATAAAGCTTCATGATCGGTTCGTTTTTCTGTAGACTCCGGGAGAGAGGAATTCAATGATGCCTTTATCACGCAAAAATTGCAGTTGCTGGCGAATTTTGGCTTCAATGTTATTGTTTCGAGGATGTTTTTCTTTCAGCAAGTCAACGAAAGAGTACACCTGATTCAGCGAGAAAGTAGCTCCCAACCTCTCGGTACACTGAAGAACATCGAACAACCAGCCTCGGCTCTCGATGCTCTTGGTCTGTAAAGCATATATCTGGTTGTATTTTTTGCAGACATCCTCGGTAGGCAGCACATGTCCGTTGCGCACAATGGGAATCTTTGCAGTGTCCGGGACCAGTCCCAGCAGGATGTTACACCCTTCCCAACCTGCTCTGGCAGCCGTACTTTTCAGCTGCGTACGTTTCTGTATAATATCCGGGATGAAAAAGCATTTCGGAACGATGATAAGATTATTCACCTCGTATCGGTCGTAATGCATGAAAAAGAAACTGGGATTTTCGAGCGATGAGATACGCTCAATCATGGTGCGGTAGACCCCATCAACGACGGAGCTCTTGAATCTGGCGGTGGTGCTTTTCTTACTTTTCAATTCATATTGAGCACGGCAACTTTTGCAAACATAGTCTTTCACAGGAGCGTTGGACTCTGCCTTTTGAATGGACTCAGCACCACATATGGGACAGTACATATTGCGAGCCAACCATTCCTCTGTCATGATGCGGGCTTGTTGCGAAGCACTCTTATACCCCTTTATCAGAGTTGTATCAAATCGTAAATCCATATTGTACTATCTACAACATTATTCTATCAAATACCTGAGCAAGTACAAGCCTTTAGCATTTGTACTCTTTCAATTAGCAAGTTTGAGGAGGATGACGCCGGAGAGGATGAGAGCTACGCCGAGAAAGCGAAGGAAAGAGGCGGTGTCGTGGAAGAAAGCGATGCCGATGAGGAAGGTAGCTGCGGCACCGATACCGGTCCAGATGGCATAGGCTGTGCCGATGGGGATGTGTTTTTGGGCAATAAAGAGGAAGATGCCGCTCAGAGCCATGGTGACTATGGCAAAGATAATCCAGAGGATGCGGGCAGAGGGGTGAAGCGCAGCGAGTTTCATGCCGACAGGCCAGCCAACTTCGCATACGGCTGCGAGGAATAGATAAAACCAAGGCATGAGAAGAAGATGGACGAGGGGTTCAAAAGTAAGAAGTGTATGCGCGAGTCGTGCTTCCTGCACCATCAGGCCAGGTTGGGAGCACAGCCAAAGAGGGAGGAGTAGGTTTGAAGGGCGAAAGAATCAGTCATGCCGGAGATGTAATCGACCACGTGGGCAAAGCGAGCTTGAGCAGACTCGGAATCTGCGGGAGAGGCATGGAGGATGGGGCCAATTTTGGAGCCAAGCGCACCATTGGGATTCTGCACCCATTCCATAAAAAGCTCCATGAGGCGGCGCACGATATTGAAGCCGGTGATTTCTACCCTGAGTACGCTTTCGTGGGAATAAATTTCCGAGAAGGAGAAGCTGCGTACCTCATTGTAGGGCGTGGAGAGCTTGGAAGCATCCATGAGTCCCTGTTCCATGTTGCCATCCATGATGGCGGTATAGTGAGTGCGCAGGGACTCTCGCAAGGCAGCAATACAGTTCCCCACAGCCATGGCACGAGCCATACGAATGGCGGCGTGTGGCCCCTTTTCAGCAGCTTCTTTGTGGATAGAGGGCTCTTTCTGCTGCATACCGGCGAGCTTGCAAAGCATCTCAACCGCTTTCTCGTAGGAGATGATGTGAGAGATATAGGCATCCTCTATGTCCGCTACGAGGTAGCTCACATCGTCTGCGGCTTCCATGAGGAACGCGAGGGGATGCCGAGCCCACACACCCGGAGCAAGGCGGGGCAGACCACAAGCCGCTGCCACTCGCTCAAAGGCAGGCAAATCTTCCTCTGCCAGTCCGAATTTACCTTTTTTGCCATAGCGCGAGAGACCGGAAGCTTTGATGGCTGCCGCTGTGCAGGGATACTTGGAGAACGCACCAAGGGTGGCAAAGGTGAGATCCAGTCCATGCCCGCGAATGGGGTCGCAAGTGCGGGTAAGGAGGCGGAAGCCTTGGGCATTGCCCTCGAAGCGAAAATCCTGCAACCACGCCGGCACGGCGTCCCCCTTGCGCTGCATCTCGCCGGCAGCAAGCGCCACGGCTTCCTCGATGGCTTTTTCGCCGGAGTGTCCGAATGGCGGGTTGCCAATGTCATGCGCTAAACAAGCAGTAGCCACAATATCCGTCATCTTGATACCTTCCCGCAGGGGCAAAGCATCTCGTTCTTCTGCCAACAAAGCCATTTCCTCTGCCAGGGTGCGCCCCACATTAGCTACCTCCAGACTATGGGTGAGACGGGTGCGCACATAGTCATTACGCCCCAGGGGGAACACCTGCGTTTTATCCTGCAAACGGCGAAAAGCGCTGGAATACAGCACGCGCCCATAGTCTTGGTTAAAAGGCGAGCGGGTGGAGGACGAGGCATCGCTCAGGCGAGCCGGAGAAAGGAGCAATTTCCAAAACATAAAGGAAAGACGGATGTCGGGTGTTCAGAAGTAAGACGTGTGGCGTTAGCCGAGGAGAGTCGTCATCGTATAAATCTAATCAATTCAGATGCCGCCGTGAGTAATGCGAACGGTGCGGACGCAGGCTTCGCCCAGAGAGGCGTTGAGGGCGCGTATGATTTGGGGACGCAAGCGCTGGAGTTCAAAACGCACAGCAGGATGCGCGGTGCGCACCACGGCTGTTTTTTTATCCACAGAGATGAGTTGAGCTTGGGTGGCAAGGAATGAACCCACAGCTTTTTCCCATGCGGCATTCAAGAGTTCGGGCGCAAAATCGGCCTCGCGGATGTCCAGTTTGGTGACAAGCTCGGCCAAGATGCTATTCATATCCCGCAAGTTGGCACGCACCGGTAGGCCGGGGGCAGCGCCATAAAAATCGGCCAAAGCTTGCGCACGCTCCGCATCATGGCGAGATTCCACTCGAACCGGGCGCACCGAGCCATCCGCAAAGGTTTCGTTGCGGTACAAAGGGCGCGACTCTGCAGCGGGAAGCGGCGCCACCGCATCGGCGGGCACCACTACCGTAGTCTTGCGTTTTCTGCGCGGAGCAGCTGCCATAAAACAAGAGGAAGACCCGGAGGTGGTCATAACACGCCCCGGGTCAAAAGAAACGAGTGTTGCCGGCAGCTTTACTCGCCATCGTCGCCGATAGCCTGCACGGGGCAGCCTTCCATGGCCTCCACGCAAAGCTCTACCTCAGCATCCGTCTCGGGCTGCTTGTAAACATAGGAAACACCCTCATCATCGTCGCGAGCGAAGAAGTCGGGAGCGGAATCACGGCAAAGGTCGCAGTCAATGCAGTTGCTGTCTACATAGAACTTGCCGGGAACATTCTTTTCAGTTTTTTCGTCGATATCGGCCATATTGTGTATGGGGTTTTGATTGCCCACCCTTATTTTTTACTTATTTTTCCCAGAATGCAATCCTTTTTTATTGCAACGGGGCATTTTTCGGGCAAAATAAGGTCATGCAAGCCCCGAAAGAGCAAGAAAAGCCCGCCAAGAAACCTAGGTTCAGGATAAGCAACCTCATTTGGGGGTGCATATTCGGGCTCATGCTGCTGGGGCTGGCCGGTTTCGGCGCCTATATCTACAAAGATGTACCCACCGCACAAGGCCGGTTTAACAGCGCCCCCACACCTTGGGGCGGCGCCGGGGTGGTGGTGACCGAGGCGAAGGCTGCGTGGCAAAGCTCTGTCGGCAATGCCCGCATGGAACTGCGCGCCGCCTACTACCCGGTGTTGCATCTGCAGCTGGGGGAAGGAGATGGCAGCGGCCACCTGCTGGTGCGCTTTGCCGATGCAAGCGGCGTACAAAAAGGCGAAACAGTGGCTATAGCCTACGCCAAAGGACAATTTCTGCCTGCCCGAGATGTCAATATACACACGGAGGGCAACAAGGCAGCGGCCCACGTGGAATTGGGCTTTCACTCCCAAGATGAATATCTGGTGCACAAGTTCACGGAATCGGCCCCTCTTTGGCGCGTTGTGGTGACCAACCGTCCCAACGGAAGCTTTGATGAACAATACTTGGGCTACACCTGTGTTCGCCCCGAAGCACAATAATTTTTCCCAATATGAGTACAGAAAACACAGCCGCCGCGACGTCTCCCTCGCTTCCCCCTGTGAAAAAAACATTTGCATGGTACCTGCGTGCCTTGGTGTGCTTGGTGGGTGGTGCCATCATGGCCATGGCCTATCCTCCATACGATTTGAATGAGCTGGTATGGGTAGGTCTGCTACCGCTGCTGTGTGTACTGTGGACCGGGACTGTGAGCAAGAAAGCCGCTTTTGCCTATGGGTGGCTGTATGGCATGGGGTGGTATTGCGTGAGCTTTTGGTGGATTCACAACGTGGGAGAGGTATTCAACATTCCCCTGCCCGTTTTCCTGCTGATTGCATTCTTCCCGCTCATGACGGTCTATTCCTGTCTGCCGGGGCTTTGGGCAGTATTTGCCGCAAGCGTGCTGCGTCCCTCTCTGCAAGCGGGGCCCAACACAGATGGCATGACCTCCGATGCTCGCAAGCTGGCTTGGCACAACTGGGCCGTGGGGGATTTGCTCTCCACCGTGCGCAGTGCGGTAGGTTGCGGCGCGCTCTGGGTGTGCATTGAGTGGCTACGAGCCAATGGCACCTTGGGATTCAGCTGGAATAGCCTTGGCATGGCGCTGTACGATGGGTTGGCCTTTGCCCAATGGGCAGAGTTCACCGGAACCGCAGCTCTGTCATTCATCCCGGTATTCACTACGGTCATCCTCTGGGGAGCATTCCGCCGCAGCGTGATGCACTTCAAGGGAGCAGGCCGAGCCAACCGGCCTTGGGATTTCTACGGCTGCGTGGTTATACTCTTCCTCTTGTTCTCCGGGGGCATGGCCTTGTCTGCAGCCAACTCTGCCACCAAACTCGCCCACAAACCCGGCGTATACACCCTGCCGGTCATGGGCGTACAAATCAACTTGGACCAAACAAGCCGCATTCAGAATGGCGGCGGCCCCTACTTGTACGGCATTTATCTGCGCGCCACCAAGGCCGCATTTGATGACATTCAGCAAAAGACGGTACAGCAAGCCATGAAAAACCCGGATGTGGGTATCACCCAGCGCTTGCCACTGTGGGTAGTGTGGCCGGAAAGCGCCATGGGTTGCCCCATCTGGCGAAACACCTCCACAAGCAAGCTATCCCCCGATGCCGCCACCTGTGATGTATTCTTCCACGAGGAATACGGGCTGCCCAAGGTGCGCCAACTCATCCGCGAGATGGGCGGGCAGGATTTTGTGCTCTTCACCGGGGTAGATGAGTGCCTGCTGGAACTCAACCCCCAAACAAAGCTTTTAGAACCCCATGGCATGCACAACTCTCTGGCCTGCATTCCCGCCGGATTCGAAAGCATTTTCACCGTTTCCAAACAACACCTGATGCCCTTTGGCGAGTATATCCCCCTGGCTGATAGTGTGGAGTGGATCAACCGCAGCTACACAGAAATCACCGGCACGCAGGTGGGGGACGGCATCCGCCCCGGTTCCGGCTCGGAGCCCATGACTGTACCTGTGCCCGGCACGGACAAAACGGTGGGTGTCATCCCCGCTATCTGCTATGAAGACACCGTAGGGCGACTGCTCACCAAGTTCGTGCGCAAGGGGCCTCAAGTCATCATCAATGTGAGCAACGACGGTTGGTTCCTCGATTCTGCCTGCGGTGTACAGCAGGCTCGCAATGCCGCTTTCCGTTGCATAGAGCTGCGGCGCCCCATGGTGCGCGCGGCCAACATGGGGGTTACCTGCTCCATTGCCCCCAACGGCGCGTTCATTGATGCACTGCTGGCGGCAGATGGCACTCCGCATCTACCCGGCTACAGCTACGCAGAACTCCCCATCGACACAAATGCCGGGTTCACCCTTTATGCGCTCTTTGGTGATTGGGCTGTAGCACTGTGTGCTTTCATTGTGCTGGTGCTCACGCTGCGGGCAATTCTGCGCAGAAAATCCACCCATAAGCCATCTTAACACCTCCGCGACAGCGGGCGGGTGACAGAACCACTCACACAACGGAAGGTGCAAACCCGGAGTGCGGCGGAGAGCTATCTATGTGCCGTGGGGAATTTCCCCCTCCATTACGCCCGCAGGGCGTTCTTCACCATGGGCGCAGCCCATTCTTCACTACGAGCGTCAGCGAGTTCTTCATTCCGCTCGTCAGAGCGGTCTTCATAACGAGTGAAACGAGTTCTTCTCACCATCGGAGCCATCGTTTTTCGTTCCGGGCGTTCGCCCTCCACCCATTGGGTTGCGCTTTATGTCACCCTGCGCTTCGCGCACCGCTGGCGCGGCTTCCGTCTTCGCCAAGGCTCCGCCGAGACAAGTCGGGGTTCGTATGCGTCATGTGTTACATATCTAGGGGGCAAGCCCCCTGTCTACCGTATTTCACCCCTTGCGGGGTTCTCACATTCGCCGCGCTTTATGCGCGGAATTCACATACACACGGGGCGCATTCGCCCCGCAAAATCAAGAGTCCCGGAGGGACGGCATAGAGTAGGCAGGGGGCTTGCCCCCTGCATTGCAATAAAAAACAAACCGGAACCCCGCCAGCCGCGGCGAAGCGCAGGGTGGCATAATGCCCCGCACCACACGTATGCCCCGCTTTATGCCGCCCCGCAAATGCGGGGCTCTCATCTTGCCGCGGCGCAAGCCGCGGGGAATATTCCACATTGTGCATTTTTCATTGTTTATTGTGCATTTCCCTGTTCCCGGAGGCGCAAGCCTCCTTCTTCCCCCCGCCATTACGCCCGCAGGGCGTTCTTCACCAAGGGTGGGCTGGTTGTGCCTCACTGCTGGGTATCCATATACCCATTATGAAAAAAATAAGCTCCCAATCGGGAGCTTATTTTGCGTAATCAGACAATAATAAAAGAATCAAATATCATCCTCGGCATCGAAATCATCGGATTCGGTGTCGAAATCCTCATCCTCGTACTTCTTGAATTTCTTGACACGCTGGTTGGCGGGAAGCGGGGAGAGCACCATGGTAACGGTGTTACCGGCCAGCTTAGCCGGCTGGTCTACCTGGCCCATCGTCTTCATGTCTTCCACCACCTTGGCCATGACTTCCAAACCGAGCTGCTGGTGAGCATTCTCACGGCCACGGAAACGGAGTTGGAAACGCACCTTGTGCCCATGGTCCAAGAATTGTTCGGTGCGGCTCATCTTGACGTTGTAGTCATTGACATCCGTACCGATACGGAGCTTGATTTCCTTCATGCGCACAACTTTGGCCTTGTTGTTCTTCTGTAACTTGGCCTGCATGTACTTGTATTTCCCGTAGTCGATGAGTCGGCACACGGGCGGATCAGCATTGGGAGCAACCTCTACGAGGTCGAGACCGATTTCCTTGGCCTTGGCAAGCGCATCGCGTGTTGCCATGACTCCGAGTTGGTCGCCCTTGGCGGTGACCACGCGCACGCGCGGGGCTCGGATGCGGTCGTTGACACGGATTTGCGGTGTTTTGTTGGACTGATCGCGACGATTGTTGCGATTGCCTTGGGGTGTATTTTTCTGTGGGGCTGGCACTTGAGTGTGTGTTGTTGTTTGTCTGGTGTGTTTCTATGGTGATGAGTGGCAGGCACTTGGTAGCACCTGCCGCTCAAAGGGGGATAAAATCAAGCTTCCGTTTCCTTTTTTTCGGGTGTGAAAGCAGGAGCGATGAGGCGGTTGTCGATTTCGGCGGTGAGAGCATCTACAAATTCCTCTACCGTCATGGTGCCGACGACATCAAGCTCTCGGTGGCGGATAGAGACCTTGCCTTCCTCAGCCTCGCGCTGTCCCACCACGACCATGTAGGGGACACGATCCAAGCGGGCATTGCGAATCTTGGCACCAATCTTATCGGGAGCATCATCGAGCTTCACGCGCACAAACTTGGCCGCGAGAGTGGCGCGTACCTGTTCGGCAAAATCGGCCACCTTATCAGAGATGGGCAGCACACGCACCTGCTCCGGGGCAAGCCAAGTGGGGAACTTGCCGGCAAAGTGCTCGATGAGCAAACCGGTGAAACGTTCCATGGAGCCGAAAGGAGCGCGGTGAATCATCACGGGGCGGTGTGGCTTGTTGTCGGCTCCGGTGTATGAGAGGTCGAATCGCTCAGGCAGGTTGTAGTCCACCTGCACCGTGCCAAGCTGCCAATCGCGGCCGATGACATCGCGCACAATGAAATCAATCTTCGGGCCGTAGAAAGCGGCCTCGTTCTCAGCCTCAATGTAGTCGAAACCATTTTCGGAGAGCACCTCGCGCAGAGCCTGTTCGGAGAGCTTCCAGTTCTCCACAGAGCCCACATATTTGGGGTCGGAGTAGTCCTTATCGCGCAGGGAAAGGCGCACACGGTAATCATTCATCTGCAAGGTACCGAGAATATGCTTCACGATGCCGATACACTGCTGCACTTCCTGCTTGATTTGGTCGGGGTGGCAGAAGATGTGCGCATCGTCCTGCGTAAAGCCGCGCACGCGGGTCATGCCGCCCAGCTCGCCGCTCTGCTCCCAGCGGTACACAGTTCCGAACTCTGCCAAACGCACGGGCAAATCGCGGTAGGAGTGCGGGTCATTGGCATAGATGCGGATGTGGTGCGGGCAATTCATGGGCTTGAGCATAAACCCGCTGATAGTCTTGGTGTCCAAGGCATTGAAAAGATCCGCACAGCTGGCATTTTCATCGCGCAGTCGCTTGAAATCATCCGGGTCGGGGATGGGCGGGAACTGGCTTTCCTTGTAGTGTTCCCAGTGGCCGCTGGTCATGTAGAGATCAAGCTTACCGATATTGGGGGTGTACACCTGGGAGTAACCGATGCGGTCGAGCTCCTCGGTGATAAAGTCCTGCAACTCGCGGCGAATGATAGCGCCCTTGGGCTTCCAGAGAATGAGCCCCTGCCCCACCATCTCATCAATGGCAAAGAGACCAAGCTCGCGGCCCAAGCGGCGGTGATCGCGCTTCTTGGCTTCCTCCAGGCGGGCCAAGTGCTCATCCAGCTGGGTGCGGTTGGGGAAACAGGTGCCGTAGATGCGCTGCAAGCGGGGGCCGGAAGCATCGCCCATGTAGTAGGCAGAGGCCACACTCATCACCTTGAAAGCCTTGCAGTTGCCGGTGCGTCCCACGTGCGGGCCGGCGCACAGGTCGGTAAACTCGCCGTTGCGGTAGATGGATATTTCCTCGCCCTCAGGGATACGGTTCAGTAAATCCACCTTGAACTTAGAAGGTACAGAACGCGGGCCGCTTGCGCCCAGCTCACCGCTCTGAGCCATCTGCATAGCTTCCTCGCGCGTGACAGTGGTGCGCTCAAAAGTCTGGTTTTCCTTGACGATTTTTTTCATTTCCGCCTCAATCTGCTCAAACTCGGCGGTGGAGATGTTGTGGTCAAGTTCAATATCATAGTAGAAACCATTTTCCACAGCAGGGCCGCCTGCAAGCTGGGCTTGGGGCCAAATGCGGCAGATGGCGGCAGCCAGCACGTGTGCACAGGAGTGGCGCAGGCGCTCCAAATCGCTGGCTTGATTTCGTTGTTCTAAAGTCTTGCGTTCTTTTTGTTCAGACATATCGTACTAAGTGAGCCTTTAATATCGCCTTTTCATGCGGATTTTTCAAGCATAATCAATGACACCGAGGGAATTTTCTTGCTAAAAAGGGGGATTTACTTCTTTTTGCGCTTCCGGAGGCCGGGCAAGCCACCGCGGCGCGCGCGGATTTGCGTGCGAATCGAATTACACTTGATTTTGAGGCGCCTAAGCGGCTCGGTGATTTTGCGCCACAGTGATTCTTTGCGCGGGGATTGCCTACACGCCAAAACCATGCCGGCTGCATCATTTTGCCCAATGTCAGATGTTGCATCATCCTGCACACAAATAATGGGGTGCAGCACATATACCGATACGCCTTTCCAGTACGGCAAAAAATCGCGGTATAGCACATCTACGGCGCGGTATCGGGAGAGCCATTCCCACACGTTGTCCTCCTTTGGCATGTGCGCCAGCAACTCATCATACAACTCGGCAGACACAATGTATGCGTGCGCGGCGATGACACCATCCGTCTTCCACAATTCCAACCCTGCATTTTCCATGCAGCGGCGGCCATAGGGAGCCGGGCGATTGTAGCCCAAGTACAGCATGTAGGGACCGGTTAATTCTACCAAGGCACGATTCAGCAGCTCTACGGCTCCGGGGTGTGGCTCGATAACAGCATCATCCTCAAAAACCATCACATGGCGCCATTGTTTCTCCTTGGCCCATTCTATCGCCTTGCGGTGAGCCAAAGCACAGCCCCCTGTGCCCCCCCAGAAACCCGCACGCTCACCTGTGCGCTCGGTGAACCAAGGGGCTTTGCCGAAGGTGGGCAACTCCCGCCCCACCACAGCGCTGATTCGTTGAATCTTCTCTTCCGGCAGGTACACACCGGCTTTTGCCATGAATTGAGCGAAGCGATCCGGGCGGCTATCCATATTGATAACAGCGATGCCATCTATGTGTTCCAGAATCTTCTTCATAAGGATATTGCGTGTAGGGTGAGAGTTTTTATTGAATCCTGCCGTAGTCGTCGTTAAAGCGCTCAATATCCTCCTCGGAGAGGTAATCGCCCATCTGTACTTCAATAAGAGCCAGTGGCTTGTTGCTTTCATTGCTCAGGCGGTGCAGACTCCGGCAAGGGATGATGGTAGACTCGCCCACGCGCAGGTGAGTCACCGCCCCTTCGCAGAGCACCGTGGCCACACCCTCTGTCACAATCCAACGCTCCGTGCGGTGCTGGTGGCGCTGCAATGAAATTCTCCCACCCGGTCGCACATAAATCTTTTTGACAACGACGTGAGATTGCAAATCCAACACTTGCCACTCGCCCCACGGGCGCTCTCCACGGTCACCCACCTTGTATGTTGTATATGATTCACTCATTTCTTCAACGTTTCGCGTATACTAGTGGTAGAACGCTGCGGCAGCCCGGCATGCGGTGTGCGCGAGCTTATCACATAACGTATCCCCTTCGATTCCACAAAGGCACGTTTTTCATCACTCGTGCCATCTGCATTCACAAAGAAAATGTCCGGTTTCACCTCATCAAGCAAGGGTGCAAAGTCCAATATCCTGCCTGTATCCGGCCCTATATAAACCTTTTTGACGAAGCGAATAGCCTCCAGCATGTACTTGCGCTCCTGCTCATTGTACATCGTCTTGCGCTTCTTGAGCTGCCACACCGTCTCATCAGACCCCAAAGAAACGTACACATCCCCATAGCTTGCCGCTTCCTCCAAAAAGGCAATGTGGCCGCTGTGCAACACGTCAAAACAACCGGATACAAATACTTTCGGCATACTCCTCACAAATGTTAGAAAGAACAATCAACGAATCACTCCACGCTCACGCAGGCGCTCCACATAGCAGGGCTCCCACGGTACTTGCTCATCCTTACCAAAGGTGCGGCAATAAGGCTCCACAGGGTACAAATCCGGGCAGGAAGCCAGCGCCTCTGCACGGGCTTCTTCGGTTTCGTACAGATACACCGCATAGCCGCCGTGGCCGCCACCGCAATACTTGTGGGCCAGAGAATCGCCTATACGCTCCAGCGGCAGCATCCCTTCTTCCAACTGCAATTGGTAGCTCAACTGCACCGCCACAGCCAACACAGTAATATCCTGCTGCAGCACACCCAAGCGAGCCACACGCGCCGCCTTGGCAATTTTGCTGAAATTGCGCTCCAACGAAGCCAAACCCGGCGTATCGTGCTTGATTTGCGTATCAAACACCGCCATCCTCCCCTTGAGGAAGGCACCCGTATTCTTGAAATCCAACTCAGGATAGCGGCCGGATTTCCACACACAAGCACCAGTTTCTGCAATAACAGCGGGGTCTTGCCACCCCACACCAAGCCCCAATTCCGAGTGCACGGGATCCCATCCGTTCAACACGCTCCAACCACCGCTGCCGCCAAGACCGGCGCCCTGGCGGTAGTTCCATTCCTTGAGGGAAACGGTGGGCGAAATGGAGCAATTGACCACATACTCACCCGCTATGGCATTGGCCGGCACATCCAACCATCCACCGGCAAAATCCACCCGCAGCGGCACATGAGCCGGGGCTTTGATGCGCTCCAACACCTGCGTGCTGCTCGTTTGTTTCCCCTCAGGGGCTGTTTTTTCCAGCACCACAAACTCAGCCCCCGTTTCAGCGCACAGCTCGCGCTTGGCATCCATGTACAAATCATCCGTGGTAACCGCCAAAATATCCGGTTTGCACTGCAAAAATGCCGACTTGAAAGAAAGCTTCTTGTCCGCATCCGTGGAGAGAATGACCTCATCTATCATGTCAATAGCATGCAACAACGCAAGCTTATCGCTATCCTCCAACACAGATTTCTTGTCGTACAACTGCCACAGCAAATCTGCCGGCGGAAACGATACAATCAGATAATCCCCCAGTGCCCTTGCATCCCGAAAAAACTGTATATGCCCGGCATGCAACACATTAAAAGCACCGGAAACAAAAACTTTTTTCATGTATATGCGCTGTGTTCAATCAATAAACAGGTAGGAAACAACTTGCCACAGATAACGGAAAACGGCAAGTTGACTCATCTCTCCAATCCCACCCAGCGGAAAAATAAACGAACCGGATGCAAACGGCGCAGACGCTCGGCAAGTTCACCTTGCAATGCCTGCTGGCGCAGCCACGGTAAAAGAACCAAGGTAAGAGCCTGCGCCACCACATAGTGTCCCAAGCGCTTGGGTGCCGGTGCTGTCGGCACCGGTAGAGGCGCGGGCTTGCGGCGCAGCAGCCGCAGCACACCTATCGTCGCCACCCCGGCGGCTGCCATGAGAGAATACCGTGCCACCTTGCCGGACAACGGCACAAGAGATACACAACGCGCCACCCCCTGCCCGGCGGATTCAGCGGCGTTGATGACCTTGAGCCGCGCCACAGAAGACCGCATCAGGATTTCGTGTTTCCTTTGAGCATTAGTTTGATACATTGCACATCGTCCTTGAGTTCCTGCATGGTGGCCGGAGCTATGGAACCGGGCTTGCACTTAAGCCCTACCACAATCGCCGCGCCACCCAACAGAGCATTAATCAGACACACGACCGCCACAGCCCATATCCAACCCAGCCACATACTGAGCAACACACAAGCAAAGGCACAAAAGACCACATAGGCACACAGCAGGAAAAACACCCCTGCCACCAGTGCCACCACGCGGCGAACCTGCTTCTCCCCGTACTCCCGCAGTTCCAAGCGGAACAATTCCAACACCGCCTCCAAGTGATCCGATACTTGCAGCAAAGCCTCCCGCACATCAGCAATCACCGACCCACCCTGCTTCTGTAGGGTAGTCAGCTTGCTTTCTGAACTGCGAGAAAAAATCGACATCGAACTTCGTTGCCTGCGGGTGTTCCGGGGATAAGCATCAATCTATCAGCGGCGAGACGAACCGAGGAGCAGGCCAAGAATGATGCCTACACCCAAAGCACCGAGCATGCTGCCCGTGGGGTTCTCCTTCACATATTCCTCACCGGCCTTGTGAATATCACGAGCACGGTTGCAGGTCACATCCCAACCTTCGTTGAGCTGCTGGCGCATATCTTCCGTGTAGTGTCGCACGTTCTCCATCTGCGCGATGGTAGCACGGCGTATCTTCTCGTACTGCTCACGGGCAAAATCCTGAGCGGCAGCCAGACGAGCCTGGGTATCAGTAGCGGGAGTCACGTTGTCGGTTTTAGCTTCGTTTTCCATAATTTTTGATTGGTTGAGGCGGTTCTGTTTTCAGCATGCGCTTCGCACACTGGCTCTTATTGAGATAATATAACCACACTACAACCTGAAATGCAAGCTAACTTAATCAAAATGACGAATTTTCTCATTTCTCCCCCTCCATTACGCCCGCTAGGGTGTTCTTCACCATGGGCGCAGCCCATTCTTCACTACGAGCGCAAGCGAGTTCTTCATTCCGCTCGCAAGAGCGGTCTTCATAACGAGTGAAACGAGTTCTTCTCACCATCGGAGCCACCGTTTTTCGTTCCGGGCGTTCGCCCTCCACCCCTAGGAATACGCTTTATGTCACCCGCTCGCTACCGCTCGCCCGCTGGCGCGGCTATCGGGGTTCGCACACTTCGTGGGGTATGTGCCCAGGGGGCAAGCCCCCTGTCTACTATATGCCGCCCCGCCATCCGGCGGGGCTCTCAGCTTGCCGCGGCATGAGCCGCGGGGAATTTCCCTCCGTTACGCCCGCTAGGGCGTTCTTCATCATGGGCTCAGCCCATTCTTCACTACGAGCGCAAGCGAGTTCTTCATTCCGCTCGCAAGAGCGGTCTTCACTACGAGCAACGCGAGTTCTTCTCCACCCCGCACCACACGTATGCCCCGCTTTTTGCCGCCCCGCTTCCGCGGGGGCGTAAATTCCCCCGCGACATACGCGTGCGAGCTTTTTTTCATCATGGAACACAAATGCCTTGCAAGTTCCCCCCAAAATTGCTAAGATGCCACGGCTCAACATCATAATGAAAGCGATTCTTGCATTAGAAGACGGAACAATATATGAAGGCAGCGCATTTGGCGCATGTGGCACAGTAACCGGCGAGGTATGCTTCAATACCGCCGTGATGGGCTACCAGGAAATCATCACCGACCCGTCCTACAACGGGCAAATCCTGGCCATGACATACCCCCTCATCGGCAACTACGGCATATGTGCAGATGATAGCGAAAGCGACCGCCCGCAAATCCGCGCACTCGTAGCGGTAGAAATCTCCCGCCTGCACTCCAGCTGGCGAGCAGCCGAGCCTATGGAAGATTGGCTCAAGCGCTACAACATACCCGGCATCGCAGGGGTAGATACCCGCAAACTGGCCATCCACCTGCGCGAAAAAGGAGCCATGCGCGCCTGCGTCAGCTCCGAGCTCAGCGCAGATGCAGCCGTGGCCGCAGCCCGCGCTGCCACCCCCATGGCCGGCACAGATTTGGTTTCCCCCCTTTCCACCGCCCAACCCTACCACTGGGAAGGCGATTCCCGCGATTGGAAGCTCCCCAACAAAACCATGGGCGACCTCACCAACTACACCGACATCGCCCCCGCCAAGTACAAAGCCGTGGCCTACGACTTCGGCATCAAGCGCAGCGTGCTGCGCGATCTTCGCCGCGATGGCTTCGATGTCACCGTCGTCAATGCTCACACCCCCGCTGCAGAAGTGCTGGCCCTGGCTCCCGATGCCGTCTTCCTTTCCTCCGGCCCCGGTGATCCCGCTGCCCTTGGCAGCATCGCCGCCGAAATCAAGCAACTACTGGGCAAGGTACCGGTCTTCGGTCTTAGCTTGGGCATGCAGCTCCTTGGTATGGCCTTGGGTGCCACCACCTGCAAACTCCCATTCGGCCACCACGGCTGCAACCACCCCGTCAAAGAAGCCAAGAGCGGTCAGGTACTCATCACCACCCAAAATGTGGACTACGCGCTGGTGGCAGATTCACTGCCCGCCGATGTGGAAATCACCCACACCAACCTCAACGACGGCACCGTAGAAGGCATCTGCTGCAAGAGCATCCCCGCTATGGGCGTGCAATTCCACCCTGCCCCCGTACCCACCTGCCCCAAGGATGAGCCCTGCTTCTTCGGTGCCCTCCTGCAAATGGTAGAAAACTTCAAGACAGGCCAATACAGCAACTAATCGCACTCACCTTTTCAACCCACACAATAGCATGAACACACTCGTCATCGGTTCCCAATGGGGAGATGAAGGCAAAGGCAAAGTCATTGACTTCCTTACTGAAACCGCAGATTTCGTTGTCCGCAGCCAAGGCGGTAGCAATGCCGGCCACACCGTGATTGCCAACGGCAAAAAATACGTACTGCACCTCGTTCCCTCCGGCATCCTTTGGCCGGGCAAAGTCAACGTCATCGGCAACGGCGTTGTCATCAACCCCACCTCCTTGGTGGAAGAAATGACCTACCTGCGCGACCTCGGCGTCACCATTACCCCGGAAAACCTCATCATCTCCGACCGCGCCCACGTGGTGCTGCCCATCCACAAGGAAATTGATGCCGCCCAGGAAGAAGCCCTCGGCGAGCACAAGATTGGCACCACCAAGCAAGGCATCGGCCCCACCTATGCAGACAAAGCACGCCGCATCGGCCTGCGCATGATTGACTTGGCAGACCCCGTGCGCCTGCGCAAAGTGCTGGAAGCCCGCATCGAAACCGCCAACGATGAACTGGCTCGCCTCGGCTGGCCCAAGGCCGATCCTCAAGTCACGTTGGATGCCGTCATGGCCGCTGCCGATGTGCTGCGCCCCCATATCACCAACACCATCCCCGCCATCAACCGCGCCATCAAAGCCGGTAAAACCGTCCTCTTCGAGGGCGCTCAGGGCGCCATGCTGGATATCGACTTCGGCACCTACCCCTTTGTCACCAGCTCCAACACCAGCGCCGGCGGCTGCTGCACCGGCTCCGGTGTCCCCCCCACCCGCATTGACAAAATTATCGGCGTGTGCAAAGCATACACCACACGCGTGGGCGCTGGCCCCATGGTCACGGAAGATGCAGAGATTGCAGACTACCTGCACGGCCTCGGCCGCGAATTCGGTGCCACCACCGGGCGTCCCCGCCGCTGCGGCTGGGCAGATGGTGTCGTACTCCGCTACTCCTCCATGTTCAACGGATTCGATGAAATGGCCATGACCAACCTCGATGGGCTGGACGAATGCGAAACCATCAAAATCTGCACTGGCTACCGCTGCGGTGATGAAATCCTGGAGTTCCCCCCCGCCCTCATGGATGACTGGGCCAAGTGCACCCCCGTCTACGAATCCATCCCCGGCTGGAAGCAAGACATCTCCCGCTGCACCACCTGGGAGCAACTGCCCGAGGCCTGCAAAGCATACGTCAAACGCTTCGGCGAAATCATCGGCTGCCCCGTCGGCACCGTCGGCGTTGGCCCCGACCGCGAGCAAACCATCGCCGTGCCGCACTAAACCGCACCGCATTTTCCCCACAAACGGCCTTGCTTCCCCACGAAGCAAGGCCGTTTTTTACACCGTAGGCGCGCCATCCGTTACGCTCGCTAGGGCGTTCTTCACCATGGGCGGCAGCCCATTCTTCACTACGAGCGCAAGCGTGTTCTTCATTCCGCTCGCCGGAGCGGTCTTCACTACGAGCAACGCGAGTTCTTCTCCACCCCGGCCGTACCCATGCCCCGCTTTATGCCGCGGCTCCCGTCGCGGGGAATTTTCCCCCGTTACGCCCGCAGGGCGTTCTTCACCATGGGCGGCAGCCCATTCTTCACTACGAGCGCAAGCGAGTTCTTCATTCCGCTCGCCAGAGCGGTCTTCATGACAAGC
>JAFSEZ010000037.1 GCA_017435505.1 Akkermansia sp.
GATAGTATGGGGGGAAGTTGGGGCGCCCTCGGTCGCTAAGCCAAATGCCTTGGTAAAAGGCCTTTGGAAGATTGAAAAGGAACGGCCCGCAGGAGATGAGGACCATCATGAAAATGGATAATCCGCGTGCTGCCAAAAAGGTGCGGGAATCCAGCTTGAGTCTCCCAAGCATGTTGAAGATGAGAGAAACACCATAGGCTGTGAATAACGGCGCGAAAAGGATGGCTGTTTGGGCTCCGTTGAGCGGCTGGTTTACCCCGAAAACCCCCATGCCGATACAGGAGAAAATCCACATGCAGAAAGTTGCCCATTTGATGCCTTCTACAGAGGAGGACTTGTACCGGTTAAGAAGCGCCAAGAGGAAGAATGGTACAACAAGAATGGCTCCCATGTTTGTATACATGGTGCTGAATTGGGAGAAAATATGCCCGAGCAAACGGAGGATGAAGCCGGAATTATCGAAGGGGATATTGCTCTCGCTTGTCGTGCGCAGGATGAGTTCTTCGTTACCACCTAAGCAGTTGTAGAAGTTGTAATAAGCATTGCCTAAAATGTTGCCGGTAAACTCCTTGTTGCCGGCTGTGGCAATGAACAGGACTACGACCAGAAACATCAAACCGGGTACGGCGTACGCACCGAAAGGACGGAAGTAAAATGCGCAAAAAACAAAAAGTCCCAGTGCACACCAAATGCTCAGCCACCCGGCTAAGCTCATGAGCGTGATGAAGATGAATGCCAACCCCAGGAAAATAAGAAAGTGCAGCGCATCGTCTTTTTCCTGTGCTTTAATGGCGCTGAGCATGCAGTGCACAGAGGCAAGTATGCAGCACATCATCAGCGGTTGCGGCAGCCCGCTTGTTGCATATTGCAATAAGAGGTCGCACAGGACAAGAAATGCTGTGGTGGCAAAGGCTACAGTCTCGTCAAAGAGGCGTGCACTCAGCGTATAAGCCAACAGCATGGCCAGCATGAAAAAGAACATGCTGGTGGCAGATACAATTCTGTCGGGGGCGTATATGTAGGAATCTCCTTCCACCATGCGGCTTTTCTCTGCATCATCATAACCGGTGATTTTGAGCGCCGCTGCAATCGCTGCTATGTTGAGCGGGGCGTGGGTGGTATCCTTAAAGTTCTGAAAATCTATCCCTTTGACACCGGCTTTTTTGCCCACGTTTTGTACTTCCATGGGGCGCATGAATTTTGTGGTGAACCCCTCCCCCCTCGCTACTTGGCGCGCAATTTGCGCCTGGTCCATCGCCATGGGTTGATCCAGTCCTTTGTAGCTGAGTGCCAGCTTGAAAATGGCCATTCCCACGATGAGCAAAAACAGAATGACACGCGTTATCCAGCGTGTTTTGGTATTGGTGGTGATGCTTAGCGAAGCCATGGTCTTTTTCGGATTACGATAGATAGTTGCGGAAAACTTCTTTGTTTTCAGCCATCTTGCGTTGGAGGGTACGCCTGTTGATGCCTAGTAAGTTCGCCGCGGCAGATCTGTTCCCCCCGGTGATTTGGAGGGCTTTGAGAATCGTTTGTTGCTCCACATATTGTAAATGAAGGGTGGGGTATGAATCAAGCTCAAAATTTGTGCGTAGGGGCACAAGCTCCGGGGCTTGTGGCGGCGTTTGTTCCTGTACGAGGTACTCCGGCAAATCTGCCGGCTCGATACTGGATGTCTCGCTCATGACTACGCCGTGCTCAATCGCGGTGCGGAGTTGGCGTACATTGCCGGGCCATGCAAAATGCCGCAGGGTGTCCAGCGCAGCACGGGAAAGATGCTTTTCTCCCTTGTTGTTTTCCTTGCAGAGCTCTTTGACAAATGCGTTTGCCATGAGCACAATATCGCCGCTTCGCTCACGCAGGGGGGGGAGTTGCACGGAGATGACATTGAGCCGCTGGTATAAATCCAAGCGGAAGGAGCCCTCGCGGACCATGGCTTCCAAATCTCGATTGGTGGCAGCCACCAATCGCACATTGACGGAGATAGGCGTGTTGCTACCTACTCTCTCAATGGTGCGTTCGGATAGTACGCGCAGAAGCTTCACCTGCGTGGGTATGTCAATTTCCCCTATTTCGTCCAAAAAGAGCGTTCCGCCATCTGCTTCTTCAAAGCGGCCGATTCGGCGCTGAATAGCACCGGTGAATGCCCCCTTTTCATGGCCGAATAGCTCGCTCTCCATCAGCTGCGGAGACAACGCGGCGCAGTTGACTGCTACAAACTTGTTTTTCTGGCGCGGGGAAAGAGCATGAATGGCCTTGGCAACCAACTCCTTACCTGTGCCCGTTTCGCCGCTTATCAAGACGGTGGCTGTGGTAGGCGCGACCTGGCGGATTTTGTTGAAGATGGCCTGCATTTGGGGGCTGTCTCCCAGCATGCGATCCAGACCTTGGGTCGGTTGCAAACGGGAGGCCAGCTGCTTGTTTTCCTCCTCCAGCTCCACCGTGTGGGCGGCGCGGTGCAACAGCAGCTCTACCTCATCCAGATTCAGCGGCTTGGTTACAAAATAGTATGCCCCGTGGCGCTTGGCCTCGGCTGCCGTGTCCGGGCTGCCATAGGCTGTCATCATAATGCACTTGGGCGGTTTGGGTAGCCCCTGTGCAAAATCAATCAGATCCATGCCGCTTTCTCCGCCCAAGCGCAGGTCGGTGAGCAGAATATCCACCGGCTCGCTTTCCATGATGGCACGCGCCGCGCGTCCATTGGCGGCGGCGTATACCTCGTAGTCATCCTCCAACGCAAGACTCAGTGCATCTCGCGTGGGCTTTTCGTCATCTACTATCAGGAGAATGGGCTGCATGAGCAGAGAAACGGACAGGAATCTTGATAATCATCAGATGAGCCAGAGCCCCTCCGTCTCATCGAACCCGAACATGATGTTGAATGCATGCACACCCTGGCCACCTGCGCCCTTGATGACATTGTCCTCGGCGCTCATCAGCACAGCGCGGCCTGTGCGCTTATCCACCGCCCAGCCGATGTCTACAAAGTTCGTGCGCGTCACATTCTTTGTGTCTGCCGGCTTGCCGGCTCCCATCAGGCGCACAAACGGTGCGTTGGCGTAGGCTTTTTCATAGCAGGCTGTCAGGTCATCCACCGTCACACCGGGAGCCAGCTTAGCCACTGTTGTGGTGAGAATCCCGGTGTTGACCGGCATCAGGTGCGGGGTGAAAGTAATTGTCACCTTACTGTTGGCGGCAAGAGAAAGCTCCTGCTCAATTTCGGACAGGTGGCGGTGGCGGGGTACGCCGTATGCACGCATGCTTTCGTTGCATTCGCAGAAGTGGTATTGCACATCAGCCTTGCGACCGGCACCGGAAACACCGCTGCCGCTGTTCACCACAATATCCTCCGGCAAGAGTAACCCTGCACGCAGCAAGGGCACCAGCGGCAAAATAATGCTGGTGGGGTAGCAACCGGGAGACCCCACAATGCGGGCCTTTTCAATCTCTGCGCGGTGCCACTCCGGCATGCCGTACACAGCCTCCTGCATCAGCGGTATATCCGGATGCACGTTGCCGTAGAATTCTTCATATACCGCCGGGTCATTCAAACGAAAATCTGCCGACAGGTCAATCACGCGAATCCCCGCTTCCACCAGCCCGCGCGCGTACGAGGCCGATACCCCGTGCGGCAACGCCAGAAAGGCTGCTTCCGCTCCCGTTGCAGCAATCGCGGCCACATCCGAATCCGTAAATTTCAAATCAGCTCCCGGCACATGGCGAAAACGCGTAAAAAGATTGCAAAGCTCCTGCCCGGCATACTGGCGGGAGGTGGCACACACAAGTTCCACACCCTCATGGCGCAGTAAAATTCTCAATAGCTCTTGGCCGGTATATCCACTGGCCCCCACAATGGCTGTTTTTACCTTTTTCATGGCAAAAGTGAGTGTATCATGAAAAAAATGTGTTGACAACTGCAAAATATCATTGTATACTTCGCCTGTCGACCACCTACGGCGGTCAACAAACAACAAAACGGGCAGTAGCGCAGTCTGGTAGCGCACTTGCATGGGGTGCAAGGGGTCGTGGGTTCGAATCCCGCTTGCCCGATACACAAAAAAGGATCGCCAAACGGCGGTCCTTTTTTGTGTATTCCCTCAGCAGGGTTCACCC
>JAFSEZ010000038.1 GCA_017435505.1 Akkermansia sp.
AGCTTCGCCATTGTTGTATCGTTCTTCCGGCGTGGGTTCCGGTGCGGGCGCGGGTTCTTCTACTGCCGGTGCGGGCGGTGTAGCGGGGCTTTCTGCGGCCGGGGTAGCGGTTTCCGTGGGGGCGGCATCCGGCTGTGTCTGTGTTGTTGTTTCCTCATCTCCGCAGTTGCTCAGGCAAAGGGAGAGAAGTATGGTAAGTAATAATTTGGGGGAGTTTGTGTTCATGTTTTTATGGGGTGATATTTTATTGTGCACCATGTGCTTTGAGTGCTTGGAGGATGGCTGCGCGGTTGTCGCTGCCCACGCATTGCAGCGGGGTGGCGCCCTTATCTGTCACGGCGTTGGCGTTGGCTCCGTGCTCCAGCAGCCAGCGGGTGATGCTCAGGCTGCCGATGGCACAGGAGTAGTGCAGGGCGGTGTTGCCTTTGGTCTCCGGCAGGGTGAGGTCTACATCTGCCCCGTTGCGAATCATGGGCAGCAGGGTGAGCAAGCGCTCTTGGTACAGAGCCGAGGATGCTTGCTTGCACTTGAGCGCAGCCATGCGGGCAATAAGCGGGTCGAGGCTGCTGCGGTCACCTCCATTGCTGTAGGAAGACGCAGCGGATGCGCTGCCGGGTATGGTGGGGATGCTGCCGGCACCATGTGCTTTGAGTGCTTGGATGATGGCAGCGCGGTTGTCGCTGCCCACGCATTGCAGCGGGGTGGCGCCCTTATCCGTCACGGCGTTGGCGTTGGCGCCGTGCTCCAGCAGCCATCGGGTGATGCTCAGGCTGCCGATGGCACAGGAGTAGTGCAGGGCGGTGTTGCCCTTGGTCTCCGGCAGGGTAAGGTCTACATCTGCCCCGTTGCGAATCATGGGCAGCAGGGTGAGCAAGCGCTTTTGGTACAGAGCCGAGGATGCTTGCTTGCACTTGAGCGCAGCCATGCGGGCAATAAGCGGGTCGAGAGACGCGCGGTTTGCGTGCGGAGCTGCTGTATTTCTGCGGGGTGGCACACCATTTTGTATCATGGCTGCTTGCCGGCACAGATATTCGTAGTTGCGGTCTCCCGGTTCTTGGGGGCGCCTGCCTTGGTTGTTGCGGATATTGATATCTGCCCCTGCTCGCAAAAGAGCTTCAATGAGGGGCTGATCTTTCACATCGGGATGATACAGGAGAGAGTGTAGAACCGTATCGCCTCTGTCGTTTTGCGCATTGACATTCGCTCCATGTTGAAGCAATATCTGCAACATTTGCAGTTTCGTTGATATCGGTGTGCCAAATTGGCTCAGGATTTCTATGATGACGGGTTCTTTGTAGCGGTTGAGCCCGTTGGGGTCGGCTCCGGCTTCCAGAAGCATGTTGAGAGTAGCTGCATTGTTGCAGCTGTGCAACAAGTCCGGGGCGCATTTGACATCTCCACCGGCATCCAAGAGAATCCGCATGCTTTCGGTATCGAAATAACCACCGTCACGCAAGAGTGCATTGGCATCGTCTGCGGTTGCTCCGCGGGCAAAGGCTATGCGAAGCAACTTGGGATTTCGCCAGGCAATGGCTCTGGCGGCGTCTGATGCACTGGCGCCTTTGTCCAACAGTGTGTTCAGTAGCGATTCCGGCATATTTTTGTCGCACAGCAATTGCAGTACTGTGGTGGCATCATCTTTGGTGCATCCGGCTTGAGCCCAAGCTTCGCATTGTTGCCATAGCGTGTCTGATCTATCTTTTTCATCCAGCCAAGGCATGCGTCCCACGGCAATATTCATCACATTGTCTTCTGATGAAACGCTCGTGGGTACTTGCGTGCCGCCGGTGAGCTCACCTACTCGTTTCACGACTAAAGTCTGGAATTCATCGACATTCAGGAATCCGTCAGCATTGAGGTCAGATTTCAGGCGATTTTTAAGGGTTTCCACGATGGAGGCGGCGAAAACGCCGTTCTGCCACGTGTCGGATTCAAGGGCGAATTCGGAACCTGCCGTACCGGCGATAATGTTGATACCGCGGACATTGTCGTGCGAGGTGAAGAAATCTTCCATGTAGCGTTTCTTTTGGGCGGCATTACCCAGAGCTGCAGAGGCGGCTTTCACTTTCATGCCGCGGTTTTGAATGGCGCGTACTCCGTGTGGCAGTTGCAGACCATTTGCGGCCAGTTTTTCCATATCTTCTTCACCCAGAGAACCGGAGTGACATGTGTCCAGCAGCAGTAAGTGCTTGCGTGCGGCACAGCTTTGCAGACTCTTTTTGAGTGCATCCATAGAAATGCCGGTCCCGGTGATGTTGTTTGTGTCAAATGCTGCCGGCGCATATCGGTATTCCAACTGCTCATCCAGCATGCCGTGTCCGGCAAGGTAAAGGATTACGCGGTCATCTACCGTGGCAGAGGAAAGAAACTCTCGTACCTTCTTAAGTACATTTTCATCAGATACTTCTGCATCCGTCAATACCAATGTTTTAACTTGTCCGCTCCCGTATTTCTCAAATGCGGCGGCAACATCGCGGGCATCTTTGGCGGCGTATTGCAAATCCAGTGTGTCGTCCGCATAATCAGAAACGCCCAATGTAATTACATAGAGGGTGGTTTCCCTGTCTCCTTCGCGGATGGTGCGGAATCGCTGCGTGTCCCCCGCAATGCCCATGGAATCTATCGGGGTGATTTCCAACCAATTTTGTCCATGGGCCAGAGGTACACGGACGGTGAGTGTTTTACTTTGCCCGGCGGGTATGAGTAAGTCTTTATCCCATTCTTGCGGAATGAAGACTCCGTCTGCGCGAATTTCCAGCGACGTGATGGCTTTGCGAGCAGCTTGTAGAGATACTTCAAATTCCACCATGTCCGCAGATGTTTTCAAGTGCGGCAGGCTTACTGTGGCGGTAGCAAATTCCGCTAAAGTAGGTTCTTGAGGCATGTCGGCAGGGGCAAATCCCTGTTTTTTCAACCAGCGTTCGGTGGTTGCGTTGAGCGCTGCGATGTCATCGGGAGAACCACCCAATGTTGCCAGTACTTCTGCCGGCCGATTTCGCCATGGAGCCAAGGCTTTGAGGCCAATGCTGCGGCCCTTTTCTGCGTAACCCAGGAAAGATTCGCATCCGGGTGAGCCGGCATAGTGGCCGTTGGCGAGAACGATGGCATAACCTTGTCCGGGGCGGAGGTACATGTTGCCCAGTTTGTTTTCCGTATCATCTTCCCCTTTGCGTATGAGTTCATAACAGACGTTGGAAACAGGTCGCAACAGCAGCCGTTTCTCCGGAATCCATAGAGGCGGTAGTTTGCTTTGCGGTGCGTTCCATTCTTTTTCAACGAAGTAACGCCAGTCGCTTTTGTTGATATTAAAGTGCCTCATCCTGACTACAGATTGCCGAAGCTCCTGATTCCAGCATCCGTCCATGGTGCAGTACAGGTGCAAGGTGTTCCCATCCGTCGATTCGCGTAGTGTCAGTTGCCGGATATACGGAATACCTTGTATTTGAGGACCGTCGTCACTATCATCCCCCGTCATCATTTGTACTGCTTCTTCATAGGGGATAAATCTGCCGTTGTCGTGTGCTTTATTTCCTTGCCAATCGTACAAATACACCGTATTCTGCGGTGTTAGAATACCCAGTATGCTCCCGGCGGGGTCAGATCCTTCATCATGGTGGGCAGAAGCAATGACAAAGGGAATATACCCGGCGGCTTCGTTCCCGAAAAGATATGTTGTTCTGTCGCTGGCCAGGAATTCATCTCCTTGGTATTGATAGGGTTGAGGAGCGGGAACCAGCGCTTGTTTCAATCGCGTTTTGAGTTGTTCGATTCTCTCATTGCGTGCCCCGTCATACGGCTGTTGTTTGCGCGTGAGCGTGGCCAAATGCAAATCTTCTGTGGTGGCATTTTCATCCGGGATACTTCCGTCTTTATCAAAAGCACGGTAAAAGCTGATGCTTCCGTTATGTTGTAGCAGGGCCGAAATGTAAGTGGCTGTCTTTCCGGCTTTGTCTTTGTTTTGTTGTATTCCCAATTCTTTCAGCGCATCGGCTTGTTTGCCGATGTCCCAACCGGACAAGACGATATGACCTTGTTCATCAGATGCCAGGTGGGAATCTAATTGAGTTTCGCATTGCAAGAACACATCTCCGGGGGTATCGGGGTTGAAAAGGCCAACTTCCAGGCCATTGTTCTGCCTGATAGATTGAAAGCGTTTCTTCAGCGGCTCCCAGAGGTAGGTCGCATATATATTACCGCTCCAGTCAGGGTTGCCTATTTCTCCGTGGAAGGTGGGCAGGGCATATACCGGTGAGCCATCCGGCAAGAGACGACACCCGACCCGGGACATGTAGTGCGGTACGGCGAACCGTTCTTCTGCGCGGCAGGTTCGTGCATCCCAGAAGGTAAATTGCATGGATTCAGCGCCGGATTTTCCTTCTGCGCGTGTCAGGATACCGGCCGGCCCCACATGGTCGATCTCTTCATCTGTGTTGCGCAAAGAGTCGCGGTAATATGTGCCTTCTTCGGAAACCGGTATAATCTCCGCTCTGGCAAAGAGGTTGCGATCGTCCGGGTGTTCCAGAATTTGCCTTAGTTTGCTTTTCAACTGCGCGATATTTTTCAGATTTTCTGCACCATACAGCTTTGCCGGATTGGCGCTTTTATTGTATTGAGCTTTCGTTTTGTATTCGCCCATCAAATGGTATTCACCTTTGAGAATCTCCAGATAATCGCTTGGTGAAAGCTTGGCTCGCAATTGGGTGTTGATATCGCGTAGCTCCTCTTTCACCCAAGCCGGCAACGGCACATCTTCGTTGTTGTAAAAAGGTGGGGCATAGGGATCAGTAGGTGCTTGCTGTTCACTACCCCACGAGGGGAGGAGCATGGCGCTTGCCAACGCTAGGGTGAGAAGTGTGTGTGTGTTCATGACGAGAAAGTACATTTAGCGTATTTAATAGGAATATGGTACCGACTGCATGCCCGGTCTGTGTCTCCTATTTGTTCAGCCCATAAGGTGTCGGCATAGTCGGCCACAAGCCTGGCAAGATGGAATCCCGGCTGTATGGCTTTTTTTAGTGGGTCGATGTTATGCGTATCAATGATGAAATCCGGCAGCTTGTGCGAATCAACACCGGCATTCCAGTTGAAATCCTTACGAATGGTATCCGGAGAAACGCCATGGAGAATGGCTGCTTTCCATACGTCTGCCGGTACAGTCTCTTTTTTGTTGTCCGGGCTTTTTTGACCCAAGAGAAAAGCCTTTTTCAGGTGTTCGCACTGTGTGGCGTCATAATTTCGGCCGCATTGCGAAAGGTAGGTATCTTTACTATAATCTGTGTCTTCCCAACGCTCATCGGCGTATATACACCCGCCTTGGTAGAATTTGATAAGGTCCAAAATAAAGAGGGCTTCTTGGGATGAGCCTGCTTTTTGGATGCGCTTGCAGATGGCATCCCAATCGCTTTGGGTTATGTCGTAGCAGATGTCTACAGCCACTATCATACCGGAGTTTTCCGCTGCTACGGTGTTGGGCTTTTGCGCGCCACCTGTCATTTCTTGCACTTGATTTTGCAAAGCGTGGAGTAGTTCATCGACGGCAAGCTGCCCATCTACGTTCTGATCAGCTTTCCAGGCGTTTTGCAATGTTTGAATGATGGCAGCCGTGAAGACGCCGTTGTTCCACTCGCCGGATTCCAAGGCATATTCAGCCCCGGCGGCACCGGCTACAATGTTGACTCCTCGGTATTCATTGCCCATGTTGAACATGTCTTCGATATACCGTTTTTGCTGGGCTGCAGTGGTGAGCGCTCCGGTGGCTTTTTTGACCTTCATGCCACGGTGTTGGATAGCACGCACGCCGTGGGGGAGTTGCACACCATTGGCTGCCAGTTTCTCTTCTCCTGCTTCTCCCAGTTGCCCGGAATGGCAGGTATCCAGCAGCAGAAGCCGCTCGCGGGCAGGGATGCTTTGCAGCATGCCAGTGAGTCGGCTCATCGAAATGCCGGTTTTACTCACGTTCTCTACATCAAACGATGCAGGGGCGTAGTGGTAATCCAGTTTGTCATCCAACATGCCATGGCCTGCCAGATACAGTACCACGCGGTCCTCTGCCTTGCTCTCGCTCAGAAAGGTCTGTACCTTTTCCAATACACCGGCATCTGACACGTCTTTATCGGTGAGGGTGAGGCTTTTCACCTCTCCCGAACCATGCTCGGCAAAAGCTGCGGCCAAATCTTTGGCATCTTTGGCGGCAAATTGCAGGTCCAGACTATCGTCATCATAATCCGAAACGCCTAGGGTGACAACAAACAGGCGGCTTTCCGGCTGGCCGGGGCGTACTGCGCGGAAAGAAACGCGCTCGCCTTCCAGAGCGGTGGAATCAATGGGGGTAAGCTCGATGTTGTTTTGCCCGATGCGCAGGGGGATTTTAACCCGCACGGTTTGGCTTTGACCCCGGGGGATGAGAAGGGCGTTTTCCCATTCCTGTGGTATGTAGGCTCCATCGACACGGACTTCAAGCGCAGTGAGAGCCTTTTTCCCCGCAGCGGTGAGTTTGACGTCCATTTCCAGCTGCTCCGCCTCTTGCATGAGGGGTGTTTTTTCTGCTTCGGCAGAAGGAAATGCTGCATGGGGCGGTTCATCGGGCAAGTTAGCAACATCGAGAGCTTGGCGTGCTAACCATCGCTTGGTCGTTTCTTTCAATGCCGCAATGTCATCCGCGTTGCCGCCAATGGCCTCCAGCACCTCTGCCGGGCGATTGCGCCAAGGCGCCAGGGCTTGTATTCCGCGTTGTTCGTTTTCTTTTTTCTCGTAAAATAAGGATTCACAGCCGGGTGTGCCTGCATAATGCCCGTTGGGGAGCATGATGGCCCAGCTTCTACCGGCTCCGGTGTATACGTTGAACTTCTTTTCGGTTGATTGGGTTGGATCTGCCAAATCGTATATTTCCCAGCAGTGGTCTTTCATGGGTAGGCAAAGCCATTTTTTCTCCTGCAACCACACGGGGTTGGGGCGGTTCGGTGCCCAGAGACTACGCCCCCAGGCTCCCTGCCAGCTTTGCACGAGCTTGCCGGTTTTTGTGCTTTCGTCTATGAGGAAAAGGGCACAGTTGCCCGGGCCCGCGGCCAACCAGTATAAATAGCCATCTTTTCCCGGTACACGATTCAGTACGCTCAGGGATGAGCCTAGAGTGTCGGCATCGGGTACCTTGCCATCGAGCCGATATGCTATAGCTTGGTTTGTGGTGTCGAAAAGGCGAGATTCATGAGGTGAATCGTTAAAATGAATTTTTTCATATTTTCCGGATTGAGGATTAAAGATTTCTGTGCCACTCCAAGAAGCGCCGCTCCTATGAACCCCCGCTGTGTTATGCACGATTTTTTCACAGTCTGAATCACCAAATTCGGGCCAGGCAGAACTCGTGTAGGTGGGACACTCTAGGATGAATTGTGGCATGGGGTAAAGCTTTTTGCGCCCCAAATCATAGATGTACAGACTTTTGGATGTCTCCGGTCGCCCCTTTTCTTCCCAATCCCAAGCAAAAGTCCGCAAGTCTTTATGTGTATTGGGGATGCAGATGACATAAGGCGAGCGGAGCAGAGCCCTGCCATATTCTTCATGCACGGCTATGGCTTTCATCCCGTCAGGGAGTCCGGGGATATCCGTTGCATCGGTGTTCCGGGGCCACTCTTCTTGTGTATAAGGAATTGTTCGCAGCGTAGAAAATTCGATGCTGCGGAGTGTTTCTTCATCTGTTGCGCTAAAGTTGTGAGCCAGTCCGGCAAGTTGCGGTATCTTTCTCAAGTTGAGCGTGTTATTGAGCGAGATGTCGCCCGCGGATTCCTTGAAAGGGGGCATTCCGTCAAACTTGCTACTCTTGAAAGAAAGCGGCGTACACCCCTTGTTGTTGAAGAAGTGTGCGTTGATATCGAATCCTACGCTATATTCGAGAGTATCACTCTTAATATCATACGCCAATACTCCATCTGTACGACTGTATTTATGAGAAAAAGCCATTGCAAATCGCCCTGTGGCTTCATCCTCAGAGAAAAGAATCAAGCCGTTCATGGGGCCATTATGCAGCACAGAGCTGATATAGGAAAATGTTCTGCTATCCCAGAAATGAAGCGCCACAAGGTTGTCCGAAAAAGAACCGAAAACGCGTTGAGTCGTTACCAAATACTCATTGCCGGCAAATACCAATTTACAGAAGCTATCTTGCCCCAGAAAATGGTAGAGGTAGCCCTGTTCTCCATCCCCGGCAGACATCGAGAAGCGCAAGGCTGCAAACTGAACAGGTGAACCTTGGAGTTTGCGCAATTGCTCAATGGCTTCAACCATGCCGGGCAGGGGGGCACCTGCTTGCGTGCCGAGTGGGGTGTTCAACAATGATCGGATTTCATCTGTGGCGGCATGTTGCAGTGCTGTGCGGTGGCTGGCATCTTGTACTTGGGGGTCGGCTCCGGCTTGCAGGAGCTGTTGCACTACGGTGGCATGGCCTTTTTGCGCTGCCAGCATCAGTGCTGTGAAGCCGGATTTGTTGCCCATATTGAGCGCGGCTCCTCCCTGAATGAGCTCTGCTACGACTTCATGGTAGCCGTTCATTGCTGCCATCATGAGCGCAGTTGTGCCATACTGGGCAGTGCGGATATTTGCATCTGCCCCGGCGGCCAGCAAGATTCGGGCAGAGGTGGAGCGGTCGTACATAGCGGCTACCATGAGCGGGGTCATGCCGGCTGCGTTGTACTCATTGATACGTGCCCGGGTAAGAGCCTCTTTTACGGCAGAAGGTTTGCCGGCTTTGATGGCATCATGCAGGGGGGAGCTGGTATTGGAGGCCGCTCCGGCACCCCCGGTTAGGGTGAGCCCCAGCACAAGCGTAAGGAGAAGACTGTTTTTCATACGGAGGATGTTTTAATAGGGATATGGTACCGATTGCATGCCCGGGCTGAAGGCGGGCGGTGCGGATTTGGCGGTCTTTTCCCCCATGGAAGTGATGAGCCCGCTATCATTCACAATAAGGGTGAACAGGGAATAGCCGCTCGTGCTCTTGCCGGGTTTGTAGCATGAGTACTGCACCTGCACCTCAATGACATTACCATTGCGGGCAACGCCCAGGACTTGGTAGCTGCGCTCCGGCCAGCTCTTGCCGAAAGCCTTGAGGTTTTTTGCCAATTCTGCGCGAGACATACGGATGTTTTTCGGCAGAATGTTGATGTGAGGTGCACAGCAAGCGGCAATGTCTTGCTGCAACATGCTACCGGCCATCGTCCCTTCGTACGGTTCACTCAGGCGGATGCGCTTGCGAACAATGGATGCTGTATCATTTGCAGCGGCGGGAGCGAGGGGGGCGGCCGGTGTTTGTGCAGCAGCCTTTGCTGCGGAGCGAAGCAATATTTGCCCTCCCTTGTTTTCCAGGGCAGAGGTGGTGGGGTGTTGCAAGCCGCCCGTGCGGTGGCTCACGGCTGCCGTAACAGCCGAGCACAGTTCCGCAACACTGATGGCCCCATCTTTGTTGGTGTCTGTGCGGGAATGGTTGCTGATAGACTCAATGAGCGAGGCCGTAAAGACACCGTTCTTCCATTCACCTGATTCCAAGGCAAATTCCGCGCCGGCAGCTCCCGCCAGTACATTGATGCCGCGGTGGGTGCTGCCGCTGGCAAAGAGTTCTTCGATGTATCGCTTTTTCTGGGCTGTGTTGAGCGTTGATTCTACTTTTTTCACCTTCATGCCGCGATGCTGAATAGCACGCACACCTGAGGGTAAATTGCCCATTGCCAAGGCCATTTTTTCTTCTCCTTCCTCCCCCAAGGAACCGGAGTGGCAGGTATCTAGCAGCATGAGCCGCGTGCGGGCCGGGGATTGCTCTATGGTATTCAGCAGCGCCTCCATGGAGATACCTGAGGAAGCGATGTGTTCGGTGTCGAATTCGTGCGGTGCATAGTGGTATTCCGTTTCATCATCCAGCATGCCATGCCCGGCACAGTACATGATAACTTGGTCTTGCGGGGCTGCTTGCTGTATGAAATGGCGAACCTGTTGCAACACGGAAGCATCCTTGACCTCTGCATCGCGCAGCAGCAGAAGTTGCACCTCCCCCTGGTAATGCTTTTTAAACGCATCTGCTATGTCGCTCGCATCCTTGGCGGCGTATTGCAGGTTCATGGAGCTATCCTTGTATTGTGATACCCCCAGCGAAATAAGGTACAACCGGGGAGCTTGAGCGGATTTTTCGGAGAGAATACGGAAGCGCTCTGTGTTACTGCGTAAGCCGGTGGAATCTATAGCGGTGGCTTCAATCCAGTTCTGTCCGGGGATGAGCGGTATATCTGCTTGCAGGGTGGTGGTGGTGCCCGGGGCGATGTAGAGATCCTTGCTCCAATCCTGGGGGATGAGGCTACCATCTGCGCGGATTTCAACGCGTGTGACGGCTTTGCCCGCCGCAGCCTGTACCTGCATGGTTATTGTAGCGCTTGCGGCATTGGTGCGTAGTGAGGGGCGGGCAACAACGATACCCGGAAAATCCGAGGCGGCAGGTTCTGCCGGCATCGTTTTTGCCGAATACCCTTGTCTGCGCAGCCAGCGTTCTGTTGTATGGCGCAGCACGGCTATATCATCAGCGTTGCCTCCCAATGCTTCCAGTACCTCGGCCGGGCGGTTGCGCCAGGGTGCCAGCGCCGCCATGCCTAGCCTACGCCCCTCTTTCAGCATGTAGAGGAACGTTTCGCAGCCGGGACTCCCGGCATAGCGACCATCCGGCAGTACAACGGCAAATTCATCTCCATGGTGCAGGTAGATGTAGCACAGCTCCTGCATGCGGAGTGCCTGTGAGTCGAAATGAAAGATTTGCCACACGTTTTCATTGAGAGGAACGCAGAACCATTGCCTCTCCGGCATCCATTGCGGGACTTGTCCTTTTTGCCATGTTGCCGCTCCATGCGCTATTTCTTGCACATCTTTGGCATCTGCTGATACAGAGCAAAGGCTCCAGCCTCTTTCTCCGGCGGCAATCCAGTATGCTTTATCGGTCGTACCGGGTATTCGATTCCATACGCTGAGCAGATTGCAGCCGCCGTAATGTTTCAGCTTGATGATGCCGGCTAAGGGATGCGTTGTTCCGTCCTCCGGATCCCAACCACGCCATGTGTCATGCTCGCTGAGGTACTGAATACCATACAGCCGATTGTTGGTTTTATCCCATACACAGTCCCCCATCCATTCAGAATGAAACTTGACGGCCCAGCTGTATCGGGTGACGGTGTGCCAAGCTATATCTGATTCGCCGATAGTGGCGGCCGTGGCAAAGGCTTCCGGTGTGCCATCGAAGCCACTTTCCGGTAGCACGGGGTAGAGGGTTTTGGTGCTGTTGTTGTACACGTAGGTGTAGAGAGCATCCGAATCATAATCATCGTACAGCGAGGTGATGAAATATAAATCCCCCTCAATGGGGCCTACTTTCCACTCTTTCTTACTATCCAGTTGCGGAATATCACGCGCTGTGAGTTCCGGCGCGGAAGCCTCGGATTTCCCCGGCTTTTGTTTGGGCGCTTCTTGTCGATGGATGGTGAGGGTTGCCGGGTCTATGTCACTTACGTCTAAAGGCCCCAAAACAGACCTGAACTCTGCTTCAATATCACGAAGCGCCGGAAAATTCTTGATTCTTTCCGGTTGATTCGCTGGCTCAAAATACACCCAATGATCGTCCACAAGGACGCGTTGGGAAAGTTTGTTGAGGGGGCGAAAGACCGGTTGTTTGAACACTTCTCCGGATTGTTTGGGTATGTTGTCGATGAGGGCGGTGCCGTAGAGCTCGAATGTATCCTGTACGTTGAACTCTGTTTGCAAGTTGTTGAAATTGATGGCCGTGCAACCCATCCACCCGCCGTAGTACGCTGCGTTATCTATCGGGAGTACTCTGTACCCCAAGCGGCCGTGTTCGGCATCGCATTGGTAAAATTCATCGGATGATTGCCTTCTCATCCCGACGATAGAGAAATGGTAGCGCAGTGAGCGAGAATCCCAAAAATCAATGGTTTCATCGTTTTTGATGGTGGCGATGAAGTCATCGTTGACGATTAGACATTTTCCCTTAAACGTATCGATGGAGCGTTCGTAGAAAACGGGAGAAATGGTTTTATTGGCATCACAAATCCCAATTGTTGCTTTGAACTCTGAACCCTCCTCCGCTTGTTCTTGGTCTGCTTTTTTGACAACAGCCTCTTGGTAGGAAAGCAGGTCTTTGGTATCAGCCATGGTGGCAAAGGGGGAGGAAAGACAAAGCGTGCCCTGAGAGACAGTAGGGGTAGGGCAAGGCAGGGTGGCTGTATCAATACCGCCTTGCTGTGCGATTGCTTGCCATTGCCGGGCTTCCTCTTTATCTTGGGGCACTCCCAGCCCATGCTCAAAACAGAGAGCCAAGCGCGCAGCAGCAGGGGCATTACCTGCCTTGGCAGCAGCTTGCAGCAGCGGTGTCGCTTGGGTGTATTGGCGTTCATCAAAGTATTTGCACCCTACGTTGCCTTGGGCACCAGCATGGCCAAGGTCTGCCGCTTTTTGCTCATGCTGGTGCGCTTCATCCATTTTCCCTGCTTCTGCCAAGCAAGTGGCCATGAAAAAATGCCCCTCTGCATCATCCGGGGTGATGACTTGTGCATACAGTTTGGCCGCTTCTACAGGATTTTTTTCGACCCCTTTTCCTTGGGCATAACAATCGGCCAGGGCTCGTGTCGCTTCGTTTTGGCCTTTATCGCCGGCTGCTCGGTACCAGTTGATAGCCTCATCGTTGATGGGGAGAGAACCGCTCATGTACAATCCGCACAGCTTGCGCAGGGCCTCTTCTTCTCCTTTGGCTGCAAATGGTTTTAGCCAGTGGGCGGCTTTGCCCCAATCTTGCTCTACCCCGCGCCCCTGTTCGTAGCGATCGGCCATTTCGCGCATGGCTGGCTCGTGGCCTTGTTCTGCGAGCCGTTGCCACCAGCGGGCGGTGGTGGTGTCATCGGGGGCACTTATTTTGCCTTCTGCGAGCAGTTGTGCGAGCTGTTGGTCGGCTTCGGGGTAGCCCTGAGCCGCCAAATCCGTGAGAATGGTGGTGGCAGCAGCAGTATCATTGGCCGTGAGCAACTCTTGCGCCCGCGCCATGAGCTGTTCCGGCCGGTTCATGTACCACCAATAGACCCCGCCACCACCACCACTTGCCAGGACAAGAGAGGCTCCCAGAGAGATAAAGAGAGCTTTTTTCTTCATAGGGGAGGTGAAGTAATCAATTTAATAGTATGAGCCGGATTTCAATAAGCGTACGATGTCTTGATGCCCACTGATAGCGGCTTGGTTGATAGGCATTCTACCGGCATGGTCGGTAATATAAACGCTAATACCGGGGACTGTGAGTAAGAGTTGCACAATTTCGGTATAGCCTTTTTCGGCCATGACGTGTAATATGGTTCGGCCATGGTAATTTTGATGATTGATGTTCAGCCCCGACACTTTCACCATGATGCGCACGGCTTCAACGTTTCTTGCAATGGCGGCATTCCACAGTTCAGATAATACGGCTTCTTTATTAACTTCGGTCGAATAGACGATTTGCTCTAATCGTGAGAAATTGTAATTTCTGATGGCTTTATATATGATGCTACGGTCGTTCGATAAGTTTCCTGTAGGAGTGCTTGCTCGGCGGACAGCTTCTCGACGGTTGGCTTCTTTCTGAGCAGCGGCTGCTTGTTTGAGATTGTTTTCCTGACGCAACAAGTTGGTGAGTTCATCCTCTGATACGTAATTCACCCCTAACCCACCGCCAACAAAATACCAGGCGTTGCCGATGCAGGTGAGGGGAATATCAACGCAAAGGAAGTCAAAAACACCGGCGGTGTACAGCCAGAAGGCGTTGGGACTGCTGTAATTAAACTGCTGCAGGGTGGTGTCGCTGCCGGTCATGGTTGTGTATTCTCTGTCAATGCATTTATGCAGCACATCGTTATCCACAGCTGTCAGAGTGCTGGCTGCCGGAGCAGGGCCTTTGCCCATGAGGTACCGGGCATAGTCAGGTTGAAGCTGTACCAATTGCGTTCCTTGCTCGCTTATTTCCGGTTCGTGCGATTTTTTGACAACGTATATTTTGTTATCTTCTGGTGTTATATCAGGGTTACGGTACGAACCTACAAAGTTGACTAAGTAGGAAGGCATATCGTAGCGGTAGCGGGGCACGTAGGTGTAGTAGTTCTTCCCATCTGTGTAGATGGTTTGCCCGGATTTAATATCGGAGGCTTTGACACCGGCGTTGTATGAGGTCTTATCGAAAATCATGCCCGATGTATTGGAGTAGCAAGAGCTCAATACAAAGGATGTGCCGGCGAGGGCAAGGAAGGTGAGTGTATGTTTCGTATTCATGGTCATAGGTAATGGAGAGGAATTTGAAAAGGAAGGTGATTGATTGGATGGTAAAACGGACGTTTGCGAGCATCAACGGGCGATATGCATCAAGAATGTTTTATCGCCGGAGCAATAATTGATGCTGACTTTGGAGTGAACGCGCGGATTTTGCAGGCGGAATATCGCTTACTCTGCCGGGAAGGTGGAAACAACGATGTGTTTCTCGCTCCAGAGGGTGTCTTTGCCTACATCTGCCGCGCTGGCTTTTTTCACTTTCTTGACCACCATACCGCGCGTCATCACGCCGTAGGGTTCATCTTCTGTGGCGGCAGAGGCCATCCCCTTGATTTCTTTGTGCAGGGAGTTGGAGTCCGTGCAGGCGATGACTTGCACCACATCGGAGCCAAAGGGCTCGGCGATTTCAATTTCAAAGCCGGCTTTGAGCGCACCGGGTACATTCACCCATCTGTAGGCGGGGATGAGGGTATCTTTGTGCCATTTGTTGGGGAAGAGAACGACTGAAGTACCATCGCTCTGGTGGCAGATAACAGCTATGTGGCAAGCCTTGGGAGACTTGACGCGGAAGGAGATGGTATCCCCCTCTTTGTAGGCGCGCTCGCCATCCATGGTGCGCAGCTCGATGGGGAAATCCTGCTTGATGTTGAGCAGCTTGGCATTGGTGACTTCCTCGATGCCTTCCATGGATTGCTCCGCGTTTTGCGGTTCAATCATTTCGGTGGCTTCACCGGTGGTTTTATCCGGCCACACACGGCCGGCTACGGCGTTGATGGGCCAACTGACTTTATCTTTGGTGATATTGCCGCCTTGCAGCCAAGCAATTTCCGTGTAGAGAGTAACGGTGCGACCATCGGTGATGAAGCGGCCGCGCACGATGCCCTCCACACCTTCAACGGTGACTTTATCAATGGTGGTGCCGGGTTCGACTAAATCGGTTGTTTGAAATTCGCCTTCCATTTCCAGTTGGTCAAGATTGGCGCGGGTGATGACTTTGACTTTGTTGGATTTGGGGAGGGCGATTTCCAGCTCTTCGCGGATGACGGTGGAGAGCGGGGACATCATGGGCGTGTTGGAGTATACGAAGTTGCCCACGCCGATGTTGATGGGTTTGTCGGAAGCGGGCATCTTTTTGACGAGCGAGGCCGCCAGCTTGTCGAAGGGATCTTGTTCGGCGGCTGAGCTCAGCGGTGCTACTACGGCAGCGGCTAGGGGAAGGAATGCAGAGAGTTTCATGGCGGGATTAGCTGACGATGGTTTCCGTGCTGATGACGGTTTGCGTTTTCTTGATGGTTTCTTTGACAGGAGCTGTGGCTTTTTTTACAGCCTTGGCGGCTTTTTGTTGGGTGGCCTCTTTTTTCTGAGTGAGCTTGGTTTTGGTTGCGGTATCCGCTGCCTGAGCTGTTGTGGACGGGGGAGCCACGACCGGTGTGGGAGCTGTTGCCGGTGCGGACGGTGTGTCGCTCGCCCCGCAAGAGGCAAGCGACAACACGGCGGCAACGAGCACGAGATGGTGTGCGCGTTTCATGGTGGGGGTGAATTAAAGGGATGTTTTCGTTTCCAGCGCAGTGCTGATGATCATATCAATCTCCGTGGTGGTGGGAGCGGTGGCGGCAGGTGCTTTCTCTCCCGCGCTGGGGGGAGCGCCCACGCCGGTTTCTTCCAAGGTCAATTGCTCGGTCTTTTCCTCCGATTTCAGTACCTTGCCATCGGCTGCAATGGCCTTGGTGATGAGCCGCACCAGCGGCCCGATCTTGAGGGTGGCTGTTACTTCTGCCGAGTTGTCTTCCAAATATGATATGCCGGTGATTTCTGCTGATTTGATGCAGTTGGAGAACGCCGCTTTGATTTCATCGTTCTGCACGGCAAAGTCTTTCATGGTGGAGTCGGAGGTGATTTGTACACCCGCTACGCGTTCTGACAAGCGGCGGTATACATCCAGTTCGCCGGCACGCTTGGCCATCACGCGGGCGTGGCCATCGGAGCCGGGAATGGCGGCATTGCCCAAAGCATCAATCTCTGCGGTGATGGTTTCCTGCACCACTTTGGAGCTTTTGCTGCCCAGCTTGGTGACGAGAGATTCTACCAACGTGCGGGTCTTGACGGCGCGGATAACTTCCACGCGGCCATCATCATGATAGGTAGGCTTGCCCACGGTCTTGACACCTTTGAGTGTGACCGCAAGTGAACCTTTTACAGTATCATCTGCTGCGGCTAAGTCTTTGACGGTGGTGTTGCCTTCCAGAGCAATCCCCAAGATGCGTTCGGCCAAGATGCGGGTGGCATCCAGTTCTGCGGCGCGAACATATTGCAAGCGCTTGGCTGTGGGGACGGATTTCCAGATTTCCGGCAGGTTGGAAACGGCATCTTTCTTGATGGTGACGGTGGGCGCTGCGGTAGCAGTGGGCGCCAGCACACCTGCGGTGCAGATGGCGGCACAAAGAATGGTGATTTGCGTATTCATGATGTGATATGGTGCTTTAGTTGGAGAGTTGTTGGCGGACGTGTTCATCTTTTGTGGCAAGTGTGGCATTCTTGATGATAGCTGCTTTGTACTTGCTCTCGGAATCGATAGAGTCAGCTTTTTCAAAATAAGCGGTCGATTGTGCGTAGTTAAGGGCATTGCGTTCGATGAGCCCCATCAGGTAATAAGCTTCCGGATCATCGGGTCGCGCGGTGATGGCTTGCCGGGCATAGTGCTTGCCTTGCTCCCAGTTGCCGGCGGCGCAGGCCTTGGCTGCCAGTTCGAGACTGGGGTTGTCATCGTCGGGGGAGACCTTTTCTTTGTACGTAACAGAGTGGGGGGTAAGATCCTGCATAACTGTGAGTGCGATGGCGCGGCAAGCATCATCTACATACAGATTGTCGTATGAATCCTCATCCACTCTTTCTTTAATTCTGGTACGGTACAATTCGCGATCAACATAATCCCTGATGCGGATGGTTGCAATCAAGTCTGTGTAGCTGGAATTGCTACTTGTTGTTGTTTTCAGTTTGGCATTCATTATTTCCAAGAACACCATGCGACCGTCCGTTTTGCCTGAACGGATGGTGTAGTACCCATCTTGGATAATACGGTTGGCAATGGCATGGCACAGCTTCCGTGAAATTTTATCTCCGGGACGCGCGAAGCGAATCATGGTGCCGCGCCCAAGGTTCGTTTGAGCCGGTTCGGCGTTTTCCATTTGGATTTGCACGCCGCAGGATGCAAGTACGAATGTTGCAGCAGATACCAGAATGCCGGTGACTGTTTTTTTGATATTCATGGCGTTTAGGTGTTGTACGAGAAAATGTGCATTACTCAACTCCCATTTTCTTCTTGACGATACCGAAAATGAGAGCTGAGATACCGCCCACGGTGGTGACGATGACACCGGTGATGATTTGCCACAAATCAAGCCCGCTTTTTTCGCCGGAGTTGCCGGCTGTTGCCTCTTGCTCTTTGTTCACCATGCCTTTGCGGAAAGAGAGGTAGCGCTTTTCGGAGCGATCCAAGCCATATCCCGGCAGGATGCCGGAGATGACTTTGGCTAAATCCGGCGCGTTCAGGCGGGATTCGCATTCCAGCACGGAGACGGCCGCAGCATCTATGCTGCGAATCCACACAGCACCCACGGCTGTTTGTTTTTCCAGCTCCGCTTTCAGCTTGTTGGCTGTGTCCAAATCCAGCCCCACAAATTCCAGCTTGATGGTAGCGCCCAAATCCATTTCCGCAGCCCAGTGGGCAAAGATGCGGCGGATGAGTTTCCACCCGCTATCTGATTCTGCGATGCGCGGGGAACCCTCCATGAGCTGGCGCACAGCTTCGCGCGCAGCTGCGGTGTCGGAGGATACGTTGCGGATGAGAATATCGCGCGATTCCGGGTTTTCTGTCAGCACGATAGCGCCGGTGGCGGCATCGCGCACGGTCATGTTGAGTCCCAGCGAATATTTTTTGCCGGCTTTGCTACCATAGAATGATTGTGTGCCGGCGGCACTGCCCACAATGTTGCCTTCAATGATATAATCGCAGGCCGACACAACGCCATCCTTGCGCAGGGTGGATTCTGTGGTGCGCCCCAGCGTTTCAGCGCGCTTGGCCAGCATGCCTCCATGGCCTTGGGCATTGTTCAAATCTACCACACGCAAGCCGCACTTGATGGCAGTATTGCGCAACCAGTCGGAAGAGAGCGTCCCGTTCTGCACGCCTTCTATCTGTTCGTCTATTTGAATGGCAATGCGTGGAGCCTCGTGTTCTCGTGCCATCATTTGGAAGGTCAGCGTATCGTTGGCGGCGGGTGCCTTGTCGCCTACATCCGCTTTGATTTTGACGGTGTAAAAGCCATCTTCTGTCAACCCGGCGGTGAGTACTTCATACTTTTTTACGTAGCCCCTCGCCTTTGAAAAGGTGCGATCAAATTGCAGCTCAAAGTTTTCCATCTGGCTCTCGCTCACCAAATCAACACCTGCGCCGGAGCGTACGGCTTCTCGCAGAGCATCCGTAAGAGCTTGTTGCCTCGCGGCCGGGGCATCTCCTGCTGCCCGCCCTTCAGCTTCCACTTCCACGGCATATAGCGGATGCGCAAGCAGCATGATACCTATTGTAAAACTGGCGAATTTGTTCATAGCGGTGTAAGAAATTTGCTTTGTGATTATAGAGTTATCTCAAAAAGATAAAAAGTCAAGAAAAAATAGCAAAAATAGCATTTACAAATGCAAAATTTGAGGTTATGATGTCGCTCGTGAAGCCGCTTAACGAGAAAGAAAGGGTTAATAAAACGCTCAAAGGGACAAGAATGGGGGATTCGATGTCTTTAAACAGGCGAGTAGAGTCGCAAAAAGATATTGTATCGGTAATGCAGCTGCACATCGATGTGTACACCTATAAATCGCTGTTGAGTTTGGCCCAGAGCCAAGGGGTGAGTGTGGAGGAGCTGGTGGCAAACGCGATTGTGGCTTTGGCCGGTGACAATGCATGTGAGCAATAAGCAACATACATGCCAAACGGCATCAGTTTTTGCTTTATAGCGACTCGGAAAATCTTGACTTTGGCGTTTATAGTGTTAAACTCAACGCGGAACGATGGGGGACGAGCAAACAGAGTTTAAGAAAGAGATGAAGCAGTGGCTTCGGGCTCACGGCTTGGGGTATCGTTGGGTAGCAGAGCAGTGTGGTGTATCGGAGATTACGGTGCGCAACTGGATGAGCCAAAAGAACATACCGCCGCTCAAGGAACAATTGTTGAAGAGAGTGATGGTACAGTTGCCTTCGGTATCCTGCTCGACTCAGATGGGGGTGATGTCCGGAGTGAGTGTGCAGACTAGTTTTTCTCTTACTGTACAGTTAGAATCATCCATGTATAATCGCTTGGCTGCAAGAGCGGCAGCAGATGGTACAACGATGGAGCAGATGGTGGCTTCTGCCATTGCGCGGTTGGTGAGTGCTTCCGATGGTAATGCACCGACAGTGAGTACGCGCAAGGTGTTGCTTCCGGGAGAATAAAGTTCTGCCTGCCGAATGAGATAGCATGAATGCTGCCCCACTGCCGGAGAGAACAGTATTGGGCGTGTATGAGATACGCTCGGTATTGGGACGCGGCGGCGGTGGTGTGAGTTATAGGGCGTATGACAGCCAGCTGGAGCGGGCTGTTGTGCTCAAGGAGCATTTGCCGCATGGACTGTGTACGCGATTGCCGGGCATGGCCGATGTGCAGGCGCTTGATGGTGAACTGTACGCCCGCTCGTTAGACCATTTTTGCCGGGAGGCGCGTATATTGGCCGGGTTGTGTCACCCCGGTGTGGTGCAAGTGCATGATATTTTTATGGCATTGGACACCGCTTACATGGTGATGGACTATGTAGAGGGGCAGTCCTTGGCCGATTGGTTGCCGGAGCACGTGCAGGAGTGTGAGCGAGTTGAGGGGGTATTGCAAAGCTTGCTGGAGGTATTGGTCTACATTCATCGGTGTGGCGTATTGCATCGGGATATTAAACCGGGCAATATCATTGTGCGAGAGGATGGTACACCTGTGCTGATTGATTTTGGTGCCGCGATGCTTGGTTCCCCGGAAACAACGCTGACACTCATCGGTTCTCCCGGCTATGCCCCGCCGGAGCAGTTCCTGCCACATGGGGAGGTCGGCCCTTGGTCTGATTTGTACGCCTTGGCTCATACATTTTTGGCGCTGATACCGGCGGAATCGCTCAAACGCTATCACCGCACGTTTTCACAATCTCTTGTGCGGGCATCGCGTCCGCTTATTGCAGAGCGCTATGCCGATGCCGCTGCTTGGCTTGCAGAAATGCGGGGGAAACGCACTCGGCACCGTTGGCCATTAGCCGTTGCTTGTGGGCTTGTGATATTGGCTGCGGTGGGCGCGGTTCTGTATTATCTCCCATTGTTTGGGGATGCGGCTTCTGCTGTGGCAGAACAGACCACCCCCGCCGAGCAACCCCGGCAGGCAGAGTTTTTGGCTCCTGCTGCTGCCAAAGGATTCCTGACTGTCCCCCTGCAAAACCCGCCCATGGTGCCGGATCTTACAGAGCTTGAGTTGTTAGGTTCTTTGGATGCTATGCCCCAAAAGGAGGATGACCCCGTTTCCCCATTGGCACAGAAAATGAAAGATGCCGCCGCTGCCGCGACCGAGTATGACCTCATCAAGCGGAAGTTTGACGATAAATCACGGCAAGGTTGGAAAACGCCGGAAGAATTGGAACAAGCGCTGGATGAAGTGGAAGCCGCTCACAAACGCCACCTGGAGGCATTGCAAGCGTTGCAGCAAGCTGTGAACCAATAATATATATCAACGCTCGTTGTGTCAGGAAATGAGGTTTTGCGTTTTTGTTATCGTTCCTGAATCATTGTCATCCCTCAGAAAGTCATTGTCGACTTTTAACACAAGGTACGGTGTTGATAGGTCCATCCCCTTCGTGGTGGTCCTGAAAAACAAGGTTTAGAACCCTGTTTCTTCCCCGGCAGCGCTTTACCTTATTGAGTTGCCTTGAGCTGGCGAGCTTTGAGCAGTGTTGGCGCTAATTTGGCACGCAGACCGGAGATGATTTCAATGTCCTTTTCGGCTGCGGCAATAGAGCGCCCGGTTTGTTCGGCTTCCTCGTAGCTCTTGAGCTCGCGCAGAAGACAATCTTCCAGCGCCTTGACGCGGCGGGAAACAAACATATCCAGCGCTTCACTTACGCGGCGGCTCCAATGCTCCAGACGGGCGGCAATGGCTTCTCGGCCGGCGCGGCGCCACTCCGGGGCAGTTTTGTTGTAGCTGCAGCTGCGGTTAATCATGCCCATGAAGGACGTTTCCTTGAGTTCGCCAAGGGGTACAGGGCTGCAATCCAGCGGCACATGCTCCCATACGTTGATGATGGCCTTAGTGTAGTCCTTTTCGATGTCTGCCGCTTTGCGTCGGCCAAGGATGGCGGCACAGGTTTCAATCTTTTCTTTTTCCAGCTCGGTAAGTTCGCAGATTTTGGTGGGAGCAAGGACGTGCGTTTCCTGCTCCGCAGCCAAATCTCCGAGGTCGTTTTCCACCTTGGTGCGGATGCGGTTGAGCTCTTGGGCCATCATGTCGTTGGCCATCCAGTCGGCAGGGAAATAGCCATCCACGGCCAAATCCAGAATGGCATCCAAGCGGGTGTATAGGGCTTGGCGCGCTTGGTCAGCCAAGTATTTACAACGCATGCGGCCGTCTTTCAGGTTGTTGCTTTCAATGGCTTCGCGTACGCGGGCAGAATCCAGCAGCTTGTGCACGTCTGCTTGGATGCGGTGCACGTTGGAAATGTGATTTTGACTGTTCTTGGTGAAATCCTTGAGGCGAGAGTCCAAACTCTCCAGCGTTTTGAGCAAGTAGTCTGCCGAATTGCGGCGCAGCGTCACTTCCGGGTTGTGCAAATCTGCCAGGATTTCATCCTCCAGCAAGGAAAGGTTGGATTTGCTACCCGGTGCTTGGGTGGGCAGGGGAGTATCGGGGCTGCGGAACTTGTTATCTTGTTGCCACCAGGCCAGCCCGGCATTCACCCAGCTGCCGGGGATGACCTTGCGAATGAAGTCGCTGAGTTGCTTTTGGGTGTTGATTTGTTGGCGTTCCTGCTGCTCCACCTGCTCATCGGGGCTGAGCCAGAATTGAGCTTCGATGCGGTTTTGAACCACGCGGATAGGGCGTTGCGAGCGCTCCATCGCTGCACGAAGATAGTCGCGCGTGTCCGGCGTGAGGGCGGCAAACGAGCTCTGCACCAGCAGGAAGTAGTCTGCATTCTCATTCATCCAATCGTGCAGCTTTTCATCGTGCCAGTTGGAGGTGAGCCCGTCCATGCCCGGCATATCGACAATGCCGATACCGGCCTCCAGCAGCCGAGCCGTGGGCTCTACCAGGAAAATGGCGGCACAGCTGGCAGAGGTATGCCCCATGGCCCATGCATCCAAGTTGGCTTGCGAGAGGTTGCGGCGCTCAATGGCCACTTTTTCCTCGAATTCGGGTGGAGCCACGTGGCGCAGATAATCAATCACCAGTTCAAAGAGTTCCTGCTCGCTCAGCGTATCTGCTGCCAAGGGAGAAAAAAGTTCCATGCGCTCTGTGCCATCATCGCTCGCCAAGATGACCATGGGAAGGCGTGTGGTTTCGATACCCAGCTTGGTGGCGCAAAGATTGCGGTGTGTCAGGCAGTTGGTGAGGGTGGATTTGCCGCTTTTTACCGACCCGATGGTTGCCATGAGCAAGAGCTTGGAATCAAAACGTGCCAGACTGCGCCGTATTTCTCTGGCTGCGCGGTTGGTCAATGTGCGCAACTCGGGGGAGGCTTGCGGCATGTTGTCCAGCTTTGCCGCGTAGTCGGAGGATTCTTTGCAGATGATATCCAGAGGCGTTTCCATGGTGTTCGTATTATAAGTGCTTGGGCAGGCTGCTGCAAGAGAAAAACGCACAGGTGGTGCTATTTTGCAGTTTGTGGGGTTGGGTTCTCATCCAGCGCTCCTATGCTGGCGCGAAAGCGCAGCGGTACACGTTCTGTCGTGGCGGTGGGTATGATGGTGATGGCTGTTTGCGGGGAGCGTTTGGCGGCATCCAGAATGTAGACGACTCGCGTCGATTGTCCCCATCTGTTTTGGGCTGTGTCGGTGGTTTTGATTCGTTCCTGGTATTGCAGGGGAGCTCCTTTGGTATCGCAAAGCTTCAGCAGCTTCTTCGTATCAGGGTGGTCGTAAATAATGGCGAATGTCATCTGTGCGGCGTGCTTAGCTTCCGGTGTCGTTTCGATAGGCTCAATGGTGATGACGCGACCTGATATTTCGAGCTGTTTTTTTTCTTTGGGGGAGAAAGGAATGATAGGAGCTTTTGCTTCCGGGCGGGTGATGGGTACGGAGATGTGTGTGTCTACCGTGATGGTGCTACCTTGCGGAACGGTGAAAAAATCATATACTGCTGTATAGCAGGCATCGTTCCCATCGTAGCAATGTTCCCACTCGCGGAACGTACCCAGCAAGAGGCGCCCCGTGCCATCCATGCATTGCAGGGGCTCGTGCGGACTGTCTCCGGCTTTGGTGGGGGTGATGCTGATGCCTTTTTGCGGCAGCAAATGAATACGAATGGTGCAGGGAGGCTGCTGCTCTTGCGGAGCGAAGTTGCATTCTATGCTGTCCAGTTCGGCTTTAATCAGGGGAGATGGCGCTTTCTCTGCAGCAGCAAGACTGCTACCCAACATCCATATCAACATTAAAGTTTCCGGTTTCATTGTTTGGCGGTGGGGGTAGGAATCTCCGTGGCCGGTATTTGCCCTCCCAGGTTCAAATGCAAGTCTACGGGGACTTCGATGGTGTGAAGCTTTCCGCAGGTGACAATTTCGATCACTTCCTGCGGCTGTGCATCCCATAAGGTGACGCGTAGGTGTGTGCTGCCATCTTTGCCCTTTTCCGGGCTTGTGCTGAGCTCTTGGCGGTGGGCTGGTGAATCCTCAATATCCGCATCTTCCCAAATGCGGCAAATATGCAGTATATTTACCGTGGAGGGGTAGGAGAGAGTTAGCTCTGCTGTTTGCAGTTGACCGCGCTCCATGTTTCCTTTTGCTTTGTTACTCAAGGCCGGGGTGGATTTGTAGGTTATGCCACTCAGGGTGAATTCCGATGGTTCAGTAAGGGAGAGCTTATGGCGTGGCTGCAGAGCTACATCCGCTGCCAAGGTGAGTTTCACCCGGCCTTGCAAATGCAACCAGTCGCCCTTGGGGTGGGGGCTAAGTGCAAGTTCCGTTCGGGCACTACCGTTTTTTTGGGTGCAGATGCTCAGGGCGGAGGCTTTGCACTCGATACTCCTGCCTGTGGCATCTTTTCCTTTGATGGTACCGTTCAATTCTGCTTGCTCCCGCACCACAAATCCCGCAGGCGGGGTGAAGGCCAGTTCCAACGTCATACGGGGTGTCCCTTCAATTGTGGGGATTCGGTAACTGCGGCGGTAACTCAATACGCCGGTTTCCACGCAGGGATCCTGCGCAGGACTCAGTGTGCAGCCGGCGGCCAGTAGGAGAAAAAATCTCTTCATGTCGGTGAGCGGGAGAGATAGGATGTATTTTGCGTCCCACTCTTATAGTGCATTTCCCGCTGCGGGGCAAGCTAAAAAGGGGATGCTGCCAGACCTTGCTCCTTTACCCATGTGCGCGCCATGCGCAGTACGGCTTCATCCAGCTCCGCATGGCGTTCAGCAAAATCCTGTGGTGACCACCATGCCAAGGAGTCGGACTCATGTGAGACGAAAAATTGCGTGTGCGGAGTCCGCAGCAAGTAACGAATATCGTAGTGCAAGTGCTCCGGCTCCTGTGCTCGCGCCGGAATGCGGTGAATATCCACATCGTAAATCTCACGCCGCAGCGGTATGATACCCGCGATGCCGCTTTCCTCTGTCGCTTCCCGCAGGGCGGTGGCGAGGGTGTCGCAGCAGCCATCTGCATGCCCGCCCGGCTGCAACCAACGCCCCAACTTGCGGTGGAGGGTGAGCAGCGCGTGGGTGCCATCCGGACTCACCAACCAAGCTGAGCCTGTGATGTGGCCGGCTGCATGGCTGCGGCAAAAGCAATCCGGTGTCTGCTGCACAAAGTGGAGGATGCGCTGAGCTACATCGGCTTGTTCTGCGTGCGTGCGCCGGTAGTGCAGCAGCTCCTCATACAGCTGTTTCCGGTGGTCTGTGGGCGTGTTCACGCGGGCATTGTAGCGCCGATGCTGCAAAATACAAGGCAAAAGAAAAACCCTTGCAAATCTTGCAAGGGTTTATGCTCGAAGGGGGACTCGAACCCCCACGGATCGCTCCACTAGATCCTTAGTCTAGCGCGTCTACCAATTCCGCCATCCGAGCATTGGTTGCTGCACTGTGTGCGGCGGAAATATACACGAGACGGAAGCTGTTTGCAAGTCTTTTTTGCAAAAAAAATGACATTTTGTGCAAAAAAGTGTAGAGGAAGGGGTGGACTCAGAGAACCCGGGCTCCGATTTCGCCCTCTGCCAAACGGATGTGCAATGTGGTGCCGGCGGGGAGCTCTGCGGCATTGCGGGCCAACTTGCCATCAGGCCGGCGTACGAGGGCGAACCCGCGGTCAAGCGCATTTTGGGGGCTGGCTGCGGTGATAGTGGCTTCTTTTTCGCGCAGCGCAGCATTTTTGCGGTCGAGCGCAGCGCTTGCGGCAGAGAGAAGGAGCTTTTCCCGGGTGTCAAGCTGTTGGCGGGTGGCCGCCATATCAGAGAGGAGCGCGCGAGGGGAAATTTTGGCGGTGTAGATTTGCAGAGTGGTGCACAAAGCTTCCAGACGCTGGCGGCAGGAGAAGTGCAGGTCTTCCTCCAGCTCATCCAAACGCTGCGCGAAAGGTGCAAGTGTTTCTTGGGGGGCGCGGAGTTTGCTTTGTTCTGCCAAGCGTAGGCGCAGGTGGGCTGATTCCAACGCCGCGCCGAGTCTCCGGTGAAGTTGCCGGTGCGTTTGATCCAAATAAGCGCCGATGGAGGCGGCATCGGGGGTGCTCAGTTCGATGGCAGCTGTGGGGGTAGGGGCGCGCAGGTCTGCCACAAAATCAGCAATGGTGAAATCTGTTTCATGCCCCACTGCGGAGATGACCGGCACGCTACAGGATGCGATGGCGCGCGCGACTACTTCTTCGTTGAAGCACCACAGGTCTTCCATGGAACCACCCCCACGAGCAATGATAATGTAGTCCACCCGTGGCAGCTTGTTTTCTTCGGGGCTACTCCAGCGGTTGATGGCGCTTGCAATGCCGTATTCTGCCCCTTTGCCTTGTACTTGCACAGGTAGAAGGTAGGCTTGCATCCACGGGGCTCGCTGCTCCAGCCGGTGGCGCATGTCTTGGATGACCGCCCCGGTGGCAGAGGTAATGAGGCCGACACTCTGAGGAAAGGCGGGTAGGGGACGCTTGCGAGCGGTTGCAAAAAGGCCCTCGGCTTCCAGCTTGCGTTTGAGTGCTTCGAATTGCTGCTGCAAGCTACCTGTTCCGGCTTCTTTTACGCGGCTGACGATAAATTGCAGCGAGCCGCGCCCCTCCCACACAGTAGCTTTGCCGGCCAACTCCACTTGCATCCCCTCGCGCAGACGCACCCGACCGGCGGCGGCTTGGTAGCGGTACATCACGCATTGCAACTGCGCGGTGGCATCTTTGAGGGTGAAGTACACGTGCCCGCTGCCGGCTGTTTTGCAAGAGCCGATTTCGCCAACAACACTTTGTTCCCCCACTTCTGCTTCCACAGCCCACTTCAGGCGCGCCAGCAGTTCGGTCACGCTCTGTGCCATGGTGTTACTCCTCGCGGGGCTTGAGGTTGCTGTTGGGGTCGGGCCAGTTGGGATCGTAGCCCTTGGCGTAGGAGAATAAATCGCGGTGGATGTACTCGTAGTACAGCTCGCGATCTGCTGCTGCCAGTTTTTCCCAGATGGCAACATTCAGTGCGCGGGCTACCTTCTGCATCATTTTGAGGGTGAGCTGCCGCCCCTGGCGGGCTTTTTGCACCTGCTTGTGGGTGAGTTGTTCCAGCGATACGGTAACAAGATCGTGGTTTTCCAGCCCCCAACGCTGCATAATCGCATCAATGCGCTGGGTGCCGTGGTTGCGTTCGTTTTCTTCGTTCATCTTTAAGGAAATGCGTTAGTAGCCGGGGATGTGGCGCACCTTGAAACCACCACATGCGCGCGATTTCTCATACCAGCGCGGCCCTACTCGCCGCCCGCTGCCGGAGGTGTCGAAACGCAGCCCTGCTACAATCAAAAAGACATGCCCGCGCTTGGCATACACGGTGAGCCACTTGCCAAAGCCCGGTCGCCCCCAGCGCAGGAAATCCCCCGAGGAGGGCGCGGCTCCATCTTTGAGCATGCCTGCCTCTCGCAGCACGAAAGCTACCGAGCCGGAGCAATCATAGGCTGAATCCACGTGGCTGCGATGCCCGCCTCCTAAGCGATAGGGCTTGCGGATAATCTTGTTTCCCGCGGCAATGGCACGCTTGATGCATCGCGGCGCATGCGGCGGCGCGATGGCTCGCCCGTTGCGCAGGATAGCGGTGTACCCCTTGCGGTACACGTACGCCGGCGTACGGGCGTTCTGCTGGAGTTGCTGTTGCTGCTGGCAGCCGTCCAGTAGCAACAAGGCACACACAGCCAGAATGATGTGTAAGATGTGCTTCATGTCTTGGATTGCGCTCACATGGTAACAATACACAAGCCATTTGACAAGAAAAAAGTGTCATAACACGAGGAGAAATTACCGAAAATCCCCCGTTGAGCAGGATTTTTGGTAATTTTTTGATTTTAGAAGCCTTGGGCACTATCAGCTCATGGCTTGCACACATCGTTGTGCGACCTGAGCCCAGGTGGGATAGGCGGGGCACAAGGGAGGGTCGGTGGCATGGTAGGCTGCGTTCATGGTGCGGATGAAGGATTGTTCATCTGCGTTGTCGAAAAGGTAGGAGGCGGGGATGTTTTCGCGGATGGGTGGTAAATCCGAGGAGACGCAGGGAAGTCCTGCCCGGAGGCATTCGACCGGCGGCATGCCGAATCCTTCGTAGTCTGAGAAGTACACGGCTACGCGGCAGGTGGTGGATATGAGCTGCTGCAGCTCCGCTTGGGGGATGCGGCCGTGGTGAATCCAACGGGCATCGGGGAGCGTGGTGCCGGGGGGGAGGGCGCCAATGGCATGGATACATGTATCTGCAGCATCGGGGGATTGCTGTAACCAGCGTTGCAGTCGCTCAATACCGAGTGCTGTAAGCTTGTGGGGGTAGGAGGAGGTAAAGAAGATGATATCCTTGCCGTGGGGGGGGCGGGAGCAAGGGGGGGTATCGAACCCGATGCCCACGACGGCCACCCGTGCTTGGGGTACGTATTCGAGGTAGCGTTGCTTGTTGAATTGGGTGGAGGTGAGCACGAGCTGTGAGGCCGTGAGGGCGCGCATGGCCAAGGTGCGGAAGTAAAGTAGCTCATGTGCCGGGAATGGGGAAGCTGCGGATTTGCCCTGTTTTTCGTAGTATTCCCAGTTGACATCGTGCAGGTAGCAGGCCAGCTTTGTGGTGCCCAGCATAGGGAAGAAAGGTGGGTAGCCTTTGGGCAGCAGAGCCCAATCAGGGCGGATGCGGCGGATGGCTGCCGGGAGCCCGATCTGATCCCAGTACACGCGCCCGAAACGCCGGGGAACAGGTCGTTGCAGCTCATGCAGGTGCACATGAGCGGGGCTGTCCGCAAAAGCTGCTGCACATTCATTGTTGCCCAAGATGTGCAGCTCACTCACTTGGGGACATTGCATCAGACCACGTGCTAACCCCATGGATACATTGAAGATGCCTACTGATTTGGTGGCGGTAAAACTTTGATCCGTGAGAGTGAGCAGTAGCTTCATGTCTGCGCCAATTTGACACAACAGGCGTGCGCCGTCAAGAAGAAACCTTCCGGGGGAGCGTGTAGGGTAGCGAGAGTCGGCGGGTGCATTTTCTGGCGGTGAAGTTCATTTTCTTGATTTGGTAAATGAGATTTGCTAAGGTAGAGCCATGCCGGAGGGTATAGTGAGACAACGGTTTTCGGAAAGCGCTGTGGGTAGAGTGGCGGGGTGTTTGCTGGTACTGCTGTGGCTGGTGTCAATGTGCGCGGTGGATGCGCATGCGTATTCTGCGCTGCCGTATATGGCGGGTATAGCCTTGGTGGTGCTGTTGATGGTGCTGGGAATATTGAGAGGCCGGAAGTTTGTGCGCATGCCGCTACCGGCTTGGTTATCTTTGGGTGTGGGGGGGTATTTTCTGCTGCGTTGTGAGCACAGTTATGCCGTGGTGGAATCTTGGCGGGAATCGGCGCTTATTTTAAGCTGTGCCGTTTTTTACGTGGCCGGAGTGTATGCCGGGCAGTTGAAAGGAAGCCGATGCTTGGCTTGGGTTCTTGCATTGGCTTTATTGGCCAATATGGTGGCTTTTGTGGTGATGCAACATCCGGCTGCTGAAATATGGTGGTTGGGGCGTCCTGCGATGAGCCTGACCGGCCCCAACTCCCCCTACGTCACGCTGTTCTTGTATAAGAATTTTGCGGCATTATTCTTGGCCTTGGGCGGGGCCGTTCTTCTGTGGCGAGCCTTGTGGCAAGGTGGCTGGAGCATGAGTGGCATAGTACAAGCTGTGCTGGGACTGGGGGCAATTGCTATGTCGTTTTTCTGCGGATCTCGTGTGGTGTGGTTGGTGTTGCCGCTAACGGCGGTAGTGGGTTGGATCCTGTGGTTGGTGTTGCGATTGTATGCGGGGCAGCGTGTAGGTGTGTGGACCGTGTTGGTGGGGCTTTCGTTGATTTCGTTGTTGGGTATAGGTTTGTACGATTTGTGCTTTGGCGAATTGCTCCGGCAGATATTCACCGGGATTGATACGCACTTGCGCTACCTGATATGGAGTAATCTGTGCCAAGTGATTCCGGATGCTCCTGCGTGGGGCTTCGGTGTGGGGGCATCTCAATGGGAAATCATCCCCATTTTCAATGAATGGGCTACCCCTAACTTTGCGCACAATGAGTACTTGCAGGCATGGGTGGATTACGGCCCAATCGGGGTGCTGCTCATGTTGGCCGTGCTGTTGGTGCACATCGGGGGCGGGTGCTTGTCGCTGGTGTCGGATGCCGTGGACAAGGCTCGCCGCATCAAGATTGCCATGGCACTCATGTCGCTCGCAATACTGGCTGTTGCAGCTATTACGGATTTTGTGTGGCATGATTTTGCGCTGGCTACCATGGCAGCTTTTTGTTGCGGCTTGCTCATTTCTCCCCGTGTTCGGGCAGAGTTTTCGTTGGCCTCGCTGGGTCGCCACTGGGCAGAGGGAAGTGGCCCCCGCATGATTCCGGTGCGCGCTCAAGGTGTGGTTGGTAAACTGGCACTTGTTTTGTTGGGATGCGGTGTGCTTTTCGGCGGGTGGAAATTGTATCAGCGAACGTCTGCCGCCTGGGTGGCACAGTGGACATACGACCAAATGGTGAAAGAAGGCAAACCCACCCCGGAGTTGCGCGATTTCCTGGGGCAGGTGGTGCAGCATTATCCGGACCCCGCTGTCATGGATTGCTACGCCCTCCTGCCATATGATGTGGAACCGGATTGGGAGAAAACGGAGGCTTTGCTTTGGCAGGTGCACCATGCCAATCCCAAACAGCTCTTTACTGTGGTGCTGCTGGCAGAAACAATGAGCCGCCAGGCAAAGTGCGAAGCCGTGGAAAAATTGCTGCGCCGATACTATGTCGGCGATGGTATGGATGAATGCATGCTTACTGCGTGGCCTTCTTACTACTCTATGAATCTGCTGCAATGGGCTCAATTGGAGATGAGTGCAGGCCGCCTCGGTAGAGCTCGTTCTATGTTCAACTATGCTTTCCGCGTGAATCGCTTCATGCCGCTCACTGCTTGGCGACGAGGTGTGAAAACCTGGACGGAAGGAGGTAGCCCCCGCCGCAAGGCATTTGTGAATGTGTGCAGAGCGGATGCTGCTACGCTCAATGCTCTGGGCGTGCCGGAGGACCACTCATGGCAACAGCCTATGGAACCCGGCGGTAAGCCATCCCTTTACCGCAGATGGGGTGTACCGAATCAATCCTCTCCAAAGTAAAAAAACTTCTCGATTCATTGCACCGAATGACGTCTCCTTTCCCCTGGAAAAGCGGCTTTTCTGCTGCGTTTTTCGAGGGGTGCTGCATGAAAAAATGCGCAAGCTGCCATTTGTTGCAAAAAAATAGCTTCTGCGGGCGTTTTCAGCTTGCATTAGACAGAAAAAAATGCAAAATAAGGGAAATCCGCACTTGCGGTTATAGACTTTACTGACGCTATGAGCACACCACCTCCGCCTCCCGCACCTGTTCGTCCGGCTGCACCCGCAGCTCCCGTGCCTCCCTCGGTTCCTCGTCCTGCTGTCCCCGTGCCGCCTCGTCCGGCTGCACCGGCTGCGCCTACCGCACCTGTGGCTCCTGTTCGTTCTGCACCCGCTCGTCCTGCCGGTGCTCCCGTGCCCCCTTCCGCTCCGGCTTCTACTGTGCCGTTGGCTCCTTCTGCTCCGGCTCGCCCGGCAGCTCCCGCGGCTCCGCGGCCTGCTCCTACTGTCCCGCTGAGCATGCCCTCTCGTCCTGCCGCCCCCGGCGCTCCCAAGCCCGTGGCTCCCGGCGCTCCAGTGCCGCCCAAGCCTGCTGCCCCCGTGGCTCCTGCAGCAGCTCCCGCTCCGGCGGCCGCCACAGTTCCTATGCCGGCTTCCAAGCCCGCTAAGCCTGAGGCAGATTCGGCTGCACCCACTGCAGCTATGCCCGCAGCTACTGCCCCCATCGCCAAGCCCGCCGGTTTTGCCAAGCCTGCCGGCTTTACCAAACCCGCCGGTTTCAGCCGTCCCAAGGACGTGGAGGAAGATGAAGAACCCCAGAAGATGCACCCTGTGCTTCTTGGCTTGGGCATTGTGGCTATTTTGCTCATGGCTTTCCTGTGCTGGATGCAGTATAGTATTGATCAGACTCCCGGCCGTGTGACGGAGGGACTCTTTGGCAAGCCCACGGCAGCTGCCGGTGCCGATGTTGATGCTACTTACGCCTCCGATGACAGTGAATCAGAGGAAAGTGCCGCTGAGGAAGAAGAATCTGAGGAAGTGGCAGAAGAGGAAGAATAAAATTCAACAGATACTCAACAGAAGCGTCTCATCATATACTATGTCATTACAGATTACAGAAAGCAATTTCGAGGCAGAGGTTCTTTCCTCTCCTGTGCCCGTGGTGGTGGATTTCTGGGCCACTTGGTGTGGTCCCTGCAAGATGATTTCCCCCATCGTTGACCAGGTTGCAAAGGAAGTGGCCGGTGTAGCTAAAGTTGGCAAGGTGAATGTGGATGAAGCTTCCGCATTGGCCACCCGCTACAACATCCGCTCCATTCCCACGCTCCTCTTCTTCAAGAATGGCGAAGTGGTGGATACCATCATGGGTGCTACCTCTAAGGACAATATCTTGGCTCGCCTCAAGGCTTGCATGTAAGTCGTTAGTTTCAGCAGAAAGTCTTAGTTACACAAAGAAGCATCCCCGTTCTATGTGAATGGGGATGCTTCTTTTGAATAGACGGAAAAATGAGTTCAAAGCGTGCGCATTGATGCGCGGTTTGTTATCGCTCACAGCTTGCCGTGGCGGGCTGTACAGCGGGTGATAATCTGTTCACGCAGATAGTGTAAAAACTCAAGGCGGGCGTTGCCCAGCACGCTATCGTTGCTCAGGCGCAGGTTGCAGGCTGCGGCAGCTGCGAGGGTTTGTTCGGTGGCCGCTGTGTCTCGCACCCAGATGCCATCAGAAGCCATGGCCGCAAAGCGGCTCTCGAATTCGGCTCTGTTTTCCACTTGGAAGGGCACGCCCAGTTGCTCCAGACAGCGGGGCATCCACGGCCGCAGCGTAGCGGTGCTGATTTGCACATTGCACCCGGCTTTGAGCGCTGCCATAAGCGAGATGGATAAATCAATATCCGAGGTGGCTTTGCCAACGCGTATGCAAAGTTTTGCGGGTTTGTACCGAAGGCTTGTTTCTTGCCCCGGCTGTGGATTGAGGATGCGGGTGATGCCAAACTCATTTTCCCACCAATAGGAGATGGAATCTGCGGCCGTGGTGAGGCGCATGGCTTCATCGGGGCTGGGTTTGGGCGAGAGAGCATCCCACGGGGCAAAGGGGATGTTGCGTTGCTTGCCGCGGCGTTGGGGACGCCCCGTTTCTTGCCATTGAGCCAAGGCGGTGATGTAGTTGGAGCAGCCCTGCAGAGCAGCTTCACCGCACAGAGCCGGAGCCCATGCACCACAGGGTTGTAAGCCGGGGCGGTATTGCACGCAGCAGTTGATGCTGAGGGTTGCGCATTCAATGTAGCGGCTCCAATGAGCAATTTCCGCTTCGTCATGCGAATAGATAGAGGCGGCTCTGCCGGCAGAAACGTTTTGCTGCGCCTGAATGGCCGCATCTGTGCTTTCTACGCGCACCACCCCCAAGATGGGTAATCCTGCCACGCGGCGGGCAAATTGTGATGCTGACGATATACCCGTGCACACGCCGGGTGTCCAGATGCGGGAGTCTATCTCCGCAGCCATGGGCTGCGCAAGCCACGTCCAGCCGTTTTTCTGGCTGCGCAGTGCTTGCAAATCATCTGCGCTGAGCGGGTGGCCGATGGGGCCTAAATCTGCTTTTTCTCGTGTGCCGGCCTGTGCGCTGATACTGTTGGCGGCATCTTTGAGAGCGTTGATAAAGGCTTGGTTATCGTACACCTCGGCATGGGCAAAAAGTACGTGTGGGCAAAGCACGCTTTGTCCCGAACGGCGTGTGACTGCATGCAGTACATCGCGGATGGCTTTGTGCCAATCTGCCGTGGGAGCCAGGTAGACGCTGGAAGCACCTGCGCCGGAGGTCAGTACCTTCTGGGTGGGATTTTCAAGGATGAGCCGCCGTGCCTCTGCTTTGCTACCGCTGAATACAACGCCACCCACGCGGGAACTCGACATGAGCTTCCGCGCGATTTGGTTGTCCAAACAGGGTACGAATTGCACATCCGGATCGTTGAATCCGGCCTCCTGCAACAGCTCCCATAGTGTATGCCCCAGCAAAGCGGTGCTTTCACCCGGCTTGTAGATAATGGTGTTGCCCATGACCCACGCCGCAGCAATCCCGGCTACGGCATCTGCCAGAGGGTGAATGTTGCTTGCAGCCACAATGACCACTCCCAGGGGGGTAGGGTGCGTGCCATCCAGCAGGCCGTCTTGCGCGGCGCTTTCTTCATAGAAGTAGCATGCGCCGATTGCATTGCCCAGTTCGGCTTCTGCGTCCTCCATGGTGAAACCGGCATCTCTCACCAAGACAGCGCCCAAACGTGTACGGTTTTTCTCTAGCAGACGCGCTAATTTCAGAACTTGTGTGCTGCGTTCATCTGAGGAGGATTGTATGCGCACGCTGGCGGCAGAGGCATGCTGCAAAATGTTGTTGACGGCGATGAAATCTGCACTTTGGTAGCGGTAATCTTCCTGTTCCGGTGCTGTGAGAGAGCGGTGAATGCAGGTGAGAGGTGTGCCGGTTTCCACGCCATGTACGAGCAGGGGCAGGGGGCTTTGCTTTCGCTCGGCCTCTGCCTGTGCGGCAGCGTAGAATTCATCCACGTATGCACGTGTGAGCACGTGGTGCTGCGTGGTGTGGTAAGCGGGAGACTCATGGCGGTTGTCATGCTGCTCTTCGCGTCCGCTGAGAGCGGCCAGAAATTGCTGTCGCATGCGTCCCCAACCAATGGAATTAGACTCTACCGCGTACCCGGCAGCCAAGAAGCCGTCCGGGCGTGCCAATTCATTGATGAGGCATTGCAGGTAAGTTTCAAATCCCGTTCCTTCTTCTTCGGAGGTGATGCTGGTGGAAAGGGTGATGGCTGCGCCCTCCTTGGCAAGCATGCGTCCTATGTGGTTGCCCAAACCGGCGATGAACACAAATGCCGGTAATCCGGTGCGGCCGCTGCGAGCCCAATCCATGAGCGCATAGGCAATATCGAAGATGTTGTGGGTACCGATGACGGGGCTGATAGCCTTGGGCTTGGCAGTAATGGCGGCGTGCACCAGCTGCTTGTAGCGAGCCTCTGTATCGCCCTTGGTCTCACTTAAATCCATGCCCTTGCCGTATGTATAAGCACGCATTTGTTCCTCTGCCAAGTGAGAGCCCTTGACCAGCAGCACCTGCAGGGGCGATGCGCCCTTGGCCGCGCGGGCTTGTGCCCAATCTGTCAGGTTGCGGAGTAGGGCGGCACTTTCTTTGAGGTAGCCGGGCAGCTCCAGCATGATGTCTGCGTGGTGAAATTCTGTGCCTGCCAGCGCCATCTTGAACCCTTCCACTACAATGGGAAGCAGCTCGGAGGTGCCGCTCTCCACGATCAACTTGCGCTTGCCCGTGGGCTTGCAGGCTGTGCGCAGTAGTTGCCGCAGCGCTTCTGCAAAGCTTTTGGCCGAGGCTTCCGGCGAATAGGGCGACATGGCCGGGCAGAGACGCCACGGCTGCACCACCAAGCCCACGTTGTCTTTGTATGCTAAGATGGAGCTGAGGTTCTTCATGTAGCGGTCAGCGCTTTTCTTGCCGACTACACTGGGAGAAAGCGGGTTGAGGGCATGTGTGAGCCCATCCTTGGTGCTCTCACGGATGCGCTTGCTGAGCTTGTCTAAATGTGTGGGGAGCGTAAGCTCTGCAAAGGTGGAGCGGAATACGCGTTGCACCTCGGCCATGGCGGCTCCTTGCATGCTGCGAGAGGCCATGGAAGCAGCCTTGAAACGCAGCTTGCCTACCGTGCTGAAAAAGGTGGGAACGCCACCGAATTCGGCCATGAGACGGCGCAGGTTGGTGGCTTGGGTTTCCACGGTGGATGCATGAAATACTTGCTCACAAAGGTTTTGTAGGAATTGGCGGTTTTTTTCATCAGCTGCCAGACGACTCAGTGCACCAAGCAGGGTGCGTTCGTCTGATTTGAGCTGTTTGAGGGAGGCATGCAGGAGATCCTGCGCCAAATCTGTAGCGCGCTGGGCGAGTGTACGGTCATCCGGTTTTCGTTCTCTTGCCTGCTTGAGCCGTGCGCTGATTTCAGATTCCGCCATAACGTGCGGGTATTCTATCTTGATATCGGGGTGCTTGCAAGTTCAAAATACGCCTTCTCTTGCCTTGCTTTCGTTTTTCATGGCATCCCAATCTATGAGGCCGGGGGTGAGCTCGGAAATGAGGCGGCGCAGCTGGGTGTCTGCCAGATCTTCGGGGATGCCGGTTTCGCCACCCCAATAGGTGCCGATTTGGTAGTATGCCCAGCGCTGCACATAGCCATGCAGCACGCGGTCGCTCATATCGCGCAGGGTTCGCCCCATGTGGGTGCTGAGAATGGAATCGAACCCCACAAAGACATAGTAATTAATGTGTTGTAATGTCGGTTTGCCGGGGCCTTGCCCCGGTGTGCGGGAGGCAAGCCGTGTGAAGGTGAGGCGGCGACCATCACTCAGTGTAATATCTGTTTGCCGCCCATGCAAATCCACATGCCCTTGGGAGGGGAGACAGCGCTCCGGGCGGTGAATGGAGGCATTCATATCATTGCCGGAATAGACAATAGATGCCACGATTTCCGGGCCGCGCGGTGCATCCAAACTCTCGCGCAGCTTGGTATAGGCTGCCTTGCTGAATCGGGTGTCGGCAGCCAGCGAGTTGCGCTCCAGTTCGGATTCCTGTAATTTAACCCCGCGCCAGCCGGGAAGGGTATAGCCCAAGGGCATGTCCGGGGAGATGGAAGCCTCCATCAGCTTATCGTGTTTGGGGAGCAGGAAAACGAGGCTGAGGATACATGCCAGAAAGATGGGTGGCAACACGGCTCGGATGGTGGCGGCATGTTTCATGCTTGTTCCTCCTTTCCGGTGGGCGTATCTTTGCCGTGCCTACGTACAACGACTCGGCGCTTTTTAAGAAAGGGTAATTCGCCGGCCAACGCGCCATGCAGCAGCATTAAGCCCACCAAACTGGCCGGGAAAAAGAACAACAACCCAGACCAATCATGCCACGTTTTGCCGGCAAAGGCGGGGTTAATGTACTCTGCACACACAAAGATGCTGGCTACACGAAATGCATTGGCGATGATGGAAAGCGGAATGGCACTCAACCCCAGCACCAGGCGCTTCCACAGACGGAGATTATCTGCCAGGTATGCCCAGGCTACAGATATCATCAGCAGCGCCATGAGCGAGCGAATGCCTGAGCAACCACCGGCCACGCTGTAGGCATCCCAGTTGCCTGTGGCAGAGGAAATGTTGGTACCGTCCATGATGGTCTCCACTCCCAGTAATCCTGCTCCCCAATGAGCCCCTTGCGTGGCCAGCAACTGCATGCCCACTGTGGCTTGCTGAAAACCGGGCAGCGGGATGCTCAGCCATAAAAAGAAAAACGGAAAAGCACTTGCCAGCGCGACGCGCCCGCCCCAATAGCACCATACCAACCCGGTCAGCACAAAGGGCAGAGCGCCTATCGCGATGCGCCCTTGCTGGGTGCGTACTGCCAACACGCACAATAGAGCACCCAGTGCCACAGCCCAAAGCCCATGCAGACTCCCCTCCGCTTTACAGAGGGTGTTTTTGGCTTTCAATATGGCGTGGCGCAGCATGTAAAGGCTCAGCAGGGGAATCATCCACCCGTGCTCATAGTCGTTTTCGGCGTTCCACGCACTTTCCAGCCAGTAAGCTGCACTTTGGCTGTTGCCCATATAGGCGGGGTAAAAACCATAAAACAACACGATAATCAGCATGAAAACGCCAATGCTTATCCAACTGATTGATGGTAAGTTGAATAAGTTAGCATCCTGCTTTATTTCTGTGCCGCGCATGCGAAAAAATGAAAAAAAATGTGCTTTTAGTATTGCTTTTTTTCCGAAAATGTCAAGAATAGTCGTGCACACAATACACACATCATTCCATGAAAATTATCAGCGGTACAGCGCATCCTCAGTTAGCCAAAGACATTGCCGACGTGATGGGGCTTCCCCTCTGCGATGCTACAGTCAATACTTTCCCCGATGGCGAAAGCTTCGTGCAAATCAATGAATCCATCCGCGGTACAGATGTGTTCATTGTGCAGCCCACATGTCCGCCTACCAACCACAACCTTATGGAGCTGCTGGTGATGGTGGATGCCGTGCGCCGCGCCAGTGCAAGCCGCATCACGGCTGTCATGCCTTTCTATGGCTATGCTCGCCAAGATCGTAAGGACAAGCCCAGAGTGCCCATTACCTCTAAGTTGGTGGCCAATCTGCTCACCGCTGCCGGGGTGAACCGCGTGCTCACTATGGATTTGCACGCCGCCCAGATTCAGGGCTTCTTCGAAATACCTGTCGACCACCTTTACTCCCTCCCCGTGCTCATCAAGCACCTCAAGGAGCACTACGTGCATGACATCAAGAACCTTGTCGTTGTCTCCCCCGATATCGGTGGCGTGAAGAATGCCAAGAACTACGCCAATATCCTCGGCACCGAGCTCGCCATTGTGGCCAAGCAGCGTATTTCTGCCACAGAGGTGGATGCCCACGCCGTCATCGGCAACGTGGCCGGTAAGGATGTGCTGCTGGTGGATGATATGACGGAATCCGGCGGTACCCTCTGCGCTGCTGCTGCTATCCTGCGCGAACACGGTGCTGCACGCATTTTTGCGGCCGTCTCCCACGCTGTGCTCAACGAAAAAGCCATTGCCCGCTTGGCCAATAGCCCCATTGAGCACTTGCTCACCTCCGACTCCGTGCCCATGGCATACGGCGAACGCGTAGATACCGTCAGCATTGCCCCGCTGCTTGCCCAGGCCATCTACAACATTCACAATAACGACTCCGTCACCCACCTGTTCGAGGTGTAAAACTCTGCTCGTTAGATTCTCTTACAGTAAAAGCCGCAGTTCTGTCTCAGAGCTGCGGCCTTTTCGTGTTCTCGCGGCGGCTTCCTTTGCCCCGACCCTCACACGTACCCCAAACAAAAAGCCCGGTCTTTCGACCGGGCTTTTCGGGAGCATCCCCACGCGGATTCGAACCGCGGTTCTATGACTGAGAATCATATGTCCTAACCCCTAGACGATGGGGACATGAATACTCGCGCTGCCTTGCAGCACGCACAGAATAGCAGAATATCCCCCACAGTCAAGCCAAATTCTAAAAATATCTGCTTTTTTTCTTTAACTTTTCTTGACTTTTTTATTTGCATACGAAATTTGAGCTTGTGGAAAGGCAATGCAAAAAGTAAACTGGATGCGTATGAAGACCCGCACCCTCACCGCTCTTGCCATCACCATTCCGGTACTTGCCAGCGAAATGCCACCTGTCATACCGGTAGGCCCCGTAGCTTATGACGACGTGAGCTATCAGCCTGCCTCTGCAACTATGCCCGGCGAACTGGCAACGACCGAGTATATTGCAACAGAGGGAGATACCCCTGCGTATGATCCTGCAACCGCACCTGCAGCCCCCACATCTTCCGCTTCTCCCAATACCATCATCAATCTCAATATCTATTCTTCCAACTACCAAGTGCGCGGCATGGGAGTTACCAATCACCTGAGCGACCACGGCTTCTCCTCCGTGTCTGCTTCCCATACCTTTGCCAACCGCAACCTTTTCAACCGCGGCATACATCATCGCATTGGCGGTACTTTGGGCTTTATCTATGATGGCGCCTCCCCGCTGGGCGAAACCCCGATTTTCCAAGTGGATTACGCCATTGGTAAAGAGATTTTCCCCAACCTCAACCTTGACTTTGGCTACTCATTCAAGCGTGGCGGTCTGGAAGGCGCTGCTGCACGCTTCTACAATGGTGGTGCTCACCGAGTCGCGCAGGATTTCAACCTGACGCTTGATTTCAACGACTACCAGAAAGGCTTCTTCGGCCATGCCACGTGGGGTCTCGGTTTCCAAGGCCTCACAGGCAGCTACTTTGATATTGAAGCCGGATATCGCTTCACCAATATCTTTTTGCTCAATAACTTTGCGGCAGACCTTGAACTTTCTGCCGGCATAGCGCCCTCCTTGGGCTACTGGGGAGGCGGCGTAGAGGGGATAGATGCTTACCGCATTAAGGCTGCTCTCGTGCCCTACGCTCTCAGCGGTGCATTCGGACGCGATTCCCGCCTCTACATCAAGCCTTGGGTACAGTGGTCCTTCTCCGGTACCAATGCGCGCAAGATTGACCATATCGCCGGGGATGGTCCTATTGATCACTCCCAGTTCACCTTCGGTGTAGACATGGGCTGGAAGTTCTGATCCCGCTGCTATCACCCCTGTTTTCCCGCACCACCTCGCCTCTGTGGCTTCAGGTGGTGCTTTTTTTGCCCAAATTCACCACAAATGACAACTTGCTGCCATGCTGACTCAAATTTACTCTTGCATTCCGCCGTGTTCTCGTGTAAAATGCCCCCGCTTCGCCGGATTAGCTCAGTGGTAGAGCACCCGATTTGTAATCGGACGGTCGTCAGTTCGACCCTGACATCCGGCTCTTGCAACGAAAGCCGCTTAAAGTCAATTTATTGGAACTTTAAGCGGCTTTTTCTTTCAGTCGCTTTTCTTCGTTCTGCGGAGGAGGGGTCGCTTGTGCAGGAGTGCCAGCAGGATGCAGCTTTCATACAGCAGGTAGAGGGGGAGAGCCAACAGGAACATGGTTCCGGGGTCGGGCGCCGGGGCAAGGAATAAGGCTACGGCAAAGCTGGCCACCAAGGCGTAGGCGCGGGTGCGGCGCATGAGGTCATAGTGCAGCACGCCCAATTTGATGAGGGGGACGAGGATGACCGGCAGCTCGAAAATAGCCCCGGTGACAAACACGAGCTTGGCTGCAAAGGTGAGGTAGTAGCCGATGCGCCAATCATTGGCGATGCCCAGTCCCAGAGAGTAGCTGTGAAAAAAGCTGAGCACCCGCGGCAGCAGCCCGAAGTAAGCAAAGGCGCAACCGCCCAAAAAGAGGATGGAGCCCGCCGCGATGCTTTGGTAGAGGAGACGGCGCTCATGCTCCAGCAGCCCCGGAATGATGAAGCGCAGGGCAAAGTAGAGCAGCAGGGGGAAGGCACAGATGAGCCCACAGAAAAAGGCCAGGTGTAGGGAGAGCATAAACGCTTCTCCGGGATGAAAAGCGCTCATCAGCCGCACATCGGTCTGTGCGGGGGCAAAGAGGATGGGGACTTGGACCAGCTGTGCGGCCAGCTCCCGCTGATTGGGGGCAGGGCAGTGTTGCGCCAGAAAGGAGGCTTGCGCTTCGGCGGGGAGCAGGGAGGCAGCTTGAGCAAGGGGGAGTGCTGCCGACAGTGTGCGCACTTGCTCGCTATTCTTCGCGAGGATGGATTGATATGCCGCGGGCGGCAGGGTGGCTTGCAGGGCGATTAAGTGGCGGGCTTGTTGCCAATCTTGGGAGCTGATGCCGGCTGGTAAATGATTGGCGGTATGTTCTTGCCACACTCTTTCAACGGGTTGCCGCAATACTTGCATGAGCGCCGGGGAGAATCCGAAACACAGCAGCATGGAGCCCAAGAGCGTGATCACCATGCGGATGATGGTGCGGCGCAGGTCCTCCAAATGGTCGAGGAGAGGCATATCGCCCTCTGCATCCGGGGGATGTTGGGTGCTTTCCCTCAGGCGGAAAATGTGTTTGAGCACAAACATTACTGGTAAATGTCGATGCCGAGTTGGGTGAGGTCTGCCAGGGAGATGGCGCAGGGGTCGGGGGCGACCCAGTGCCCCGGCTCAATTTCAAGCGGGGTAAGATCCATGCCGTAGGTGGCCTCCAAATAGGGGTGGTTGATGCGGCGGCCAAACGCGCTGCCGGGGGGCGGGTCGATGGGGGAGGGCACATCACCGGGCAACACATGGATGGTGGAGCGCTGTGCCGGGTCGGGCTTGGGAATGGCGGTCATGAGCGCTTTGGTATAGGCATGGCGCGGGTTTTGGTAGAGCTGATCTGCCCCGGCCATTTCCACAATTTTGCCCAGATACATCACCGCCACGCGGTCAGAAATGTGGCGCACCACCGACAAATCGTGAGAGATGAAAAGGTAGGCCAGATTCAGCTCCTTTTGCAAATCCAGCAGTAGATTGAGCACTTGCGATTGCACGGAGACATCCAGCGCACTTACCGGCTCATCCAGAATCAGCAGTTGCGGGTTCTGCGCCAAGGCGCGCGCAATGCCGATGCGCTGGCGTTGCCCGCCGGAAAATTCATGCGGAAACTTATCGGCCGCACTCTGGGGCAGCCCCACCAAATCCAGCAGCGTATCCACACGCTTGCGGCGGCTCGCCTTGCTGCCGGTATGGCGTATATCCAGCGGTTCGGAGATGATGTGGCGCACATCCATACGCGGATCCAGCGAGCTGGCCGGATCCTGAAACACCATCTGAATGCGCCGCCGCGCACCGCGCAGCATCCACTGCGGGCGGTGGGTGATATCTTTGCCCATGAGGCGTATGCAACCATCTGTGGGTTCCAGCAAGCGCACGAGACAGCGCCCAATGGTGCTCTTGCCGCAGCCACTCTCGCCCACTAACCCCAGGGTTTCTCCCGGCGCGATGGTGAAGGAAACATCATCCACCGCTTTAATGAGCCCCTTTTTGTGGGAAAAAATGCCTTGCCGCACCGGGAAGTGCATGCGCAGTCGGGATATCTCCAAGATGTTTCTCATAAGCCGTGTGGGGTGGAAGCGGTGGGTTCCGTCAGGAACTCTACCATGCTGCGGGAAACTTGGCAAGCATGGATACGTGATTTTTGCCGTAGAACACGCATTTTGTGCTTGAAGCTGCAAGTGCGCTATGCTACGCTGCAAGTCGCTTATGGAACCTGATTCGCCTCACCTACGTGGTCGCCTGGTCGTCTTTGAAGGCATTGACGGCACAGGCAAGTCTACCCAGATTCAGCTATTGGCTCAATATTTGCGAGCTCGCGGCATAGGAGTTGTCACCGATTTTGAGCCGACTCGCGGCAAATGGGGGATGAAAGTGAGGCAGGCAGCGCTTTCCGGAGAGCGCCTGAGTATCGAGGAAGAAATAGCATGCCTGCTGCAAGATCGCCGCGAACATGTGCGGGATTTTATTGAGCCGGCCTTGGAATCCGGTACATGGGTGCTCTTGGATCGTTATTATTTATCCATGATGGCCTACCAAGGTGCAAGCGGGGCGAATGTTGAGGAGATTCGCCAGTGGAATGAGGAGTTTGCTACTGTGCCGGATGTGGCTTTCTGGCTGGATATACCGTTGGAGATGGCCATGCGCCGTATGAATGACCGCGGCAATGGGCACGATGCGTTTGAGAATGAGCCTTTCTTGCAAGCGTGTGCAGATGTGTATTCTGCCATGGAGATGCCATGGCTGCACCGCATTGAGGCAGATGGCACGGTAAACGAAACGCAAGCCCGCGTGCGCGACATTATCCGCCAGGAATTCGGGGTATAAATCCGCGTGGGTGCCGGGGGGATCAACCACCTCCCGGTACGGCGTGTTGAGCTGGGGAGTTACACTTTGCGGCGAGCCCACTTGAGCTTGCGCAAGATGCGGTTGAGGATGAAGTACTCTATCGCCATGTCCACGGTAAACAGAATCCAAATGCCGGGCAGGGTGAGTGTTTCCGGCCAGAGGTAATTCCACACCATGAGGCAGAAGACGCGGAAGAATCCCATGCAGCCGTAGGATACGAACATGACCCGCCGCGTGTCTCCTGCTCCGCGCAGGCACATCTTCAGAATGAGCATGGCGGCGTAGAACGGCTCTGCCAACAGGAACACTTGCACCACGGGTATCGTCTCGCGGAGCAGACTCTCCGAATTGGCTGCAAATATCTCTGCAAAAATTCCGGGGAATAAGAAGAAGATAATCCCCATGCAGCCCATGAAAAAGACGCTGTATAGCACACAGCGGCGCACTGTTGCCAGAGCCATGCGTACACTGCCTGTGCCCAGGTATTGTCCCACCAAGGTAGCGCCGGCCATGCCGATGGCAAAGCCGGGCAGGAAGCTCATGGATTCAATACGGATGGCGATATTGTGAGCCCCCACGCAGGCATCTCCCAGAGATGAGATGACGCGCAGTACGTATATCTGAATAAGCCAGATACCGCCCACCTCCAAGGCTTGCGGGAGCCCGATGGAGAGAATGCGGTACATGATGGAGAAATCCGGTTTAAGAGAGGCGCGCTGAAGATAGAGCTCCGGCGCGTAGTTTTTCTCTCGCGTGGCGGCATAATGGTCCAAATCCTGCCCCCGAAGCTCGCGGCGCATGCGAACCGAACGCCGCACCAAAATACCCACGAGAATGGCAGCTGCCACAGCCATGCCTGCCACCATGCCCAGCGCCAGACCTGTGATGAACAGGTCGAACACCTTGACCAGTACCAAGCTGAAGATGATATTGAAGCTATCTACCGCCAGCATGATGAAGAAGGGAGTGCGCGTGTCGCCCGAGCCGCGCAGCGCAGCATTGGCGGCAAAGACCACCCCGGAGAATACCGCCACCCAGCAGCCCATGTGCATGTACTCCAGCGCTACTTCCTTAGCCAAATCACTGAGCCGCAGCACATCTTCCACCAAGAATTCGGCTGTTGCATACATGAGCAGAGCCGAGAGTATGCCGGCCAGCAGCCCCAGCACGGCGGCGTGGTTGGCCACATAGTTCGCCTCACCAAAGCGGCGGGCTCCTGTCATGCGGCTCACGATGGCTGTGGCTCCCATACCAACGGCACTTTGCATCAGGAAGCCCAACCACATGACATAGCCCGTCACGCCGATGCCGGAAGCTATCTTTTCTGTCACCTCACCGCTGGTGCCCATGTGGGTGGCCAAAAAGAGTGAGGTGGAGGCGCAGATGAAGCTCATGATTTGCTCCAGCAGGGGCCACAAGGCTATAGTGACAATCTGGCGGGGCAAACTCAGACCGGCTAATTTGCCACCGAGTTCGCCTTTGAGCAGTGCAGCACGCACTTTTCCCTCTCGCCCGTCACCTATACTCATGTCTACCTGTAGTGTAGCACACGCCATTGCCATTGAACAGCAAAAATTATATTCTTGCACCGGCAAACATGTGCGCGCATTGCCTCAAAAATCCAGTCACCGAACTGACACTTACCACGAGTTTGGCTGACACGTGAAAATCTGGATGCCTCACAAATCAGGCACTAACATATACACATGTCACTCAAAATGAGTAAACAAGCAATAATAGAGTTA
>JAFSEZ010000039.1 GCA_017435505.1 Akkermansia sp.
ACCATGCGCTGTCACGCGAGAGTTGCTGAAGGTCTTGAGGACAAGCTGCTTGGACGCATCCTTATTCAGCGTGAGCGAGATACCCTGTGCCGCAAGGTCGTTGGCAAGCATGATATCCGCATTGGTCAGCTGCATGCTGGCTGCGGTGAGTTTACCCGTCAGATAAAGCTCATTGGTAGCGTCCTTGTCCGTATCAGCAATTTCCACCGCGCCCTTGACAGTAAGGCCCAGCGCTTTCTTCTTGTTGGGCAGCTTCTCCGGGTCGCCGTCATCCTGCAAGGAGATGCTCGAATCGCTCAGCTTCAACCCGCCATTCACGCTCATGCTTGCATCCGCATCAATGCTTGATGACGTGAGCGTATTGACAATATTCTTACCGGAAACGGTAATGCTTTGAGGTGTGGCATAAGCCAAAAGTATATTTGAATCACGCATCTGCAAGGAGACCGTGCTCAACTTACCCGTAAGGGAAAGCTCCGAACCATTTATCAGTGAAAGGTCATTCTTCACCGTGAACCCCATGGCCTTTTCCCAAGCTATATCTTCAAGATAGATGTCCGTGTCATCTGCGACAAGAGAACCCGCCACCGTCACGCTGCCACTGACATGCAAGCTTGAATGGGAGAATGAGTTGACAACCATCTGCTTGGAAGCATCTTTACTCTGAGTGAGCATCATGCTCTGCGCTGCATCAAAGTTCTCAAGATGGACATCCGCATTGCTCAACTGCATGCTACCGGCAGAAAGCTTGCCTGTCACATAAAGCTCAGGATGTTCGTCCTTCATGCTGTCGCTAATGGACAATGTACCATTGACGGAAAGCCCCAAGGCTTTTCGTTTATCAAAATCCATGAATAAATCGCCATCATCCAACAAGGAGATAGACGAATCCACCAGAGTTAGATCAGAGACTGCACTCATGCTGGCATCCGCATCAATGATAGAAGATGTGAGCGTATTAACCGTATTCTTACCGGAAAGCGTAATGCTCTGCGGTGTTGCACTTTGCAACATAAGCTCGGCGTTTTCCATCGTCAGACTACCGGCAGAAAGTTTACCTGAAATCCGGATTTCTGCTTCCTCGTCCCGCAACGAATCTGAAACGGTAAGCGCGTCTTTTACCGTAAGTCCCAGAGATGCCATTTTCTTGGGTACCTCATAGGGGTCGTAATCATCCAACAAGATAAGTTGCGAATCAGTCAGCGACAAAGCACCATTCACACTCATGCTCGCAATTGCATCGATGACGGAAGATGTGAGCGTGTTGGTGATATTCTTGCCGGTAAGAGTAATACTCTGCGGGGTGATGTTCTCCAGCAGAATTTCCGCATGTTTCAGGGACAAGCTACCGGCAGAAAGTTTACCCGACAACTGAATATCGTTTACTTCATCTTTCGATGATGATAAAGCCGTTAACGCCCCTGCTACTGTAAGATTCCAAGCTTTCTTTCTACCATAATCCATCAAGTAGATGTAACTATGCTCCAGCAACGACAAGTTGCCGACAACAGACACGTTAGAACCATACATATTTGAAGACGTGAGCGTGTTGGTTGCATTTTTGTTGGTAAGCGCAATGTCCTGCTCTGCACAGAGGGACGCACCATTGGTCATCTGCACCGAGCCGGCACTCAGCTTGCCATTGATAAAAATGCTGGAAGTCTCATCATCTTTCTTACCACTGACTTCAAGAGCTCCCTTCACCGTCATGTTCATGGCTTTGGGCTTCAGTCCGTACGAAGTATCCAGATTGATAGAGGAGTCTTTCAGCGTCAGGTTCCCCTCAACGTTCATATTACCCGATACATTAACCAACGACTGTTCCTGTATTAAGCTCGTAGCAGTTTTGCCCGTCAAGGAAAGGGATGATGACGTCGTGCCATACAGATCTATGGTGGAGGCATCGCAAAGGGTCAACGAATTCGCTGACATGGCACCGGCAACAGAAATTCTTGACACCACGTCCGGTGTACCGTCTGCCAGAGTTGCCGCGCTCATCAAAACATCCCCTTTGACGGTAAGATTTTGTGCCACGTACGAACGGTTATAGAAATACATCGACAACGATGCAGACTGCATGCTCAAATCGCCACCCACACTCAACTTGCCTAAGATCGTCACAGACGGGCTACACATGGGCGTGTTATCCTCGGCATTCAGAATCATATCTCCGCCAAAGTTCACACTCAAGGCTTTGGTCGGGTTCTCCACAGTAAAGAAACCTTCCGTCATCGTCAATGAATGGGCGCTCACATTGCGGGTTGAAAGCAAATCGCCACCATTGATAACGATTTGTGTGCTCTTGGCATTGAACAATCCGGCCAAGGGCTGCACCATGAGGGCGGCACCATAATCAATGGTCAGTTTATCCACCAGAAGCTTGCCGGAATTTTCAATTTCCAGGATGGCAGTTTCACCATAAGAACCATTTGCAGAGCCAATGAGATGAACTTCTCCTTTACCGGAAAGGGTACCATGCAACACACCGGAATGAAGCTCTGCCACCCCCTCCACATTCAGTAAGGAGCCTTTCATCAGCTCACTACCATCAGCCATGGTGAAATCACCGGTAAACTTGTTGCCGCCTCTGATGGTAACTTCTCCCGCAGCAGAGATGTTGTTTCCTACGGCCTTACCGTTCAAATCAAGTGTAGCGCCGTCAGAAACAGCAATATCACCCGTACCAAACGATGAAGCGCCACCGGCAACCACCGTGCCGGATGCAATGATGGTGCCACCTTGGTAGGAGTTGCCATCATTCATCGTTACCTTGGCCTTTTCATCAGCCTCAATGGTGATTGCCGTATTGCCCACGATAGCGCCGGAGTATGAGCCCGTCTTCTTATCATACTTTGTCTGGAGTGTCAGAGCTTTGTACGGATTGAGCAAAACAGAACCGGGAGCAACATCGCCTACAATAGCAACGATGCCATCCCCGATTTCCACAACATCACCATCATTGTAGGCAGCCGGCCCCCATGCATCAAAATCTATCCATCCATCTGCACCGACCTGCCACACAGTCCCCTTGTAATCGGACCACATCAGATGGTTGCCCCCGATTGTGACCACGAGACTCCCATCGATAATATCAAATGCATGTTTACCCGTCCCCGTGTAAACAAGCTCCGACACATCGCCCTCTATGCTACCGGCAGAAATAAGCGTGTAGGACTCTCCATGCTTGTATGAGCCACTGAAATTGAGCTCAAAATCCCCCAGAGACAGGGTATCGGTGATACACAAAGTAGCTCCATTCAGCAGGGATAATGCTCCATTTCCACTCAAGCTCAGGGAGCCAACAATCTGCGTATCCTGAGTCACCTCCCAGCCATCACTACCTGCTATGGTAAAATCACCAACGAGAAATGCGCCACCCAACGTGACTGTTCCTTCCGTGAGCTGCACAGGAGCATCGGTAGAATTCCTCAGCACGCCTCCATTCAAAGAAACCGAACCGGAGCCTAAAGCCGCTGCATGATGCACAACGAGTTCACCGGCGCTCAAGGTCGTGCCACCGGTATAATCATTGGCGGTGTAGATGTCCAATACACCATCACCGGACTTCGCTAGAGATGTTTCGCCGGATATCTTGCCGCTGCCGGTAAAGGATACCGCTCCGCCATTGTTGCAGACTGTCACCACGGCAGGTTTCACCACACCATCAATTGTAACATCAGCGGCAGCGTTAAACACCACGGTATCACCATCGTAGAAATTGCGATTCTGCACCGCAGCGCTCCAACATTGCTCATCATGCCCTTGTTCCTTGGCCCACACGCCTGCATCTGCCTCCCACGTCAGGGTAGCAGGAGTATTGCGCGGCATAAGAAGCTTACCATTCGTAAGATTGAACAATAGTGTATGATAGAGTGTTCCCTCTATCGTTTCTGTCACCCACCATGAACCTTGAGGAAGGGTAGTCAGCGAAATCTCTTCTTCGCTACGCAGCAGCACATAATCCGTGGGATACATTTGAGCCTCATCATACTTCAATACCAGCGTTGTAAGAGAAAGCGCCCCACTCAACGTAATGACAGCCTTGTCCGCATGCTCTGTTGTGAGATTCAGGGTCCACGTGCTACTGGTCGTGGCATCTGCCGAGATATGGTTCACCCCGGAAAATTCGCCTACGGCAGTGGTTAGCGTACTTGCTGAAAGCGAGCCTCCGTTCATCGTCAGACCGGAGCCGGTGTTCAGATGCGATTCCGCAACCAAGGCCGCATTGTCCACGCACACCGATGCCGCCGCCAGCGAATCGCGCACCCGCAGCGTGCCTCCCTGCACATCCACCGAACCATCAAAGGCGCCCATATCTCCCGTGAAAGCCTGCTCGCCCTTGCCTTTTTTCACCAAACTGAGGGAGCCAAGCACCGTGCCGGCAAAACGATGATTTGAATCCGATTGCACCGTCAGCGTGTGTTCATCTTCCTCAATGAATGAAGAAAATGCCTCCGATGATCGCATTTCTCGCGTAGAATCCTTTATGCAGCCACTATACAAAAACACTTGCGTTGCGGGATTCTCCAGAGAATCCAAACCGCCAATCGTTGCGTTTCCATCAATGCCCAATGCGGTGATGAATAAATTTTTAATCGCATCAGCCGGGGAGAGTGTCCGGATATAAATCCGGCCTCCCATCTGAACATCACCCAGCTCCAACACACTGGACTGGTAATATCCGGAAGCATATCCAGCCTCATTGCCGTGTTGCAGAGTTATGTGACCCTCAAATCCTTCAGTTCCAACGGAAGCAATGCGGAAAAGATTAAGAGTATCATGAGATTCACTTTGCAAATGCAAATGGCCGGAACCCGCCAATGCGGCAATGTCCGTATTGGAACGAAAAGCATAATAACCTTGGCGATGGTCGTTAGAAATGGTGCCACCTTCTTCTCCTACATACAAGGAGCCTATGCTGTGGAAAAAGGGTGCAACCATATACCCCTTGCCATTCTCAAACACATCGTCAAAATGAACATGCCCCCCATTCAACAACACCGAATCCAGGGAAACAGAACCGGGCATCGCATGCACAGTCAATTTGCCGGACACTTCAACATCGGATGCCAGTTTACCGGAGAACAAGTTTGTTTCACTACCGACAATGGCACTGCCCTGCACTTGAAGATTCAGGGTAGACGCAAAACTTGCAGCAGCTGCTTGAACATCAAATCGGATTGAAGCACCATCTGCGACAGTCAACCAACCATCGCCCGTAGCAGTAGCGGCAAAAGAGCCGCTTTGCAGCAGGCAAAGCTCGCCATCAGCCAAGATGCTGAACTTACCTGTTTCCGCCGAGGGAACAGCCAGCGTCACGCGCGGAGCAAGAGCCGAATCGGCACTACCCACCGTGATATCGGAGTAAATTTGCTCTGCTCCTGCCAACGTATACACAACGGAAGCAACTTCGCCGCCATTTGTAAACTGCACTGAGCCGCCGCCGGAAATGGCTCCGGCAATGGTTACATCTGCCTCATTGGCAAAGATGGCAGTAGCGTTGGTATCAACCACCAAAGCCCCCATGGCCTTCACCTCATCAAAAGTCACAGAGGTTCCGGCTTTGATATGCACCGTCGTATCATCCTCTGCAAACAATAATGAAATGGTACTATTCGCAGCAGAAGACAATGTCAGGCGAGCATGGTCCTCCAAATAGATGAGATTACCTTCCAGCGTAGAAAGCTGTGATTCCAAATCGGCATCTCCGCTCACGGTGATAGAACTTTCCACATTGAGGCTACCGGGGCTCGAACCATTTTTCAGCACATAAGAACCGGCTGTCATGGTGATAGCATACACGCTGGCCGTACCATCTACCACCACATTACCGGCAGTTGAACCATCGAACGTGAGCGCAGCGTTGTTGAGCGCCGAGGAAATGGCAGAGAAATCGCGACCAAACGTTTCCTGCACAATGGGAGTATAATTCAGGTACAAAGTATTATTGCTGTAGCTCAAGGTACCGAAAGAAGACCGGAACAAGTGCTCCCAATTACTCAAGCCATCTTCAAAACGCACCAAAGCATAACTCGCCCCGGACACGGCGGTTCCGGTGAAATCAATTCGGATGGGGGATTCGGCGCTCAATGAGCCATCGACATCCAACAAAGCTCCGGCCTTGGTAAAGTTGAATACCACATCTCCTTTACATATCAGTGTGTCTGCGGCCAACGAAGCATTGGCACCAATGAAAAGGGAGCTGTATGAGCCCAATGTCAGGCTATCAAATGAAGCAGAGCCACCATTGAATGCCAGCACTGCCCCGGAGGAAAGCTCAGCGACCTCATAATTCATGCGGCTTCCGCTCCCCAGCTCCATGGTATAATGGTTCATCTGTATCGTTTCACCGGAGAGCGTGACATTGTTGAACAGCGCAGAACCGCCACCATTTGCCAACAACCGCTCCGCATGGACAAGCGCCGAAGATGTACCGGTGAAGGTGTAATCCAGCGAATTGTTGAGCAAACGCATCTCGGCAGATGACACTTCCCCTCGTACTGTCACCTTGCCGGATGAAGCTCGATCATCAAAGCTCACTTTGCGGGCAGTATCACCAAAGGCGTTGTACATCTCACCACCAACCTCAACAGCCCAGCCATCCGTTGCATCCGGCAGCTTCACCCCCACGGGGGATGCGGATGTGCTCCACGTTGTTGCGCCACCCGTCCACACCAATGGATTGTCTGCGTCATTGTATTTTTCATACATTTGCTGCAACAGCTCAGGTGTCGCAATGCTGGATATGCTTTCTATCGTCCACGTTTCTTCCGCATATTGCCACTCTTTGTCGTAAGCCGCATCTTCATACAGTCGGTACTCGCCATCCACGTACTTGACATACAGAGTAAACAATTTGTATTCTTGATCATCGGAATTGGTGAGTTTCAGAGATTCTATCAAACCATCATCCCCCACAGTAAAACCATAACATGTCAAAGCATGCCCATAACGCACACCACCTTTCCGATAGCAGATGCTGATATCAGCAATTTGTCCGGGAGAAACAAGCTTATAGTCGCCATCCGGTTGCTTTTCCAAGCCTAAATGAGAAGCCAAGACATCGGCAAAATCCGAAACACCGAAACTCGATGCATAAGAATACCGCGCAGCTGATTCATCCTCATCAAAATACTTGGCAAAGAAGCCCCCTTTGCCGGCGTATTTCAACAGACCGGAACCCAGCTCATTTTGCACAGCCGAATCACCTTTCAAATACCAACCGGCCCCCATCTGAAGATTGCCACCCTGATTCGCCCAGTTGTCATAAAAATACATCCCCAACTTAAGCGACTGGGTACCCCCCAAATCATCTGCATAATCTTTGTTGTAGGTGTAACCGTAAATGACATCCTCTCCGAACACACCATAGTACCCTTGCCAATACTGGATAATGTTGGAAGACACATTGTACCAGCAAGTATTTGCATCGCTCGTCAGGTTCTTGAATGTTGAAGATGAAATACCACTCGAAGTTCCAACGCGTTGTGCCAAATCTCCCAAGAAAGCATAGCTACCCGTTGTCTTATACAAATTTGTTGCACCCTTATAAGGAATGTAATTTGTCCACGTCCAGTAATATCCCTTACCATTGTCGTAGAAGCGCTCCGAATTCAACAGATGATCCGCATCCACACCTTCTGCCATATACGTTTCGGCACTCCATGAGGTAGAGGCAAAGAAAGCCGTGGCAGTTGTCATACACGCCAACAACGCCTTACGAAGAGAAAGATTAATACACAGTTTCATACCGACAAAGAAAAGATTTACTCCTTTCTCAGGATAGCATTCAGCCCCCCATTTTACAAGCGCAAAACCCGGCAAGTCACAAACATCTAACAGCGACCGCGCCGCATGGCTGTTTTTCTTGCATAATCAGCAAAAAAAGAGTAGCATGTGGGCATGCTGAACTTCAACTACTGCAACCCGACTCGCTATGTCTATGGCCGGGGAGAATACCGCAACATAGGCTACCTGCTGCAACCGATAGCCCACAAAGTATTGCTGCACTACGGTGGCGGAAGCGTGAAACGCAGCGGCCTGTATGATACTGTCGTGCAATCGTTGCAAGCCGCTGGGGTGGAGTATGTAGAGCTGGGGGGCGTGAAGCCCAACCCAAGCGTTGAACTGGTACGCCAAGGCATTGAACTGGCACGGGACGCGGGCGTGGAAGCCGTATTGGCTGTAGGGGGAGGCAGTGTCATTGATTCAGCCAAAGCCATAGCGCTGGGCACACCGCACTCCGGCGACATCTGGAAGCTGTACACTCGTGAAGAACAACAACATGCTACACCCCTGCCCGTGGCAGTCATCCTGACCCTCCCCGCCGCCGGAAGCGAGAACAGCCCCAACACCGTGCTTACCCACGAGCAGAGCCAACGAAAATTAGGCTATGGGCACGATAGTCTGCGCCCCGTCCTCAGCATCGTGAGCCCGGAACTTTTCCTCACCCTGCCGCCGGAGCAAATGGCCTACGGCGCATGCGATATGCTCTGCCACATTTTTGAGCGCTACTTCACCAACACCACAGGCACAGAACTGACGGATGCGCTGGGAGAGGCCACCATGCGCACCATCATGCAGCAAGCCGCCATCCTGCGCCGCAATCCGCAAAATGAACATGCCTGGGGGCAGCTGGCGCTGGCCGGTACCATCGCCCACAACAACCTTTTGGGCCTAGGCCGAGCCCAAAGCTGGGCTTGCCACGGGCTGGAACATGAATTGAGCGCCGCATACGATGTGCCGCACGGCGCGGGGCTCGCCGTCATCGTCCCCGCTTATTTTGAGCACGTATGGCGAGCCAATCCGGGCATCTTTGCCCAATGGGCCACCAATGTGATGGGAGTCACGCCCTCCCGCGATACGGAAGGCGTGGTGCAAGAAGGCATCGCTCGTCTGCGCGCATGGTACCGCGAACTGGGGCTACCGCAAACCATGCAGGAACTGGGCATCCCGGCAGAGGCGGACTTTGGTGCCATGGCTCGTGCCGCCGTGTCGGTGTACGGCTCGCGCTTGGGTACAGACCACCTACCCGGCGTGATGCCGGTGAACACCGCCGCAGCCGAGAGCATCTACCGAGCATGTTGCCGGTAACACCTCTTTAACCTTCTACCCCCGTCAACTACATGAACCTAAAATTCCGCAAATTTCTTCGCTTCGGATTGTGGAGTTTCATCACCTTGCTGGCGCTGGCGGTCATCGCCGTGGGCGTTGAATACATCAGGATTCACAGCTGGCAATGGCGCAGCAATCTGCACTTCCACGACAGTTGGACAAAGGAAGAACGAGCGGCCCTGACACAATTTGACCACTATCTGCGCACCCAATTTGAACAGGATACCTACAAGGTATCGTCCAACGTATCAAGTTTTTTCGAACTCATCAAATTGCATTTGGGAAACAACGAGATACAACACGGTGCTCCCACCCCGGATTTATGGGAAGCCCTACAACTACGAATCGCTGCTGCATACATAGCGTATTCCCATGCCGCCCCGGCACTCAACAAACTCCGGCACATCATCCAATGCGGCAATGCCGGCAACGATGAGCACTACCATACTGCAAGCATACAGAATCTCACGCCAACCATCATCGCCGCTCAGATGGGCCATACCGATGCCGTAAAAGCGCTCATTGCCCATGGCAGCAACCCCAATGCAATTGCTTACATGATTGGCAATGATGAGACGCGCAAGATAGCGTGCGAAACACCCATGACCCCATTTCTCTGCGGCAATGTCTGGGGGGGGAAACAAAAGCAGATACCGTGGGAAAAGCGCCGTGAAATTTGCGAATATCTCATCAAGCACGGAGCGGACATCAACGCTCCGGAACGCATCATCGGTGTCGTTTGCTCCATCGCTCTCGTCAAAGAAGAATACGAAACGGGGCCTTGGATATGGGCTCTGGAACAAGGCAAAAAGGTAACGGGTGAGGAATTTGACATGCTGTTATCACTATCGAACTCCTTGGAGATCTTGAAGTTCATCATGAAAGAAAACAGAGTTGACCTTCAGACCATAGAAGGAGACAAATACGCCCCCTTACAAACACTCATGGAGACAGCCGGCCAACAAATGGACATGGAAGCCTTCTCCGACTTACAAATATCGGAAAAACTGGATTTGCTTCTGGAACACGGAGCTGCCCCCAACCGTTGCCACACGCCCGCCACCACCGCCCACACAGAAAACACACCCTGCCCGGATTTGCCATTGGATTTATTCCTGCGCTATATAGAATATCATTCCTCTTCTGAAATGGAGACTGCTCAAAAACAAATCATCCGGAAAATGCAAGCAGCAGGAGCCCGCTCAACGCGACCAATTCCACAACATATATCACCCGTCACCGGCAAATAAGGCAGATTGATACTGACAAAACGCACCCTTCATGCGTTTACCTTGGAACAAACGCGATTTAACATTGACAGGTGGGGCGGCATAGTCTACACTATGCGCACCATGAAGAAGAGACTCCGCAAGAAGTACCGCGTGGGCGAGTTCCGCGAACTCTGCTTTAAGTTTACGTTTGACTACAAGGGTGATGTAGAATCCCCCGAGTGTGAACAGTTCCTGCATGCCTTCATTTCTGACTGCATTGAGGCCAATGGCTTGAATTGCGAAGGCAATATGACGGACGAAGGTTGCAATATCTGCGCCTTTGCCGAAGACCCGACCCAGACCAACGAGACACAGCGCCAAGCTGTCAAGAGCTGGCTGGAAGGCCGCGAAGATGCCGAGCTGAAGGCCATGGGCGAGCTTGCCGACCTTTGGTACTACGTGGATTAATCCCGCCACATTACGCACAAGGGACTATCCCACCCCAAAAACAAGGGGAGCTCCGGCTCCCCACAGCGCCGCTCCGGCGGCTTCCACACACCGGAGAAGAAAACAAGAATGAACGACCAGCAGCCCCCGAACAAACCTATTTTCACAAAAGGTCTCAAAGGCATCATCGCCAACGAGACAGGCTTGAGCGACGTGCGTGGTGAAGAAGGCCGCCTTCTTTACTGCGGGTACGAGATTGAAGACTTGGTGGATTTGTGCTCTTTCTCAGAGATTATCTACCTGCTGCTCAACAAACGCCTACCCAACCGCGAAGAATTGGAGGGGCTGAAACAGCGTCTGCGCTTCGACCGCGATTTGCCCCAACCCATTCTTGATTTCTTCAAGAGCGCCACTAAGACGGCGCGCCCCATGAGTGCGCTACGCACGGCTGTCTCTATGCTGGGCATGTATGACGACCGCACCAAGGACCCCAGCCAGATGAAGGAAATCGGGCTGTCTCTCATCGCCAAGATTCCGGTGATGGCCGCCTACTACTATCGCATCTGCCAAGGCTTGGATTTGCCGCCCATCCGCACGGATTTGGATGAGGCCTCGCATTTCTTGTGGTTGCTCAAGGGCAAGGAGCCGGATCCCAACGAAGCTCACATTCTGGACGTGGCCTACATTTTGCATGCAGACCACGGGATGAACGCCTCCACCTTCTCCTCCCGCGTGACGGCCTCTACCCTGTCGGACATGTACTCCTGCATCACCTCAGCTATCGGCACCCTCAAGGGGCCGCTGCACGGCGGTGCCAATGAGGCTGTAATTGAGATGCTCAAGGAAATCGGCAGCGAGGAAAATGTAGAAGCGTACATCAACGACAAGCTGGCACACAAGGAAAAGATATTCGGCATGGGGCACCGCGTATACAAGACGCTGGATCCGCGCGCACCGCAGCTGCGCCGCATTGCCATCCGCCTGTGCCAGACGATTGGCGAGCCGAAGTGGATACGCATGAGCGATATGATTGCCAAGATGGTACGCGCCCGCAAGGGGCTCAATGCCAACGTGGATTTCTACTCTGCCACAGTGTACTACAGCTTGGGCATCCCCACCCGCATGTTCACCACGATCTTTGCCATTGCCCGCGCGGCCGGTTGGGTGGCACAGATTCTGGAGCAACTGGAAGACAACACCCTCTTCCGCCCGCTTTCCAAGTATACCGGGCCCGAAGAGCCGCTCCTTGTCCCCGTGCTTGACATGCGCTAATACAATTTTTCATTTCCCTGCAAGCCGGAGTTTACAAGGACTCCGGCTTCTTTTTTGGGTCATACATACGCGCATGCCCCGATTCTCACTTTCCAACGCGCGCCGACCTGTGCTAAAGTAAGCTGAACACACGCTATGGAAACTCCCAAGAACTACTACATCCCCACCGTCATCGAGAAAACCAGCCAAGGCGAGCGCGCCTATGATATCTATTCCCGCTTGTTGCTCGACCGCGTCATCTTCATTGGCACTGAGATTGATGACACCGTGGCCAATTCTGTCATTGCACAGTTACTTTTCCTGCAAATGACCGATCCTAAGAAGGATATTCACCTCTATATCAACTCCCCCGGCGGATCCGTCACGGCAGGTCTTGCCATCTACGACACCATGCAGTTTGTGTCATGCGATATCAACACCTACTGCATCGGTATTGCGGCTTCCATGGCCTCTGTGTTGCTGGCTGCCGGCACCAAGGGTAAGCGTTTCTGCCTGCCCAACTCCCACGTGATGATTCACCAGGTGCGCGGCGGAGCCCAAGGCACAGCTGCCGATGTACAGCGCACCATCAATTTCATGTTCAGTTTGGATAAGCGCCTCACCGGTATTCTTGCCCAGCACACAGGCAAGGATTTTGACACCGTAAAGCAAGACCAGGATCGCGACAATTACATGACCGCAGAGGAATCCATGGCCTATGGTCTGGTAGACCGCATCCTCACTAACAAGGCGGAGCAAAAATAACCCAAACAAACGCCATGGCCGGCAAAAAAAGCACCTGCGACCTTTGTGGAGAAGTTGAATGCGAGGGGCGTCCCATGTTGCATTTGGGCACCATGGATCTCTGCTTCCCATGCATTGAGAGAATGAATTACCTCATGTTCACCTCCAAACTGGGTGACATAGCAGCAGACTGCGTATTGTCACTGGTGCGCGGCACGCATCCCGAATTGCTGCCGCAAGACAAATCAGATGATTCCACCCCCTTGGAAGTGCAGACCCGCAAGCTGGATGAACTGCCCACCCCCAAGGAGCTGCACAGCATGCTGGACAACTACGTCATTGGCCAAGACTTTGCCAAGCGCACGCTTTGTGTAGCAGTATACAACCACTACTTGCGTCTCCGCCAAGCCAAGATCGAAGATGGTACGGAGGTGGAAAAAAGCAACATTTTGCTGGCCGGCTCCACCGGAAGCGGCAAGACATTGCTGGCCAAAACACTGGCTCGCATTTTGGATGTACCCTTCTGCATCGTAGATGCTACCACGCTGACGGAGGCCGGCTATGTGGGCGAGGATGTGGAAAACATCATCCTGCGCTTGCTGCAAGCAGCAGATATGAATGTGGCCAAAGCCGAGCGTGGCATCATCTATGTGGATGAAATTGATAAAATCGGCCGCAAGACGCAGAATGTGAGCATCACTCGTGATGTATCCGGCGAGGGTGTGCAGCAAGCCTTGCTCAAGATTGTGGAAGGCACAGAATGCAACATCCCGCCCAAGGGAGGCCGCAAACACCCGAATGAACAGTACATCCGCGTGAACACGGAGAACATTCTCTTCATTTGCGGTGGCGCGTTTGTGGGGCTGGAAGGCATCATCCGCAAGCGTATCGGCTCTTCGGCCATGGGGTTTGCCTCCATCGAAGAAGACCGCAACACCAAAGAATACACGGAGGAGGAAATCCTCTCCAAAGCCATGCCGGAAGACTTCTTCATGTTCGGCATGATTCCGGAACTGATGGGGCGTCTTCCCATTTTCGCACCGCTCACCACCCTCACGGAGGAACAACTCGTCAACCTGCTCACCGAGCCGAAGAATGCTCTGGTGAAGCAATACTCCAAGCTTATGTCCATGAGCGGAATCAAGCTCATTGTGGAAGAAAAAGCCCTGCATGCCATGGCCAAGCAAGCCATTGAACGCGGCACCGGCGCACGCGCACTGCGCGGCATTTTTGAGCGTATCATGCTCGATGTGATGTACGAAGCGCCCAGCGACAAGAGCATCGACAAAGTAACCATCACCGAAGAAGTGGTGCTGGGCAAAGGAAAGCCCCGCATCAGCCGCCGCAAGAAAGCCTGATACGAACGATGAGCTATGTTGGTACTGGGAATAGAGTCCAGCTGCGATGAAACAGCCGTTGCCTTGGTAGAAGACCAAGCCAGCGGTACGCCTCGCGTGCTCAGCTCGGTCATCTCCACCCAGATTCCCCTGCACCGTCTCTACGGCGGGGTCATCCCGGAGCTTGCATCCCGCAACCACTCCACCAACCTGCCCGGCGTGCTGAAAGAAGCCCTGCAACAAGCCGGGCGCAGCATTCACGATGTAGACGTATTCGCCAGCACGGCAGGACCGGGGCTGGTAGCCGCACTTTTGGTAGGCAACACCGCAGCCAAAGCCTTGGCGTTGACTGCACGCAAACCATTCATCGCCATCAATCATATGGAGGGGCACCTGCTCTCCCCCTTCATCGACCACCCCGGCGGGCTGGTACCGCATTTGGCCTTGGTTGTATCAGGCGGGCACACCTTGCTCATTGACGTGCAGGGAATCGGGCAATACAGGCTACTGGGGCGCTCCCGCGATGACGCAGCGGGAGAGGCATTTGACAAAGTGGCCAAGATGCTGGATTTACCATACCCGGGCGGCCCGGAAATTGACAAACGTGCCGCACATGGTGATGCACAGCGCTTTGCTTTTCCCCGCCCGATGATTCACGAGCCGCATCTGGACTTTTCTTTTTCCGGGCTCAAGACAGCCGTGCTCTACACCCTGCCCACGCTGGTGGAAAGCGGCAATCCACATGATTTGTCGGAGCAGGACATGAACGACCTGTGCGCCGGTGTACGCCAAGCCATCATTGATGTACTTCTCCGCAAGGCGATGCATGCCGCCAAGCAAACCGGGCACAAAGTCATTGCGGTATCGGGTGGAGTCTCCTGCAACAAGGCTCTGCGCGAACAGATGGCGGCAGCTTGCCGCCGCCGAAACATCGAGTTGGTATTGCCACCAGCCCACTTTACCACCGACAACGCCGCCATGATTGCCTACGCCGGCTACCTGCACGCCCAAATAGGTGATTTTTCCCCGCTCGACACCCCGGTAGATCCCAACTTAAAACTGGCCGGCACCCAAATCCGAGCCTGATTTCCCCTCCCCCATGAGCCTCAAGCAACAACTTGAAGAAATTTTACCCTCCCTTCTACCCAAGCGAGAGGAAGATGCCATCAAGGGCACGGAACTCATTGCCCGTGTACGTGCCATCTTGGGAGATTCCTATTCCGACCGCTCACTGCGCTCGCAATTCTCGTTCATTGCGCTGGAAGAAGATTCTTGCTTGGCACGTGTGCCCAATGGGCAAGGATACTACCTGCGACCAAGCGGAGAAAGCACATCTCTGCACAATATCTTCGAGGATGGAGCATCCGGCAACAGTCCCCTGCACAAAGCGCTGGCTCTCGCTGTACGCCTGTACGACACCGCCGGCATGGGGGTATTTGTTTACCCGGTAGAAGAGGAAGAAAGCTGGCTGCACCCGGATTTGGTTGCAGTTCATTGGCCAGCAGGCACATGGGGAGAAGACGGTGTTTACCTTGTGGAAAACAAGGTCGAAACACAAGAAGCCATTTACCGCGCAGTCTGCGTTGGGTTCAATGATGGAGCCGAAAGTTGTCGCAAAGCATTTTTCCGCGCCCTTTCCTGTGGCAACTGGGCTCAGGAAACAGAGCTTATCCTCTTGCCGGGAGAAAGTGACGAAGCCGCAGATGCAGGTGAACTGCAAAGTTTGGCCGCACAGTTCGGCGTGGGCATCTGCCTGTTGGATGCTGATTTGCAGCAAATCCCCCGCGCCGATACGCTTTACCGAGCAGAAAGCACGGAAGCTCGCGCCATCTTGGCTCGAATTCCCAATGTAGATTTGGCCTCCCCGCGCAATAAATGCTTGCGCACCCCGCTGCCGGACGACATTTCCGTTGTGGTGCAATGGGTGCAGCACTGCATCAACAAAGGTCGCATTGAATCCTTTGAACAACGCGTAGCCATCAACTGATACATTCCGTTCGTGAGCATCATCAAACAATTTCTGCGCCGCCATGCGCTCCTTTGGTCAGCCCTGCTGCTGGGGGTGTACAGCATAGGCTCTGCCCTGTGGGAACTGGGAAAGACCGCATGTTATGTGCATAAGTCCACCGTGCTCCCGGGCGTGGTGACAGATGTGCGCCAACGCCCCTTTGAAACCCAAACAGAAGCGTGGATGCACGGCAACCTCTGTGCAGCAGATGCCACGGCCTACCAAGCTTTTGTTTCTTTCACCCTCCCGGCAGGTATTTCCATCAACAAAGCCATGCCGGATTTGGATTGCGATGACTACACCCTGCACCAAGAAGTAGAAATCATCACCCACCCTCACGACCCCAACCAAGCACATATCTACAAAGCAAAATTTCTCTGCGGTTGGTCGCTCATGAAGCTTGTGGGCGGCATCGTAATCTTCCTGCCTGCTATTCTCGTGCTGCACAAACGGCGCAAGCACAAACACCCGGCAAAAAAAACGCGCCCTACCCCTCCGGCCAAGAGCCTCCCCGGAAGAGAGACATCCCGCCAAGAGCCGGAGGATGACGATGATTTCGCCCTTGTTGCCCCCAATCCAACACCGGCGAAAAAGAAGCGCTCGCGCAAACAAAGCTCTGCCACCGGGGAGAAAAAAGCCCCGGCCAAACGCAAGCAATCTGCCACTTCTTCTACCGGCTCAACCCGCCGGCGTAAAAACACCCACCAAGAATAGTGAGAGAACGCATGAGCTGACTCATTCCTTGCTTTACATGCGCTCCCAATCGTGCTAGAAGATCTCTTTCAATTTAGTGTGCCCCATCCAGCAATGAAAAATTTACTTTCTATCGAAGAATTGACAGGGGAGCAGATTCAGGAGCTCCTCCAACTGGCTCACAGACTCAAGGCCGAGCGTGGGCAGCACCGTGAACAACCGCTTTCCGGCCAAACTTGGGCTCTTATTTTCTCCAAATCTTCCACCCGTACCCGTGTATCGTTCGAGGTGGGTATCTCCGAACTGGGTGGGCGTCCCATGTTCCTTTCTACCCGCGATATCCAGCTGGGGCGCGGCGAACCCATCAAGGACACAGCTCGCGTACTGGGCCGCATGATTCATGGAGCGGTTATCCGCACCTATGGGCAGGATGAAGTGGTGGATTTTGCCACGTATTCCAAGCTCCCCACCATCAACGCGCTGACAGACCAGGAACATCCCTGCCAAATTTTAGCGGATTTGCTCACCCTGGAAGAAAAATACGGCGTAGGCGCGTGGAAAGACATGAAGATTTCTTTCCTGGGCGATGTTGACAACAATATGGGGCGCTCTTGGATGTGGGCAGCCAAGCACTTGGGATTCACATTGGCATTGGCCGGCCCCGTACACGCGCTTCCCAAGCCTGAAACACTTGCTGCCATCAACTACGACGGCATCATCTGCACCACCGATGCGGCTGAAGCCGTACGCGATTGCACCATCATCAACACCGACACTTGGATTTCCATGGGGCAGGAAGCAGAAAAAGGCACCAAGGAACAGGCATTCTTCCCCTATCAGGTGAATGATGAAATCCTGAAACTGGCAGCACCCGGGCACAGCGTATTCCACTGCCTACCGGCATACCGTGGCTACGAAATCACGGATGAAGTGCTGGAAGCTCACGCCCCGATTATCTTCACAGAGGCTGAAAACCGCTTGCATGCGCAAAAGGCCGTCCTCTACACCTTGGCAACATCTGCCTGCTAAGCCATGAGCTACAATGAACGCATAGAAGAGTTGCTGGACGATATGTCCGTCTTTGAAGATTGGACGGAGAAGTACGAATTCATCATCTCACTGGGGCGCAAGCTCCCCCCCATGCCGGAGGTATACCGCAAGCAAAGCAACCTCATCAAAGGATGCCAAAGCCGAGTCTGGGTGGGCACCGAGGTATTCATGGGGCGCATGATGATTCATGCGGACAGCGATTCTCTCATTACCAAAGGGCTGATTGCCCTGTTTATCCGCCTTCTCTCCGGGCTCACACCCGCAGAAATCATGGCGGCCGACCTGAGCAAGTTGGATGAATGCGGGCTCAAGGAGCATTTGGCCTCTACACGAGCCAATGCACTCTCCACCATGGCAGCCACTATTGTGAAAGCCGCAGCAGCTGCACGCTGAGTCTTTCTTCATACCATGAAAGCAACGCTCGGGCAAATCATAGCACGCAAGAAAGCTCACTTGCCGCAAGGGACGGATGCTTTCCGAGCCGTTGATGGCACTCCGTGGCCGGAAGTGTTTGTTGATGCCCTGGCCGACAGGTTGCTTGTATCCCTACGCAGCATCTCGCTACCGGCAGATTTGCACAATCAACTGCTTCATACCGGGTGCTGTGTCTACCTCAAGCAGTTGGATAATGATGTAAAGTTGCCACCACAGCACCTTTGCGGCCCGGAATTACCCCCACGTTTCCCCATTTCCGAAAACGGTGTGCGTTACCTCATGGATATGGAAGCCGGGTACTCGCAAGGCATTTTCCTGGATCAACGTGATAACCGCGCCGAAGTTCGCCGCCGCTGCACGCCCGGCAGCACCCTGCTCAACACCTTTGCATACACAGGCGCTTTCTCCGTGTGCGCCGCCATGGCAGGTGCTACCACCACAACGCTGGATTTAGCCCAACCCTGTCTCACTTGGTGCCGTGAAAATATGCAGCTGAATGGCATCGACCCGGCCGAGCACTACTTCTGCAAGGGCGATGTGCTGCATTGGCTGGAGCGCTTTGCCCGCCAAGGCCGCCGGTTCGATGGCATCGTACTCGACCCACCCACCTTTTCTCGTGATGAAAAAGGCAGAATCTGGCGTGTGGAACGCGATTACGGTAAACTGGTAGGCAAAGCGGCCGCATGCTTGGCCCCCGGAGGATGGATGCTCTGCACCACCAACTGCCGCAAACTCAGTCCCGCAGCCTTTCGCCGCATGGTGGCCGAGGGAATTCCCGGAGCAAGGCTGAGTTCTTCTCCCATGCCCTTTGATTTTGATGGCGAGCCCTACCTCAAAACCATCTGGGCAGATTTGTGACACTCCCACGCCATGAATCCGGAAATCGAACCTTTTGTGCGCTGGGGGCTTCCGCATTTAATCGTTGTCCTGATAACCCTGTTGGCAACCGGGGGTATTATCCTGCTTGGGGCAAAAGGCAGCACTGCCATTCGCAACAATTTCTGCAGAGTAATGGCCATCGCCTTGATTCTCATGTTTGCCGTTGAGTTTATATGGCGACACACCGGTGGAGTAAAGACGCCTTGGCAGGAAAATCTGCCTCTGCATTTCTGCTCCGTTATGATTATTGTCTCAGCCATCGCGCTCCGGTACAGCAAGCGATGGGCCTGCGCGGTCGTTTATTTCGGCGTGCTCACGGCCAGTGTCCAAGGGCTCATTACGCCGGCCTTGGCAGATGGATATCCCAGCTTTGCTTTCATTATTTTCTTCTTATCACACAGCATGCTCTTTCTTTCTGCCGTGACCGTCATATACGTACAACGCTGGAGAGCCCGGCGCAAGGACATACTGCGGTCGCTGTTGCTCATGGACGCCTACTTGCTGTTTATCATCCCCGTCAACATGTGGCTGGGTACCAACTATGGATTCACCCAAGAAAGCCCCATACCGGGTTGTCTGCTCGATTACTTGGGGGATGCCCCATGGTATTACCTTTGGTTGCAACTCCCTGCATTGGGGCTTTTTTACCTCATGTACCTGCCCCTCCGTAACAAAACATAAGCCAGAGAGAAGCTTTTTTGCGTTTCCAATCAGCAGGCGCACATGCGTTTTTTTTGAAAAAAGACTTTTCAATGCGCTTCATTCTGGTATAATCCGCGCGTCTGACCGCCAACGCGCAGACTGTGTTTGCCCGTGGCGGAACCCAGACAGCAAACAACATTATGTCTGACTACACCACACGAGTCATTGATGAGGTTCGCGCTAAAAATGCGAGCGAGCCGGAGTTCCTGCAAGCTGTGCAGGAGGTTATTTCCACCATTGCCCCGGTGCTCTCCGCCAATAAAAAATACGAGGAAAATTGCATCCTCGAGCGCATCGTTGAGCCGGAACGCACCATTATCTTCCGTGTCCCTTGGGTGGACGACAACGGAAAAATCCGCGTGAATCGCGGGTACCGCGTGGAATTCAACAGCGCTATCGGACCATACAAGGGAGGACTTCGCTTCCATCCCTCCGTCAACTTGGGTATCCTCAAATTCCTCGGCTTTGAGCAAGTTTTCAAAAACTCTCTTACCACCCTGCCCATGGGCGGTGGCAAGGGCGGCTCCGACTTTGACCCCAAAGGCAAAAGCGACCGTGAAGTGATGGCTTTTTGCCAGAGCTTTATGACAGAGCTGCAGCGCCACATCGGCCCGGATACAGACGTACCTGCCGGTGACATCGGCGTGGGTGCGCGCGAGATTGGTTACCTCTTTGGCCAGTACAAGCGTTTGCGCAACGAATTCACAGGTGTACTCACCGGCAAAAAGCTCAACTGGGGTGGCTCACTCATCCGCCCGGAAGCAACGGGCTACGGGTGCGTGTACTTTGCTCAGAACATGCTGGCCACCAAGGGCGATGACTTGGCCGGTAAGGTATGTGTCGTCTCCGGCTCCGGTAATGTGGCTCAATACCTGGTACAGAAGCTCACCCAGCTGGGTGCCAAGGTCGTAACCATGTCCGACTCCAACGGCTATGTGTTTGACCCCGCCGGCATTGATGCCGAGAAGCTTGCTTGGATTATGGAGCTCAAGAACGTGCGCCGTGGTCGTATCAAGGAATATGCCGATGCTTTCCCCGGTGTGCAATTCTTCGAAGGCCAGCGCCCATGGAGCGTCCCCTGCGACTGTGCATTCCCCTGCGCCACACAAAACGAAATCAACGGAGCAGAAGCCGCCACACTCATCAAGAACGGCGGCAAGCTCGTGGCAGAAGGTGCCAACATGCCCACCGATTTGGAAGGTATCAACAACTACCTGCAGGCCAAGATTCTCTATGGTCCCGCCAAGGCTGCCAACGCCGGCGGCGTTGCCACATCCGGTCTGGAAATGTCCCAGAACAGCATGCGCCTCAACTGGTCCAGCGAAGAAGTGGATGCAAAGCTCTTCTCCATCATGAAGAACATCCACGACAACGCCTACAACCACGCCCGCGAGTTCTCTGCCGATTGCACAGCAGACTTCACCAACTACGTGGCAGGTGCCAACATTGCCGGCTTCGTCAAGGTGGCTGATGCCATGATTGACCAAGGGGTTGTCTGATTGCTTCTTTGGCTTTTTCAAAAAACGGGGGAAGAACCTACACATGGTTCTTCCCTTTTTCTTTTGCAAAACAGGATGCGTCAGCAACGAGATTGAGGCTTGAAGCGCACACCCAGATATGCTAGAATGGCCACATGGTACGATTCTACCGCAATTTTCTGATACTGGCATTGGCCTTGGTTTCCTTGATGGGCAATTCATGCTCAGCTGCTGTCATGGCAAAACAAACACCCGATCGCAAATGGGCGTTTGTGCCGCTGGCAGACGGTTTTGATTATCCTGTGGGCAAGCCCAATGCAGACGGCTACTACAAGGCCCGTGGACTGCGTCTTCGCACGCCGCGCCACATGGGTGAAGACTGGAACGGCAATGGCGGTGGCAACACAGACTTGGGGGATCCCGTGTACACCATCGGCACCGGTCTCGTCACCTATGCAGCAGATGCACGCGGCCGCTGGGGCAAAGTAGTCATCGTACGCCACGCTTTCCGCGATCCCAAGAGTGGCAAGGTGCTGTGCTGCCAAACTCTCTACGGGCACTTAGACCGCATTGATGTAGAGCTCGGCCAGATTGTACGACGTGGTGACCAAATAGGCACCATCGGCACAAACCGCGGCATGTTCCCTGCCCACCTGCATGCCGAGCTGCACTACAACGTGCTGGCAAACTGCGGACAGCAGGGCATTCCCAAAAACAGTCGCAACTACGGCAACCTCACCGAGTTCATCGAACGCTACCGCCGCCTCAAGCCTGAGGTAAAGTACATCAAACTGCCCATCGGCTGCTTCTTGCCCTACAAAGACACGGAAGGGCTGTAACATGAAGATTTGCCTTTTTGGCGGGAGCTTCGACCCCGTACACAACGGCCACCTCAGCATAGCTGCGGCTGCTCATACCTGTGCCGACTTAGATAAAGTCATTTTTCTTCCGGCCGCCTGTTCCCCCTTCAAAACCGACAAGCAAACGTTGTTTAATGGAGAACAACGAATGGAAATGCTCAGACTTGCCACACTAGGCATCTCTTGGGCAGAAGTTTCGGATGTGGATCTGACACTCCCCCCCCCCAGTTGGAGCTGGCGCTTAGTAGAACACTACCACCGGCAGTTCCCCCATGCCCAGCTTTATTGGCTCATGGGAACAGACCAGTGGGAGCAACTGCACCGCTGGGCCCGGTATGATTATCTGGTAAAGCAGCTCACGTTTATTGTCTACCACCGTACAAGCCCTCCACGCCCCAGAACACACGTGCGCTCTCTCTTTTTATCAGGTAACCACCCTGCTTCATCCTCTGCCATACGCGAAGCCTTGCTAAACAACACTCCCGTACCGGAAACATGGATACCCCATTCTGTTGAAAAGCAAGCACAACTCTATCTACAGCCATACTGATGATTTTGCTGGACACACCACCCCCTAGCAGGTATACTCCCAGCAGTATGAATCCTCCGGCAATTGCAATTGACGGCCCTGCTGCATCGGGCAAATCAACCGTGGCAAAACTGATAGCCAAGGAATTGGGCTACACCTTTATCAACACCGGTGCTATGTACCGCGCTGTAACTTGGTATACCCTGCAACAAGGGGTGAACCCGGCCGATACGGAAGCGGTGAAAGCACTTCTGCCCACCATTCCTCTATCCTTCGGCAAAGATGGCTCCGTTTCCACTGTTCTTTGCAATGGCCGCACATTGTCCGATGAATTGACAACACAGGAAACAAACGAATCTGTATCCACCATAGCGGCTATCCCTGAAGTGCGCGCTCTGTTGGTTGAAAAGCAGCGCGAATACAACTGCTCGGAACCGGTTGTCATGGAAGGTCGCGATATCGGCACCGTTGTGTTCCCTCATACGCCTTACAAGTACTTTGTGACGGCCTCTGAAGAAGTGCGTGCTGCACGCCGCGCCGCACAAGGATTGACGGATTCCATCGCCGAGCGAGATCGCAAAGATTCAGCCCGAGCCTGTGCCCCGCTCACCCAAGCAGCCGATGCAACTCTTGTGGACACTTCTGACTTGAGCATTGACCAAGTTGTTGCCAAAGTCGTGGCCGACATCCGCCTCAAACTTGCAGCCAACGCCTAACATTTCCCGTTTCGATTATGCATACCATCAATCCACTTTATTTCCTCATCTTGCGACTCACGCAAGGTGTAGCACAAGCGTTTTTCAAGCTCAAAGTCATTAACCGCGAAAAGCTGATAGAAGACGGTGCCTGCATCTATGTGATGAACCACCAAAGCTTCCTTGATCCGCCCATGATTGGGCAACTTTTCTCCAGAACCGGCATTAACTTCTTGGCTCGCAAAACATTGTTCGACATCCCCATTTTGCGCCGCATCCTCCCCTTCTGCAACGTCATCCCCATCGACCAAGAACACCCTGACCCCGGCAGCATCCTCAAAGTGCTCCGCTTAGTAAAAGGCGGTGGTCGCATCATCATATTCCCGGAGGGCTCCCGCTGCCCGGACAACCAGATTCATGATGCCATGCCCGGCATTGGCCTCATCCTGGGGCGTTTGCAAGGTGTCCCCATCCAGCCACTGCGTATCGAAGGCGCCTATGATTGCTTACCCATTCACAGCAGCAAGCTCCGTTTCAAACCCATCACCATCACCGTGGGTGACCCCATCGTCTTCAGCAAGGAAGAATTAAAAGCCAAGGGTCGCGCCGGGCAACTGGCCATCGGCAAGAAGGTGATGGATGCCATCCGCGCTCTTCCAACGACTTGCTGACGCATGCTCGCTACCCTGCGCCTGATGAATTTCCGGTGTTACCCAACGCTCCGCTGGGAAATACCATCAGAGGGCGCAATCTTGCTGGGAGACAACGCTCAAGGCAAGACCAGTCTCATGGAGGCTATGTGCTTTGCACTCACATTGCATTCTCCCCGCGCAACACGATTGGAAACGCTTGTCTCCCACGGGAACAGCGGATTCGGCATCTCCCTTGATACAAATCTGGGCACCCGCCGCCTCGCGTGGGAAGCACGCAAACTCCGTCTGCATGTCGATGGCATTCCCTGCCGAGACTACGCAGACTATTTAGCAGACACGCCACCTGTTGTATGGCTGAGCAATCGTGATATATCATTGGTGAGTGGCGCAGCAGAAGAACGCCGCAAATACCTTGATTTTTTGGGGAGTCAATGGCACCCACACTATCGGGCGGCGCTCCAAGCATACCGCAAGGCTCTGCGTGCCCGCAACATGCTCCTGCGAAACCCACGGCGCACACGCGCGGCGCTCCAAAGCTATGCCGGCGTGATGGCGCAGCACGGAGAATTGCTCATGCAGCTACGCACACAACTGCTCCATCTGCTCCAACCGCATATTACCCAGCTGCACAAGCAGATATCGGGCAAAGAAGAAAGCGTACGCATTACCTATACCCCCTCGACCACCGAAAATCTATGGAACGCGCTGGACGCTGCTACGGAAGCAGATGAAAAGAGCGGGTTCACCACAATAGGCCCGCACCGCGATGACTTTCAGCTGATGATTGCCGGAGCACATGCTGCAACATTTGCATCCGAGGGCCAGCAGCGCACGCTTTCAACGGCCCTCCTTCTGGCACAATCCGGTTTCTTAAGAGAAGAAACAGGCGCACCCCCTGTCTTATTTATCGATGACATATTCGGAGAGTTAGACCCGGGACGCCGCCGCGCTTTGCTCAACACCCTCCCTCCGGACGGACAAACATTCATTACCACAACTCACTTAACATGGCTGAGGGATACTGCAATCCCCCTGCCTGTACAAAAGATCGCGGCGGGGAAAATTCAATAATCCAAGACAGGCGAAGCCGGTGCTGATGGGTCTACCTCCGGTACGCTCGCGGTAAATGCGGCCACATCTTTCAAATAATCACGCCACTCTATAAAGCGCATCGGCGCAAAGGTGGACAGCATAATACGAAAGCGCGTAATGCGGCGCTCCACATCATACAACAACGCTTTCGGCAATGTTTCAACCTCAGCCGCAATGCGTTCCAAATATTCTACAGTTTTGTGGCATACAAGCGGCAAATCGCACCCGGCTTGCAGCGCCAATGACACCGAGTGCTCAGGACTGTAGCTGTTGGCGATGGCGCCCATACACAAATCATCTGTAAACACCACCCCGTCGTACCCTAATTGATTTCTCAAAAAACCTTGCACCAATGCGGGAGAAAGAGAACTGGGCAATGTATCATCAATATCGGGCAGCATCAAATGCGCCACCATGAGAGAGGGCAGCTCCGGCATCAATGCCGTAAATGGTATGCTCGCCTCCTCCAAAAAAGACTCTCGCGTACCCCGAAGCACCGGAAGGGTATAGTGGGGGTCTGATTCTGCCGCCCCCATGCCGGGAAAATGTTTCCCGCATGTCATAATACCACGGCGCAGTATTGCGCGATTCCACACCCCTGCATTGGAAATCACCTCCTGCGTATCGCTTCCCCAGCAGCGACCGGGAAGCGCATTTGCGCGTCCTGATCCTAAATCCAACACCGGAGCAAAATCGGTATTTACCCCCAGGGTGTACAAGCATTGGGCGTTGTAATAAGCCGCTTGGGTGATAGTGTGTTCACTTTGCGTTGCCGCCAAGGCCGAGGCCGATGGCAAACACACATCAATACCAGCGGTCCGCACCACTCGACCGCCTTCCTGATCAATGGCAATAATAGGTAAATCCGGTCCTTGGGTGAGACTGCGCAAATCATCTGTGAGCTCTCGCGTCATCTCATAATCCGAGATATTGCGAGAGAATAAGATGTAGCCGGCCGGCTGCAGACGAGAAAACAGCTCTCGTTCGCGCTCCGTCAGGAGAACTCCCTCCACGCCTGCAATAACCGGCAACATGCCTGATCCTTACTTGGCTCCGAAAATGGAAGCTCGTGTATACATGGGGTACACCGGCACACCGCGAGATTCAATAGCCTCGCGTCCGCCTTCCTCTCGATCGACCAACACCAGAGCAGCCACAACCTTGCCACCCTCAGCCTCAATGGCATCAATAGCCTTAATCGTGGAGCCACCCGTGGTAATCACATCATCTACCACAATTACATCCTGCCCGGCTTCGAAATTACCTTCTATGCGCTTGCCGCGGCCATGGTCCTTGGCCTCCTTGCGCACGGTGAAAACCTTGAGCGGGGTCTCCGCAGCAGCAGAGTACATACCGATTGCCAAAGAAATCGGGTCGGCTCCCATGGTCATACCACCAATCGAAACCGCCGTTGGGAACTTGGGCAATATCTCCTCCTGCACCAATTTCCAACCCACCTCACCTATCAAATTGGCACCTCGCGCATCCAGAGCCGTCACGCGGCAGTCGCAATACATATCGCTCTCCTTGCCGGAGGCCAAAATGAAATGCCCCGTCTTGATAGACTTTGTCAGCAAAATATCCAAAAGTTCTTTTTTAGCTTCGCTCATAACGCTCGCTATTCTACCCCCCCCGCTCGCGAATTGCAATCCAAAAGGCGCAATTCTCACCCTGATTTTGAGCCAACGATGATTACACACCCGCTTTCAATGGTCTGATGAAAAAAAATATCCCGCTCAATGGGTGATTTTGTGAAATGCGTGATTGACGCGGAGGGCTTCTTGGTGTAGAGTAGTGAACGGATGTGCGGCTTCTCTCTCCGCACACCGAAATGCTTAAACCTCTCGTTTTCTCCCGTGTACTCGAACGAAAATTACCTTTTGGACCTGTTGGTGGAAGCCGGTGCTATTGATTCCGGCTCACTTGATGCCATTCGCGACCAGCTTTCCCCCATGGATAGCGTTGTTGAATATCTCGTCAACAACGGCTATATGACCGCCGACTACATTGCCCAGGTAGCGGCCATGAACTCCGGCATGGAATACGTGGATTTAACTCAATTTGAAGTAGATCCCGGCATCATAGCCAGCGTGAATGGTGAGATTGCACGCCGCGTAGGCTTCCTTCCCATTGGCGATGATGGTTTCTCCCTGCAAGTAGCTATTGCGGATCCCTTTGCCATGGAAACACTGGATAGTCTGCCCCAGTTCTTGGGGCGGGATGTTTCGTTCTTCGTGGCCTCCGATCCGGATTTGCAAAAGGCCATTGCCAAATACTATCCGGAGAAAAAGACCTACGCCAAGGGTGACACAGAGTCTCCCATCATTGACCTTGTGGATTCCATGTTCAATGATGCCCATGCCATGCGCGCATCAGATATCCACATCGAACCGATGGAAGACCGCGTACGCATTCGCTTCCGTGTAGACGGCCGCTTGGTAGAGGTAGCCAACCACCCCAAGAAGCTGCTCGGCCCCATCGTAGCGCGCCTCAAGGTGATGAGCACCACCATGAGCATTGCAGAAAAGCGCGTGCCGCAAGATGGTCGTATTGAGCTAGACCTTAAGGATGGCTCACACATTGACCTTCGTGTGAGCACGGTTCCCACCAACCATGGCGAATCGGTCGTTATGCGTATTCTGGACAAATCTGCCTTGGCGCTCGGTTTGCCCCAGCTGGGCTTCCTTTCTGATGACGAAGCTACATTCGACCGCTTAGTTACCCTGCCCGATGGTGTCATCTTGGTAACCGGCCCGACAGGTTCCGGTAAGACCACTACCCTGTACGCCTGCCTCAACCACCTGAACCGCCCGGATAAGAAAATTATCACCGCTGAAGACCCCGTGGAATACGAGCTCTCCGGCATTAACCAAGTGATGATTCGCACGGAAATCGGCATGACGTTCGCCGCAGCTCTGCGCGCCATGCTGCGCCAGGCTCCCAACATCATCATGATTGGTGAAATTCGAGACGGAGAAACCGCGGCCATCGCCATTCAGGCTGCCATGACAGGTCACTTAGTGCTCTCTACCCTGCACACCAATGATGCGCCCTCCTCTGTAGCGCGTCTTGCTGATATGGGGGTAGACCGCTTCCTTATTGCCTCTGCCGTGCGTGCCATCATGGCTCAGCGTCTCTGCCGCTGCCTTTGCTCCTGCAAGCTCGACGGCCAGCTCACCCCCAAACAAGCTGCCACGCTTGGTATTGATATCACCCGCCCGGTCAAGGTTCCCAACCCCGGCGGTTGCGACAAGTGCCGAGGCAAAGGCATGAAAGGCCGTATGGGCATCTTCGAAATCTTCCAAGTCACAGATGATGTACGCAGCCTCATCAACTCCGACCTCACCTCTGCCCAGCTGCGCAAGCGAGCTCGCGAATTAGGCATGCGCACCCTGCGAGAAGACGGCATCCGCAAGGTCTTGGCCGGTAAAACCTCGGCCGAAGAAGTCATCCGTGTCACAACCGGCGATGCCAGCTAACCCTTATCTCTCACCTATCACCTCTCTTTTATATTATGGATACTGATGTAACACTTGATGTTTTCATCAACAACGGCATGGTAGACAGATCCTTGGCCAAGGAAGTCAAGGAGGAAATGTCTAATAGCGGCAAGGAACTGTGGGAGACTCTCATTGATTTCGGTGTCATCGGTGCCCCGGAAGATTTCTGGAGCATCATCGCCACCGAAGTGGGCGCTCAATACATTCAACTGGAAGGCTTTGTCCCACCGTCAGACCTGCTGGCGATGATTCCAGCAGCGCAGGCTCGTATGCTGGGTGCGCTCCCCATTGAGTACCGCGAGGGCGAGGGGCTGTACGTCTGCTTGGAAGACCCGCTGAACCCGCAGACAGTAGATGACTTACGTGTAGCGACGGGACAGGATATCTACCTGTATGTGGCCGCAGACTATGAAGTGCGCGCCCGCATTGCCGAATGCTATGGCGGCGCAGATGCCGCCATGGGAGACTTGCTCTCCGAACTCAACAACATGAGTGTGGGCAGCCAGGATGGCATGGATGAAGCCAACGCCGCCCCCGTGATTAAGTTTGTGAACTTGGTCATCACCCAAGCCATCAAGGAAAAGGCATCTGATATTCACTTGGAACCCTTTGAAAAGGAATTCAAAATCCGCTATCGAGTAGACGGCGCTCTGTACGAGATGGCTCCCCCACCGGTCCACTTGGCAAACCCTGTCATCTCCCGCGTCAAGGTGATGGCCGGCATGAACATTGCCGAACGCCGCGTACCGCAAGATGGTCGTATCGTAATGAAGCTTGGCAAGGCAAGCGTGGACATGCGTGTCAACTCCCTGCCCACCCAATACGGCGAATCGGTAGTAATGCGTGTGCTCGACCGCAACAGTGTCAGTCTCGACCTCAACAATCTCAACCTCCACCCGGAGCTGCACGAGTATATCATCGACACAGTAAACAAGCCCAATGGCATCTTTGTGGTAACCGGTCCTACAGGTTCCGGTAAGACCACCACCCTCTATGCAGCCTTGCGCGAAATCAACACGGAGGACACCAAAATCCTCACCGCAGAAGACCCCGTGGAATATGACATTGACGGCATTGTGCAAGTACCCATCAACGAAGCCATCGGCGTGACATTCCCCCGCGTGCTGCGCGCCTTCCTGCGTCAGGACCCGGACCGCATCCTCGTGGGCGAAATTCGTGATAAAGACACCGCTCAAATTGCCATTCAAGCAGCCTTGACAGGTCACTTGGTGCTCTCCACCCTGCACACAAACGATGCAGCCGGTGCTGTCACCCGCTTCATTGATATGGGCGTGCAACCCTTCCTGCTCTCGGCTACCATCTTAGGCGTGTTGGCTCAGCGTCTCGTGCGAACCATCTGCCCCTACTGCAAGACCCCATACAAGCCCTCCAACACGCTGCTCAACCAGCTGGGCATCAACCCGGCTCTCATAGGACAGCAGCAATTCTTCACCGGAGCTCGGTGCGACAAGTGCGCCAACACCGGCTACAAGGGGCGCAAAGGTATCCACGAGTTGCTCAACGCGACAGACCCCATCAAGGAACTCATCACGCAGAACGTGCCCTCCATTGTGCTGAAGCAAAAAGCAATTGAACTGGGTATGAGCACCCTGCGAGAAGACGGTATCCAGAATATCTTTGAAGGTAATACCACCATCGAAGAAGTGCTGAAGTACACCTAATAACTTGACGCTTCGCCCGGCATCTGCTATTTTATAGTCATTCATTAAACAATTTTCCTGAAAATCACTCACTATTATGCCTAATTTCAAATATACCGCGCTCGACCAGAACGGCGTAGAGAAAACCGGCATCATCTCCGCAGACAACAAAATGGCTGCCATGGAGATGGTGCGCGCACAAGGCCTTCTTCTGCGTGAATGCGAAGAAGCAGCCAAGGGTGCTCGCCCCACCGCCGCCAAGGAATCCAAAAAGGGCAAAGCCAAAAAGAAGTCCAAAGAAAAAGGAAAGGCCGGTGGTTCTATCAAGCAGAAAGAGCTGATGGTGTTTACCCGCCAGCTTGCCACGCTTATTGACGCAGGTCTTCCCTTGCTGCAGAGCCTCAACGTATTGAGCAAGCAGGAACCCAACCCCAACCTGCGCGCCACCATTACCGCACTGAGTGATTCTGTGCAAGGCGGCTCCACTTTCTCCGAAGCTCTTTCCACCTACCCGAAAATGTTCAACCGACTCTTCGTCAACATGGTGAAAGCCGGTGAAATTGGTGGTGTGCTGGAAGTGGTGCTGCGCCGCTTGGCAGAATATCAGGAAAAAGCCAACAAGCTGCGTGGTAAAATTACCTCGGCCATGGTATATCCCCTCATCATCATGACCATCGCTGTCGGTATTCTTATCTTCCTCATGCTCGTCATTGTGCCCAAGTTCAAAGAAATGTTCGAAGGCCAAAACATGGAATTGCCCGCGCTCTCCCAGTTCGTCTTCAACTTCTCTGATAATTGCATGCACGATGGTCTGATTCCCTTTGTTCCCAATGCCGTAGTTGCCATTGGAATCATCTTCTTAGCGTGCGTGGGCATTTCTTTCTGGAAGCGCACACCCAAGGGAGCACGCGTGGTGGATGCATTCATCCTCAAAGTTCCCAAGATTGGGCATCTTACCAAGGTGAACGCTGTGGCACGCTTCTCTCGAACCTTCGGCACACTTGTTTCCTCCGGCGTGCCCATTCTGCAGGCTCTCGTCATCACCCGCGATACAGCCGGCAACGTACTCGTAGCAGATGCTGTGACCAAGATTCACGACTCCGTACGCGAAGGTGAATCCATCGTCACCCCGATGAGTACCTGCCCCATCTTCCCCCCGATGATGATTTCCATGGTCGACGTGGGTGAAGAAACCGGTCAGCTGCCCGACATGCTCATGAAAGTGGCAGAAGTATATGATGACGAAGTGGACAACTCCGTGACAGCTCTTACCGCTATGCTTGAACCGCTCATGATTGTATTCTTGGCAGTGGTAGTGGGTGGCATCGTGCTTGCAATGTTCATGCCCATGATGGAAATCATCAAGAACGTCTAAACAAATGAAACTTGCAAAGCCATATAGCAAGGGCGGCTTCACGCTCATGGAAATCCTCATTGTGATTGCCATCTTGGCATTCTTGGCCGCAGGTGTATGGGAAGCAAAGGGGCTCATTGAGAGCCGACAGCTCCGCAGTACGGCCCAAACACAAATCGCGCAAATGGAAACAGCCATGAATGCCTACCGCGCGGACAATGGCGATGTGTGCCCCTACGGTCGCGGTGATGAATGGAGCTCCCACGTGCTCTACGAGGCTCTCTCCTGTGATGAAGACAACGATGGTGAACCCGACAAGGAAAAAGGCTCCGGCATCACCCGTATGCCATACTGCGAAACACTCGTCATTGTCGACACCAAATCCGGCGAACAGATGGAAGGTATCCCCGTGGTGAAGAAACGTATTACCGCAAAGGCAGATGGGCGCCGAATCAAAGGCAAATACTACCTCATCTTTGACCCTTGGGGCAAGCCATACCGCTACCGACTCGGTTGCGAGATGTCTGACGACAAAGGGCGCGTTGGCAGCGGCATCAACCCGGACTTCGATATCTTCTCACTTGGTGCAGATGGTCTTGGCAACGGACTCACCAACGACAACGAAAACGAAGACAACATCTCCAACATCCGTTCGTGGAAATAACACCCCTAAACTAATCCTACTTTCCAAAGCGCCCGTTCCCACATTTCAACCAGGCACGGGCGCTTTTATTTATCATTTATCCATCATGAACATCGTCTCTTTCTCCACTTTAAGTGCAGCCTGTCTCCTACCTCTGTCTTGTGTAGTAGCAAGTGCTCAGGATTCAGCCGTCCAACCGGCCACAGAACTCGTGAAGCGAGTCACCCCCGAATGGGCAGACAAAGTTGTCTTCCAACTTGATACCAAGCTGAAATCGCCGGTCATATCATCGACCAATACACAAATACGCATCGCTGCCCCCAATGTATTGGAATGCATACGCGGATACGGATACTATTTGCGAAAAGTTGCACTCGTACACTTATCATGGAACGGAGACCGCTATAACCCCACCAACTTCATCTTACCCAAAAAGGACATCACTGTTCCCGAAACATTGCCCTTTAACTATGCACTCAACTACTGCACCCTCAGCTACAGTTGCGCACACTGGGATAAGAAAAAGTGGGAGAAAGAAATCGATCGCTTTGCCCTCAATGGCTTCAAATACCTGCTTGTTACCTCCGGCTTGGAAGCGGTGTGGCAAGGATTCCTCAAAGATTTGGATTACCCCGCTGACAAAATTGCAAAATTCATCCCGGCTCCCTCGCACTCGGCATGGTGGAACATGGGCAACTTGGAGGGCGAAGGTGGGCCCCTGCCCCAATCTCTCATCAACAGCGAAGCCGAACTCGGTCGATTCATTGTACAGCGCATGCAAGCACTCGGCATGGAACCGGTGTTACAAGGCTACGTTGGTTTCCTCCCCCATGACTTTCCCCAAAATGGGGTAGACGGCACTATTCTTCCGCAAGGTAAATGGTGCGGCTACGAACGCCCCGCCGTGCTGCAGCCCACATCACCGGCATTTCAGGAATATGCCAAGCTCTGGTACAAGCACCTGCACAAGGTGTACGGAACCACGGCCAAAGCCTATGGCGGAGACCTCTTTCACGAAGGCGGAAAGAAAGGCAACACCCCACTCACCGAAGCCGCCCAGGCCGTCCAAAAAGCTATGCTGGAAGCCTCCCCGGATTCAATGTGGCTCATTCAGGCATGGGGCGGTAATCCTGATGCAAGACTCCTCCAAGGCACTGATCCCAAGCACACACTCATCTTGGCTCTCAATAAAAACATGGCAGCCAACCAACAACTCAAAAAGAGCTTCCAAGGGCGGCCCTATGTGTGGTGCGAGCTGGCCAACTTCGGTGGCAAGCATGGTATGTACGGCGGATTTGAACTGCTGGAAAAAATGCCCGGAGATGTTGTAGGAGCAGCTGGCATAGGGCTCCTTTCCGAAGGCATTGAAACCAACCCGCTCTACTATGCCCTGTTGTGTGAGCGCATGAACAATCGCGGTGATATCAACCGAGAAACATTCCTCAAAGAGTACACACTCGCGCGCTATGGGAAAACGGACAATGATATCGTCAAAGCTATGGATTTGCTGGCCAATTCTGTCTACAACCCCAACAAGCAACGCGAAGGATGTGTGGAAAACATTGCATGCGCACGCCCCTCTCTTGATGCAGCCAAGGCTTCCACTTGGTCATCTGCCGAAGTGTATTATAACCCGGAAGATCTCATCGAAGCCGGTAAACTCATGCTCAAGTTTGCAAAAAAACATAAACTTGAACATTCTGAAACGCTCTGCTATGACCTCGTAGACGTATGCCGCCAGATTCTCTCCGACAGAATGAGAGCACAACTTCCCGCATGCAAACAAGCATTTGCTGATAAGAAAAAAGCAGTCTTCATCAAACAAAAAAACAAATTCCTAGGCTACATTCGCCAGAGCGCACTCCTCCTCAATACCTCCAACGATTTCCTCTTGGGGCGCTATATGCAAGGGGCGCTGAATCGCGGCACTACAGAAAAAGATAAGAAACTCCTGCAGCGCAGCATGCTTCAACTCTTCAGTACTTGGCGCCCGGATATCGGCCTGCTCAACGACTACTCCCACCGCCAGTTTGCCGAAATGATGGGGCAATACTACCTCAAGCGTTGGAGCGTCTTCTTCGATACTCAAATTCGCATACTCGAAGGGAAAGAGGACGAGTCCGGAGAATCAGAAAAGCAATACACCACCAACAATGGTGAAAAAACAGCATACACCAAGAACAAAAATGCCTCAGTGGATGCCGTGGAAATCGCTTTCCCTGATTCCAAAATTAAAATGCGCCAAAAAGCAAAAACAGGCTCTACCGTACGCATCGCTGAAATTATCCTCAATGAAAAAAGCTAATCTCCGGCCCACCGGCGAATTTGAAACCCCCGGCTCTACCTGAGCCGGGGGTTTCAATATTCATATAAAGGAAAAACTTAATCCTTCACATCTTCCTTGCGCAAATCACGCGTCATGAGCTCCTGCAAAGCAATACGCGCAGGTTTTGCATTATAGATGATTTCGTAAACAGCATCCGTCAGCGGCGTACGCACACCCAGCTTACGCGCCAACTGGTAGGTCGACAAAGTATTGGGGATTCCCTCTACCACCTGACCGATGCGCTGCTGGCATTCCTCCACAGGCACACCCTGCGCAATCATACGCCCTGCTGTCAGGTTGCGGCTATGTTCCGAATAGCATGTCACCACCAAATCGCCCATACCGGAAAGCCCCATGAACGTATCCATGCTGCCTCCTCGGGCAATCCCCATGCGGGTCATCTCGCCCAAACCGCGGGTCGCCAGCGCTGCACGTGCATTATCCCCCAGCCCCAAGCCGGCGCAAATACCACTTGCCAACGCAAAAACATTCTTCACCGCGCCACCCAACTGCATACTCACCACATCAGATGTCGTGTAAATACGCAGATACGGCGTGCTCAGACGTCGCTGCACAGCAGAAGCAATCTCAATGTCAGCAAAGCCAACCAGCGTGAGGCTCGGTTGCTCCATCACAATATCCTCTGCATGGTTGGGACCGGAAAGCGCGCCAATCGGACACGTAAGATACTCGGATAAAATCTCCGTCATGAGAAGGTTCGTATCCTTCTCAATCCCCTTAGTGCAGCTCACAATCACAGCATCCTTGGCAAGCCCCACATCGCAAAGACTCTGGGCAACACTGCGCATGACAACGCTAGGCACTACCACAATCACCAAATCTGCCCCGGCCACATCCGCCCAGTTGCTCGTGACCTGCACATTCTCCGGCAATGGTTTGGATTCCGGAGCCGCCACCAAACTACGACGCATCTCGCGTATAGCGGCAGCCTCTTTCTCCAAATACGTCCAAAGGACAACATCTCCACCATTGTATGAGGCAGTCAAGGCAAGGGCAGTACCCCACGCCCCTGCTCCGATGATGGCTGTTTTCTTAAAAGTTCGTTCCATAAATCAACGTTTTGTAAAAGCTTTCGGTTCAGTGCCCTGGCAAAGACGCACAATATTCGCACGGTGTTTGTACACCACCAACACAAAGATAATCATCAGCAAGCTCAACAGCGTTATGTCTGCGCTCGACAACACACCATCGACCCACCAAAACTCGTACCCGGCAGCCGTCATCATCGCCAAACCTGCCACCATACTAGAAAGCGATACATAGCGAGTCAACACCATCATCAATATCCATGTCAACAAGGCAGACAAACCAATAATGGGGGAAAGCGCAAACAAACAGCCGCCCGTCGTTGCCACGCCCTTGCCTCCCTTAAAATGCAAGAAACAAGTAAACGTATGCCCCAATATAAGAGCAAACATCACCCCAAGCACCCAGAGCATCGACTCCAACGAAAACTGCGCAAGTGCCAACTTTCCCTCACCCAACAACTGAATGACAAGGTACAACGGCACATAACCCTTCAAAAAATCGCACACAAAAACCGGGATACCCCACTTCTTGCCGAGCACTCGCACAGCATTAGTAGCCCCGATATTCTTGGACCCATGCTCCCGAAGATCGATTCCGTTCAGCTTCCCTGCCAGATACCCGAACGGTACAGAACCAATCAGATACGCCAGCACAATGTATAAGACGTTCTCAAGCATCTGCAAACAGTATACTATCTCATCCACCTGATTGCAACCGCTTTTTTCACTTTTCTTGATTATTTCGTATTACAGAGCCCTCCATCCTCTCTAACAGCCAAGCCTGCTCGGCTATTTCACGAGGCGACACACCGTATTTCACGCGCCATCCTTGGCGCATTCGGGTAACTCTCTTTGTTGCTGATGTGCGGTGGAGCGCACGCGAATTTTTTGGCACGCGTCGCGGGCGGGTGAACATACGCTCGCGGAGCGAGCCGAACTCCCTCATTGTACATTGTTCATTTCTTCATTGTTCCGTTGCTGCAACGCAGCTACGGAAAAGCCCGCAAGGATTTCTCCTTGCGGGCTTCATTAACCCTGGCGGCAATCTACCCTGCCTCGGCGTAGCTCCGCAGGAGCGAAGACGGGTCTCGCGGGACCTATCGTCCGACAAGACGCCCGACAAAGCCACCGAAGGCCTGTAGGGGGATTAGCCAAACGACG
>JAFSEZ010000040.1 GCA_017435505.1 Akkermansia sp.
CGGCTCAGCGGCTGGTTGCTCAGCAGGGGCGGCTTCCGGCTGCGGCTCGGCGGCTGGTTGCTCGGCAGGGGCGGCTTCCGGCTGCGGCTCAGCGGCAGGCTGCTCGGCAGGGGCGGCTTCCGGCTGCGGCTCGGCGGCAGGCTGCTCGGCAGGGGCGGCTTCCGGCTGCGGCTCAGCGGCGGGCTGCTCGGCAGGGGCGGCTTCCGGCTGCGACACGACCAACCCCTGTTGCTGTGCTACCAGCGGCAAAGCAACCATAAGAGACACGATAGCAATCTTTGAAATCACGCCACCATTCTTTACCAACAACACCATAAAGTCAAGTTCAAAGTTCTTGCAAACTGACCGCAAATGTACCAACTCTCGCCCACCTCCATTTCTCTCATTTTTTCACTTTTCATATCCCTCCCCCTATATGATAAGGTGATAAACATCACAACACATTCAAAGCAAATGAAGCTCTTTCTCATCGCCGCCATATTACTGGCCGCTTATAGAGGCAGCATATTCTCCGCTGCAGAAGCTGCACCGGCATAAATGAGTGCCAAAACTACAAAAAGCATGTAAAGCCGCATTCCTTTTGCAGAATTACATGGTTTTTATGACATCAGGAGAACCAAAACCATGCAAAAACGCAATTACAATGCTGAATTGCATGGTTTTGACGAAATAATACTTGACAAATCAGGCGAATTTCAGCACCATAGAGCAGAGCGAAAAAGCATGGAACTGGAACGAACCGCAGCAGCGAAAATAATGGAACTACACCGCGTATTTCCCTGCGTGATGGTAACGGGGGCGCGCCAAGTAGGCAAATCCACATTATTACGAAGCATCTTACCTGAAGGGATGCGATATGTGAGTTTAGATCATGAATTGATGCTCATGCGGGCGCAAGAAGACCCTATAGGCTTTCTGGAAGAGATGGGGAGTCCGCTATGCATAGACGAAGTACAATATGAACCTCGTTTACTCCGAGCAATCAAATTAAAAGTAGACATCACAGGAGCACCCGGACAATATTGGCTTACAGGTTCCCAGCGTTTTCACCTCATGCAAGGCGTTGCCGAAAGTCTGGCCGGGCGAATAGGCCTGGTAGAGCTATACAGTTTATCTCAAAGCGAAATAGTCGGCAAAGGAAAATCAGCAGAACCATTTGATCCGGAAGATTTTCAAAACCGGCTCACCCCTCCGGCATGCGATATTAACACGCTGTATGAACGGATATGGAAAGGGGGATATCCGCGCATGTACAAATATGAGGACACCACAGCAGAAGACTTCTTCAGTGCTTATCTGAACACATACATAGCACGAGATGTTCGCGCCCTCACTCAAGTAGGGGATACATCCGCATTTATGCGTTTCATGCAATCCATAGCCTCCCGAACAGGGCAACAACTCATATATGCTGATGTAGCAAAAGATGCAGATGTGTCACCCAACACCATCAAGAAATGGATTTCCGTGCTGGAAACGTCCGGGGTAATAGACCTTCTGCAGCCATACTATACAAACACGAGCAAAAGATTAGCCAAAAGCCCGAAAATTTACTTTAACGACACCGGATTCTGCGCATGGCTGGGCGGCTGGCATAACGCACGCGTTTTGCAAAGAGGCGCCATGGCCGGAGCCATGCTAGAGACCTGGGTATACGGACAATTACGCCGCAGCTATACCAACCGAGGCATCCGCGCAAAATTATCATACTATCGCAACAGCAACGGTGCAGAAGTTGACTTCCTCTTAGAAAAAAACGGGGAAATATATCCCATGGAAGTGAAGCGGAGCAGCAGCCCGAAGCCGGGAGATTTAAGCGGAGTAGCTACCATACCCACTGCACCGGGGGTGCAAATACAACCGGGAATTGTCTTATGCACAGCAATGGAAGTACTGCCACTGGGGAAAGGGCGCTACGCCTACCCCATCTCCATGATATAAAGCACCCTGTGACAGGGAAAAGCACCAGGGTCAGCAACTCGGGCGCATGCGTTCTGCAAGAGAGTCTGCCAGCACCTGCATAGGCTGAATATGCACACTATCACCGTACTCTGCACATTCCTGCATCCACCAACGCACCAACTGCGCCATCATTTGCAAATACATCTCCGGGGCTTCTTCCGGCACAGCTATAAACGCCACCATGCGCACTGCCTCAACCGGCCAAGCAACCGCATGCTCCATGCGGGCAACATAGATACCGGCGCATGATAAACCGGCCACCCGTGCATGGGGTACTGCAAGTGCACGGCCTACGCAGGTAGGATCCTCTGCCTCGCGCTGCAACGCCGAGGCTACCAACGCATCCGTGCGCAACACGCAGGCCCGCTCCGAAAACTCACGCGCCACCCTCTCCACAGCCTCCATGCAATCACCGGCCGGCAATGGGCTATCCCGATATAATACCAAGGTCTTAGATAATGTATGCCGCATAGTTTGAAGATAGTGCGGCGCAGGGTACCACATTTACTCAGACAACACAAGCCATGCGCACTTCATTATTCAGAGATGACACACTCTGATCAAAAACTTCCTAAAATGTTAGTCAGCAAAATCATAAAGAACATCTAATTCTCCATAAGAAACTTGACACTTGAGAGAACATCAGTAAAATTCCCGACGTGAAACCGATATTGAAATGGGGAGTCATTGTGGCCATCTGTGCAGGTGGAGCCGCTGCGTGGTATCTGAATGCGGATTCTGCCGAAAAGACGGTACAACTACGCACCACGAGTGTCACCAAAGGAGATTTTGTGAACAAGGTGCAAGCTACGGGCACCCTAGAACCGCAAGAGTTAGTGGATGTGGGTGCACAGGTGACAGGTGAAATCAAAGAATTCGGCACCGATCTCAACGGCAACCGCATTGATTACGGCAGTGAAGTAAAAGCCGGCCAACTTCTGGCTCGCATAGATGACACCATCGTGGAGCTGGATATCAAACGCGCAGAAGCCAGCGTAGCGCAGGCTAAGGCACAGATTTTGTCGGCAGATGCCGCTGTCGTGCAAGCCAAGGCCAACATTTCCCAAGCCAAGGCCAACAAAAACAAGGCCGACCGCGACCTGCAGCGTGCCAAGAAATTGGGTGTGGGCGATGCCCTCTCCCAGATGGACTACGACCAGTACGTGACCGCAGCGGAGAGTGCAGCAGCCAATCTGGAAAGCGCCTTGGCTCAGCTCAACACGGCAGAGGCGCAACAAGCCGGTGCCGCAGCGCAGCTGCAAAGTGCCGAAGCCCAGTTGCAGAGCGAGCTTCGCAACCGCGACTACACCCGCATCACCACCCCGGTGGATGGCACTATTGTGGTGCGGCAGGTCAACGTTGGTCAAACCGTGGTGAGCAGCATGAACGCCACCACCCTCTTCCTGGTGGCTCGCGACCTCTCCAAAATGCAGATTTGGGCCAGCGTGAATGAAGCAGACATCGCCAAGGTTCGTCCCGGACAGGAAGTGCGCTATACGGTAGATGCCCTGCCCAACGAAACATTCAAGGGCACAGTCAACAAGATTCGTCCCAACGCCACCATGTCCTCCAACGTGGTGACATACATCGTGGAGGTAGACATTGACAATCCTGACCGCAAGCTGCTTCCCTACATGAGCGCAGATGCCAATTTCATCGTCAAGGAAATCAAAGATGCCTTGCTGATACCTGATGCCGCTTTTGATTTCCGGCCCACCCCGGACATGATAGCGGAATCCCACCGTGGCAAGCGCCCGGCTCCACCTGCCAAGGAAGATGAGCTACCCGCCGGCCTCAACCCGGCAGATGCAGAAAGCGGTGGCGAGCGTGCTCTCGTGTGGAAGAAAGATGCAGACAACAAAGTCATTCCCGTGCGAGTCATCAAGGGGCTGAGCGATGGCACGCGAACGGTCGTCACCCCCGCCGTAGGCGAATCCTTACAAGAGGGCGATGAACTCGTCACCGGCATCATGCTCGTCACCGAAAAATCTGCATCGGGCAGCGCCGATGGCAATAGTCCCTTTGGCATGAAGCGCCCGGAACGCCGCCAACGCAGCACCGGTGGAGCGGAAGCCAAGCCCGGCCAAAACGCACAAGCAGGAGGTCGCCCCGGACCTCCCATGTAAGCATTAGCCCGATTTCACACCGTGATTGAGCTCAAAAACATCACCAAGGTCTACCACGTAGGCGAAATTGACCTACCGGTGCTCAAGGGTATTTCCCTGCGCATCGAAGACGGCGAATTCGTCTCCCTCACCGGTGCATCCGGCTCCGGCAAATCCACCCTCATGAATATCTTAGGGTGCTTGGATCACCCCTCCGGCGGTGAATACTGGATTGATGGCAAGAACGTGGCGGGGCTCAACGCCGACCAGCGCGCCCGCCTGCGCAACCAGCGCATCGGCTTTGTTTTCCAAAACTTCAACCTACTGCCCCGTACCTCCGCGCTGGAGAACGTGATGATGCCGGCCTACTACAACCACCCACCGCGCAGCACGGCAGAAATACGCAAGCGCGCCCTGGAGCTCATCGAAATGGTGGGGCTCACCGAGCGCATGCACCACTCCCCTGCCCAGCTTTCCGGTGGCCAGCAGCAGCGTGTAGCCATAGCGCGTTCCCTCGTCAACAACCCCGGCATCCTGCTGGCAGACGAACCCACCGGCAATCTGGACTCCACCACCTCGGTAGAAGTCATGAACATGTTTCGCGACCTCAACCGCAAACAGGGACTCACCGTCATCATCGTGACACACGACCGCAAAACGGCCGCCTTCACCGACCGAGCCATCAACATGTGCGATGGTCTCATCCTCGATGGCGTATCCGATGAACTCTCAGCCACGCTCAGCAAATGAAATTCAACACACTCTTTCTGACCTGCCTGAGCGGGCTTGTCCGCAACCCCATGCGCGCCGCCCTTACCGTGTTGGGTATCGTGATAGGCATTGCCGCCGTGGTGGCCATCATGGAAATCGGTGAAGGTTCCAAAAAACAAGTGGCAGATAAATTCTCCTCCATGGGTGCCAACGTCGTCAACATCTTCGGTGCCTCCGTGAGCACAGCCGGCGTGAGCTCCGGCATGGGGGGGCGCGCCTCCCTCTACGCAGAAGATGCCACTGCCATCATGCGCGAATGCGGAGATGTCGTTGCCGCAGCCTCGCCCTACGTGCGCGCCAGTGGCCAAATCATCGTAGGCAACCGCAACTGGACTCCCAATTCCATCAAAGGTGGCAACGAGCACTACCTCAGCATCGAAGGTTGGCAGATTGCCAGTGGCCGTGCTTTCACCAAAAAACAAGTGGAAGAAGCCGCCCGCGTGTGCCTCATCGGCAACACCATCGCCCAAAACCTGTATGAGGGCAAAGACCCCATCGGGCAAGATATCCGCATCAAAGATGTTGTCTTCACCGTCATCGGCGTGCTGGACACCAAAGGAGCAGATGGCATGGGCAACGACCAAGATGACACGCTCATTCTGCCCTGGACCAGTACCCGCACACGTCTCGCAGGCGGCGGTGGTGCGGCCATCATCAGCAAAGGCGGGGCCGCCAACAGCTCCGCATCCGTCTCATCCACCAGCACCTTCTCCACCTCTGCCGTCAACTTCTACCCCGGTTCAGATTTACAACCCTACAGCAACGCCCCGCACCCCCTGCGCACCCGCACGGTGGATTCCCTGCTTGTGCAGGTGAAAGACGGCATAGACCCCAACAAGGCCATGGATGCCATGACCCCCGTGCTGCGCCGCCAACACCAACTGGAACCCGGTGTACTGGATGACTTTGAAATGCGCGATCGCTCCCAATTCAAAAAGATGATGACGGAAACGACCGACACTATCAGCAGCCTGCTGGTAGCCGTAGCCATGATTTCTCTCGTCGTGGGCGGTGTGGGCATCATGAACATCATGATGGTATCCGTCACCGAGCGTACGCGCGAAATCGGCCTCCGCATGGCCGTGGGGGCTCGCCCGCGCGACATCATGTGGCAATTCCTGCTGGAAGCCGTTCTGCTCTGCCTGTGCGGTGGCCTCATCGGCATTGCATGCGGGCGCATTGCATCCATGTTTGTGAGCAGCAAAATGGGCTGGCCCACTGCCACCTCTGCCGGTGCCATGGTACTATCGGTCTCCGTAGCAGCCGCCATTGGCATCATCTTCGGCTGGTATCCGGCCTGGAAAGCATCCAAACTAGACCCCATCGAAGCTCTGCACCACGAATAACCCCTGTCCCGCCCCCCTTTTTATACTATGTCTGCCAAGCATCTCATCCCCCTTCTTGTGGCCTTCATCACTCCATCCTGCCTGTTCGGGCCGGATTTCAATGGCGCCACCGCCCCGGAACTTCCCATCACCTGGGTGAATGCACTTCCCCCGGCCAGTGATACAGCAAGCCTGCAAACATGGTGGGATTCCTTTGCCGACCCCCAGTTGACTCAACTCATCCACACCGGCTTTGAGAACAACCCTGATATCGTGAACGCAGCCTTGGCCATCGAGCGCGCAGAATCCCTCATGCGCTCTGCTCGCATGGGGCTGCTGCCCACAGCCTCGGCCAACTTTGGCGGCACCAACAACGGCACCTACGACACCTCCACCTCACACGGAGCTTGGAACGGCAGCCTTTCCATCGGCTGGTCCCCGGATATATGGGGCAAAACCCGCCGCCAAGTAGAAATGGCTCATGCCGCCATCGGTTCAGCTCAAGCAGCCGCCAACGCTACCCGCACCGCGCTGGCCTCCGGCATCGCCACCACCTACTTCGAGTGGATTTCCGCGCAAGAAAGCCTCCGCATCGCCAAAGAGCAGCTCGCCTACCAAGAACGCACCTACAATATCGCCAAAAAACGTTACGATGTAGGCATGCAAAGTGCGCTTGACCTCGCGGAATCCAGCGCCACTATCGCCTCGACTCGCGCGCAAATCCCCTCCTACGAAGCCAATATCAAAGCCTGCGAAAATGCGCTGGCCACCTACCTGGGTACCACCGTAGACAAAGTGCAGCTGCGCATGCCCGGCAAGACCGTCTACAACCGCATTCCCCGCGTACCCACCAACCTGCCAAGCGACCTTCTTCGCCGCCGCCCGGACATCATCAAAGCAGAGCACGACCTGCATGAGGCTACCGCCAACATCGGGCTCAACATCGCAGATCTCTTTCCCTCCCTCTCCCTCACCGGCTCCACGCGCGCCAGTGCCGGCACTGACTTTGCCGATTACTTTCGCACCGCCGGTTGGAGCCTTTCCGGCGCATTCAACCATTCCTCCCTGCAACGTCTCATCCTGCGCGAGGATTTGAAACGCGCCCGCATCGGTGAAAAAACAGCCACACAAAACTACCGCAAAACGGTACTGGCAGCCTTTGCTGAGGTAGAAAGCCGCCTGATTGACTACGCCAAATTCACCAACCAACTCCCGCAATATGAAGCCGCCCGCAACGCAAATCAAAAAGCAGCGGAGCTCTCCCTGCGCCAATACAATGCCGGCAACACGGACTTCATCAACGTAGCAGCTTCCGAACGCGCTTGGCTCGCCTCTGAGCTCAACCTCATCTCCACGCGCCAGCAAATTCGCATGGCCCTGGCTCGTCTCTGCACCGCTCTTGGCGGCGGGTGGTAAAAATTCGGAGCTTTTATCCGAGAATCGAGACGCCAAGCCCTCTGCTCATTCAGCGCAGAGGGCTTGCGTTTTATCATGGGGCAATTTACGCTCTGGCAGCAGGGCAAACGCATTAGGCGAGATCTGACTTAAATAGCTGCTGCTTGAATATCAATTGCAAAATTCATATTTCAAATTTCACATTGAAAAAATGGGCGCTGTCGCGCAAGAAAATGGGTGGGGTGCATCTGCGCTCGCCGCCCCCCGCCTTGAAGGCGGGGCGAGGCCAAAGTGTCGTTATCGTTTCGCTTTATTGCTATCCCACAGAGGTTCATTGTAGGCTTTTAACACAAGGTAAGGTGTTGATATGTCCACATGCTTCTTGGCATTCCTGCAAAATAAG
>JAFSEZ010000041.1 GCA_017435505.1 Akkermansia sp.
GCCATTCTGCGGCGGGCGGTAGGGCAATAGGGCACCACCCAGCGAGAGTAAACCGCGTTTGGGGATGATGCCGCTTTCGTGTGCATCGGCATAGCCATCCTTGCGGAGAATGAAAGATACCTGTCGCCCGGCGGGCATGTTCACGGGACCGTATGGGGTTTCATCCAAGTATTGTCCGTCCTCTGTGTAGACTGAGGCACCGGATGGCACCGTGGCGATGAACAACTGCCCATCTTCATCCTGTGGGGGAGTCGCGTTTTCTTACTGCACGAGAACGGAAATGTCTTCCTGTGGGGTAGGCAGGGCTTCCTCCGTGGGAGCTTCAGCGGCGCCTTCTGCCGTGGGGGGCAGTGTTTGGCCACACAGGGCAGCTACGGCCAATTGCACGCGCTCGCGCATGTTCTGCGGCACAAAGTGCGCTGCCGCTGCCAAGATGAATCCTACCAGCAATACCCCGATGAGCCAATAATGTTTGGTGTTATGGTTCTTTGCCGTTTTGGCGGGTTTACGGCGTTTCTTACGGACACCGGGGGCAAAATGCCGCAAATCGTCCAGTTTATCAGCCAGCACCAAGGCAGAGGTAATGCTGTCTTTGCCCACGTGAGGCTCAGCCGCCGCGCAGATAATGTTGTTGAAATCCTGCCAGATGCGGTGGTTGGTTCCCTCCGGTATCTCTGTAGGCAATTCGGGAAAATCCAAGCGATCCTTGCCGGTGCTCATCTCATAAAGCACCTTGGCCAGGGCATACACGTCTGCTCGCGGTGTGCCCGGTCCATCCGGCGGGATGTAGCCCTCTGTTCCCACATAGCTGCGCTTGTTGCCGCGCGCCACAAAGCCCACATCGGCCAGCTTGGCACGGCTGTTCACAAATACAACATTGGCCGGCTTGATATCGCGGTGCGTCAAATCCTCTGCATGCAAGCCCGCCAGAGCGTGTGCCAGCTGGCTACCTACCTCCAGCACATAATCCAGCGGCATGGGGTGCATGCCATACAGCTGCATATCGCTTTGCAGTGTGCGCGGTACGTAGTCATCCGGCTCAATGTGGATGCCCGTGTAGGCATCATCTGCCAGCTCCATTACATAGTAATAATAGGGCAATTCCCCGGTCTTTTGCCCCACGTGCAGGATATGCACCAGCCCCGGTATCCCGCGCGCTATCGGTTCATAGCTCAATATCCCCTCAAACTCGCGTGTAAACGTTCGCTCGTCCTCAAAATCCTCTCGCCACACCACCTTCACCGCTCGGTACGCCCCCGTGGCCGACCTCGCCAGCCATACTTCCCCATACGAGCCAGTGCCAATCGCGCGCAATATCTCGTGATCCGGCACCTCCGGCTGCGTCCCCTCCGGTCGCCGCGCTCTCTTGGAGACGGGTATCATTCTCGGGCTCTTAGCCTTGCTCAACTCGGTGGGGGCTGCTGTCATCGCTTCTCATTATAACTGCGCTCCCCGCCCAACGCAAGCCGCAATCTGCCCCTTCTTCCAAGATTTTTTTCTCTTTCTGCAAAATTTTGCTTGCATATCTCACCCCTCTGTGCTTTAATTCGCCCGCAACCATTTCAATGCGCACGTGGCGGAATTGGTAGACGCGCTAGTTTCAGGTTCTAGTGAGTAACATCGTGAAGGTTCGAGTCCTTTCGTGCGTATAACTGAAAATGAGGGAGTTATGAGAAATCATGGCTCCCTTTTTCTTTGTTTTAAGATGACCGATGGAGGGGCCTCACTCATTGGTAGGAGAGGCCGGTTCATCTGGGGGCCAGGGGAAGGTGCCGTTGCGAATTTGCTCGACGGCTTGGGGGTAGGGGATACCATTGAGGTAGAGCATGGTGGGCACGGCTGCAGCGGAGGGACGCAGTGCGATATCTACGGTAAAGCGGATGCGGTTGGCAGGAAAATCAGCGTAGTTTTTGTGGAGCTCCTCCGTCCAGATGCGCATTAAATCGCCTGTTTTTTCCTCGACAAAGTAGCGCATGGTGTTGCGGTAGCCACGGGAGAATGAGAGGTTGAAGCGCGTGGTGCGTTGTTTGGCAGTGCACGTATTATTGATATCTGTCCACATAAGGCAGCGAAGTTCGCCTGGGGCAGGGGTATCTGCGGCAGAATCGGGGGCTTCGATGCGCACGATGTGGTGGAAACCGTCTTCCGCTTTTTTCCAGAAGGCAGCCACGCGGATGGAGGCGTATTGGCTGGTGATTTCCAAGGCATTCGGGGCTTGTGCTTGGCGAGGCTGTAGAGGATTTTCGACCTTGTATTCCACATATTTTCCGTTTTCCCATACGGAATAAGTGTTGACTTGCGCGCAGAGAGACTTGCCCCAGAAGATGGATTGGCCGGCCGACTCCAATGGGAGGGTGAGGTTGAAATTTAAGCGGATGAAATCACCGCGCAGGATATCGCGCGGGTCATTTTCATTGCAGCGCAGGCAGATGGAGGGTGCGGTTTGTAATTCGATACGGCGCTGGTGATAATTAATCGTCAGCCAGAGCAACTGGGCTGCCACCACCACAAACAACAAGATAATTTTCGCGTTTCTTTTCATGTTGCGTTCTCCTTTCTCATCTGCATGATTTTTCCCGTATGGCTTGGGCTAGTTTGCGGCGCTGGCGCTCTAGGCTCAGCACAAGCCCCAGCAGGATGCAGCCGGCTACTATGAGTACCACCCCTGATTGAGTGAGCGAATCCAGCACATTGGCAACCAGAGCTATCCCGGCGCTCAGGATCATGAACGTGCCAAAATTAAGCCACTCCAAGCGCAGGGCGCGGTGGCCCACAGCCATGAGCCCGCCACCCAACAGCAGCCCTACGGCAATGCCTATGGGCTCCATCCCCTCCCCTATCTCGCTGAGCAACTGGCCCAGCGGTAATGCCGGCCCCAGCATGGCCACTACGCACAGCCATTGACCCCATGTGATGCTGCGCGGCTTCGCTACCAGCAGCATGAGCGGCCCGGCCAGTGTGAGCCCCAGCTGCATTCGGCTCTCAGCAAACCCCACCTCGCCGTACAGAAGCGGTATCTGCAACAAGATAAGATAGGCCAGCAGGGCGGGTATGCTTAGCCAGCGGTATTCGCGCAGGAAACTTTGCGCCCCGCGGCAATGCTCTGCAAACACCCACCAGGCCAAGAATAGCAAGGCTAGAGCCGAGGCGACTTCCTCGCTGTTATTGACCCATGGGCGCAGCGTGAGCCATGATTCGGCGTTGTCCAGCAGGGCACACAGCAGCACCACGCTGGTGATGGCTACGCCCAGCATCAGAAGCCGCTGTTTCATCAAAAACGGCAGCACGCATACCCCTGCAAAAAAGAGCAGACATCCCTCCGCCAGCGGATTCTGTAGTTGAAAAATCTGCCCATACAGCGCAATACACGCCAGCCACATGCCACCACCTATCAATCCCATCCCCTCTGCTACCAGCGGATAAGTACGGTGAATGTTGGCGCAAGCTACCCAAGCTCCCAGCAGCAGTGCCATGGCCACCACCATTTTCACCCCATCCGGTATAGCTTCCCAGTTTGCAGAAATCAGCATGATAATGCCTCCCAAAATCAGCACCCCGGCTAGGGAAGACATACTCCACACCAACCACTGCCGCCCGGCCGTGCCATTCAGATGAAAATGCTCTGCAATGGCAGAGGCTTGCTCTGCGCTGATGATACCGGCTGCCTCTAATTGCTCTATCTCCTTGCGTTTCATCGTATCATAAAACTTACGCTCTATCTATCCTATCCCATTTGGGTACCGGTGTAAAGGATAGAAAATGCACCCGACTCAAATAAATTTTCATTTTTTCTCAAAAAAAGCTTGCATGCTATCAAATTCTCATGTATACTGCGCCCGCACCTCCACTACGGAGGTACAAACAAAGGCACGGAGCGGTAGCTCAGTTTGGTTAGAGCGCAGCCCTGTCACGGCTGAGGTCGCGGGTTCGAGCCCCGTCCGCTTCGTAACAACAAAAAAGGATAGCCCAACGGGTTATCCTTTTTTGTTGTCTGCGCGACCGGGTTCTCCCCCGCAACCTCGACAAGTGACCTTGGTTTACCAAGCCGTCACGGATGAGGTAAGGAAGCACAGTGTGCTTCCTTCCGACAAGCCGAGCAGACACCTCTGCTCGGGAACCGCTTGCCTCGCAAGCGGCTTGGAGGGCGGGCGCGGGTTCTACCTATGGCGTGTGTCTCCCATCTGCCATACTTCGCTTCCCCTGATAGCCCAACGGGTTATCCTTTTTTGTTGTCTACGAGACCGGGTTCTCCCCCGCGAGCTCGCCTTTCGGGGGGGGGCTTCTGTTGGCGAAGCTTATTCTATGATGATGGTGGAAGTGTTTGCTGAAGCTTTTTGCTGCCGGGATTTTACGGGGGTAGCGGGGTAGGCGGCTTTGTCCCAACTGTGGAGTTTGCCCATCTCTTTATCTGTCAGGGCGAAAAGAGCATGAGTCAGCACATTGTTGCTATCATCTTTGCAAACATCAACATGATACCAAGCGTTTTCATCCATCTGCACAAGAGCCCATGCGTGGGGGGATTGAGCGGCATCGTTGTTGCACCCCTGGATGATGTGGCAGGGAATGTCAATCATGTTGAGCATGAGCCACAAAGTGCGGGCATACGCGCCGCAGGCCCCTTTGCCGTCCAAGAGCACGCTCACGCAGCTTTGGTTTTCCGTATTGGCGTAATCATAATTGCACATTTCTGCAATGGCATCATGCAGAGCCAGCACTTTTTCCTGCCGCGTCATGGTCTTGGAGATGGTGCGGTTGATGCAGTCTTTGGCCACTTGAAGAGCCCGGGCCTCTGCGTCCGTCAATTTTTTCTTTAATTTTCGTTTGTGAAAGGCAGCAGCCAGCACCGCATTGTCTGCCGGTTGGATGATGAATTTGATGGGGCCGGAGCCATAGTAGTACCAATAGGCGGTCGCGTAGTCAAAATAGTACTTGCGGTTTAAATCATCGAATATGTCTTTAGGGGTGAGCTTGCCCTTTATTTTTATTGAAACCGCATCGTTCATGTTGGCAGACATCTTCTCTACGACCGTCAATACATCCTCCTTTTTCCTGATTGTTTGGGTGGATTCCCAGGAATGTGGCTCGTCCGGTTTGGCGGCAACCGGCCAGATACATGCCAATGCCGCGATGGGGAGGAGAAGATTTTTCCTATTTGGTAAAAGGGTCCGCATATCACATCCATCATAATTTGATGAGTTTGATTTTCAAGCATAAAAATTTTGCCGAAGTGAAGAGAGCTTCCGATGAGGGGGGCTGAGAGCGGAAAAATGGGTTGTGCCGGGCAGGAAGTAGGGGAAGATGTTATTTTACTCATTGGCTCCGGGATACTCATTGAGCTTGACGCTGAGGGGGTGATATGGTAGCATGCGCGACCATGAAGTGTATAGCAAGTATGACAGCGATGGTGGGAATGCTACTGGGAATGCCTGTGAATGCGGGCGTGCCGGAGCATTTCTCAGAGGAGGCAAAGGCGTTGCTTGCCGATGCTGTGCCGTTGGTGGAAACCGAGAATAAGCTGAATGTGATATACTTTTTGGGCACGGATGCCGAGGTTGTGCCGGGGTATGAGCGGCGTTTGAGCGAGTTGTTGCTGTATTTGCAGCAATTTTATGCCAAGGAGATGGAGCGCAACGGCTTTGGGCGCCGTGCGTTCGGTCTGCCCATGAAGGAAAATGGCGAGGTGGAGATTGTGGTGCTGCGTGGTAAGAAACCATCTGCGGAGTATGGCTATGACAAGGGCCCGCAAAACACACTGAATGAACTGGCCGAGTATTTTGCCGCCCACCCCGAGGCCAAGCGTAGCCACCATAGCTTTATTATCATGCCCACGTTCTACAATGAGCGCTACAATGATAAGAACCCGGGTGGAGTGCCTTTCTACGGCTACGGGGTCAATTGTTTTGCGTTGGATTATGCGGATTTCGATATTAAGCACTTGGGCAAAGATACGCCGGAGGGGCGCTTGCTGACGAAGTGGTATGGCGGATTTGCACACGAGTTGGGGCATGGTTTGAACCTGCCGCACAATAATGCGCCCGCTTCGATGAATGAGATGTATGGGGAGCCGCTGATGTGTGCCGGCAACTACACCTTTGGGCTGAAGCCGACTTTTTTGACCCCTGCTTCGTGTGCGGTGTTGGATCGTTCGGAGACTTTTGCCGTGGCAGGTGATAAGACGGAGTTTTATTCTGCCGGGATGCCGGTACCGGAGGTGACGGAGGCGAAGCTGCGCTACGAGGATGGCGCCCTGAAGCTGAATTTCTTGTGCCGCGGTGCATTCACCAACATCAACGTGTACGTGCAGGATCCGCCCTACCAAGTGAACAAAGATTATGATGCGGTGGCCTTTTGCGCTACCGTGGGCGAAGATCGCGGAGATGGTTTCCGCCCCGTATCGGTGACGATTCCCCGCAAGGAGCTTAACGAACTGCGCAGCGATACGCAGCGCTTGGATCTGTATTTCATCGCCATCAATGGCAACCGCGCCCGCTGGAACATGGAGTTCAAATGGAGCGAGGCAGAGAAGGGCAATGTGAGCATTCCCCAGAACTTATCACCCAACCGCGTAGGATACTAAGTCGATGCACATGTCATTCGAATTGGCTGTAGAGACCATTATGCGGCGCCACCCGGAGTACGCGCCGGATGCGTATGAATTCATGCGCTTAGCGCTGGATTATACGGTAGAGCACCAGCCTGCGGAGAAGAAGGGAAAGCACCTGGATGCACGCGAGCTGTATCTGGGCACGTGCGCGTATGCGTTGGATCAATATGGCACAATGGCGCGTGAGGTGCTGGGCTTTTGGGGCGTGAACTCTGCTTCTGATATCGGGGATTTGGTTTACAACCTGATTGAAGTAGGCGTGTTCGGCAAGCAGGAGGGCGATACCCGCGAGCAGTTCGACCACTTGCCCGATATGGAGCAAATTCTTCTGGCTCCGTTTGTCGTGAGTATAGATGCGGAGGATTCAGGCGATGAATGACCCCTTGCAAGGAGATGCTCTGCGCTGGCCGGCAGAGTGGGAAGCCCTGGAGGCCGTGTGGATTTCTTGGCCGCACCGCGAGGATTTGTGGCAGGGTGGCTTGCAGGAGTTGATGGGTATTTATGCCGGGCTGGCAGCAGAAATCGCCCGCGAGGCAGAGGTGCGCATCAATGCTGCGGCTTCATTGCACAGCATGATTGAGCGCCATTTGCAGGTGCGCGGTGTGCAACGATACCGGTTGTATGACCACCCGACGAATGATGTATGGTGCCGCGACCATGGCCCCATTTTTGTACAGCTCCCGGATGGTACGATGCAGGTGGCTGATTGGACATTCAATGCTTGGGGGGGCAAGTTTTCCCCGTGGGATGCAGATAATGCCATACCCCAACGCATAGCCGATACGCTGTGCACGCCCCGTTTGAGTAGCCCCATGATTTTGGAGGGCGGCGCAATCGAGGGTAATGGCCAAGGCTTGCTGCTCACGACGGAGGCTGTGCTGCTGAACCCGAACCGTAATCCCGGCATGTCTAAAGCTGATATTGAGGCCGAGCTGCACCGCATGCTTGGCACGCGCAGCGTGTTCTGGCTGGGGCAGGGGATAGAGGGCGATGATACGGATGGCCACATCGATGATATGGTGCGTTTTGTGAATGCTGAGGCGGTGGTATCTATCACTGAGGCTGATGTGCATTCTCCCCACTACCGCGAGCTGGCGGAGAATAACGAGCGCCTGCAAGATTTGCGTACGCCCGATGGCAGCCGTGTGGAAATGGTGCCGCTGCCGATGCCTAAACCACTGGTAGCCAAAGATTGGCGCTTGGAGCAGCTGCCGGCCAGCTACGCCAATTTCCTGATATGCAATGGCTCAGTCATTGTACCTATCTTCATGCAGCAGAAAGAAGATGACCGCGCTTTGGGTATCCTGCGAGAGTGCTTCCCCGGTCGCCGCGTGGTGGGAATCGATGCTCGCCGCCTTGTGCTGGAAGGAGGGGCGATTCACTGCATCACCCAGCAGCAACCGGCTGTGAAGCGTGGAAGGATAGGCTCGGAATCCATACTTGTTGAGGCATGAATGGAGGATGCTTCGCTTATGTTGTGAGCAAAACTCATTGAGCCTTTGGGTAACCCCCCTGATAACCGTAGTTACTCGCCGTGGTGGTTGAGGGCATCAATATCGCCGAGACGGTGCGAGGTAGCAATAGCATTGGCTACATAGGCAAGCCCTTTTTCAACGGCTGCATCCAGCGGCAGACCATGTGCCAGCCATGCTGTAATAGCGCTGGAGAGGGTGCAACCGGTGCCGTGGGTAGAGACTCCCTCTGTGCGGGGGTGGCTCCAGCTTTGCAGTTTGCCACCGGGTTGCACCAGCAGGTCGATGCAGACGTTCCCCTCTAAGTGGCCACCTTTTGCCAAAATGGCGCATCCGTATTTTTCGCAGAGCCGGCAGGCGTGTTGCTGCATGCGCTCAAAAGTGTGAATGGGTGCGCAGTTGCACAGCCGTGCCAATTCATCCAGATTGGGGGTGAGCAGCGTAGTGTGGGGGATGAGTTCTTGCTCGTACACGGCAATGGCTTCTTGAAGGATGAGCGCTTCTCCCGCCGTAGCAATCATGACAGGATCTACTACGACTGCTCCGGAAAATCCCCTGAGTTCAGCTACAACGGCGCGCACGATGTCCGGGCTGTACAGCATGCCGGTTTTGATTGCCTGCACCGGGAACGATGAGAGGCAGAGCCGGAGCTGAGCTGCCACAAAATCTGCCTCCATAGGCACAATGCCTTCCACGCACCCGGGTATTTCATTGACGACGCAGGTGACGGCGGTGAGCGGGTAGCACCCCAAGGCAAAACCTGCTTTCAGGTCTGCTTGCAAGCCTGCTCCGGCTGAGCAATCTGACCCGGCGATGGTGATGTAGACAGGTGTGGCGCTCATTGCAAGGCTGATTCAAGAGCTGAGGCTACGCGCAGTAGAGCCGTTTCTGCGTAGTGCGGAGCTTGCAGCTGGATACCAATGGGAAGCTTGCCTTCACCCTGTGGGCAGGGTATGGAGATGGCGGGCAGCCCGGCCAAATTGGCGGGGATGGTGTAGATGTCCGACAGGTAAATTTGCAGTGGTGTGAGGCTCTTGTCGTTGAGCTTGGGAGCGGCGGTAGGAGCCACCGGCCCTAGGATGAAATCCACTTCGCCAAAGGCGCTGGTGAAGTCGCTCGCTACAAGGGAGCGTACTTTCTGTGCCTTGGCGTAGTACGCATCGTAGAAGCCGCTGGAGAGTACATAGGTACCCAAGATGATGCGGCGCTTCACCTCGGAGCCAAAGCCTTGGGCGCGGCTGCGATTATACAGGTCTTCCAGCCCATTGGGGGATTCTGCGCGGAAGCCGTAGCGTATGCCGTCAAAACGGGAGAGGTTGGAGGAAGCCTCTGCGCAGGCGATGATGTAGTACGCCGCTACCACGGCCTCTGCATGCGGTAAGGAAATCTCGCGGATTTCGGCTCCCAAATCGGTGAGTGTTGACACGGCGCGTTCCAGCGCAGCGGTAACTTCCGGTGCATTGCCGGAGGAGAGGTATTCTTTGGGCAGCCCAATCTTGCAGCCGGCAATGCTTTGCCCCAGCCCGGCTGCAAAATCCTCTGCCGGAAGACCGGGGGCGCTTGTGGAGTCCTTGGCATCGTGACCACACAGAACATTGAGTAGCGTGGCTGCATCTTCCACATTGCGTGTCAGCGGCCCGATTTGATCCAAAGATGATGCGAAAGCTACCAAACCATAGCGGGAAATGCGGCCATAGGTGGGCTTGATGCCTACGATGCCACAGTGTGAAGCCGGTTGGCGAATGGAGCCGCCGGTATCGGAACCCAATGCGGCGATGGCCATGTCTGCCGCAACTGCGGCGGCTGAACCGCTGGAGGAACCGCCCGGCACATGATCGGGATTTGCCGGGTTGCGGGTGAGACCGAATGCGGAGTTTTCACCTGCGGAGCCCATGGCGAACTCATCCATATTGGTGCGCCCGAAAGGAATGGCACCTGCCTGCTTGAGACGTGTGACGGCGGTGGCATCGTACGGGGAAATGAAGTTGCCGAGCATGCGGGAGGCGCAGCGGGTGGGTTCTCCCTGCATACAGATGTTGTCTTTTACTGCAATGGGGATACCACCCAGCGGTGCGCTGAGGTCTGCTTGCGCAGCGGCTGCAAGTGCAGCTTCTTTGTCCCATGAGAGGTAGGCGTTGACCTCCGGGTTGCGTGTTTCAATGTTGCGGGAAATTTCTTCTACAAGCTCAGCGGGGCTGATGCTGCCGGCTGTGAGCTGCTTGCGCCAGTATGAGATGGTTCCGGGAATCATGGCTTGGCGTTTAGTGTGCGGATTCTACGACTTTGGGAACACGGAATTGACCGTCTTCTTGCTGGGGGGCATTGCTGAGCGCTGCTTCATTGCTGAGGCTGCAGCCCGGTGTGTCGGTGCGCAGGGCATCAAATGTTGGCAGCGGATGGTACATGGGCTCAACATTGCTTGTATCCCACTTCTCCAACTGCGCTACATAGGCCAGCACATTGTTGAGGTCTTGGGAGAAACTGCGTGTCTCCTCTTCGGTGAGCTCAAGCTTGGCCAGCTTGGCTATATAGGCAACGTCGATGTGAGCTTGTTCCATGATAGGAAAGAATGCTTAGTTGAGAATATGGAGGATGGCGTAGTAAAGCCCGCAGATGGAGCCTACCAGTAGCAAAAGGAAGAAAAAGTTCTCCATGAGGATGTTGCCGGTGTTGCTCCGGCGCGGTGCCGCCATTGCTACGCGATTGCGCTTGTGTACACGGCGGTACTCCAACACTTCCTCATTGGGGCCCAATGTGTTGTAGTCTTGAGGATTGTAGCGACCTCTCTCATATCCCAGCATGGCGTCTTCGCGATCCAATGCTTGTTCGCGTCTCATGCGGTCTTTTGCCACCATGAGTTCGAATTCTCTCTGCCGGGATATGCGGTTGCGGGCCATGCGGGGTGTATGGAAGTGCGGTTATAGTGTGATAGCGAGGTAGTAGACGAGCCAAGTCAGCAGAAGTAACAGGAAAAGAGGCAGGTGAAACGCTAATCCTTTCACCATGTATTCGCGAATCTTTTTCCATGTAAGCTTATCCGGTGCTTCTTCTCCGGGCTTGTGCATGAAAATATCTGTATGCCGGTACCTGCTGCCCTCTGCGTAGGCTTCGTGAAAATCGTTCTCTGCGCGGTCGAGCTTCGGCAGCGCTTCGCGCAGGCGCTCTTGGAACCCCTCTGTGCTCCAATGCTGCGGCTGCAATGCGGAGAGAATCTGGAGGTGCCGCTTGAAACATTCGTTGATGCGCTCTATCTCCCGTTGCTCGCGATCCATGGATTCTAATTCCCGTTCCAAACGCCGCACGGAGTTGTGTATCTTCATGCCCACCTCATTCAGGTTGGCATTGAACATGGCCTTCTGCTCGTTGCTCTGCTCCAGCTCGCGCCGCTGGCTCTCCCATTGCATGCGCTGCTGTTCGTAGAATTCTGCTTGCTGGCGCGCCTGCTCTACCTGCATTCTTACCCGCTCCGGAGAATGCATTTCCCCATCCGCTATCTGCGGATTCAGCTCCATTTGCCGATAGGTCGATTCCGTTCTCATGTATCCGTGGGTGCGGGTGACGATGACGCTTAAGGAAAGTTAAGCATTTCATGTACCCTCTGTCAAGTGTTTATCTGTCGAAAATTAAGAAAAGTTGAATATTTTTCATTTTGGCAAGAAAAACCTCCATCAACACCTGAGATGATGGAGGGTAAGTACGGGCGACGGGAATCGAACCCGTGTCTCATGCTTGGGAAGCACGCGTCCTACCATTGAACGACGCCCGCATGCTTGCGGGGCGAAGTGTACGCCAAGGCAGGTGATAAGTCAAGTGAAAAAAGAAAAAAATAAAAATAACGCAAATTCTGCTTGCCAATGGGCGTGGATGTGGTATTCTCGTCTCAGCAACAAAGCGGGTATAGCTTAATGGCAAAGCTCCAGCCTTCCAAGCTGGCCATGCGGGTTCGATCCCCGCTACCCGCTTCTGTTCA
>JAFSEZ010000042.1 GCA_017435505.1 Akkermansia sp.
CCTTTCGAGCCGCCCCGTGACGGGGTGCGGGGCAAACTATACATGAATCGCCTCAAAACGTCAAGCTTATTTTTGAAGAAAATGCAAATTTTTGTCAAAAAACGCCCCAAAAAGCCCATTTTTTGCTCTTTTGAGCCCCAAATTTGGCCTTTTTGGGGAAAATACGCACTGTCTTACCGGAAAAGCCCAAAAAAGTGAGCGGGATTCCCTGCTCTTTGCAAAGACCCCCGCTCCGAGTATGCGTTCTTTCTTATACATATACACGTGAGGGCTACCCAAATCGATACGTGGCGCCAATGGACGCGTTGTAGGCGTTGAACGCAAGTTAACCTTGGGGTTTTGCAACACCTATGCCGAATTTAACCTTGGGGGTTTGCAACACTTCCTACAAATTTAACCTTGGGTTTTTGCAAATTGACATTGACAGTGAAAGAAAAAAGGAATATAACTTCACTCATAGCGCCCCGGCCATGAAAAGATACGCACTCGAAAAGCTTCAAAAATGGAAAGAGCACCCCTTCCGCAAGCCCCTTTTGCTGATGGGTGCACGCCAAGTAGGCAAAACATGGCTTATGCAAGAATTCGGAAGGCTCCATTTTCAAAAGGTGGCCTATATTCGCTTTGATAACAGCGAGCGAGCCAGACGCGCATTCAGCATTGATTTCGACATTCCAAGGCTCTTGGAAGCTATTTCCATCGAAAGCAAATGTGCCATTGAGCCACAAAATACGCTCATCATTCTGGATGAAATTCAGGAATGCCCCGCAGCTCTCACTTCGCTGAAGTATTTCTGTGAAGAAGCCCGTGAATACGCAATCATAGCAGCCGGCTCACTACTGGGAGTAGCAGACCACGTAGGCACCGGTTTCCCGGTAGGAAAGGTAGATCGACTGAATCTATATCCTATGAACTTTTGCGAATTTCTCGAAGCCACGGACCAAGCACAGCTTGCAACACTACTGCAAAAACAGGATTGGAGCCTCATCAACCACTTTGAAGATCTCTATATCCGCAACCTGCGCACTTATCTGTATGTTGGTGGCATGCCCGGTGTAGTACAAGTATATCATAAACTGCGAAATTATGATGAAGTACGCCAAGCTCAACTCAGTCTGCTGCGTGACTACCGCGAAGATTTCAGCAAACACGCCCCGACCGAAGCGCAACCTAAGCTGAACATGGTGTGGGACTCGGTTCCCCAGCAGCTGGCAAAGGAAAACAAACGCTTCGTCTACGGAGATGTATACTCAGGAGCACGCCGCAAAGCGCTGGAAATTCCCCTGAGATGGTTGCAGGATGCCGGGTTAATTCATCCTGTGCCCCGCATTAAGAAACCCCATCTTCCCATGTCCTCATACTGGGAAAACGGTATCAGCAAAGTATATTTCTTGGATGTTGGCCTGTTGTCCGCCGTCAGCGGGCTCGATGCCGGCACACTCTTGGATGGTAACGACATTTTCAGCGAATTCAAGGGGGCTCTTGCCGAGCAATTCGTGCAACAAGAGCTGCGTTCCGCTTGTGAGCTTGCTCCCTGCTACTGGGCCAGCGAGGAAAAAAATGCCAAAGCAGAGATAGATTTTCTCTGCTCCATCCGTGGCCATATCATACCCCTCGAAGTCAAAAGCGGAGACAACTTGCGAGCTCGAAGCCTACTGGTCTACTGTCAGCGATTCCAACCGCACTTTGCCATCCGCACCTCCCTGCACCCATACTCCACCAACGAATACGCCTTCAAAGAACCCCGGCACACCCACACCGCCACCCGCCTCATCGAACTGCCTCTCTACGCCATTTCGCAGCTTGCGGCGATTATTGGGTGACTCAACTCCATGATCGGATACCCCACCAACTTTCGGACCACGCCGGATTTCAGCCCTTCCCAGCGGGGTTGTTCGTTTTGGTGGTACTATGGCCTCTGCTGACTCCCTACAGACGGATTGCTCCGCAGCGCTTTGGCCTTCTATTCGGTTCTTGTTCATCCTGTCTGTGTTTCGCCTCCGGCTTCCTCCCCACCCCACATTACTGTGACGCAGTTGCCTTTGGCTATTTGATTCCGCCCTGTCAGCGGCTCATTGGGGACTTCCACCCCAGTTACGTGTCATGCCTGACGTACAAAAAGACGGGCGGGATTCCCCGCACACGGCAAGGAATCCCGATCATGGCTAGATACATACTCCTCAGAAAGCCACGCGCACGCCTATCTGCGCATCAAACTGAGTCGTATCGCCGCGCAAAATGCTCTCAGCAGAACCGAATACGGACATCGTATCATTCAGCGGGACAAATACGTTCCGTTCATACCGACATTATAACCCCAGCGGTTGTTATCGGCCCCACGCTGCACGTATTGAGTATCAGCGCCACAGAATCGCAGGTTCAAATCGGCCGTAGTATCGCCCACGCTACCCACCATCAGGGCGGACCAAAGGGTGCGGGGTTGTAACTCTCTTTCGTTGTTGTTTGTTCGGAGCATGAAAAAAATGTTTCTTTCCATATATAGGGAGTTTTTTGGGAAAAAGAATCCTATTTTTAGGCGAAATAGGCGCACAACTATTTTAGGATAAGCATCTTAATGTATGTTTTATTTTTTACACATTTGTATAAAAACACTTTATACTTGAGAGGGGACAGAGCATTTGGTAGGATGAAATCATGGCTGGAGCGAGGCGAATAGAGAGTATTGATGTGCTGCGCGGAGTGGATATGTTCATGCTGACGGGCGGGGCAGCGCTCATCATGTCGGGGGCTAAGTTGTGGGGGGATAAGGAGACGGCAGCGGGAGTAGTGATGCAGCTGACACATGCGAATTGGGGGGAGGCGCTGACCTGCTGGGATATGGTGATGCCGCTGTTTATTTTCATTGTGGGAGCGAGCATGCCCTTTGCCTTTGCGAAATACCGAGAGCGCGGGGGCGAACGGTGGCAGTGGCCAACGCTGCTGCGAGTGATACGCCGCGTGGTGCTTCTTTTTGTACTGGGCATGGTGGTGCAAGGCCACTTGTGCTCGGCGGAGCCGGGGCGCATGGCTCTTTTTTGCAACACTCTGCAAGCAATAGCGGAGGGGTATTTGATAGCCGCCATTGTCCTGATGCTTGGCTGGGGTCTGAGGGGGCAAGTGTGCAGCATCTTGGGGTTGCTGGCGGGCTATTGGGCTCTGCTGCGCTTTGTGCCGTATGCGGGGAATGCAGGAGGACTTTTCCAACCCGACAACAATTTGGCCATCTATATTGACCGCGCGTTGCAGGGTTCTTGGGCCGATGGTACACCGTACAGTTGGATTCTGACGTCTATGTCCTTTGGCGCACTCACGCTGATGGGATGCGCCGGGGGGGAGTTGATACGGCGATATTGCAGCATGCGCAGCGTTGCCATTCTGGTGGGGAGCGGCGCAGCATGCCTTGTGGCAGGTTGTTTGTTGGCCTACGACACGCCTATCATCAAGCACATCTATACCAGCAGCGCAGTGCTCTGGTGCGGAGGCTGGTGTTTGTTGTTGCTGGGTGTGTTTCACCTGCTGTTTGATTTTCGCACATGGTTGGCACCCTTGGGGTATCCGTTCAAAGTATTAGGGTGCAACGCCATGTTGGCATACCTGCTGGCAGAAATCCACGGATTGCAAGGGTATTCGCTGTGGAACAGCCTGGCCGCCCCATTGCTGGGAGGTACGGCGCGATTGTGCGGCGATGCATCTACCTTTGTGTACCAGCTGCTGTCTTACATCTTGTTCTGGCTGGTCTTTTTCTTCCTGTACCAGCACCGCGCGTTCCTGCGCGTATAAACGGTGGCTCAATCAAACAGGGTCGGGTAGGATTTGAGCGCCAAATCTTTGGAAAGTCTGCGGATAGTATAGCTATCTTCTGCTTGGAGAGCTTCTTCGGCCATGATGCGGCATTCCTCGTAGTTGAGGTGGCGAATGGCAAAACGTATGAGCGGCAGCAGGTGCGTGCCTACAGAGAGCTCACGCACTCCCAAGCCGACCAGCAGGGGGACAAGGGTGATATCCCCCCCCATTTCCCCGCAAATACCGGTGGGGATACCGGCCGCAATGGTCTGGCGCATGAGGCGCACCACCCCCGGATGGGTGGAGCGGAACATGCTTGCCACACGGTAATTCACGCGGTCTACAGCGATAGTGTATTGGGTTAAATCGTTGGTACCAATGGAGAAGAAATCAACGTGCCGAGCGAGGACATCGGCCATCATGGCAGCGCTGGGCACCTCTATCATAATACCCACGCGCATGTTCTCATCATACGCAAGGCCACGGGCGCGCAAATCGGTGCGGCACTCATCGAGGAGGGCATGAACATCCCGCACTTCGGTGATGCCGGATACCATGGGGAACATGACGCCCACCTTGCCGTGAGCCGAGGCGCGCAGGATGGCGCAAAGCTGTTCTTTGAATACCTCCGGGCGGCTGAGGGAGACGCGTATACCGCGCCAGCCCAGGAAGGGATTGTCCTCCTTTTCCTCCAGTACTTCAAAGGGTAATTTATCGCCCCCGGAATCAAGGGTACGGAAAATGACTTCGTGCGGTGCGCAGCGTTCCACCAGTTCTCGGTAGTGCTCGTACTGCGTTTCTTCATCCGGCAAGCCACCATTACCCAGCAGGAAAAACTCTGTACGGTACAAGCCCACCCCCTCTGCACCGCTGCGACTGATAGCGCCATATTCGTGGGCAAACTCCACGTTGGCCGCAAGGCGAATGCGCCTGCCATCGGTCGTTTCGGCCGGCAGGTCTTTCATTTCGATGAGTGCGCTGTACGCTTTTTCTTTCTCGGCTTGGATTTCGCGGTAATGATCGAGGGTTTCAGCCGTGGGGTTGATGATGAGTACGCCGCTGTAGCCATCCAAAATGGCGGGTCGACCCACGCGAGATTCCATGACCAAATGCGGAACAGCCACCACGGCTGGCAAGCCCAACGAACGCGCCAAGATGGCGGTATGAGATACAGCAGAGCCAGCCTCCGTCACAAAGCCCAGAACGGTATTTGGATCCAAATCAGCGGTATCGCTGGGGCTAAGGTCGTAGGCGGCCAATACACATGGTTCGGCGCTCTCTCCGGCACGCGGAGAAGCTGCGACCGGCGCCATGTTTTTGAGGACTCGCTGCAGCACATCCCCAATATCAGCCACGCGAGAGCGCAGGTAGGAATCATCCACATGGCGCATGACCTCCATGAAGTTTTGCACCACAGCATAGTACACAGAATCAATATTCTGCATGCGGCGGGGAACTTCCTTGCGCAGTTTATTGAGGATAGTACGATCGCGCAGGAACAGGAGGTGAGCATCGAAAATGGCAGCTTCATTGGCACCGGAGAGGTGTTCTACACGAGCTTTGAGAGAATGCAATTCCTCCTCGGTGCGGGTGAGGGCAGCTTCAAAACGAGCCCACTCGCTTTCGAGCTCAACAGGCAGAATAGTGCGAGTTGCCGGAGCAGAACACCCCTGAGCTTCCACCCTCAAAACGCCGATGGCAATACCGGGGGATACCGGCTGGCCTTTCAGGCGTCTCTCAAACCCATCATCTATCTCCATTGTCGGGGGTGTGCCACGTATAGCCCCTGGCACAGGGGGCAAAAAATCAGGCTTCTCCGAACTTACCGGCCACCAATTCCTCCAACGCGGCTATGGTTTCTGCCTCATCAGCACCATCTGCAGTCACTTTAATTTGAGCGCCACAGCCTACAGCAAGCATCATCAACCCCATAATACTCTTACCATCCACCGACTCATCGTCTTTTTCCACGGTCACATCAGCCTGGAAACGGCTAGCAACGCGAACAAACTGCGCAGCAGGGCGAGCATGAATACCAAGTTTGTTGAGGACTGTGAGAGTTTTCGTAATCATGGGAGGCTGGGGTGTTTTCTTGTTGCATTATACGCGCCACGCTGCGGATTGCGAGCTTTTTTTGCCTGAAAAGAAAGAATTTGCTTACTTGCGATTATTTTTTGCGACGCAGGAAGCGAGAAGCGAACATTTGCAGCTCCGGCACGCGGAAAATAAAGGCCGCAAAGAGGTAGATTCCTCCCGTCAACACGCCGCCAACAGCCAAGGCCGAGAATCGGGCAAAGAAGCTCCACGAGGTAAAATCATTGAAGAAGAGTTCGCGTGTTTGCCAGCAAATGATGCCTAAAACTGTACCGGCCGCAATGATACGCAAGACACCGGGCAGCAGCGTGCGCTCGGCCATTCCCCCCAAGAGGTGTCGCAGGTAGAGGAAATAAAAGAGGAAATTGAGGGTCGTAACCACAGAAGTGGTAAGGGCAAGCCACGATGCCCCCAAGTGGAATACGTGTACAAAGGTGTAGTTAAGAGAAATGGAAATGGCACAGGCAACCAAGGCCAAGCAGGCAGGAGCCCACGGTTTCTCCAACGCCAAGAAGACAGGTTGGAGCACTTTCATGCCGGCATAGCCCAACAAGCCTAAAGAATAAGCTGCCAACACCTGCCCTGTAAGAGCAGAAGCAGCAGCATCAAATCGGCCTCGCTGGAAAAAGATACTCACTATTTCTTCCCCCCAGATACCGAGGAATACGGCCGAAGGTACAGCAAAAAATGCTACAAAACGCATTGCTTGAGCCAAATGCTCTGCTATGCCATTATCGCCCTGCGTAAGAGACATACGAGAGACGGAAGGCAAAACCACCATTCCCACGGCCACACCAAAGAGGGCAACCGGCAACTGCCACAGATGAAAAGCACCGGAAATAGCGGTGACTGCACCGGCAGGCAAATAAAGAGCAAAGGAGGTATTGATAAATATGTTTGTCTGGGTGATGCCGGCAGCAATGACACCGGGAATCATCAGCAGCCATACTTTACGGACGCGCGCGTCCGTAAATGCAAGGCGTCCGGTTCGCCATGCAAGGCCGAGATTCCAGTGCGGGCGGTATCCTTTGCTGCGCAAGCGCGGGATTTGTACTGCCACCTGTGCAGCCCCGCCCAATACTACAGCCACTGCAAAACCATAGAGAGCTTGGGGGCCAAAGTTCGGGTCAATCAGCCAGCCAATCATGCAGCCACCGATGACGGTTGTCAGGTTAAAAGCAGCACTCGCCAAATTAGGTAAGCCGAAGATGCCGAAGACATTGAGCGCTCCCATACTGAGAGCCGAGAGCGAGGCAAGCAAAATGAACGGCCACATGATACGGCATAAATCAGCAGCCAAATCAATGTAATCGCGTGGCTCTACCCGCAGCACAGGCATGCTTGAGGCTTTGGGCGAGGTACGCCCCATAGAAAAAGCCACTTTATCACCGGCTTGCAATTTTTCCACCGCCGACAGGCGTACAACGGAAGATGGCAGCATCTGCGCGGAAATGGATTCCGGAGCAGAGAATCGGGCAATGGGCAAGCCCTCGGCATCATGTTGCATACCCATGTAGGTAGCAAAATCAGCGTCTTGGGCAGAAGCCGCGGCCGGCACAGGCTCCCAAGCCACGCGCACCTTGGCAGGGTATAGTTGCTGCATACACACACCTGCCAACAAGACACCTGCTGCCACAATGCACACCATGAGTGATACCAGTTGAGATACCACCATGTGTGCCACCTTCCAAGCGGCATCGGGGCCCTCACTTTTTTCCACCTTGCTCATCACGCTGGTGAAGCTTTGGGAGAGGGCACCCTCCGCAAACATATCGCGCAGCATGTTAGGCACGCGGAACGCTGTCAGGAAAGCATCTAAAGCCCCGGTTGCCCCAAAGAGAGCTGTATACACCACCTCGCGCAGCAATCCCGTGAAGCGGCAACAGAAGATTGCAGCGGTTGCAATCAAACTCTTTTTGTGCATAGAAGCCATGAAAATCAACGTTCTTTCAGAGGCAACGGCTCTTTGATTTTTTTAATCACGGACTGAGCCATCTTTTTATCACCTGCAACCAGATAGGTACGAGAGAACTCGCGCACGGCTTCTCTGTATAGCTTGGCATCTGCGGCATCCAGCTTGGCGCGATCCTCTTCGGACATATTTTCAATAGCCCGCACAATATCTCGCAGCATGCGCACAGCCGCTAAATCTTCCTTGGCCTTGCGGCGCACCAGCGCCAGGTTCATGCGCGCACGAAGCGTCTTGCCATCCGTCAGATTAGGGTGAGAAGCCTCTACCATAGTGAGCGTTTCCTGCACCCATTTAATAGCGGTCTTATACTCCTCTTTGGCAATGTGGTATGCTGCCATTTCCTTGGCAATCATAGGCAGATCAATGGGGCTGTCCTTGCCCACAAGCTTGGGATTTTCTTTGATGCGATCCCAGCAGCGCATGAGCAGCGTCATCTTCTCCGTCCCCTCTGCATGGGTTGCCAGATAAGTGAGGCAGCGAAGCTGCTCCGCCTGGTCGGAATCATGCTCCAGCAAATAGCGGCAATCCTCCAGCGCTTCACCTACTGCCCCACGAGCTTCATTGGCGCGTGAGCGAATACGACTGAGTTTCACCTGCAATTCCGGAGTCATCTCACCATACCCCTCGGCAAAAGCAGCAGCAAGAGAAAGAGCTTGGGCGCAGCCCTCATAATTGGCCAAGCGATAGCGCAACTCACCCAGCATGGAATAGCACTGGGGCAAACGGTGCTCTTTATCCGGATTTTCGAGCATGGAATCACGGCAGCGAAGCAGTTTAGCTTCCACCTCCTTGAGCGCTTGCTGGGAGAGGTTGGGGTGGTCTCGCAGGGTGTTGGACACCTCCTCAAGAATCAGGCGCGAAGTGGCGGGGCAAAGCGGCCAGCGAGCCTGTTCAAGGATGTTGCGCACCATTTGCAGCACCGGTTCTTTCACCGCGCTTACATCAGCACGCATCATTTGCAAAGCGGCAGCTTCCGCAGCCAATGCCGGGTCCGTCAGGCGAGCCAACACGGGGGCTCGATCCAGCTGAGAAATAGCTTGCACTGCATCATCAGTCTTGTGCATTTTCAGGCAAGTCTCCACCGTGCGACGAATAGAGCGCAACAAGAGGTTTGTCTGCTCCGGCATATTGATGACCTTGGCTTGCAGTTGGCGATCCAAGCGCAGTTGCAATTGATGATCACCGCGTTGCAGAGCCGCCACAGCCAAGCGATCCAGGCCTTCGACAGGAGCAAGAGACTCCACCTCCGGCAAGATTCGCACAGCTTCTTCCCACTGGTCTTTATCGACCAAGCGGCTCATCAGGAACCAGCGGAATTGGCGTTTTGTGGCCTCGTTGCTAATCCATCCCAAACGTGCTTTGGAATTTTCTGCCAGCTGCAGGAGTTTTGATTTATCTCCTGACAAATCGCTAAGCAAGCGAGCCAAGTTATCATTGGCTTCGGTATTATCTGCCACCACAATCGTTTCGCCCTTGAAAAAGTGAATAATGTCATCCCCCTTGGCGTAGATTCCCCACAGCAAAAGAGCTGCGGCGGTCAAGCCAATAGCAGTCAAAGGAATAGCATGACTGGTCGTCTTGCGATTGGGTCTGTATCGACGTTGCATGAAATGTGAAAGGTGAGTATTTTAATGAAAATCAATGTTCAGAAACAGGCTCCGAAGAATCCTCATCTTCTTTTTCTTCATCAGCCGGAGAGTGGGCTCCATGGCGGCGGCAGCGTTCCAGCTGGTCTTTTGCTTCATGAAGGCGGGATTTATCGTTGGATGAAAGCTCAATGATACGCGACCACACAGCTGCGGCATCCGTCCATTGCTTGAGCTGGGAGAGGGCGTAAGCTCGCCCCATCATCGCATACATCTTGTCATCATTCTCAGGGGTGGGCTCCGGCAATTGCTCAACCGCCTGGGCGTATGCTGCAACAGCTGCAGCGGCATCTCCCGCCATATCGCAGGCTTGCCCCAGCAAGAGATTCACACGCCCCAGTGCCGTAATGTCGTGAGACATTTTTTCCCGGCGCAGTTGCACACAACGGTTCAGATGAGCCAGAGCCTCATCGGCCTTGCCCAAGGCAATGCAGCTGCGCCCTGCTCCTTCCAATGGCTGAACGAGCAGTTCATCGCGCGACTGTTGCGCAACGGCCTGAGAGAAATCAGCCAGGGCAGACTCGTAGTCCCCACGGGAGAAGTGAACCCAACCACGCTGATCAAACAAACAAAGCCAGAACGGGCTTTTCTCGTTGATGCGCCCATCTGCGGCGCCTTCGGCACGGTACAGAAGTGCCAATGCCTTATCTTGTTTACCCCGACTTTGTTCCAAACGAGCCAAATCGCGCAAAGCCACCACCAAGAAAGCGGCATCATTGGGAGATTCTCCTAAGCGGCTCACACCATCTCGCAGGAAGCGTTCGGCCAATTCCACCTCCCCTTTTTCCAGCAAGGCTATACCATAGCATACAGCCGCACTGGCCACAGAGGGAGATTTGGAAATATCCACCCCTTGGAGCGCTTGTTCAAAATACTGAAAAGCTTGATCATTTTGCCCTTTGGCGCGGCAGATGTTGCCCAAATAAGCCAATACGTGGGAACGGACCTCTTGGCCGGGAACCCCCAAATCCTCCATTTCCTGCTGGAGATGGCTGAGCATCACCGCTTCTTTTTCTCCGGCGGCAGAAGCCAACAGCTCCACCATTTCGGCGTACATGGCCACGCGAGAAGCCACCACACCGGCGGTTTTAAAACGAGCCGCAGCCCCGCGATAATAAGCCAATGCCTCGTCTCGCAAGCCGACTGCGGCAGCGTGACGCGCCACCAACGCCGCACGGCGAGCCCACGCCTCCGTCATGCCTACGCGTTTAAACAGCTGCTTTGCCAATGGCAATGCTGCTTTCACGCGCCCACGCTCAGCCATGGTGGATACCAGCAACCACTCTGCTTCATCGCGCACTGCCGGCTCGCGAATCCACGCCAATTTTTTCTGATAATCTGCCACCATTTCGTTGAGCTGAGTATCGCTCATGGATGATACCTGCATGAAATGGTGCAAATTTTCAACGGCAATGGCATTTACCTTCTCTTTAACCTCGCCGGAGCCAATAGCATCACCATAGCCACGCCCATACCCCACTCGGTAGGTGGCAAATTCTACTGCAAGCAATACAGACAAGCCCAACCCAATGGCCGCATACTTGACCCAAGGGCGCATTTCAAATTGCTCTTCCTCAGTTGGTTTTGTATCCGTTGGGAGCTTATTTTCTTGCTGCATGTGGTGGGGAAACGGGAGATCCCTCTCTCACGGAGAGGTGCGGTTAAGATCAGGCAGTGATTTGGTCGAGGTTGAAAGCGGCGTGTACCACGCGCGCGGCCTGCTCAATATCTGCTGCTTCCACCGTGGTGGAGATGCGGATTTCCGAGGTGGCAATCATGCCTGTAGCAATGCCGGCCTCTGCCAGAGCACGGAAAACGCGGGCAGCCACACCGGAGTTGGAGCGCATGCCCACCCCCACAACAGAAAGCTTGGCAAGGCCAGCTTCAGTCTCCATGGCCGCTTTGGGTCCCAGCTGGGGCAGAACCGGCTTGAGTGCAGCCTGCGCAGCGCCCAAATCGTTCATGTTCATTGTGAATGACTGACGAGCCATACCATCATGGGCAGTATTGGCCACAATCATATCAATGTTAATCTCAGCCTCGGCAAGAGCCGACAGGATGAGCGAGGTATATGCCACAGGGGCCGTGATGCCAGAGACCGTCACGCGGGCCTGGTTGCGTTCGATAGATACCCCACGCACAGCGAGGGATTCCATAGCTCTGTTTTCTTCTTGCACGATGGTACCGGGGTTGTTGTTCATGGAATTGCGGACCTCGAACACAACGCCGAATTTCTTAGCGAACTCGACGGAGCGGGCCTGCATAACTTTGGAGCCGCTGGAAGCCATTTCCAGCATTTCCTCATAGGAAAGCACGGGGATTTTGCAAGCATCCTTGACCACGCGGGGGTCGCAGGTGTATACACCATCCACATCCGTGAAAATCTGGCAAAGGTCTGCGCGCACGGCAGCCGCCATAGCAATGGCCGACAAATCAGACCCGCCGCGCCCTAAAGTATGAATAGCCCCCTCGCGAGTGACACCTTGGAAGCCGGCGCACACCACGATACAACCATCATTGAGCGCGGCCACAACTTTTTCGGGGTCTATCGATTCGATACGGCCACGAGTATGGCTGCCATAGGTGCAAATGCCGGCTTGGGCGCCGGTAAAGCTTACAGCCTTGTGCCCCATATCGGTGATAGCCATGACAAGCAAGGCAATGGATTGCTGCTCGCCGGTGGCCATAAGCATATCCAACTCACGCTCAGGCGGGTTATCCATCACCTGGTGAGCCATGCCGATGAGTTTATCCGTCACGCCGCTCATGGCAGAAATGACGGCTACCACCCGGTTACCCTGCTCATGAGTCTCAATGAGGCGGCGGGCAACATTGCGAATACGGTCGATGGTTCCGACGGAGGAACCACCATATTTCTGTACGATTAGTGCCATTGTTTATCAGGAGTTGAGATCTTCTATGCGGAATACAACAGGGTGGCGATCGATGGCATCATTGGTTGCCAATTCTCGCAACACGTACTTAAGGCGCACCCACTTGCAGGCGTGTATCATGAACACCAAATGATTCCAGCGCACGCCATTGGCATCAACCTCACACATGGTGGATGTGGTGCCGGAAATGCCGATATCATACTTGGCCAACATGGCAGCGATGGAGGCAATCACCCCGTGTTTATCCTGCACGCGGAAGCGCACATAATAGGGCGTAACAGTTTCAGCCATGGGCAACACATCCATCTGTTTGGTGTAGGGTTGGAAGCCCGTGTGATAGCCGGGGAGGTGGCATTCGCGCATAGCCAGCACCACGTCACCGATGACAGCGCTGGCTGTGGGATTCTTGCCGGCGCCACGGCCGTAGAAAATGGTTTCGCCCACCACATCACCTTTCACGGCAATGGCGTTGAAGACACCATCCACGCTGGCAAGCAGGTGCTGTTTGGGCACAAAGCTGGGCTGCACGCGCAGCTCAAGAGAATCATTTTCCTCGTGGTGCTTGATAACCACCAGCAATTTAATCGTGTACCCCAACTGTTCGGCAAAGCGGAAATCAACACTTTCCACGCGTTCAATGCCGTACACAGAAATTTTGTCTGCGCTCAGGGGGGTACCATAGGCCAACATAGCCAGAATCAATGCCTTGTGCGCAGCATCCCAACCATTGATATCAAAGGAGGGGTCGGCCTCAGCAAACCCGAGTGCTTGAGCCTTTTCCAACGCATCGCGCATTGTTTCCCCGGTTTCTCGCATGGAGGAAAGGATGTAGTTACTCGTGCCGTTGATAATACCCACGATACTCTCGACCTTATTACAAATAAGAGAGTTCTGCAAGCATTGCACAATGGGGATACCCCCACCGCAGGAAGCTTCAAAGTATAAGGGCGTGCCCTTCTCTGCCGAAAGCTGGAAAAGCTCGCTGCCATACTTGGCAAGCACGGCCTTGTTGCCCGTCACCACGGGTTTACCCGCCAGTATTGCGGCCTTAATCAAGGCGTACGCATCTGTGGTGCCGCCTATCAGTTCGATGATGATGTCGATTTCCGGATCATTCACCAGCTCATGCCAATCATCAGTCAACAAATCAGCAGGAACTTCAACCTCGCGGGCGCGAGCCAAATCGCGCACTGCGATGCGTTTCACGGCAAAGGATATCTGGGCACGAGCCTCAAGCAGGCTGTAATTGCGGCACAGAGTCTCATACACACCGGTACCCACGGTACCCATACCTGCCAAGCCCAGCTGTAGCGTTTCACCTTTCATACGCGCGCAGCATTATACAGGCAGAACGCTCGGAACTCAAGCCTATTTCTTTGCAGGAAACACTCCTACCTGTCATGATGGGGGGCAACTCATGCCTGCACAGTGATGCGAGGAGTAATGATGCAGCGGCGGTATTTACCGGGAGCCACATGTGTGCGGGGCCACACGATACAGTCATCCAGCTCACAATCGGCGGGGATGACGGCATCTTGCCCCACGACACAATCTTCCCCGACATAAGCACTCGGAGCAATCTTGGCATCCGCATGAATACGGTGGGCAGAGGAAAGCTCCAGCAGCGTATTAAGATAATCTGCCGGGGTACCGATTTCATGCCAGTTGGCCCAATCAAACACAACGCCACCCATTTTCCCCTGCTCTATCAGCTCCTTCCAAATCGGGAAAATAGAAAATTTTTCCTCATCGGGGAACATTTCAGCCACGCAGGGCTCCATGATGTATGTACCGGCAAATTGATGTGTGCCGGGGTTAATGCCCAGCGCATGCCGCATATCGGTGATGCGCCCCGATTCTTCATCAAATCCCACATTGCGCTTACCATCAACGCTGCGCAAAGCCATTGTGATGAGATTACCACTTCGTTGGTGCTCTGCCAGCAAATCTTCCAAAGGAATATCCGTCAGGATATCACCGTTGTGCACAATAACGGGGCCGTCTTTCCACAACGGCATGATTTTTTTGACGCCACCTCCGGAATCAAGAGGTTCATCCTCGTGACTGAACGTAACCGGGCACCCCCTGTACTCCGGATCGGGGCAAGGAAAAGCCTTGTCCCACATCATATCAAGATAGGAAGTATTGACGATAAACTCATCCGCCCCGGCTCGCATGAAATGATCCATCATGTGCTGAATGAGCGGCTTTTGAAAAACCGGCATAAGCGGCTTGGGCAAAATATGAGTCAACGGCGCCAAGCGCGTCCCCAAGCCTGCACCGAGAATAAAAACTTGCATAACAAAGTAAAAAGTTGAATATCAAGCAGCAGAAGAAGCAACGGCAGATTGCTTGCGGCGACGCATTTTGCGAACGATGCAAGCCACAATAGCAATGAGAACTATCAGTCCTATAACTGCTAGGATAGGAGCCACCACTGCAAGAACAGCACCGATGGTCGCCATGACATTCTCCCCTGTCGACACAACACAGTTGCCCACGCCCCCGGTCGTTGCCGTGCTGGCACCGCGCAGCGCTGTGGTACCGGCTTGCACAGCACCGGCAGCACCGGCTCCGCCCACAATTCCTATACCCCACTGCATGTATGTCGGCAAATCGGGCAGCATACCGCTCATAATGACCGTACCGGCCACCAACGCAAGCGGGCCCGTAATGGTATCCAGGATATTATCGAGCCACGGGATGTAATAGGCGATTACTTCTACCAACGTGGCCGCACCCAAACACCAAATGGCCACATCGGAGCCAATCCACGCAAGGCTGTCATTCACGTGCACCCCGCAAAAACGGACAGCCAAAGCGGCTACGAGCAGAGGCACAAACACACGGAAGCCACAGGACGCCGCCAAGGCTATTCCCATACATACGGCGAGTACAATTTTGAGTATTTCCATAAATAAAGAATGTTAAGATGTTACCATAGATGCGGGAGCTGACAATAAACGGCACAAAGCCCCATCACCAAATTAGCCACGGCATGCATCACAAAAGCCGGAGTCAATCTGCGGGTGAGCACAACCAAGGCATAAGCAAGAGAGCCATATACAAACGCACCGGCATAATCCACCGGATTGTGCACCAGCATGAAGGCAAGGGTTGTCAGGCCATAGCCCAGCCAGCTGTGCGTACCAAGGGGGACAGATTGGGGAAAATCCCGATTCACACACCAACGCATCATATAACCACGCCAGAAAAGCTCCTCGACAAGCGGCACAATGAGCACCGCGCGGGCAAAGCGAAAAGCATAGGCCAGAGAGGTAGCAGCACTACCATGCCCCAGTACCTGTTCAGGGGCAAAGCCCCCCTCTGCCGGAATCCACCCGGCAACATAAGGCACAAGCCATATCGCAATGCCTACAAGGCCAAAAAAAGCACCCAACGCTGCGGCGCGCAGAGACCAATCCCAGGTGATGTCCCGCCGCACATAATACAGGTATGCACCACAGATCAGCACCTGCAGCGGATAAATCAGCAACAAAGGCTGCTGCTGCCACCACGCAGCACCGGGATGCTCCCACTGTAAGAAAGATTCAGCTATGAACAGCAACAAGTTGCAGCAGAGAAACAACACAAACGGATATACGCAGCTGCGATACAGCTGCGCATCCCCAGCTATAGTCTTAGTCCCTGCCGGCATCATAGGAAAGGGGGGCATCAGGAGCGCAAGGACTCACAGAAGCGAGCCATCTTGTCACAGGCTTGCTCCAGCAAAGCAAAGCTGGTAGCATAGCAACAGCGCAAATAGCCCTCGCCGCATGCACCAAAGGCCGTACCCGGCACTGCGGCCACCTTGTGTTCCTGGAGCAGGCGCAGAGCAAAATCCTTGGAAGACAAGCCAAAACGCCTAATGCTGGGGAAGGTGTAGAATGCACCGCCCGGCAGGTGGCAATCCATGCCCATGTCGTTGAAGCGACCCACAATGTAATCGCGGCGGGTATGGTAACTATCTCGCATTTCACGCATGGCCGGGGTACCATTTTGCAAAGCTTCGATACCGGCCTCCTGCGAGGTTATGGTGGGGCAAATCATGGTGTAGGAATGCACCTTCATCATTTGCTCAATCAGCTCACGGGGGCCACAAGCATAGCCCAAACGCAGACCGGTCATGGCAAAGGCTTTGGAGAAACCATGAAGCAAAAGCGTGCGCTCCTTCATCCCCGGCAAAGCAGCAATGGAGGTGTGTTCTTCCGAATCATAGCGCAGTTCACTATATATCTCATCCGTCAGCACAAACAAATCATGCTTAATACAAATAGCGGCAATTTCCTCCAGCGTTTTTCGCGGGGCGACAGAACCGGTGGGATTGGTGGGGAAATTGAGCATCAACACCTTGGTCTTGGGCGTGATAGCAGCCTCCAACTTGGCAGGATTGAGCGCAAACAAATCGTCAATGCTGGTCTCTACCGCCTTGGGGATGCCGTAGGCCATCATCACTGTGGGTGCATAACTGACGTAGCATGGTTCATGGTAGAGAACCTCATCCCCGGGATTGAGCAGACAGCGCAATGCCAAATCAATAGCTTCGCTCACGCCTACCGTGGGCAAAATCTCGCACAGGGGGTTGTACTCCACATGAAAAAAATCAACCACATACTTGCTAATCGCGCGGCGCAGAGTCTCCAAACCGTAATTGCTGGTATAGGTTGTGTGTCCCTTTTCCAATGAGGAAATGGCGGCCTCTCGTATATTCCAAGGTGTTACAAAATCCGGTTCTCCAACGCCCAGAGAAATGATATCTTTGCTACCGGTTGCCAAATCAAAAAATTCCCGGATACCGGAACGCGGCAGATCCGTCACCTGCTTGGATAGCATTTTATTCCAATTCATAACAACAAATCAGGGGATAATGGTAAGGCGCTCATGCGCGGGTTCTTGAGTGAAAAGCAAGCCGTTGTTTTTGTATGTTTTAAGGCGGAAATGAGTAGCCGTGGAGAGCACACCATCCATGCTGGAGAGCCTCTCACTCACAAAACGGGCAACAGACATCAAATCCTGTGCCTCCACCAGCACAAGTAAATCAAAGCCACCGGAAATCAGGAAGCAGCTCTTCACCTCCGCAAAGCGAGAAATACGCGTGGCTAAGCGATCAAAACCACCACCACGCTCCGGGGAACAACGTACTTCAATAAAAGCAGACACCCCTTTATCATCTTCGTTGACAATGGTCTGATAGCCAATGATACGCCCTTCTTTTTCGAGGGCTGCACGCTGTGCTGCGACTTCCGAAACGCACACGCCAAGGCGGTCTGCAATCTGCTGGTCGCTCAGGCGGGCATCCGCTTCCAATAATTTAAGAAGGACATCCGGGGACATAACGGTAGACATATTAGCATGTAGCCTCTCCATGTCAAGCGGAATCTGGGTGCACAAAGGGTGCAATTACGCATTGGTATTTTGCGGTTCCGACTGTGGCTGAGGTGCCGTGGGAGCGGGTTGTTTCTTTTCTTTCTGCTCGGTATGCTCAGTTGCAGATTTTTCGTCTTCAGGCGGGAACTCCACCACACCTTCAAACGCTTTCGGGAAGAACGCTCTGGCCGGGGCTTCTGCCGCGGCGATACCCTTGCGAGAGGGGATTTTGCCCGGCTCACCATCAAAATTAATCCCGCGCCGGAAAATTTCCTTATCTACACCAAACACCATGTAGCGGTGCACCTCATACGCGGCTTCCTTGCACTCCACCTTGGATTCCAGCACCGTAAAAGCCGCACTATACCCGGCTCGCTGCAACATAGCCTGCATACGCGGGGTATGATAGCCGCCGGGGTAGCAATAAGTCGAGCAATTCCCATACCACTTACGCAGCTTCTCACCGGATTCTTTGATTTCACGCACGATCTGGGCATCGTACGCCTCTGCATCGCCTTCCAATTTTTTCCATTCGCTGGGGTAGAGATGGTTGCTGGAATGGCTACCGATGGTGGCACCATGCTCCATCATCTCACGAATCATCTCATGTGTCATGGAAGAACCTTGCACATTGACATAACGCGTGTACAAAAACAAGGTGAAGGGGTAGCCATACGCCCGCAGGACGGGGTACGCATCCGTGTACACGCTTTTCCACCCGTCATCAATGGTGATGAGCACGCAACGAGCGGGCAACATACGCGAGCCGTGGCGCCATTCCAAAAAGTCCTGCATGGAAATGACGGTCAGACCTGCGTCCCGAATGTACTGCATCTGCTGGCAGAACTCCGCTGTACGCATCAACATTTCAGTAGGGCGCTTGCTGTTGCTGAAGTTGTGATAGCCGAGCACGGCCACACGGGTAGACTCGCGCGGCACGAGCGGTTGTGCAAAGCGAGAAGTCACCCAATCACCCTCCGGCGAGCGGCGCCCCAAGCCGGCGTAGATGGGCTTGACCTCCGGGTATTGAAATTGCCACGCATGGGGTGATGCCTCATGGGAGAGCGCGAAATCCGGCACAACAGGCTCCGGCAAGCGCACACTCTGCAAATCATCCACCGTATCCTCCGCCTCACAAGCATAAAGGGGGCAGGGATTCCACTGTCCCACATGGTGAGACGGCACCACCCGATTTGCCGCGATTGTCGGCACGGCAAGCATCAGCCAAGCGGCTATCGGAACTGCCAGCTTCTGCATCATGCGCCTTAACGACCGGGCACCATCTCAAAGGTGAACCCTTTTAAGTATTCAGTTTCGGGAATATTGAGCAACACAGGGTGATCTACGCTCTGCCCGTGAGCTGCCACCATGCGCAGCGTACTGTGGCCGTCTACCGCAGCATCCGCAATCGTCTGGCGGAACAGAGAGGCACTTACATGGTGCGAGCAACAGAAGGTGGAAAGCAACCCACCCACCGGCAGCATTTGCATGGCACGCAGGTGAATCTCCTTGTAGCCGCGCATGGCCCCATTGAGGCTCTTCTTGTTGCGAGTGAAACTCGGCGGGTCAAGTATGATGAGATCCCACTTCGGGTCAGCACCCTGGCGCACAGCGTCGCTCTCGCGTTTCAGGAAATCAAAGGCATTTTCAGCAATGGCTTCCACCTCCACACCATTCAACTCCGCATTGCGGCGCACAGAAGCAACGGCATCTTCCGAGATGTCTACTGCGGTCACGCTGGCGGCACCGGCCTTGGCACATGCGAGGGCAAAGCCGCCTTGGTTGCAGAAGCAATCCAGCACGCGGCGACCACGTGCCAAGCGAGCGACATCGCGGTAATTCTGCAACTGGTCCAGATACAGGCCTGTTTTCTGCCCGGTTGCCAAATCAACCATAAACTTAATACCACGGCCCGTGGCTTCGAACGGCGCCGGCATTTCACCGCAGGCCACATACGTTTCAGGCTCAATCCCCTCTGCCAAAAGCATGGGAGAATCATTGCGCACGATGATACATGCAGGTTGCAGCAAATCGCCCAGGATATCGCGTATCAAACCCAAGCGCTGATACATGGCAAGAGTAAGCGTTTGCACCACCAACACATCGGCGTAGCGATCCACAATCAAACCGGGCAGGCCATCACTTTCGCTCCACACCAAGCGCACCAAATTCTCACCGGGCAACCAGCGCTCGCGCAGCATGGCAGCTTGGGAAATGCGACGCGCAAAAAAATCACGATCCAAATCCTGTTTACGGCGAGAGAAGCGGCGGGCCACAATCTGCGAGTGCGGATTGTACATGGCAGAGCCCAAATAATGATCGCGCTGGTCTTTCAGCAACACGACATCTCCGGGTGAGGGATTGCCGAATACCGTCCGCACTTCCGTGCCGTAAACCCAGTCATGTCCATGAAAAATACGAGCCTTGGGAGCTATGATAAGACCTGCCATAACGAGCCCGACCATACCGCAAACGCGCCTTTCAGTCAATGCTAAAAGCTCTCAACAAACTGATTGTTGGTTTGTAAAAGCATGGCCACCCCCTTTTGCGCGGCTCTCTTCATGAGCTCAGAGGCTCAATATTCCGACTCCCCTCTCGCCCAGCTTGACACACCGACTATCCAACGCTACAATGCGGCATGCGCTGCTGCAACCTTCTTCGCCCACTTCTTTTCCTTCTGCTCGCAATTACCTTTGTCTTGGGAGCGGAGGCAAAAAGCATCAGTGGTATATGCGTGGGTGTAACAGATGGAGATACGGCCACGGTGCAAACGGCAGATGAAGATAAAATCACCGTGCGATTTCAAGGTATTGATGCACCGGAAAGCAGCCAAAAATACGGGCAGGAATCCAAAGAGAAGCTTAGCTCTCTCATCTTAGGAAAAAAGGTGAGAGTCGTAGTCATCGGCAAAGACCATTACAAACGCACCTTGGGTCATGTGTATGTGGGCAAGCTACACATCAATGCGGAGATGGTACGCAGCGGCTTAGCGTGGCATTATGTGCAATACGCACCTGATGACACCGAGCTGGCCAGAGCCCAGCGCAAAGCACGTGCCGCCCGCAATGGGTTGTGGAAAGATAGGAATCCCCTGCCTCCCTGGCAATGGCGCAAAGCCAAGCGAGAAGTCTCCGGCGGCAAGGCAGAGCGCCGCTCCACCCCGCCAGATGGCAAATACTGGGTATCCAAAGCAGGCAAAATTCACAACAAGAGCTGCGAGGCATACGGCATCTCCCCCAACGGCATCTACACCAACAATCCGCAGGGTGTCAACTGCAAGGCCTGTGGCGGCACGGGACGTTAAGGTTCGTTCCCCTGCCCTGCAGCGTGCAGGTAGCACTCCGGCCCGTGGGCCTGAATCAGACCCACCGCCTGCATCCATGAATACATGGTGACAGAGCCCACAAAACGCATTCCGCGGCGTTTCAAATCACGCGAGATGGCATCCGATACAGGAGAGCTTGTCCGCTCGTGATAAGGCTCATACAGGGGTTCGCCACCCACAAAAGCGGCTACATACGCAGCAAAGGAGCCAAACTCTGCCTGAATTTGCAAGAACACGCGGCTGTTGGTAATGGCTGCTTCAATCTTGCCCCGGTGGCGGATGATACCGGTGTTCTGCATCAATGCGTCCACTTCCTTTTCAGCAAATTGAGCCACTTTTTCCACCTGAAAATCGGCAAACGCAGCGCGGAAAGCCGCCCGCTTGTTCAACACGCATTCCCAAGATAGCCCCGCCACAAAACTTTCCAGCACCAGCATCTCGTACAGGTAAGCATCCTCCCGATACGGCACTCCCCACTCTGTGTCGTGATAGCACACGTAGAGTGGGTTGTGCTCGTTCACCCAGCGGCAACGCGATACTGGTGCAGCTCCCGGCATCACCCGCTCAAAGGCTCTGCTGCAATATACTGCGCACCTCTGCCGTGGTGAGGTCGGGCTTGTAACCGCCACGTAGCAGGAATGTGCCCTCGGCTATGCCATCCAGCATCTCCTCGGTGGCTCCCAGCTCGCGCAGGGAAAGCACTAAGCCGATTTCCTGCATCCAAGCGCACATACAATCCAAACCCTCCAGCGCGATTTCTTCATCACTCTTCCCCTCTGCATTCACCCCCCACACCGCTTGGGCAAAACGCTTGAACTTAGCCAAGCCCAAGGGCAAAATGAAACGATAGTAGGGCAAGGAAACAGCAGCCAGGGTCATACCGTGGGTGGCATCGGTATAGGCTCCCACAGACTGCCCCATCATGTGCACCATCCAGTCGGTTGTCTTACCCTTGGAGATAAGGGTATTGAGCGCCCAGGTTGCCGTCCACATGATATTGCTGCGGGCCTCATAATCCTGCGAATTGCGGGCAGCCACGCGGCTGGCTGTAATGAGCGAGCGCATAAGCCCCTCTGCCATATAATCGCTGGTGTTATCATCCGTACCGGAGAGATATTGCTCCAAGATGTGAGACATGATATCAAAACACCCGGCCACCATCTGATAGCGCGGCAGCGTAAGGGTGAGCTCCGGGTTGAGGATGGAGAAACGGGGGAATACGAGGTCATCAAACACGCGCCCGATTTTGCGCTTGATGGCGTGATTCGTGATGACAGAGCCGCCATTCATCTCGCTGCCCGTGCCGGCCATGGTCAGCACACAGCCCACGGGGATGATGGGATTATCCACCGGGGCCATGCGTATGTAGTATTTTTCCCACGGGTCATCCGTGCACCAAGCCGCCACAGACACAGCCTTGGCATAGTCGCACACGGAGCCGCCGCCCACCGCCAAAATGAGGTCAGCCTTGCAATCGCGGGCACGCTGCGCCCCCTCTGCCAATTTTTCCACAGTGGGGTTGGGCATCACCCCCGGGTCTTCGGTGATTTGCTTGCCCGCAGCCTGCAATATGGCCACAATTTTATCATACAAGCCGCTTTTCTTGATAGATTGCTTGCCATAGGTCAGCAATACGGACGGGCCGTAATGGCAAAGCTCCTCGCCCAGCTTATCCAGCGAAGCGGGGCCGAAATGCAAGCGAGTCGGGTTGGAATAAGTGAATGTACCGTTCATGATAGGATTGCGTTTTTACGTGTTCAGATTAAACTTGGGAGCCCATTTGGCGGGCTGCTTCCAAAGCGGGATGCCCCACGATGGTATTCTGCTCATACACACCGCCGGCAAAGACCTGCCCGGCCACGCGGGCTTGCTCAAAGCACTCCACCCAGCCGCCAAGGCCCTTGAAGGCGCGATCGGGGGTCGCGCCTTCATCTTCTGCGGCGGTAGCAAGCAGGTATATATCGCGGAACTTGTAGGGCGCACTATAAATAGACACCGTGCGATCCAAAAGTGTCTTTAGCTGGCCGCTCATTTCATAAAAATAGATAGGTGTGGCAAAGGCCACCACATCGGCCGCCTGAATCTTGCTGATGATGGCGGGTGCATCATCCGGCGCCACACAGCGCCCTGTCTTTTGGCAGGCATAGCATGCCGTGCAAAAGCGTATTTCTTTCCCCTTCAGCGAGATAGTTTCCACGGCATGTCCGGCAGCTTTTGCTCCCTCGGCAAAGGCCGCGGCCAAAGCATCCGAATTGCTGTGCGCACGCAAACTTGTGCTTATAATCAGGACGTGTTTCATGGTCAGAATCAGCCCTTGTATTGTACGCCGCAAATAGCTCTTTCGTCAAACCTATTTTCTCCGAGGAGCGCCGCAATGTGCAGAATGTGACAATTGTGACATATTCTTCAAGGCGGTATCTTCACAGTCAAATACTTGTCTCTGCGCCGTTGGCGTACATAATGAAAGCAACAAACACAAACTCTCACACATCCATGCAACGCGCAGATAATACATTTCGCTTCTTTTGTTTCGCATGCGCCGGTATCGCAGGTCTACTCATGGCCGCAATCTTCGCGCAGCTTCTTATACACTCGACAGAAACCTGGGAGCATTTTGGGCTCTCATTTATCTGGAGTTGCCAGTGGGATCCGGCACAAGATGATTACGGAGCACTCCCCCACATTGCAGGCACATTGCTCACCACGGCCATTGCCTTATTGTTGGCCATACCACTCGCTTTTGCCAGTGCCTTACTCACATCGGAATCAACCGGCTGGCTTAACAAGGTGCTGAGCCAATGCATTGATTTATTGGCGGCCATTCCATCCGTCATCTACGGCATGTGGGGGCTTTTTGTGTTGGTGCCCATCATGCAAGACTATGTTCAACCGTTTTTGGCACAGGAGATGGGGCTCATCCATCTTCCCGGATGTGCCTGGTTGTTGGGAGAAGATGGCTACGGCAGTGGGTTCGGCTTTCTCACCGCCGGCATGATTTTAGCGCTCATGATACTCCCCTACATCAGCGCGGTCATGCGAGATGTTTTTCATTTAACCCCCGCCATGTTACGCGAATCTGCCTATGGTTTGGGCTGTACCCGCTGGGAAGTCACGCGTGATGTGGTTGTCCGTTATGGGATACGGGGTATTTTAGGAGGTATTTTCATAGGCATGGGGAGAGCCCTTGGTGAAACCATGGCTGTGCTCTTTGTCATTGGCAACATGATGGAGCTCCCCGCCGGGCTTTACTCCAGCGGGACCACCATTGCGGCCACGCTGGCCAACAACTTTGCAGAAGCCATGGGATTGCAGAAAAGTGCGTTGTTTGCATTGGGTCTTCTCCTGCTCCTCATGTGTTTCGCTATTCAATTTGCCTCTCAATACTACCTCAACCGCATCAGCAAATACAGAAGCGACGCGCTTTAATCCTCTTTTCCCCTATACAAATCCACCTTTTTACATCATATGACAACTCTTCAAAACGCAAGGAAACGCCCCATCTTCTTCCGCAAGGCTGCAACCACCATTTTGAGTTGCTTTACTTTTCTATCCCTATGTTTGGCCATCAGTTGCATGTGCTGGATTCTCATCACCGTGTTTTCTCATGGCATGTCTGCCATTTCTCCCGGCTTTCTCCTCCATATCTCCAAACCATACGGAGAATCGGAGGGGGGCATTGCCAATGCTTTGCTGGGCACCTTGTGTATCACGCTCGGTTCTATACTCATAGCCGTGCCACCTGCATTGGCAGCCGGCATTTACCTGTCCGAATTCGGCAAACAAAGCCGGGTTGCCATCATGCTGCGTTTTTGCGCCAATGTTCTTATGGGGATACCTTCTATCCTTGTGGGGCTTTTTGTTTATGTGCTACTTGTTGTCAGCACGGGGCATTTCTCCGGTTTTGCCGGCAGTGTAGCACTGGCCATCATCATGTTCCCGGTTATCATGCGCACCACGGAAGACATGTTGAGCATGGTCCCGAACACCCTGCGGGAAGCTTCTCTTGCGCTGGGGATGACTCGCATGCGCGCCACTCTCTGCATTGTCGCTCGCAGTGCAAAAAACGGACTGGCTACAGGTATTTTGTTGGCGTTAGCTCGTGTAAGCGGCGAAACCGCACCCCTGCTTTTCACTGCTATGTTTGCCGACACTTGGCCCACTAGCTTCTTCACCAATCCCACGGCAAACATCCCCGTCCTCATGACAGAATACACCACTAATTCTCCCTTTGAATCCATGCACAGCCTTGGTTGGGGTGCTGCTTTTATCATTACTTTCATTATTCTTCTTATCAATCTGACAACACGATTATTCTTCCATGAAAACAAACATTAAACTATCAGCCCGTAATATTAATTTCTTTTACGGCAATACGCAGGTGCTATTTGATAATAATCTCGATATCCCGTCGAATCAAGTCACGGCGGTCATCGGACCAAGCGGTTGCGGTAAATCCACTCATTTACGCATCTACAACCGGATTTTTGAACTTTACCGTAATCAACAAGCCACCGGCGAGGTCTTGCTGGACGGAAAGAACATTCTAGCAGATTCAGTAGATATTCTGAAGTTGCGCCACCGCATCGGCATGATTTTTCAAAAGCCCACGCCTTTCCCCATGAGCATATTCGACAACGTAGCTTACCCCCTGCGTTTGCATTATAAGCTCCGCTCCAAAGAAATTGAGGAACGTGTAGAGCAAGCTCTGCAAGCCGCCTCTATTTGGGACGAAGTGAAGGATAAACTGCACACAAGTGGTCTGGCTCTTTCCGGGGGACAGCAACAGAGGCTTTGCATTGCCCGCGCCTTAATCGCGGAACCGGAGGTTCTTCTCATGGATGAACCCACCAGTGCCATTGACCCCATCGCTACTCTTCGCATTGAAGAATTAGTCATGCAACTGAAAGAACGCCTCACCATCGTCATCGTCACCCACAACATGCAGCAAGCCGCTCGCATCTCCGATACCACGGCTTTCTTTTACAAAGGCCGTATCGTTGAAGTGGGAAACACCGACCAAATATTCACCAATCCCACCAACAAACAGACAGAAGACTACATCACAGGCCGTTTCGGCTAAACACCAACCCTACACAGCACATGAAAGAACACTTCACCAACGAACTGCATCGTCTCCTCCTGCAAATTCAAACTCAGGGCACACTTGTCCACCACTCCATTCAGCAAGCGCTCACCGCCTTTCAAACGGCGGATGAGCAACTCGCACGCCAAATCATCGCACACGATTCCGTCATTGATCGCGAGGAAATTCGCCTGGAGGAAGAGTGCCTCAAAATCCTGGCACTCTACCAACCCGTGGCTACTGATTTGCGTGTTGTCATCTCCTGCATCAAAATGAACATCTCTCTGGAACGCATGGCGGATTTCGCCTGTCATATTGCGGAACGAGCCATTCACCGAGCCGCAGCCAACACCCCACAGTCCTCCGCTTCTTGTGATTTCACCACCATGAGCCAACTCGTGCTCTCTATGTTGCAGGATACCTTGGGGCTTATTGTTTCTGCGGATATTGCGCTGGCTCATACCGTCATCGCCAAAGACGATACAGTAGATTCCCTGAGGAACCAACATAAAATTGCCGCCCGAAAGGCTTTGGAAGGAACTCCGTCTGACGCAAGCTACTTCATCGATTGCCTGGGGCTCGCACGCGATCTGGAACGCATTGCCGACCTCTGCATTGATATTTGCCAGCAAATCCTCTATCTGCGCACCGGCCACATCGTTCGCCACCATATCAGCTAACTTATCCGGCAAGACACAATCATGATAAGCCTCAGCCCCATACCGGGCTGAGGCCTTTTTGATGCCCGGACAGAAAGAAAAATCCAGGGGACAAATTACCCCCGACAAAGCATCAATCGCTCTGCCGGGGTCGGTGTTATGATACGTAGTGTATGGAGAATCAAAGATTGGTTTTCACCAAGTTCACAACGTCTTTCGGCAGGGGCACATAATTGAGCTTTGAAGCATCTGCCGAGCCCTTGGTGTAGCACCAGAGGAAATAATCTCGCAGGGCTGCTTTCTTATCAGCGGGTGCATCCTTGCGGGTGAGAACATAGGTCACGCCTGTGATGGGCCAGCTCCCGGCACCGGGCACATTGGTCAGTTCCATGTAAAAACCGGGGGCATTCTTCCAATCAGCAGCTGCTGCGGCAGCAGTAAAGCTGGTTTGACTTGGTGCCACAAATTGGCCATCAGCATTTTCGAGCTGTGCGCAGGCCAATTTCGACTCTACCGCATAGGTGTATTCGGTGTAGCCAATAGCTCCGCGAATTTTGGACACATTGTTGCACACACCGGGATTTTTCTGGCCTCCGATACCCACAGGCCACTTCACAGAAGATCCCTGCCCTACTGTTTTCTTCCAATCAGCAGAAATCTTGGAAAGATAGTTGGTGAAGATGAAAGACGTACCACTGGAGTCCGAGCGGCGCACAACTGTAATTTTGAGTTTCGGGAGCTTCAACTTCGGGTTGAGTGCCTTAATCGCCGGGTCTCCCCAGTTGGTAATCTTACCAAGATAGATACGAGAAAGCACATCTTTGCTGAGTTTCAGCTGGCCATCCTTCACACCGGGAAGATTGACGATGACGACCACGCCACCGGTGAGCATGGGCACCTGCACCAATCCACCTTCATTCTGTTGTTGCAGCGTGAGCGGATTATCTGACCCGGCAAAATCCACAGTACCGGACTTAATCTGGTTGATCCCGGCACCGGAGCCCACACTTTGATAAGTCACCGTTGTTCCGGGGTTTTCTTTTGAATAAGTGTACGTCCACTTCTGGTAAACAGGAGCAGGGAACGATGCACCGGCACCCAAAAGAGTCGTTTCCGCCTGCGCAACTGCACTCAGGCATACCATCGATATCAATATATTCTTAAACATAGTCGTATTTTCTCAATGAGGTTGGTTATGGGTGATTAGAAATCGAAACGAACGGCAGAAGAAAACTGCCAACCGGTAAAGCCCTTGTTGCCCTTAGCATCAGAGCCCTCGGAGTTGAGATACTCCGCGCCTACCATCACCTTAAGCATGTGCGGGTTGGAAGGGCATACATAGTAGTTGCAGCCCATATAGAGACCTTGCAACAAGTCACTCGTGCCTGAGTAGGCAGAGTTGGTGGAGTAATAGCGGCTATCAACCTTTACGGCATTGCTGCCGGCGGCCAACTGATAGCGCAACACCCCCTCCCAATGCGGAGAAAAGCGGTAGCTGGGCATCAGCACAAGGCCAAATACATTTTCCGCACCTTCAGAGGCATCATACACATTGAACCCGGCCAAGGTTTCAGCGAGCATGTTGAATTTGCCCTTCTTGCCTTCCCAGCTGATAGCCACAACATCCTGTGCTCCCGGACCGGCATATTCCGAACCGCTGTGGGATTCTCCATCCTTGTGGAAGCTGTGCATGTAGTCCAGCCGCACGCGACCCGTTTTCCCGGTGGCGCGGGAGAGACTCATGCCCAAAGTCATGTTATCATCGCTATTAAACGAGGGCTCCAACCAAGTATTGTCGCGTTGCCCATTCAGCCAGAGGCCGGTATTCCATCCCCACTCGGATTTTTGATCAGCATTACTCACAGAAATACCATACAGCTTCTCGGCTTTCAGCTGATTCACCAACATGGAACGCTCCAGCGTGATAAGCTTGGCGCTTGAGGTGCGGTACTCTGCCATGTATGCAGGCTTGTGCTTACCGATGCAAAGTGTCACCGGGTCAATCTTGGTGGAGAGTGTCAATTCATCCAGCGTACCTTCTGTGCGGGAGCGGTTCCAACCGGCATCGGAATACTTGTTTCGGGCATCCAATCCGCCGATATTCCATATTCCTTTCAAGGTAAATTGATTGAACAATTTAGCTTGCGCCCCCAAGCGGAAACGCCGCCATTCATTATTGTCGTGTCGATTGCCTTTCACGCGGTCATTGCCACCGGCAGGGTCAAGATAGCCCCACTGATACTGCCCACGCAACTTCAGAGTAAACTCTTGGATGTACGGATTCTCCGCATGATCTCTCTTGGCATCAAACAGCTTGAAGCTGTCCTTTGCCCAGGCTCCCAGGTTGAATGTAGCCTGAGAGTTTTCGGCTGTTGCATGGGAGAGAGAGGTGGCACCTGCGGCAAGAGCCAACGAGATAATGATGTTTTTTTTCATTGTATTCTTTTGTTTGTTGTTGTCCGGAAAGTCGTTCGATTTCCCCTCCGGACACCTTCAGTAAACACCATCTCTGCACAAATTACAAGAATCTCACGGTGAACGTATTGCCACACACACAATGGCATTTTCGCCACACAAAATGTGTTGCAACAATACACTCTACATGGATAAATATATTACTTTAACCCCAGCAATTATGAAAATACTAACTTTGTACAATCTTTTCACATAGAGATTTGACAAAGCGGCGGGGCGGCGCTATGCTGGGGGCATGTACGAGGAGAAAGCCCTAGCCTATTTTCACCGAGGATTCAACTGCGCGCAGTCCGTGTTTGCCCCCTTTGCGGAGCCGCTGGGGTTGAGCGAGGAGCAAGCGCTGCGCTTGGCCGCCGGATTCGGCGCGGGGATTGGGCGCATGCGGCTCACCTGCGGGGCTTTTTCGGGGCTCACGCTGGTGGCGGGGCATTGCCGGGGCAACCTCAGCGGCCATCCGGAGGAAAAGGAGCGCATCTTTGCCCTCGTGCGGCAGCAGGCAGAGCTTTTTACCCAAGAATTCGGCACCTTGAGCTGCCGGGAATTGCTGCATTTGGATGAGCACACCACAGAGGGAGCACGCCCCAGCGAGCGCACACAGGCCTACTACGATGCCCGCCCCTGCGAACGCTGCGTCGCTTTCTGCGCCCGCGCAGCAGCTGCCTTGTTGCATGCCTAATTTTTCTTCCTGTTTTTGGGCACACGGGGAAAGGTGCGGCATCTCACCCCGTAGCCATGAAAAAGGAAAAAGACAACGATTGCACAAGCATTTTCGGGGCCGCAGATGTGGCCACTCCCCTGCCCGACAAGCAGATTCCGGCCAACTCCATGCGGCCGGAAGATGCCTACCAACTCATCAGCGAGGAATTGTTGCTGGATGGCAACGCCCGCCAAAATCTGGCAACATTCTGCCAGACGTGGGGCGACCGCCAAATCCACAAGCTCATGGATTTGAGCCTGAGCAAGAACATGATTGATAAGGATGAGTACCCGCAATGCGCAGAGATTGAGCAGCGCTGCGTGCGCATGATTGCCAATTTGTGGCACGCACCGGCAGATGCCACCCCCATCGGTTGCTCCACCATCGGCTCCAGCGAGGCGTGCATGCTGGGCGGCATGGCAGCGCTGTGGCGCTGGCGTGCCCGCCGCAGAAAAGAAGGCAAACCCACCGACAAACCGAACTTGGTGTGCGGTCCGGTGCAGATTTGCTGGCACAAGTTCTGCCGCTACTGGGATGTGGAAATGCGAGAAGCTACCATGAACCCCGGCCAATACTGCCTCACCGATAAACAAATTGCGGACTTGGTGGATGAAAACACCATTTGCGTAGTGACCACCTTTGGCGTGACCTACACCGGGCAGTATGAGTTCCCGGAATCCATCTGCAAAGCATTGGACAAGCTGGCCGCCAAGGGCGGGCCGGATGTGGATGTGCATGTGGATGGCGCCAGCGGTGCATTCCTCGCCCCCTTCACCGCGCCGGATATCCCCTTCGATTTCCGCCTGCCGCGCGTCAAATCCATCAGCTCCAGTGGCCACAAATATGGTCTGGCCCCGCTGGGCTGTGGCTGGGTGGTGTGGCGAGATACGGCAGAAATGCCCAAAGAGCTGACCTTTGCCGTCAATTATCTGGGCGGCAGCGTGCCCACCATCGCCATCAACTTCTCCCGCCCCGCCGGGCAGATTATCGCCCAGTACTACAATTTTGTGCGCTTGGGCTATGAGGGCTACCGCCGCATTCACCAAGCAGCGTACGATGTGGCAGCCTATCTGGCCAAGGAAGTGTCAAAGCTGGGCGAGTTCGAGTTCATCTGCCAAGGCAATCCCAAGAAAGATATCCCCGCCATTTGCTTCCGCATGAAAGAGGGGTTCAAGCCGGGCTACAACCTGTATGAGCTCTCGGATCGCCTGCGCATGCGCGGCTGGCTGGTACCGGCTTTCAGTCTGCCGGCCAATTTGGAGGACGTGGTGGTGATGCGCGTGATGGTACGCCAAGGATTCACCATGGATATGGCCGCCCTGCTTCTGGCAGACATGAAGCGCAGTATTGATTTTCTCTCGCGGCACGCACCGGCACAGCACCTCGATGAATCTGAGGCCATGGCCTTCAAGCATACATGATGCCACGCGGCCCGTGGTACCGCAGAGCAGAGAAAAAGCTGCCCGGGGAGCCGGTCTTCCCCCGGGCAGCACGTTCCAAATCCCCTTCGGATGCGTGAAAACAGAGGCACCCCAAAGCCCTATGCCACACGCCCCTTGCGAGGGCGCAGTCCCTGCGGATAGTTGGTGGCCAACACCTCTTGCCGGAACGGTGCAAAGGCCAGCTCCGGATTGTCGCGGTGGTGGCGCAGACTTTCCAGCACGCGGTTGCGCATTTCAACCGCAGCATCGAGGGAAGCTTCCTCGCTGCCGTACTGCTTGTCGGAGAAGTAGCGGGTGAAATGCACCTGGTTGCGGCACAGGGTGACTCTCCACCCCTGAAAAGAGGTGAACTCGTAGGTGAAACGGGTGATATTGCGTATGGATTTCATAACTGCCGCCATTCTAGCGATAAAAATTCCGCTGCGCTACAAAAGATAGGTGAGTGACAACTAACTTTGCTTTCATGCCACCCTCATTCGCGCTAAAGTATGGCCGCTATGAAGCTTAAACCCATCACATTCCGCTGCACAAACCGCCAATTGGAACGCCTGCACCTCGCCATGCACAACGATAACTCCGGGGTAAACCGCACCGCTTATATCTCCGACGCCCTGCAATCATTCCTCGACTTTGTGGAAAGCAAAGAAGGAGCCGGCATGAATCTCTTTGAACTCGTCAACAAAATTGATGCTGTAGGTTCGCGCGTCCCCTTTGGCGAGCAAGCCTGATTCTGCATGACAAAACTTCCCCGAAAGCCGACACTTTTTTTACTTTTCTAAACCTCCGACCTGCGGTATATAGGAGACCTGACCTTGCTGTAACATTTCTACGTGATACGCAGCAAGGCAGCACGACATCAACCTACGATCTACATAAAAGATGAGTACCTCCTTCCTGCCTGCGCAGTATGCGCATCCCTACGAAATTGACCCGAAATACGGCAAAGCCGTGGCTTATTTCTGCATGGAATACGCCATTGACAACGTGTTCAAGATTTACTCCGGTGGTCTGGGCTACTTGGCCGGTTCCCACATGCGTTCTGCCGGCGCACTGCGCCAGAACTTGGTGGGCGTGGGCATCCTCTGGTCCTATGGCTACTACAACCAGATTCGCGCCGAAGACGGTTCCATGGCGGTGCAATACCGCCGCAAAGATTACTCTTTCCTGGAAGACCACAACATCAAGTTCCTCATCCGCATTTGCGGGGCTCCCGTGTGGGTGAAAGCACTCTATCTGCGCCCGGAAACCTTTGGCACAGCCCCCATGTTCTTCCTCACCACCGATTTGCCGGAGAATGATGAGGTGAGCCGTTCCATCACCCAGCGTCTGTACGATTCCAACCCCATGACCCGCATCTCCCAGTACATCGTGCTGGGTCAGGGCGGTGCCCGCCTCTTCGAGGAATTGGGCGTAGAGCCGGAAATCTACCACATGAATGAGGCACACGCCATTGGCGCGGCCTTTAACATGCTGGCTCGCAATGGCGGCAACGTGGAAGAAGTACGCAAGCGCTTCGTCTTCACCACCCACACCCCGGAAGAAGCCGGCAACGAGAAGATGGATATCAACCTCATGGCCAACTTCTCCTTCTTCGATGGCCTCTCCCTGGAGCAAGTGCGCAGCATGCTCAAGCTTGATCCCAACGAACAGACTTTCAACTACACCTTGGCAGCCCTGCGCCTTTCCCACATGGCCAACGGTGTATCTGCCCTGCACGGCGAAGTCTCCCGCCAGATGTGGGAACATTACAGCGATATCTGCCCCATCACCCATGTGACCAACGCCCAGAACCGCGAGTACTGGCAGGACCCGGAGTTGGCAGAAGCCTTTGCCACGGGTGACAAGGCCGCATTCCGCAACCGCAAGCGCGCCCTGAAGAAAGAGCTCTTCCGCATCGTAGGCGAGCAGACCGGCCACCTCTTCGACCCGGATTGCCTTACCATCGTGTGGGCTCGCCGCTTTGCAGCCTACAAGCGCCCCGCTCTCATCACAGAGAACCCGGTCATGTTTGAGCGCATGTTGCAGCGCACCAATCGCCCGGTGCAGATGATTTGGGCAGGCAAGCCCTACCCCACCGATTTCACAGCAGTAGATATCTTCAACAAGCTCAACAAGCTCAGCGAAAAATACCCCCGCTGCGCCGTACTCACCGGCTACGAGCTCGCCCTGAGCCGAGCCCTTAAAAACGGCTCCGATATCTGGCTGAACAACCCCGTCGTCACCCGCGAGGCTTCCGGCACCTCCGGCATGTCTGCCACCATGAATGGCTCCATCACCGTCTCCACCAACGATGGCTGGGTGCGCGAGTTCGCCCAAGACGGTCAGAACTGCTTCCTCATCCCCGAGGCCAAGCAGGGGCTCACCCCTGAAGCACGCGACCGCTCCGACCGCGATAACTTCTACAATGTGCTTGAATCCAAGGTGCTACCCCTCTACTACGGGAATAACAACGCTTGGACAGACTTTGTCTTCCGCGCCATGAGTGATATTTGCCCCGCGTTCGACTCCGACCGCATGGCAGATGAGTACTACACCAAGATGTACAACTGCTGATAGCGCCGCCTATCATCCTTGCAAAAAAGCCCCGCAGTATATTCTACTGCGGGGCTTTTTTGCTATCCGGTCTGCGCGATCACAGCGCATACTCGTACATGTGAAAAATCTGCCAACCTACGGATTCATAGTACAGGCGGAGCGTATCGCACTTGCGGAATCCCAACTTGGTATATGCCGGAGCGGCGGGGCGGTTTTGGTCTATCAAATCCAGGCGCACAGCCTTGTGGCCCGCCTCCGCAGCCAGAGAGATGGCATGGCGAGTCATGGCATAGCCAATCCCCCGGCGTTGGAAATCCATCCCCACCCCTAGGGTGTGAATGATGGTAAACTCTCCCGGAGCAGCCTCCACCGCCCATTGCGCTTTCAAATAGCCCTCATTGCAGCGGTCGTTCACCACCATGGAGGCAGCAATCTTCCCTTCCGCCTCGGCCACCCACAGCTCACCTGCGGCAATAGAAGCCTGCAAGTACTCATCATTCGGGTACTCTCCTTTCTTCCACACAGGGTGGTAGGGAGCGCCCTCCAAATCATCTGTCAGTTGCCAGTAAAAATCCCGCACTGCGGCAAAGTCACTTGCCGTTGCGCGGCGTATCGTGGGAGATGCTGCGGGTGTGCTCATGATGACGCACTTCACTTTAGCACAATCCGCTGAGTCCCGCACAAAAAATTTACTTTATTTCTCTGTCATGCCTTGTAGGAAGTGTTCACTCTGTGGTAAGATATAACACACTCCATGAGCGCACCCGAATTACACTTTCTCGGCTGGGACAGGCCGGCCATTGAGCTTGTTGCAGCCAAGATATTAGCAGGACTCACCAACCCAGAAACGGCAGATACCTACCGCCGAGCCACAGTTGTGGTACCCACGGCCGAAAGTGGCCGCCGGCTACGCGAATACATGGCCGAGCTCGCAGGCAAGCCCATGCTCATGCCCCGCATTACGCTGGTCAATCATTTAATTTCTCCCGAAGAAGACAACATCGCCTCACAAGAGGAAACCTTGGCGGCTTGGCTGCAAATCATGAACTCCGGGGCAGGTAATCCTGTGGCTCTTTATGCGCCGCTTATTCCCCGCATGCCCAATCACCACCGCGAACGCTGGGCGGTAGGAGTGGCACACAAGCTCATGGCACTCCGCACGCGGCTGGAGAAAGAAGAAGTGGCTATCGACCGCGTGACGGGGCTGCTTCAGAAACGAGAAGATGAGGTAACAAGCTCAATCAAGCTCCTGACACCGGAGCAAGAAGCAGAGCGCAAGACGCTCCGGGCAAGACAAGCCGTACTGGCACAGGAGCAAGTTCGCTGGCGCACGCTGGGAGAAATTTTCTCCAAGGTGGATTCTGTCTTGAAACACACGTTCAAACGCACCCCGAACAACGACGCGCGCGACCGACTTGTGGCAAACCCTCAACCACTCAAAAACTGCAAGTTGCTCATCCTGGCCTGCGTGCCGGAATTTTCTCCCCAGATGGCACGCTACTTATGCAAGCTCCACAGCCAAGACATTTGCCAAGTGGAAATATGGGTTCATGCACCCGATACACCGGAATACCACGCTCGTTTCGATTTCCTGGGCAGACCCAAAGAATCATACTGGGCCTCCGCTGATTGCCATATCCATATCCCTCAAGCCCTCGTCTTTGCCGATGAAACACAAAGTAAGGTGGACAACACTGCCTCGACCATTCACCTCGTCGACGGAGCGGACGAACTGGCTGCAGAAGCCCTGCGCTTGGCGGGTGAGCTGGATTCGAACCAAGTTGTTATTTCCACAGGCAACCCGAACTATACCCCTGCCTTGGTGGGGGCATTCGGCAAGGCAGCTGAGGGTGAGCAATGGAGGCTCCATGCCCCGGAGGGGCGCAGCCTGCTCGGCACGGATGTAGGGATTCTCCCCGAGCTGCTGGCCAATTACTGCGCAGCCCGACAAAACCTATACGCCTCCGACCCCGCCGAAGGAGGCATGGGCGAGATGCATGCCTTCCTATCCCTCCTGTGTAACCGCGCCTTGCAACACGTGCTGGAGGCTCCGCCGGAAGTCACAGCCAATATACAACACCACATCGAAAAACTGCGAGAGGCTCTCTTGCCCGCTACCGCCGCCTCTCTTTGCCAATACCTGGACCCGGCACATACTCTCCCCACACAGGGATATCGCAACCTGGAATATTTAGCCAAAGAGCGCTGCTCGGCCTATCACAACTACGCGCTAAAAGTCGCAGAATTCGCCACAGCTTGCTGTCACCTTCCAACGCTGCCAACTGCACTGAATACGCTGTTTGCCGGGCTGCTCAAGCATTACAAAGAGACGCCTATCGGGGCTGCAGTGAAGCAACTTTGTAAAAAATTAAACGCTTACGTGCAACCGAACTTGCTGGGCCGCTTCCGCGATGCCGCATCCCTGCTGGAAGTCCTGCGCCACGAAGCTCAAAACGCTGCTGCCGGGACGCAAGATGAAAACACACGCGCTAAAACAGTTGGCAGTGTCATGGGATGGCGCGAGCTACCCTTCTCCCGAGGGGAAAGAATTATCATCGCAGCCATGCACGATGGCTGCATCCCCGAACCGGTAGAAGAAGATGATTTTCTGCCGGAATCTCTCTGTTTGGAACTTGGAATCCGCCATGAAAAGTTCCGCATGGCGCGTGATTCCTACCTACTCTCCTCCATTCTGAGCAGCCACAGCCCCGGCAACGTTCATTTTATCATCACACGGCAGAACCCTGATGGCACCGCCGTTGCACCCTCCTCTTTGCTGATGCGGTGCGGCAATGAGCTCCCGCAACGGGCTCGCACATTGTTCGCCGAATCCACCACCGTGGCGGCCATGCCTGTCATCCCGGTTTGCCCCTTGAGACAAGCGAAAAACAGCTTGGGAGAAGGAGAAAAACTGCCGCCGGGCATACTGGAAAGCATCGAGAGCATCGCCCCGGGTATGGCAAATCCCTTCAAACAGGGCAAGTGCACCTATTCCCCCACATTGTTGGGCGGCTTTCTTCAATGCCCGCTAAGCTTCTGGCTCAAACACCTTTTCGGACTTGATGCGGGCAATCTGTACGATGAGGATAAATCGGAATTGGAGAGCAATGAGTACGGCACACTCATGCACGCCATTCTCGAACATGTGGTCAATACTCTGCCCTCCCAAGAAAAATTGCTGGCCCACTTCCCCTCCGCTTCCGGTAAAGAGCAGCTCATCGCCGCTGTCGAACAGTTCGCGCTCGATACCATGCAAGCTGAATGGAGCAAAGTATACATGCCTACCCATACTCGGAATACCCAGCCCCTGCCGCTGGAATTGCAGCTGAGAAACATGGAGAAAAGCCTGCACGATTTTGCCTGCCGCCACGTGCAAGATTTGCTTGATGGTTGGCAAAACATCGCCTGCGAAAAGGTGCTCACCCCCACGTTCACCCTTTCATCCGGCCAAACCGTCCGATTCAAAATGACGGCCGACCGTATCGACCGCCATGAAGACGGCCACTGGCGCATCATCGACTACAAAACCTCCGCCGATGATAAAAAACCGCTCAAACAGCATTTTGATGAGCTGGAAGATGGCGAGGATTCGCCTTTCTTCCGCTTCATGAACACCGCGCAATACCCCTTCCCCTTGGTCAAAGCAGAACGCACCAACTCGAAGGGAGAATACACGGCGAGGTTCTACCATTGGAAAGATGTGCAGCTCATGCTCTATGCCTACGGCCTGCGCCAACTCAATGCCAAAGAACTCTGCGACACCTTGCCGGATGAATCCTTGGCGCATGTCATGCCGGATCTCTTTTACTACAACCTGCAAACAAAAACACAGAGCATGCAGTGTTTTCCGCTTATCGAGGCCGGATGTCTGGAAAAGATACCCGGTAGGAGCAAAACCACGTGGCACTTTGCGCACACCCCCAAAGAACTACTGGACAACGCCATGCAAACCGTAGATTCCGCCATCCGCATGATTCAGGATGGCGTATGCCTGTTCTCGGCAGAGGCACTCCGGCTCAAGAATCGGCCATACTCCAAGCTCACCGGCGATAACTGGGATAAAAACGCACCGCGTTTTGGTGCCATCTCTGCCCAAAGCGACCCCCGTTCCATGTTCAACCTGCCCGAACTCGAAATCTGATTTTCTTCCCCCGTCATGCCCGACTCCGCGCAACCACTCATTTACCACACCACCAGCACACTCATCTCGGCTTCTGCCGGCACCGGCAAAACGTACCAGCTGGTATCACGCTACATCGCCTTGCTCATGCTGGGCGTTGCCCCGGAAAAAATCATTGCTCTCACCTTCACCCGCAAAGCAGCCGGCGAGTTTCGCGGGCGCATTCTGCACGCCCTTGCAGAAGGAGCCTGCGACCTGAGAGATAAGAAGACCCGGCGCAACCTGCTCGCCGCTCGCGTATGGGAAGTTTGGAGCGGTCTCACCACGCCGACCCCAAACGAATGGAAAAAAGCTGCCAACGATGTACCCCTGCTCCCCGCCACAGTAGCTGTTGTGAAACGCGCCGCAGCCGAAAACACCTACCCGGAAGACCTATACGCTAAGGATGCAGAATTGCAAGCCTACCTGCAACTCCCGCAGCAAGACGCCCGGGAGTTTGCAAGCCTGCTGCGCAAGGTCGTTATGGCGATGTCCAAACTCGAGCTCTCCACCATCGACAGCTTCTTCAACTCTCTCGTGGCAGGCAATTGCTTGGAGCTGGGGGTCAACAATGTTTCCTCTCTCGACCCCGCAGACGAAAAAAAAGCTCGCCGCGATACGATTCATGACTATCTGGATGCCCGCACCGCAGAGACGGAAAAAAGAGAGGCCTTCCTCAACATGTTTGCAGACCTCACCGGCGGCAAGGGGGGAAAAACCATCAACCGCCTCGAAAAAGAGCTCCAAACCTACCTCTCCCTTTATCGCGAAAATCCCGTCTTGGATGTCTGGCGCAACACTGCTTACTTTGCTGCGCAAAGCCACACCCCTTTCACCATCGCCACAGCCGAAGAAGCCTCCGAATGGCATGCGCAAGCAAACAAACTTCGCAAGCTTCTGCTCCGTTATTCCGAATCCGATTTTTCATCGTCTGTTTATTCCGGGCTCAAGAAGCTGGCCGCGGGGGCGCTGCCGCTCAGCTCCACCCTCAAAAAGTGGCTCCCGGAGAAGCCCATGCAGCACGCACACTTCATTTCCCTACTCAGCCGCCTCTCCCAAGCCTTTGAACAACAGCTCCCCATGACGCATGAGCTGCAAGACATCGCGCAAGAGGCAGAGATGCTCGCCGCGTGCCTTTTCCAAACCAAGGCCGACAAAGAAGCGCTTTCCAAACTCATCAAAAAGACAGCGACTAGCAACTACAAATCTACAAAGGAGACCCAGAGAATCGCCGCATACGTGGCAGCCATGGAGCAAGATGGCATATCTGCTATCATTGATACGGCCTGTTACTTGCGCGACCGGCTCCCGGCCAAGTGTCTGTACGACGCGACCTCCCGCACGCGCAGCCTCTTTTCCCTGCTGCGAGACTATGCCGATGCCTACGAGACACGCCTCACCACCACCGGGCAATTCTCGTTTGATGACATCGCGCGCAAAGCCCGGGAACTCATGACCAAGGAGTACGATGATGAGAATGTGGATAACGCCGCCTTCTGCCGCGAACACGTCGCACTGCGCACAGGCAAAAAATACATTCACTGGATGCTCGATGAGTTCCAAGACACATCCGATGCTCAATTTGACACGCTCACCCCGGTGTTGCAATTCCTTCTCGGCGATTCCTGCGTGCCTTTCACCGCGGAAAGCCCCCGCCCGCTCCCCGCTTCTCTACGGCCCTACCACGAGGACTGCTCCTACTATGTAGCGGAAGGCAGCCTCTTTGTGGTGGGCGATGATAAACAGGGCATCTACGGTTTCCGCACCGGCGATACAGAAGCTTTCCGCAAACTCAAAACGGAACGCGAATGGAGCGACCCCGTCTATCCGGCTCATCTCACTCAAAGCTTCCGCTCGGCCCGCGCCATCATGGGGCAAGACGGCTTTGTCAACACCCTCTTCCGCAATCTTCAACACATTGAAAACAACGATGCCGGAGCCAATAGCGTGGCGCTGGAACACTACACCCACCACGAAACCGCGAAAGCTTCTCAGGGCTATGTGGAAATGCAAGTTGTGGCCGCCGAAAAAGAAGACGATGATGCCGAAGCCAAAAATGTAAAAACCCGCGCCTACGAAGCCATCAGCTCCATCCTGAAACGTCTGACCATCGCAAACAAAGCGCCTATCAACGGCATGAGCATCGGTATCCTCACCCGCACCAACAGCGAGGCCGAGGCCACCGCCAACCATCTTCGCAACGACATGCCGGAGCTGCCTATTCTGCTTGTCAAAGATACGCTTGCGGCCATTGCCTGCCCCTTGGGAGAGATGCTTCACCACCTCTTCCGTTGGCTGAGCCACCCCCACGAACAAACCTCTCTCAGCGTACTCAAAGCCTCTTTCATGGCATACCTGTTCGAGAAAGCGGGCTCCGATTCCGCGACCTGGGAATCTCTCCGTGAATTGCTGGAGCTGCATGGCTACGCCCACCTGCTCGAGCAGATTTTGGAGAACTTCCCCTTGCACATCCTGACGGCGGAGCAACAAGAGGCACACCGCCATCTCATCGCCACCTGGCTAAGCACCGCTCGCGCTTTCGATGCCACGGGCGGCACGCTCCACGATTGGCTAAACCGCATCTCCACCCTCAGCGCACAGGGTGTTGCATCTTCCCGTTATGTGCAAATCATGACCATGCACAAGAGCAAAGGGCTGGAGTTCGATGCCGTCATCCTTCCCTTCCTGTCAGACGATGCCATCGACAGCGAAAGTGATTTGCACTTCTACCGCACCCCCGATGGCAACGCCATCCTCCTTGCCCCGGCAAACAAAGACGTCCGCTCGGAATTTTGGCCGGGCGCCTTCGATGAGCTCACCCTCTCATGGAAACAGCGCCAAAGCCAAGATGAATACAACCTACTCTATGTAGCCACCACTCGCGCCCGCTTTGCCAACTACATCTTGCTCAATGGCGGAGCCCTCGTTGATGCAAAAGGAAACTCCAACGGGAGAGCTCGCTCCATCTCCGGCCTCATCCGCCGGGCTTTCGAGGGCGATACAGCTGCCTACAAAACCACTTCCTTACTGAGCAACCCCATGGGTGATGCAGAATGGTACGCTGATCTAGCCCCCAAAGATGCAGCCGACGCAACGCCTGCCACCCCCACCGCCCCCCTTGGAGCCGCCATTCCCCGGCGCATGCGCAAAAGCCCCTCCTCCCTCGCCAAAGCTGAGGATAAACAGAAAGATGAGCCGGAAGATTCCGGAAACCTCTCCCGCGTGAACAACGGGGGGCTCTCTGCCACCGACTTCGGCACCGCAGTACATGCCTACTGGGAGGAAATCTCTTGGCTGGACTCCCCGCTGCCCCGGTGGATGAACGAAGGCGAGCCCCGCAACAAAGCCCAAGAAGTGGTATACCAAGCTTTGAAGCAACCGGAAATCGCAGCACTCTTCACCGCCAGTCCCGGACAAGAGGTCTACAATGAGCAGCCCATCGAAGCCATCACCAAAGATGGCGAATGGCTCTCCGGCACCATCGACCGCCTCGTCATCACCCACGATGCCGCCGGCAACGTGACCGCCGCCCACATCATCGACTTCAAAACTAACCGGCCGGGTTCCAAAGAGGGGTACACCGATTTCTACGCCTGGCTCCGCGAGCACTACGAAACCCAGATGGCCACCTACCGCGAGCACGTGGCCGCCGCCCTCGCCATCCCCGAATCAGCCGTTTCCCTCTCCCTCATCTCCTGCCCCCTACGCGAAAAAGCAGGGATAGTACCCTACGAAGCCACGGAGAGCTAAAGCTCAACTACACACAGGAAGCCCCATCTGCAACCCGCCTATCGGCGATACCACAAAATCCGCTTCAGAAAATCCAGAAGTTTAGCCTCACCCGGCATAGACCGAGTCGCAGTCCCCGGTGCTCGCGAGGCCAAATTGGCCCATCTCAACGCGTAAACTCGACAAGACAGCACAGCTGACCCGCCACACACAGCTGCACATACACCGCCGCATCGGTCTCAATAACGGCCGGTTCTATCACCGCACCGAGCGTGACCGGGCGCTTGTACTCCACCCGCAAGCCGGTAGGCTCAAAATCCGCTGGCAGCAGCTCCAGTGCCATGCGGATATAGTGCGCATTGTTCACATGCTGATTGTAATCAATATCATTGCGCTGCACCGCGATGGGAGGCCGATGCTCGCTCGACAAATCCGGTAGCGTAATTTTGCGCGGGCGATACTCCATCTCCATCTGCGGCTCAAAATGCATCTGCTCCACCACAGTCTGCGGAATGCGCAGCAACCTGCCGCTTTCCTTGCACACAAAAGCTCCGATACACCAGCACATGTAGCACGCCTTACCCGCCGCATCATATATCACCGTGTTGCGGTAGCCAAATGCCCCCTGCACTCCATACACCCACGTGCGGCAGCTCAATTCCTCCCCCAAACGCGGCACACGCACCACATCAACCTGCCGAAAACTCAGCAACTGCGCCGCCCCATTCTCGCGTAAAAAAGCATCATACGCCATCTCACTTCCCTTCCACATCTCCGAGCAATCCTGCATCATCTGCAAAGCGGAAAACAACTTCAGGCGTCCCTGAACATCCGTCCGGCTGGGCGTCACAATCTGGGTTAAACTATACATCTCCCCGCTAGTCTAACAACCGGTCTGCCTCCATGTCAAGAACCGGAAGGTGTTATTCTTGCCCGGATAGCGGCCAGATTATCATCAAGAAGCACCCACGCGCCCACAACACCACCCTGCCGTTCTACGCTCCGTAGTGCCGATGATATGCCGCACACAGCACCCACGCCCCCCTTGTCTGCCCTTTTCTTCCCCCAACTCTGCGGGCATGACGCATTCACCCTCATTTTCTTCTTGCATTCCGCTTTTCCTTCCCTTACTATCTGCGCGGGGCTGTAGCTCAGCGGTTAGAGCAGAGGACTCATAATCCTTTGGTCGTGGGTTCGAACCCCACCGGCCCTAGCTAAATACGCAACCCTCTAACGCGCAATGTGTTAGAGGGTTTTTAATAATTATTCTTAAACATCAGCGACTTAACTATAAAATCGCAAGTCCTTGATAAACAAATAATACCACTCATAAAAAGCTTGTACGCGCCCCAAAACGGCCTTTTGCACTTCGCAGGGACTCAAAAGGACTAGGGTGCTGGCATACAAGGGCTCACAAACAGAGGGCGTCTGTTGTTATGCTCACAAATTGCATAAAAACATATGGCTTGACCGTATTGCTTTTTTTTGGTATCATCTGGCCAATCCGTATTATGGCAACGTCTACACCAGCATCACCGCTTCGTTATCCTGGAGGGAAGCAGTGTCTGGCTCCTTTTGTAAGGGCTCTGATTGAGGACAACGATATGAAGGGGTGTACGTATGCTGAGCCCTACGCTGGAGGCGCTGGTGTCGCTTTAAGATTGTTAATGGATGGCATAGTGAGCCGAATTATCTTGAATGATAAATGTACTATGCTGGTAGCATTTTGGAGAAGTTTGTTTTGGTCTACTGATAAACTTCTAGGTATGGTGGAGAATACTCCTGTTACGATAGAAACCTGGCATCAAACTAGAGAAATTACACAGTTCTCAACAAAATTTTCTGATCTAGAGGTCGCTTTTTCTCTTTTTTTTCAAAATCGCACCAATTTTTCAGGTGTGATAGATGGAGGGGTAATCGGTGGAAAAAATCAGACAGGTAAGTACAAATTAGATGCACGATATCCCAAGGCTCGTCTGATTTCATTGATGGAGCGAGTTTCATCGTTCAGAGACAATGTGAACGTCTACAATCTAGATGCAATCTCGTTTATGAAATCTGAGCTATTGCCTTTAGGAAATAGCTGCCTCACCTATTGTGACCCTCCCTATTATGAAAAAGGACAAGCCTTGTATTTAAATGCTTATTTACCACAAGATCATGCATTAGTAGCTGATTTTTTGCAAGCTAACTCAGCATCTATGAATTGGATGGTGAGCTATGATAATGCACCTGAAATTGTAAAGCTATACGGCAAATCAAAGCTTTTTAGCTTCAATTTGCCTTATAGTGCGCGGAGAGTTCGCAAAGGGAAAGAGCTTTTAGCTTTAAGTAATACAATTTCATTAACTGACAAATCTAATATGTTGCTTAATTTACAACAGGTTTAGATGTTTCTTTTTTCTGTTTTTTAGCTCTTTTTTCAGAGACGATATACATCAAATCTTTAATGATAGGCAGAAAAGTGGTAATCTGGCCTCGAAGTTCATCCTTTGATGGAGTAACGAATGGGGAATGTACATAGGCATGAAGGGTATCAAAATGCGAATTAATTATGCTGTCTATTATGCTCTTTAATTGGGCATCTTCAATATACCCTTTAATGTTACTCAACATACCTCCAATCGTGGAACTTTCTTTTACTGGAAGTCCTGATGCAGAACAAGCTAGGCGCAAAGAATAATCCAGAAGAGAACGCAGCAGAATGCCAGTTGCGATTGGGTATTTGTTGTATTTTATCAATTCAAAAAATTCCTTACAAGCATCATATAATTTAATGCTAGATGAGGAAAATGTTGCACTGATTGCGGTTATTTCCTTAATTAATTCTAAAGCTGGATCTTTAGCCTTGGGTCGTGGAACCCTATTGGGAGATGGAGTGGATTTACTTGGGATGGCGGACAAAGCTTCTACAGATTTTTTATCATGTGGACTAGTTTTTTTGTCAGTAGAAACAGGCGTTGTGGGTTTTTGGTAGCGCTCTGATAAGAAATTTTGCGCATTAGAACGGCGGTTTTCTACTATTCGTATGGCCTTGTCTGCTGAAGGATTATTTATTTCTTCGATAAGATTATCAATAGTGGATTGCGTTGCATCGTCTGGATAGGCCATGCTCAATGCTGCGCTATCGTTATAACCCAGAAAAAGAGACAGCGGTTTTATAAAGTCTTCAAGAATTGTCAATGGATATGTCAATTCCCATTCTGGAATCAGATGGGGATGACTTTCAAGATAACGCTCAAGCAAATCGAGAGCGGGATTGTATTTACCTGTTCTTTCTCTTTCTTTCTTTGCTTTTCTAACAGGAGGCCATTCTAGACGGGGAGAGTTGCCTGATAAATGGCGTGTAGCTATTTCGTTCTCTAAATCTTCGATTTCTTCAGAGGTAAAGGATAAACATGGTACAGTTTCCGTGAGGGAGAGAGTCTGTTTAGAAATTTTTGCAATATAGTGCTTTAACTCCTGCAGTATGCCTTCTTTGATTAGAACTTTTGCTTGATGTAGAACTTTGAGTGCAGAAATGCGTCGATTTCCTTCTTTGACTATGTAATATCCTTTTTTTTCAGGATGAGGCATCACAAGGATATTTTCACCTTGGAAAAAGCCCTTTCTAATAATGGAAGATAAAAGTTCTTTGAATGCGTCAGGCTTATCGTTGTATATTGCTCGAATGCAATTTGCCTGTGATTGCACTTTTTGGATTCTAGGATTAGCTTCATCCAATAGTAGCTTCTTCAGAGAAATTTTACATGTTTTGGGCATAACTCTAGCAACGATATAATTTATAGGTGGATGCTTTCGTTTAAATAGCTAAATCCAGAGGAAGGTCTGAAATATCTTTCAATCGCTTTCCGTCAATCATGGTGTTTAACATGGATAATGCCTCATCATTGCCGCTTTCTTGTACTGCTTTTTGTAATTCGTACAGCGCAATATGATACACGCAATCAATGTCCCCTGTGCCGAGCGCTAGAGAGGAAAGTCGACTTGGGGTGGGTTCGCCGGTTACTACGATGATATGGGGTTGACGCCCTTTTCTGTTTCTAATCAAGTTTAATGCTTCTGCTCGGGCGTTTTGTGCCCGGTCGCTTCGTAACGTCCACTTGCAACTGATACTGGCATGAAGCAATGGAAGTTTGCCTTCTCCTTCTCGAATATCGGCAGCTAGAGCTGATTCCTTGTCAACGATTGCGGATGGGGTGTTGAGTTCTTCATCACTTTCAAGATTTCGTGCAATCACCACGTCAGGGGCAACAGTATAATCATTCCCCAGATAAGCTGACATCTGAGGATTTTGATTGATAATGTTAGCTAGTTCGCAGAGATGCCCATACTGCGCATAGTTACCTATGATGTTTTTGTTGCGACCTTTAATCTGTATAATATCCCACTTTCCGGGACGGAGCTTCTCAAGCTTCGCGAACGTTGCCTGTATATATTCGCAGACTTCTCGTTCGAATTCATCTCCTTTGGTTTGGGCGCATGATTCTCCCAAATTATTCGACGTACCACCTATTTGCGCGAAAATGCTTTTCGCGTATGCTACGCTTGATGCCTGGGATTTATCAGCATTGCTGGGAATCCCCTTTTCATTGCAAATCAAAAGAGATTTCAATATTGATTTGTGAAACTTGCTTCTCTCTTCTGAAATGAGAGCTTTTGCTGACGTGTTCATTTTCGTTTATCTGCTTGTTCTAAAAATTTTTTGATGCTAAGTGCAACCTCGCGTGCAACAGGGGGCGGGAATGCGTTCCCTATTTGACGATAGGAAGCCGTCTTTTTGCCATAAAATTGCCATTCGTCCGGAAAACCTTGGATGCGAGCTGCCATGCGAATAGTAAGTTTTGGCATGCCATTAAAATCGGTACTCGGAACAGTATCAGCTAACCCGGAACCATCCACGCCAAGAGTTGCCCATTTTTTGCGGGCTCTAGTGGGTCCCAAGTCGGCTCCACCATGCTTCTTAGAACCTCCCACAAGCGTAGGCGCAATATCGTTGGCTTGCTCTCGCCATTGGTCTGCTCCCATCCATCCATCAGACTTCATTAAATCATACAGGAGATCACCTACGGTCTTGGGTGGGAAAAGAGAGGAAGATGGCCATTCGTATTCGATTCCTAACTCTTTGCGGAAGCCTACGCACAAAGCGCGGGGTCGTAGCTGCGAAACCCCATATTCTGAAGCTTGTAGAAGTTTCCAGTAAGAGGAGTACCCCAGTTTGTCCAATTCGTTGCTTATCCATGCGCGATACTCGTCAAACTGGGGGTCAAAAATGCCTCGAACGTTTTCAAACATTACTGCACGAGGCTCGATTTCTTTTACCAGTCGTATAGCTTCAGGAAACAGGTTTCTTTCATCTTTCTCCCCTAGTTGTTTCCCTGCAACAGAGAAAGGCGGGCAGGGTACACCTCCTGCTAAAAGGTCAACTCCTTTGTACCACTCACCTTGTACATGGTGTACATCTAGTTCTAGCACATTCCAATCTGGTCGATTAAGCCTCAAAGTTGCACATGCTGCTTTGTCTATTTCAATAAGTGCAGAATGTGAAAATCCGGCCATTTCTATGCCAAGTGCTTGTCCCCCAGCACCTGCGCATATTTCAACGGATGAAAACTGTTTTTTACTTGCCATTTTTTGCGTTTCAAGCGAACTTTTAATCCACAATTATTCTACCACATTGACAAACTTTTGCAACCGCAAACAGAAATGCAAGACGTGAAAAAGAGACAGGTGCCTGTAAATACTTGTATGGGAGTTGTATAAATCGTTGGGCATCTAAGGTGGAGAGTTCGCATGATTTGGAAAAAGGCTTGGCTTTTGGGTGAAAAATCGTACAAAACAGCGGGTTGCCGTACCCCTCTCAAAGGGTGTTTATCTTGATAACTTAGGGATATAACTTGCTCTTATTTCACGTAATCTATTAAATATAAGGAAGCAAACACTCATAAAAAGCAAGGACTTTCGATTTCTGCGCGTTAAGGGGGTAAAATTAAAGCTGCTTTGTAACGGTAACAATATCATTCAGTTATAAAGTGCCGTACCCTTCTCAAAGACTATTGCCAAAGGCTGCATTCCTGAAATTGAGGGGATGCAGCCTTTTTCTGTTTATCTGCTGATATTTAACGAATTGCGGAGTCCTTAATTGTTAAAAAGAATGTATATTAAAAGGCTCAAAACGCCCTGATTTTGCCCTTTTTTACTCCCCGGGGACTCTAAAGGACTGGGGACGCGGCATACAATAAACCCCTATTTTATTGCAAAGGCTTAATGATGAGTGGATTGGCTAAAAGTATATGGTTTACCCCTCTCAAATGAAAGTAGTGTTGATAATGAATACGTTATGAGTCCTACTCATAAAAAGACTATACTTTTGCCCCCTTTTCCAGCCCGAAAATCGGCAAGTTTTTTAATGACTCGCACCTCTCTGCCTCCCGGCAGACCAAGGGCTCCACTTCGAGCAAATCCTCCCCTTGCAGCCCTGTTTTTGCGCTATCGGCAACAAAAATGCAGGAAACGCGCAACAAAATGCCCGTTGCGCCTGGACGGTGGGAAGCTTTTATAAGTTCAGTAATTGAACTTGAAGGACATGATGAAAAGTGTATAATCACCTCATGGCTAAGCTTAACGTGTTACAGAATGAGATTTCCATTATCTCTGTCGATGGGCAGGACTACATCTCGCTGACAGATATGGCAAATGCTCGTACTGATGATGCACGCGCTGCCGATGTTATCAAAAACTGGATACGCAACCGCTACACAATCGAACTATTGGGTACATGGGAGATTATTCATAACCCGGATTTTAAAGTGGTCGAATTTGACCACTTTAAATCGCAAGCCGGCTTGCCCAGCTTCGTGATGAGCGTGTCCGACTGGGTGGAGAAAACAAATGCCATAGGCTTAGTTGTACGCAAAGGGCGCTATGGCGGTACATACGCCGTGCGCGACTTGGCATTTGAGTTCGGCACTGCTATCAGTGTTGCCTTCAAGCTTTATCTGATTGAAGAGTTTCAAAAACTGAAATCAGCAGAACAGGAAAAACTCGGCTGGACTGCAAAGCGAGAACTCACCAAAATCAATTATCGCATTCATACAGACGCAATTAAACAAAACCTGATTCCTGCGACCATTAGTGCCCAACAAGCCAGTTACATCTACGCAAATGAGGCAGATGTCCTCAATGTTGCCATGTTTGGTATGACCGCTCAGCAATGGCGCCGTAATAATCCGACACTTCCCGGCAATATGCGAGACTATGCCACCGTCAACGAGTTGATTTGCCTCTCCAATATGGAAAATCTGAACGCCGTGTTTATTGAATCCGGCATGAGTCAATCTGAGCGCTTGCAAAAGCTCAATAAAATCGCCATTCAGCAAATGCGCGTCCTGACAGAAACTGATAGTCGGCTTTTGTTGAAATGATGGCTTTCCTATGAGTGACTTTGCACCATCGGCAACAAAAATGCAGGAAACTCGCAACAAAATGCCCGCCGCGAGCGTCTATTTATTAGAAAATGCACACTTTCTGCAATTTTAAGTTGCGGATTCGGTAAGGAAATGTTTAAGGTATGAGCTTGAATAAATATACACGATCCATACGAGCCGCTTGTAGCGTATGGCTGCTTATTTTCTGCTTTTTCTCCTTTCCGTGGGGATTGGCGTATGCTGCACCTGTTCTGCTAGCGTATATAGTGACGTGGCGTAAGGATTGGTGCAGTCAGGTGAGCTTGGCATCCGGTTGCTTATCGTTGCTGTTCAGTGTGTATTTTTTGATTCGGTATGTTTGTTGGAAAGCCGCCGGAAACTATGATGCACAGGAAGCTATAGGTTTTGTCTTCCTGTTTATTTATCAGTTTGGCATTAGTCTGGTAGCTATGGTACTCACTTGGTGTTTCTGCGCAGGCTATCGCAATTAGTCCGCCCCTTACAAAAAAGAATGAACCCGGGCTCCCGTCCATCTCTTGCAGCCTGTCTCGGCGTATCAACGAGAAGACGGAGTGCTTTTTCATCCCCTTGCAAGCGATGTTTCATTTTAGGTTGCCACTCGTTGAAAAAGGATACTTAAGCAGTTCCCCTTGTTTCTGAATCGGGTGTACCCCCAGTCGGTCGATGTTAGTTGCGATCTCTCATCGACTTCTCCGCTGACTCGGATTTTACTCCGAACAGCCGCATATTACCACAAAAAATTAACCGAGTGTTTTAGAGTCGCTAAAATTCACAGTCACAAAAAGGCTACTAAAAAGCGGTTGTTACCAAATCGGCGACAACCGCTTTTTGTTTGCTTGCAATTCCCTTGTATGGAGAATACGCCGCAGAGTATGGATATCCCAATACTGTTTTGCAACAGCGGGCTTCTCAGAAAACCTCAACTATCCTCAATAGGCATCAAAATCTCGCGCCAGACTTTGCTGCGTAGAATATAGGAAACAAGGGGGGAGATGCTATCGATATCTGCGGTGAGCATGGCCGGGTGGATATGCAGCGATAAACCACAACCAATGGCAGCAAGTGCAGATATTGTTTCGGGCGGCATTTCCCAGCGAATAAAACTGCCAGTAGAGAAGTAGTCTATTCGAATCGACTTACAGCGGCTATGCGTTTTCGGGAGCGTCTCCAACAGTTCTTCAAGCGTGCACTGATCCGGCGTAAGGGCAAAGAACTGCCCCTTGTAGTAATCTTGGAAAAGCCAGGAAAAATGCGGGGGCGTATGGAGGACGGGCTCGCCATCGGGGTAGGTGAGGAGAAAGAAACTCATGATATTCTGCAAGCCACTTTCGCGGTATGTCTCCGAATAGTAGGCATACTCCAACCCCATATTGCGGGCAGCAAGGTGTTGCAATGTTTCGCGGGGCGCACGCACCGCGGCTGTGTCCGGCAATATTTTTCTATTTGTGCGCATCACGCTCAGGCATTGTGGGATTCCCCGTGTAGGCAGAGGTGTTTGTGCCGCATGGCGCACAGCGGCATTCAAAGCATGTTCATCACAATATGAACCTACAACCAAAGATTCTTCCCCCTTAGATTCGGCAGCGTCTGTAAAGAGGTACAACTTCCAGGTCGTGTTCTGATTAGTCATATAGGCAGTATCAATACGCATTCCTTATATATGAAAATACGCCGAGAGTCAATTTTCATCTGTGGTAGACAAGGCAATTTTTGAGACTGGGCATACGTTTGCGCTTGACTTTACCGCCCACTGTGATAATTGTGAACTAACTTCTACCAATTGTTGATATTTGTAGCACTTTCGTCAGATATTGATAACGAGTCCACCATAAAACACCATGAATAAATTACTTTACTTACTACCGGTTTCTCTCTTTTTAAGCTCCTGCAAAGGAGCAGCAGCAGGTAGGTGTGTCCGCTCATTATTAAGGACTGATTATGGGCAAATCATCCTGCTTGCCATCATCATAGAGCTCTTTTGCACCGCGCTTCCCTTATTTGCCGCATTGATGATTCAGCTGCCGACCAAATCAAACTTTGAGGAAGAAACAAAAAGTAAAGCCACTATTGCGGGTTTAGTGGGCTTGGCTTCGCTTATTACCTATATCACACCGGATGCCATTTCCGTGCTCATTTCACTGGCTATACTCGTTGGCATACCTGTTCTTATGCGCAAAATCGCAGCTGTATCTTGGGGCAAGGCATTCGGCACATTGGGGCTATTTATCGTGTTCTCCATCGTCATGAATGCCATCGTAGGGGGCATTCTGGAAGCCATGTTTAGCTAAAACTCCTACTCACGAGCCTACACCCGCAGCTTCCCAAAAGGCTGCGGTTTCTTTTTTGAGAGTAGGCATCAGGCATGAGTCCACTGCTCACGCTAACCCAAAGAAGAGCAAAAGCATACCGGTGGCTATTTTCTCACATGAGACAAACCGCGAACGACCTTGACACATACAGAAGCAACATACTTAAGTATGATTGCAAAAATGAATGAGAATAATAGTGCCGTTATAAAAACCGGCACGCCTCCCCCAAACTCCTTTAAACAGAAAGGAAATATGGCCGAATGAGCAAGAAATAATTCCAATGAATACTTCCCAATCCACTCTACGGTGGAACGAGCAAAAATACATACTTTTGTAAAATACCCCGAAAGTATGACTGCAATGGGTAAAAAAGGCACAATCAGCACATAACTTCCGCTCAAAGCATATAAATAACCGCACAGATCATCATTTTTTCCGATTCCCAGCATTTTTGCTACGGCAGTCGCACTGAACAAAGAAAAGCAAAAAATTGCCAACCAAACGAATTTCGCGTTTAGAAATTCTCTTACCTCAAACTTTCGATGAGCAAAAAACATGCCGAAGAAAAAAGCAGGAAAACGCTCTATAGTCCACACTATTGTTTGCTGCATGAAATATGAGTGTTCAAAAAGAAACGAAATGCCCAGCCGGAACATCTGCGCAAGCACCGGGGTGATGAGCAACATCAACAGCCATGCAAACATGAAAGATTTTACTCCTTGAAGAAAATTGTATAACAGAGGTGAAATGAGGTAGAAAATGACAATAGTGCGAATGTACCATACGTCTAACCCAACAAAAGCAGATACGAAGTTAGCAGAATAGGGGTAGTATAATCCGGGAATGCTACTCATCCAGAAATACAAAAAACAAACGCCTGCAAGGATGCAAGTAGGAAATATCCTCCAAAATCGGCGCATGTAAAACATTGATATAGGTTGATTTTGTCTACGGCTTTCGTAAATGGAATAATACACTCCGAATCCAGACACGAATAGAAATGCATCCACCCCCAAATGCCCTACTAAATGAAAAAGTCTAGCAATTGGTCCTCCGACAAAAAGTTGATGAAACATGATGATAGACACCATGCTCAATCCCATTAGGGAGGCTCGAGATTGTGATAAAAGCTGATTCATTTCTGCTGAGATTGTTCTGAAACCATGCTTTAGTGAGTTTGCCTGTTTTCCCTTGGCTATCGCCTAACTTAAATGGGCATTCATAGTATGCGTACTCAAAATTGAAGTCAAGTACAATCCCAACTGAACTCATTAATTGGGACTGGGCGCATTGACTCAAAAATCCAGTCACCGAACTGCCACTTCTCGCGAGTTAGGCTGACATGAGAAAAGCTTGATGTCTCATAAATCCGGAACTAACGTATTCCCATGTCACTCAAAATGAGCAAACGAGCAATAATAGAGTTACTGGATTCGAATGCAGCAAAGTATCGAAAAGCTCACTCTCGCAAAGCTAAAATTGAGTTTCTGAAGCAATTAGTGGAACTCACTGGTTACAAATCAACTAAAAACATTATTCGATTCTACTCTCGAGTAAGAAAACGCAAACGAGAGGAGAAGATAGGGCGTCTGCCCAAATTGCAAGCCTGCGACATTGAGCTCATAAAGTCAATTTGGTTGAAATCTGACCAACCTTGCGGTAAACGGCTCCATCTTATGCTGCCAACGTGGCTAAATGCTTACTCAAAACGACAAGAAATTGACGAGGAGTCCCAAAGACGCATACTAAGTGTATCACCCGCAACTCCGGACAGAGTGCTACGCAATTGCAAGGTGGATGGCATTCACAAAGCCAACAAGCAAACAATCAGCGCATTAAAGCAATCTATTCCCATTATAGATAGAACTGGCAAGATTGATGTTCCCGGGCATCTCTATGCTGATACGGTGGCCCATTTCAAGTTGCAATTCAGATAGGTTGCGAAAGTAGGAGGCGTGGTACGAGGCAAAGGTGTGGCGGCAGACATCCGGCACCCACGCGCCGCAGTAGCCGGCGGCGCGGCGCTGCGCACGCCATTTGCGTAGCCACCCTTTGGGAATCTCGCGATCCTGTTTTCGAATAGTGCGCACCCCACGTAGGGGAACCGCCCGACCGCCGCCTGTTTTGCTTGCCGTGGGGCGCACGATGACTTGTCGATCTTCCCAGTTGAAATCTGCCGCTTGCAGGCGGCACACCTCGGCGGGGCGAATGCCGCCATAGAGCATGAGCGCGAGGGATAAGCGCATATCGCGAAACTCCGGCAGCCGAGCCGTGTCACTTGGGCGCAAACCGACTTCTTCCAATAATTGTTCAGCAATGATGTTTTTATCCATAATTCGCCGTGGTTTCTTCATTCACAATGCGTTTGCCCTGTCAGTTCGGTGACTGGATTTTTGAGGCAATGCGTAATACGATAAAATGAGTCGGAATAGCATTTTTTTCTTGATATAAGCATTGTGAAAGAGTAATCTAACACCTGGTACAAGGCGAGCGCAGACGCCGCACTCATCGTGACAGATATTGACACGACGCAGAATAGGCAGCTACGGAAAGCCAACCCGGTACCCCCGCTTTGCTCCCGCAAAGGAAGGCAAATCCGCTGATATTCCGGCGGAGAGGGCGCCACCAACGCCCCACACTTACGCCGGAGCCCCCGCTGCATGCAGCAAAACACAAAAAAACAAACACAACATACTACAATGGCAATAGAAGAAACAACGACAGAAAGCTGGGGCAGCCGACTGGGTGGCTCCATCAAAGGCGTTTTGGTTGGTGCCGGTCTTTTCATTGCAGGTATCCCCCTGTTATTCTGGAACGAAGGGCGCACCGTCAAGACAACCCAAGCTTTGGAAGAAGGTGCAGCTAATTGCACGGTGGTTCCCTCCGCCGACACGGTAGATGCAGCCAATGAGGGCAAGCTCATTCACATCACCGGCACTGCGGCCACGGAAGATGTGCTGACGGACGAACTGTTCGGCGGCATCAGCATGAAGGGCATGCGACTGAGCCGCAAGGTAGAGTACTACCAGTGGGTAGAAGACTCCAAGAGCGAAACAAAGAAGAACACAGGAGGCTCTACCACAACCACGACTACCTACACCTATTCCAAGAAGTGGGTAAGCTCCCCGGAAGATTCTTCCGAGTTCAAGGAAGCCGGCCACGAGAACACCATCCATTTTGCAGATGCGGAAGACACCACCATGTATGCTCAGCAAGCTGCCTTGGGTGCATTTGCCCTTACCCCCGGCCAGATTCAATCGATCTCCGGGCAGGAGAACGTGAAACTGGAAGGCGTGCAGTGGCCGGATTCGCTGAAAGGGCGCACCACCGTATCCGGCAACACACTCTATATCGGGCGTCCTGTGAATCCCATGCAAGCAGCCATTGCTGAAAAGGGAGCAGCCCCCCAGCTGCCGGTGGAACAGGGTTACCTGCAAATTGAGAATGAGCCCGGCAAGAATCTGCTGGCTGTGCAGGATGGCGAGAATGTCTACGTGCAATCATCCACGGGCGATCTTTACCTGCTCGGCACAGATGAAGACGGCACTCCCATGGTGCAGTTGCGCAATGGCTCGCTCCGCAACGTGACCGGTGAGGCCGAAATGACCGGTCCCGCTCCCACATTCCCCTACCCCATTCCGGCCTCCATTCAGGTGGAGCGTCTGGGAGAATGCCCTGTGGTGTGCATCGGCACATACGCATATGTCCGCACAAGCGACAACCGCCTGCTCTGCATCAAGCCCTATCAGGACTACTTTGTGGTGACGGATAATGGTGTCATGCGCAAGGCCGACATCATGCTGGCACCCGTGACACTGAGCGACAAGGGCACGGCAGACCCCGCCGCCCCGCAAGTGGGTGATGTGCGCATCACCTGGACCTACGTTGGCCCGCAGAAGCCCGTCAGCGTGGTGGCTGTGCAGACCGGCAACACCTTTGCCCCGTATGTATCCAAATCCAGCGGCTACAAGGTAGATTTGCTGGAAACCGGCATCAAGACCAAGGAGGAAATGTTCCAAAACGCAGAAAATGCCAACACTTTCATGGCTTGGATTCTGCGTTTCTTGGGCTGGTTCATCATGTACATCGGCCTGAGCATGATACTCAAGCCACTCTCTGTGCTGGGAGATGTGTTGCCCATCTTGGGTGATTTGATTGGCGTGGGTACCGGCATCATTGCCTTCCTCGTCTCAGCCGCCGTGGCGTTGCTTGTCATTGCCGTAGCGTGGGTATTCTACCGCCCGGTTTTGGGCATTGTCCTGCTGGCAGCGGCCGTCGGCCTCATCGTGCTACTCATCAAGAAGAAGAAAGGCAGCAAAAAAGAACCTGCTCCGGAAGCTCCGGCAACCGAGTAACAATCAACCATCCGGCGGGGTGCTGCGGCACCCCGCAACTTATTCTGTAGCATCTATGAAAACAAGCTTCTTCATGCTGGTCTCCGCATTAGTCGGGGTAGCCTACGCAGGTACAGAAACCATTCAGGAAATGGTGCAGCGCTATGAGGGTACCCCGCACTACACAAAGCTCAACCAATACTATGAGGACATTCAGCGCACGGGAAATACCCACGCACAAGATGCCGCAGGGCGCACCATGCTGATGTATTGCTTGCAAGAGCTACCGGAGATGCACATGGCGCAGATCATACATCCCCTCCTGCTTGCAGGGATGAATCCCAATGCGGCAGATAAAACAACGGGGCGCACTCCCCTGCACCACGCAGCCCTGAGCAATGATTACCGCTTGGCCTGTCGACTGCTGGCGTTCGGCGCAGATATTCGCAAGCAAGACAAACAAGGGTACACACCTGCGCAACTTGCGAAGTTGCCCCAGCTTCAACATCTGCTGAGTACCGGCACCCCGCCCGAATTACGCAGTCAACGTGTCAAAGACCTTCACTCCAAGGCCTGCCGCAACAATGGTGCGGCACAATACGAACTGTCACGGCTCTATCGGGATGAAGCCACGGCAGAACGTATCTCCATGAGCGCATGGGTGAACAACCCGCAGGAGCCCGATTCCGATGCAGCAGAAAGCCGCTGTTGGTTGGAACAAGCTGCAGCCAATCACTATCCCCCGGCCATGCATGATTTGGCACTTCGGCTCATGTGGGGAATCGATGGCAAGGAGAATGAAGCAGAAGCGTGCAGACTCTTGGAAGAAGCAGCAAAGGCCGGACACAAGGAATCTATCGACTTCCTCGAAAACACCCCCATCCCCGGCGAGCCATGATTGTATACGTCAACAACACCCCCATCCGGCTTTTCTCCGGAGCTACCGCACGAGAAGCCGTCCTGCGCTACTGTACAGATACAAAGCAACCTTTCACCGAACCCACATTATACGATGCTTGGGGCAACGTCATTGCCCCGGACAGCCCCATGATTGAGGGGCGAAAAATCTACACTACTACACCACAATAACCCCATCTCACTACCATGAAAAAAATCCCCTTTCTCTCACTCCTGGCTCTTTTGGGCAATGCCTTGGCCACCCAAGTCACCATCTTGGGCATCAACGACATGCACGCTGATATAGACAACCTGCCCCAGCTGGCAACCTATTTGAAGGCAGAGCGAGCCCAAAATCCGGATGCACTTCTCTTATCAGCCGGCGACAACCGCACAGGCAGCCCCTATGTAGACATCGGCACCCATCCGGGAGCCCCCATGATTCAACTCATGAACAAGCTGCGCTTCGACCTCTCCACCTTGGGCAATCATGAATTCGATGCCGGCGAAGATGCCTTGCGCTATTGCCTCAACCTGGCAGAATTCCCCTTTGTATGCGCCAATGTCAAGGCCACATCGGGGGATGCTCTCTACTTGAAGCCGTACCAAATCTTTGAACGCGATGGGGTGCGCATCGGCGTGCTGGGGCTGGTGCAAACGGGGGACAACGGGCTACCGGATGCACACCCGGATCAGGTCAAGGCTCTCAGTTTCCGTTCGCCCTTTGAAATCGTGCGCGACTATGCCTACTTGCGGGAGCAATGCGATATCCTCATCCTGCTGACACACATTGGTTTTGAAGACGACGTGAAACTGGCACAACTCTTCCCCGAGGCAGATGCCATTATCGGCGGGCACTCTCACACCCGCGTAGAAAAAGAACATATCATCAACGGGGTTCTCATCACCCAAACGGAAAACAAGGTCAAATATCTCACCAAACTGACCTTCGATGTGGAAGATGGCAAAGTACAAAGCCGCAAGTTTGAATTCATCTCCCTGCGCAGCCTCCCGAAAGACGCCGACATGCAAGCAGCAGTGGAAAAGGTGAAAAACAACCCCTACATGACACGCAAGCTTACCACGATTCCCTGCGACATCACCCGCCGAGAAAGCTTGGGATGCCTCATGGCCGATTCTCTGCGTTTCTACCTGAAATCCGATGTAGCGGTTGTCAACATGGGTAACGTGCGATTGGAGGAATTCCCCAAAGGACCTTTCACCGTAGCAGACTGCTACCGTCTCGATCCCTTCGGCAACAAAAACGTAGTCATGAAACTCACAGGCCGCCAGCTTGTTGATTTTCTGAATGCCATTCCCTCCACAGATCACCACGGGGCTCCCTGCGTATCCGGGCTCAGCTACAAGGCAACCAAAGCGGAGGGTGAGCTGCAACCCATGCAGATTACGGAAGCCACCATGGCAGACGGCACCCCCCTGAATCCGGATGCCACTTACACCGTGACAACCAATTCCTACCTCATGGCCACCGTTCCCAACATGCCCCAGGTAGAAACAACCACCTACGATATAGATTGTGCCAAGTGTATGATGCAATACCTTGATGGCAAAGCGGAGGTGGATTATTCCGACACCACCCGCATAGAGCTCACCATCAGCAAATAATTCAGCACAGGGAAAACAATTTCACGAGCTCACACGCTTATTAAAGTGTGACACTACCTTTCACCGGCATGAAAAGCACCCTTTGCATCGCCTTGCTGCTGGGGCTCCACACCACATGGGGAGCCCCACCCCCGGCGTCTGCGGCAAACCACTTGATTCACTTGGATATGGCTGCCGTAGAAATAGCCCGCACCGAACTGAACGAGGCACCGAGCGGCATCTGGTACAAGCCGGAGAATCTGTCGCCCATGCAGATAAACTTTGCAGGGGGAGATACCTTTACCGCACCCACCACGTACGGAGCTGACCTGAGTTCGGACATCTGCGCAACATACCTTCCCCAACAGGGGAGTGATACTGCGCTGGTGAAACTGACTTGCCCGGATTTCACCGCCACTGTCAAGCTGAACTTCACCGGCAAAAAGTCCGGCACAGCAGAAATCACATGGGACGAAGCGGGGGAAACCCGCCACCTGCGCGGTGCCACGTTCACCATGCGCCCGGCCGGGGAAGATGCCGGTATCATCCTGCCCATGGAGCAACTTGAGGGTGACCCACCCCTGTGGGATGATGGGCTGGCTACTATATTGAGCAATATCGAGGCATCCACCTACCGCACAGCCACAGAAAAGTTATACCAAAAGAGACTCATTTCCCTGCTGCCTTTGGTCATGGTCATGCATGATGCCTCGTACACAAACCCGGATTTCAAAGGCAACACAGCCTTACACTATGCGTGTGGGCTCAGTCATATCGACTTGGTGGAATGGTTGGTGAATCATGGCGCAAATTTGGAGGCGCGCACAGAGAAAGGAGCCACCGTCGATGCGTGTGTAAGCGGTCGCCACGCGGGGACTATCAAGAACCTCCTGAAGCAAGCCCGATCCGCGCGGGACATTCCCCCCGGCGGTTCCGTTGTCGATGAAAACACAGCCCGCTCCATGGCTTTGATGTTGGAAGCAGCTTTTGACTGCACCGACATTCGCTCGGCAGAATACCGAATACCGGAAAAAGATACCCGCGCTGAACAAGCTGCCTTGGCTCTCTACAAATATACAAAAAGCAAGAAACAACTCCCGACCTGGATCAACAAAACAGAACCGTTGGGGAATCTGCTGGAGCTCTGCCTCCATGCAAAAATCAGCGAGAGCATGTATCTGGAAAGGTTCAACGCTCAACTTACCTGTCTGCGAAGGCAGGCGCTGGCTCAGTATTGCAACGAGGGCAAGGCACTGGCCATATTGCCGTACATGATGAGTGAACGCGAAGCCAACCACACGTGGCACGATGGGGCATCTGCCCTGTATCGCGCCGCCAAGGAGGGCAACGTGGAACTAGCCCGCTGGCTGGTTGCACACGGCATGCGCCACATCTTCAACGAACAGGGAGAAACTGTCGGAGTACCGCCGGATGCCCCCAACGCATCTGCCATCTGCGCATTGTTGGCCCCCAATCCTCCACGCGGTACACAAGGCAGCCTAGCGCCGGAACAAGTGGCCGGCAAAACGCTCCACATCTTCAACGCCGCTCACGAGCACAGTCTGAGCATCTGTTGGCAGCAGAAAAACTGCGAATCCAATGGCCACATCAAAGCGGATGAAGATTGGACTATTGAGGAAAGGTCCTACAAGCGCACGAGCGATAACACCGCTGAAGTAACGCGCCAAACACAATGGGCACCCGGTGGCAGCTACGCTGCCGGATGGAGGAATATCACCATTCAGCTCACATTCACCTCCGGCGAAGAAGGCACTGCCACCTATACGGAATGCAATAAGCAAGGCGAGGAGTTGACATTCACCGGCACATTCACACTCAAATAATCACAATTCATGAATTTCCTTTTTCCACAGCTACTTCTGCCCCTGGCCTTTGCCATGCATGCTGCGGCTGTCATGATACCGGCCACACTTGCGGACTCATGTCTGGTGGTGGATTTGAGCGACATCGAAATCTGCGAGGCGCAGGGCAACGCCGCGCCCCATACTGCTTGGAAGCGGAGCAGCCTTACCCCGCTTATTGTCTGCTACCCGGAGGGCTCAAGCAATGAAATCAGCGTGCCGCACCCGGCCAATCATGAAAACATCGGCGTACCGGGCGCCCCTTACCTGCCGGATGCCACCGCCGACTATTCCCCTTTCACCAATGGCGAAAGCAAGGGGGTACTCTACTTGGAGCATGCTGATTTCGAAATGCAAATCATCCTGCACTTTGAGAAATTGAACACGGACGGCACATACTCCGGCAGCGCAGAGCTCACGTGGAAAGAGGCCGGAACCACCACACACATACGCCACGCCACCTTCTGCACCCGCGCTATCCAGCCCGCCGATATTCCCTTGCAACTCCCCATGCACCCCGCACACGCAGAGGGAGATGCAGACACCCACGCAACGCTGCAACAAATCCTCAGCGAGCTTCAAGGGTGGCAAACTAAAAATGCGGTAGAATCACTTTACCTGCGCCGCTTGCTCATGCTGCTGCCGCTCATCCTGGAACAAGGGGACGTAAATCTGACCACACCGGAAACGAAAGGCAACACTGCCCTGCACTATGCCTGCGGGTTAGGACACGTGGAGCTGGTACGTGCGCTGGTGCAAGCCGGGGCCAACACCAAAGCCCGCACGGATAAAGGCGCCACACCTCTCGACTGCGTAAGTGGCCCCCAAAGTAGGCGCATCAAAGCTCTGCTGAAATAACCCTCTGTCACCGATTCGACCATGCACATGCGCTTTCTTATCCTACCGCTCCTTGCAGCAGCCTCTTGCTCCGCAGCTGTGCAAGCACCAACTGATTTGAACGATTGTGAGATTCAATTCAGCTACTCCCCCTCATGGAAATTCACCCCACTTCTCATGGGCTTCGGTGAGGCTACGCCCGGCAAAGCCAACAGCTACACCATGCGGGGAGAAAACCGCACCTACGATGTGAGTTACAGCCCCCAAGCCGCAACCGCCAAAGCGCATCTTATCATTGACGGTAAGCGGAATAAAGGCACCATCCAACTGAATTTCCACACAGCAGAAAGCGGCACGGCTCACATGAAGTGGAACGGGGCGGATTACTACGACCTCAGCTTCCGCGTGAAAGCAAGCAATACGCCCCACCACTATCTTCAGCGCATGGGCGACCCCGTGGGAGACGTGATTCCCACTTCTTTGGCAGGCAAAGTGCTGGAAATTGATTTTGACGGGGCTTTCACCTGCCGATGGGATTCTACCACCATGAAACCAAACTACCAAGCGTGCAAGACAGCTCCGCTGGTGGTACAATTCCCGGCATCCGGCAGCAACTTCACCTGCCAAAGACAAGGTGCGAGCCCTCATTCCGTGCAATATGAACTGCGCGGCTGCGGGGCTATCGTATCAATTATCGGCGGGCAAGATTACCATACGGAAATTTCGCTGGATTTTGCCGATTCGGAATCCGGCTTGGCTCATGTGAGCCGATTAGAGGGCGATACGCAGTGGGAAGAACGCGCCGCCCGCTTCCGCATTCGCCCTGCCACCTCCGATACCGGGTATGTGAGTTTTCTGCAAAAACCGGGGAAAGATCCGGTTCTGGCAGACCTGATACGGGGGCTGGAAAACATCACCTACCCCACAGCGGTGGAACGCCTGTACCAAAAGCGCTTGCTCGCTATCCTCCCCCAGATTGCACAAGGTGCTTCTGTCAACAGCATTATCCCCAACGCCAACGGCACCACCGCCCTGCACAATGCCTGCGGACTCAGCCATGCGGAAATTGTGCAGTGGCTTGTTGACCACGGGGCCGACACCACGCTCAAAACCGCGAAAGGAGCCGGCGTGGATGCTTGCGTGGGTGGTAAAAATGCCAAAGCCATTCGCGCCATACTTCAAAGAAAAAAATCGCCAAATCATTTATAACCGAAAGCTCATCAACCATGACAATCAAATTAGCTCTCTCCATGATACCCTGGCTGGCTCTGAGTTTCAGTGCCACGGCATCTCCGCAAAAAGCCCCCCAACGTGATCTGGGGTATACGGAATACTACCTGAAAGAATTTGAAGCGGAGGTAAAGCGAGCCCAAGGCAGCGCCAACACCATGTTCCGCAATAAGAATGAAGCGCTACGCCGCGTGCAAGCACTCATGCAAGCCTACCCGGATGACCCCGCCGTGCAGGCTCTTTACGCACGCACCCGTACGGCCCTCATGATGAGTAAGGGTAACTATAATCAGATTACCCCCGCCATGGTAGCCTACCTCAACAATGAAAAACAACTGCGAGAGAAATATGCCCAGCTTAGTGCGGCCAAATGGCAAGAACTTCTGCAGGGGCGGGAACTTCTCGCCCAAGTCTTCCCCACGGTAGACCCGCTCAAGAATACGCCGGAGACATCCCCCATCGATAAAACCATTGTATTGACGGATGTCAAGTACCCCGATAATCAATTTGTAGGCGGTTCCGGTGAATACATTGTCGTAGGCAAACCCTCCACCGGGTTTTATTTCGTCAATATAAGCGGGCGCGAATGGCTCGGTCCGTACGAGGCTATCAAACGATTCCGGCGCGAGGTGGATGGCTCGCTGGGTGATAGCTTCAACTTCACCGTACTGGGAAAAATCACCGGTCCGGTCATGGAAATTCCCGGCACCCGCCGCACCAATATGGCCTGGGGCTGGGTCGTTGAGCCGGAGGTGCTTTACATAGATGGTCGCATTGTAGCAACTTTCGATGCCCAACACGAGAAGAGTGGCACCTTTGTGGAGGAAGACAAGGTAGCCGGCATCAAGGAGGGCTGGTACACGGAGAAGGATGTGCCGGATAACGCAACGCCCGAACGCGTGATGGAAATCTTCTTAGCCTCCATCAAAGAGAAAAACTACCCCCTCTACCGCAAATGCATCAACCCAGAACGCTATAAGACAGAAACAGCAGAATCCCTCTTGCGTTACCATTGGGATTTGCACCAACAGCGTCTGCATGGCGAATATGTGCATGCCACCTTCAGCGACACCAAGATTACCGTTGCCAAGGGGCATGATGATAAAAACGACTTAGAAAACTTCTTCCTGGATGACAGCCAACGCGCTCAGCTCACCAAAATGCAAGGTGAAAAGGTAGAGTATGCCACCATCCAAAGTCAGGCATTCGATGCCAACGGCAAACAAATCGGCGTCAAGCATGCGCATAAGCTTATCCGCAAAGGCAATGGCCGCTGGTACGTGGATTCGTATGAAATCCGCTTCTAATAATTTGAACTTTGACACTTTTACTAAGACATGATGAAAAATGGATTTTTATGGGTATGGGCTCTTAGCGGCTTACTGATTCTCCCCCAAACTCAAGCTCAGCAGGGCTACGATTTCACCGAGAACGAGGGCTACGATTTTTCGGAAAATGAAGGCTATGATTTTTCGGATGATGAAGAGGAAATAGCCGCGCAAAAAAAATCAGCGGATGATAAGCGTGCTTTACAATCTCTGCTCTACAATGGAGCGCAATATGCTCTTGCCTGCCGCAAGGCATACCAAGAAGAAATTGTATGGCCCGTTTCTGCATGCTGTGATGGCATTATAGGCTCCAACGACTTGGTGGAATGCACCAAGGATCCGGCACCTGCCGATTTGCATCGCGAAGCCATTTCCAAAATCACCGGCAAACATCCCTTTGCTCCGGATGCCGGGCAATTCTTGGAGGGTATCTTATCCCGCACGACCTTACAACAGGCCAAGCCCAACCTGACTGCGCAACAATACGCAGAGATTGACCACGTCATCTCTCGCTCTGAGAACCTCATGAAATGGTTTATGGGTTCCTTTGCCAAGGCCTGTGCCGTACACGACTACGATTTCCTGAAAGAAGTGCAGCGCGTGGTTCGCTTCAAAGAATACCTCAAATCTGCTAAAGTAGAGGAACTGGATGAAAAATACTACGCCATGATGCACGCATATACAGGAAGTTATGTATCATCCCGAATCTATAACGCAGAACAACGTTTCTCTAACAACATCCGCGAAAACAGCGTAAGCTTCTTCCGCCATTTCCACAATTCCATTAGCCGCGCAGAACGAGAACAATGGATTTCCTTCATCGTTTTGGGGGGCTCCAGTCGCTCCTCCTATTTAGGCCCGGAGTTTGGTATCAATGCCAGATTTGAGCACAGCAAAGTGGATGATCCCTATATGTACTACGATATCAGCGGCACCCGCGTCATTCCGGCCGGTACAAACGCCGCTACTCTGCTTGCCAGTTACATGCACTACTTTGATTTCTGGACAGATTCCCGCATCACGGCAACGATGGATTTGGGAGACAAAACAGGCAATATCGTCCGCATAGCCAGCAATGAATTCTTGAGCAGGCTCGATAAAATGGCCGATGAAATCGTCATCCGGGAAGACGCAGATTTCAAACACACTATCAGAAACAGCGCCCTGTACGCTCTCAACAAATTGACGACATTGGATGATGAACTATCCAACTTCCTGCCATACTTGGAAGAGAACTCCAAATTCCTGAAAAATCGCCGCAAAACCAACAGCAAGGGCACCCTCGCAAATCAAATTCAAGTGCGCGCAGAGGAAGCAAGCCGTCTCCTTGACCACATGATGAAAATAGCCGGCCAACACGTACCGGCCAGCGCACCGGAGCGCCAAGTTGATTAAAAACCACCCCCGACCACATGAAACGCATCTGCATAGCGGTATTGTTTGCCGGACTGACGCTGATACTCAACTCCTGTGGGTTGTACTATGGCCTTACCGGCTACAACAAGGGCTTTGGTGATGCCGGTGGCTACTATGCCGGGCATTATGATGATGCGGGCATCCCCATCTATGGCCATGAAAAGGGGCTCCCCGTGTACGGCTACACCCCTGCCGGGCTCCCGGTACATGCGCTCAACCAACTGTATGCCGGTTGCTATGTTCCCAACTGGGGAGCGGTCTCCTCTCTTTACCCACATGGGGTGCGTTTGTCTTCCAATCCTCCGCGTATGCTTGATTCTTCAAACTCCGGGAGTCCCGGCCCCCACAATGGCAATGACTACTGACATCTGACCCCACCATGACACAACGACGCAGAAGCAACTACAACCACCGCTCACCACAGTATACACGCATTCCGATTATCCCGGGGATTCTCTATCTTAATCTTAGCCGCAGCGGGGTGTCGCTCAGCTTCGGCAAGAGTGGGGTGGGGCGCGCAACCGTGAGCAAAAGCGGTGTGCGGCTCAACAAGAGCATCGGCGGCTTCAGTATCGGCAAGAGTTTCAGTTTCGGCAAACTCGGCAAGCTTTTGGGCGGAAAGTCCAAGCGCGATGAATGAGCAACAGGCGAGATAGCCGTGGCTATCTCGCCCGATATTCAAAAATCCGGGGGAATTAAGCTTACTCAGCCCAATTCCAGGTGATGTTCTTGGCCACGGTGGGCACAATAGCTGCCCCGACGGGACAATTTTTCACAGCGGCTTCCAACACGGCGCGTTCTGCCGGGGTGGTGGGGTGCGGCACGGTGATGCAGAAGTTCAACGCAGTGATACCGCTCTTTCCTTCCTCATACCCGGCGGCAATGGTTATACCCTCGGTTTTCAACTCGCGGCGGGCTCCCATGAATGCCATCATGCTGGCCATACACGATGCCACGGCAGCGGCCAACATCTGCGCGGGCGTGGGCTGCTCGCCCAGTCCTCCCAAGGCGCTGCCTACATCGGTGATAAATGTAGCCTGTCCCTGCGGAAATTGGGTGGCGCAGCGCATGTTTCCCCGGTGCTCGGTAGTGGATGTGTAGTTGCTCATTTCTGTGTTTCCTTTCTGGTTATTGTTTGGAATGCTTCTAAATTAGCAAAATCGAACGCACCTGTCAACACTAATTTCTACAATTTTTAAAGGAAATGCGAAATTTATTTTACAATGAGGGAAAGAATATGGTAGATTAGGGCGATGATGATACGGAAGATTTGGGGAATAACAGTACTGGCAGTCGCCATGAATGCACAGGAACTACAAGCACAGGATTTGGGCGATAGGCACCCGCTCTACGATGCGGCAAGCCCGCGCCAAGCCGGCAAAACAACCGCCGCGACGCGGTTGCGCATCGTCCCGGCAGCGGAGATGCGAGTAGAAGCAGGAGCCCCTGCCCCCGGCAGTGCAGAAGACAAACCGGATACCCTGCGCATGAGTGCGTGGCGCGGCGAGCGATGCAGCGGGCAGCTTGTCATTTCTGCGGATGGAGGGGAAGCCAGCATCAGCGTGAGCAGCACCACGCTGCGCCAAGGAGACAAGGAAATACCCGCCACCGTGCGCATGGTACGCTATGTGCAGGCAGGCAAGACCCGCACGGCAGATATCATAGGGCATGAGACTCAATGCAACACCCCGGCAGGTATTTGCCGCGCCGTGTGGTATGAAGTGAATGTGCCGCAGGACGCAGAGCCCGGTGTGTACCAAGGGAGCGTCACCGCCACGGCACCGGGCTGCGAATCTGCCCGGCAGGATATTGAGATTCAGGTAGAGCAAGCATGCCTTCCCAAGCCACAGGATTGGAAAATGCACCTGGATTTGTGGCAATACCCGTACGCCGTGGCGCGCTGGCACGATGTGGAGCCGTGGTCGGCCGAGCATTTTGCGCTGATGCGCCCGCTCATGAAGCGCTTGGCAGAAGCCGGGCAAAAATGCATCACCTGCACCTTGCTGGATGAAGCATGGAATGCCCAAACCTACGATTGGTATCCCTCCATGGTACGCTGGGTTCGCGGCAAAGATGGGGTAATGCGCTACGACTACGCGGTACTGGATAAGTGGATTCATTTCATGCACGATGAGGTCGGCATTCGCGGACAAATCAGCTGCTATTCTATGTTACCCTGGCACCTCAAGATTCAGTATTTTGATGAAGCAACAGGGCAAACGGCCTACCTGGAGGCCACACCCGGTAAAGCTGCGTTTGAGGAGCTGTGGGCTCCTTTCCTGCGGAATTTTCACCGCCACATGCAGAAAAAAGGCTGGGCAGAGAAGACCTGCATCTCCATTGATGAACGTCCCGATTACATGGTACGCGAAGCCATGCGTCTCGTGCAGGAAAACGCCCCCTCTTTCCACATCGCCTCTGCGGTAGACAAGCCATCTGCCCTCACCGATGAGGTCTACAGCATCTCCCCGGTCATTACCCACGCCGGATCCGCCTTGGGCGATATGCTGCGCCAGCGCAAAGCTGCCGGCAAAATCACCACGTTCTATGTGTGTCTGCACCCCCGCGTGCCCAATACCTTCACCACCTCCGCCCCCGCAGAAGCCGAATGGCTGGGATTTTTTGCCGCAGCCAATCACTTGGATGGCTTCCTGCGCTGGGCTTACAACGCCTGGAATCGCAACCCCATGCAATGCACCGATTTCGGCAATTGGCCCACAGGCGATTGCTTCCTCGTATACCCCGGCAACCGCAGCTCCATTCGCTTTGAACGCCTGCGCGATGGCATTGAAGAATACGAAAAAATAGCACTGCTCCGCGCCCGCGCAGAAGAATCCCCCCAAGCCGCAGCAGCTATCGAGCGCATGAATGCCCACTTGGCCGCCATCTTCACCGTAGAGCGCAGCACTTGCATGCAGCACGCGCAGGATGTGGCCCGGGCTCGCAGCATCATTGCAGATACGCTCCGTGCCCTTTCCAAATGAATCCTTCCCATTTGCTAGAGTCCCCTCTACAATCCCCACCAAAATCATGTACTAATACATCAATTTTCTTTACATATCAACCGGTATATGCTAAAGCAGAGATGACGTATATACCGAATCACGTCGCCTGAAATTGAACCCTTACCTCACACTATGAATAAGTATACCTACATGGCTCTGGCACTGGCTCCCATGGTCTGCATGACTGTGCAAGCCTCTCCCGAAGTAACAGCTCAAGACACCATCAAGACCGCGCTCACCCAGCTGACTGCCCGTCTCGATGGCGCACAAGACAAGGATTTACCCGCTCTGATTTCCGAGCTGGATGCCCAGCTTTCTGCCAGCACCCCCGCCATTGTGCAAGCGCTGGAGCCGCTCACCAACGAGCAGCGTTTAGGCGTCATTCAAGGTCTCATGTCTGCGCCGGAACTGAATGCCCTGGTGGCCGCAGCCGCACCGCTGAGCGAAGGCAAAGCTGCAGCAGCACTCATGCCCACCATCACCGGTGAAGCCGACCCCACCGAACTTTCCTCCGTCCTTCCTTTCAAGACAAAGCTGCAGGTGATTGACATTGCTGCCAACCTGCTCAAGATATGCATTGGATTGGGCATTGATAGCCCGGCTGTACACGGCATGTTCATGTCTGCTGACGATGATGACATGGGCGAAGATGCCCCCTGCGAGTCCGGCACGATCGAAGACCCCTGCGAGGAGTAAACTCGTACCCACCCATTACCCGCACCGCCTATCGTTTGCAATCAAGGGATAGGCGGTGCTTCTTGTTCTACAAGCTTCTGATTTGTCCATGAAAATCCCTTCTTCAGCTGCATGGGTACTGATAGCCACCCTTCTTACCCCCGCATGCAGTACAAGTGCGTCTCCCGGCGCAAGCTCCACCGCACCGGCCACACTGGCCAAGACTTGCTTGGAGCTACACTTCGCCGATGACACGGTAGCCTCAGCGCCCATGCTCATCCAATTCCCGACCTATACCGGGTCGTTTGCCGCGCTTCCCGAAACGCAAGCCGCCGCCACCTCTCAGTATGATGCACCCATGCCCCTGAACATTGCTTACACCCCCACCACACAGGGGAGAGCCATCATCTCGCTGCAAAATTACAACACCGAGGCCACCCTCACCCTGTACTTCACCACCCCTCACTCCGGCCAAGCTCAGCTTAGCTGGAAGAAACAAGGCGCCGCGCCCTTTACCGCAAGCGCCATGTTCCGCCTCAAAGACTCACCCGCCGAGCGGGTGCGCCTCGTCTTGCCTGCATTCTCCACCGGCAAGTAAGCAAAAGCCCCCGGCATGCGCATCATTCCACCATGATGCGCATTTCTTTATCCACCGCGCCTACCTCATTGGAAACGCGGTAGCGTATCGTATCCTCACCGGTAAAGCCATCGAGCGGAGTGTAGACAGCATGGCTCTTTCCCTGCATGGTGACACGGCCACCCATTTTGGACACAGGATGCCACTGGATGGCGGCTTTTTTTGCAAAGCTCAGTAGTTCATTCTCACCGCAAGCAATGGTCAGGGACACATTTTTGACCGTTTCGGCAGGAGCCGGCTGCACCAGATAAGTCAAATCCCACGGGGGAAGCTTAAGCTTGTTGAGATAGGCGGCGGCACCATCGGAAGGGAACATTTTGAAGTGTGCAAAATAGGGGCGAACATCGCGTCGGGCAGCTTCGGAAAGCCCAATCAGGTAGCGGTCTATCTTGGCTTGATCTGCATCTGCACCCTGCACAAAATCCCACTTATACATAGCGTCCTCCTTGTTGCGCAGGCGTTTGATAGTGTTCTTCACACAATCCCAGCCAAAGTCCTCGGCATAGCCAATCATCATGGAGGTGATGGGGTAGGACCAATGGTGCGTTCCTTTGTTGGAGATTTTGTACCATTTATCCTGCATGATTTCCTGCATCCCCTTATCGCTTGCATCAAAAAGACGGCGTAGGTGCGCATCATGAGAGTCTTTCCAATCAAAGGCCATGCCGGGGCGGGCTTTCAGGTAATACCCACCCCAGTTGGTGGTGGATTCACCCCAAAAGGAAAGTTCCATTTCCCAAAAATCGCTGTGGTGTCCATGCTCATGCAGGAAGAGTGCCGAGTTCTTGGCTTTCATGGCCTCCAAGTTCAGCAGGTAAGCCATATTCTTGGGTTCCCAATGCAGCGGCCAGAAGGACACCCCCTCCTCCGCATAGTGACCGGAATGCATACGAAAAGCCACCTTAGGATAGTATGAGTAGAAATCCTCCAAATCACGGTTGTTGGTGTTCCACCAAGTCATCACCTCGGTGGGGTTGGTGAGGGTCTGCAAGACATCCCGAGGCACCACGAGGATGATATGCTCGCTCACCAACTCACCCCACGGAGCGGGCGCTTTCTTGAGTTTTTTCCAATCTTCATCCGTGTGTTTACCCAAGATGAAGCGCGGAGCACGCAGCGCGCCCTCAATTGTCACGGGGGTATCATTCAGCGCCACTTCTCGGGGTACTTTCAGCAGCATGAGCCCACCATGCGGTGTCACCAACTCGGTTGTCACTTTATCCAGCTTGAACCAATAGGTGGTGTTCGGCATGCAAACGAGTGGCTTGTTTTTATGCGGGAAATGGTGCCCCACCTGCACTTCCAGCTTCTTGCCGACGTATTCTTGCGGTATCGTCACCGTCACCGGCTTGCCGGGCATGGCATACAACCCGAGGGAGACGTACTCCTCCCGCCACTTATCGCCGCGCGAATGAAGCTTCTGCGTAAGCTTGACCGCCTTGGCCTTTTTAGGAATCTTGCCCAAGGAGGCCGCCAAGCGGTGCGCACCATATTGGAGCAGCTCCTCGTGGGAGAGCGATTTCAACCGAGCATCTTCCATCAGCAACAGAGTCTTAGCCACGGGATTGGTAACGGGTTTCTTCGGCGTTGCTTTAATACCGGCGGCTACCTTTGCAAAACGATACATGGCCTTTTGAAAACCCTCCCCCTTGGTGCTTGCGCTTATTCGGCTTTGTTCCCTGAGCAAAAAATCCACAAGAAGCTGCTGCTCGTGGCGCGGCAACTTATCCAACCAAGCAGCCAGCTCCGTTGATTTCAGCCGACACATCTCATGGCACAGTTTTTTGCCCTGGGCTTCTTTGGCGACAGTTTCCTGCCATCGTTTGAGCTGGGTATCATTGACACGAGGAGTCAGATACTTTTTAGCAACGATATCTTTCGACATGCCGGGTCCGGACCACGCCAGCGCCACGTGATCATCATTCACCGCCTCTTTATAATGCAACACAAGCGCGTATTTTTTCCCTTCTTGCAACTGCACTTTGCCCGAGCCTCGCCCTGGCACAAATTGATGACGCGGTGTGTATGAACCCACCGAGCAAATCTTGCGTAAGTTCGCCTCATTTTCATCGGTACTCAGCAACAACTCTGCCGCATCATCAGCCGCCAAATAAAACGTGTATTCACCTGATTTGGGTGCGGTAATCCAAGCAGAAAAGCGCGCCCCAAAATGATCCACGCCCGAGGCATTCTCATCAATACTCTCTTTGATGTACACCGTCTTGGCCGGGCGCTTCCCCATCTCCGCAAGAAATTCCTCCATACGCCCAATCTTGACATTGTCCCACACCTCCATCAGTACCCCGTGATTGGGCATTTCAGGCTCCCCTGTCGCCACCGTAGCGGCTGCCAGCAACATACTCAGCAATGATGCGCTTTTCATACCCTAACAGTATCGCATATTCATTTGATATAGCAAGCATTTTCAACATTCAAGCGCTATATTGCGGAAAAAAGTTGGATTCATCTCCGTACCATGTTATCATGAGCAAAAGAGGAGGAACTATGAGAATGTATGTGAAAGGGGGCGTGAGCTTGTTTCTTGCATCGCTGGTATGGACTGCGCCGTTGGTGCATGCCGGCGAGACGAAAGAACGCGCCTACACGGAGACGCACCTTGGCACTGCCGTTTCCCCGGCAGATGCTGCCCTATTCGAGCGCTATTTCGGTACCGAAGCTGAGCCGGTGGCAGAAGCCTGGGATGCTGAGAAGCTTGTACAATACGCCTCCTCATGGGGGCGCAACAAGGCAGGCAAGCGTGTGCTGCGCGAACGCCTGATGCTTCTGGCAGAGAATGGCAGCACCATGCGCAAAATCTTCTGCGAGCGCTTTGAATCCGCACCCGATAAACGAGTCAATTTCACGCAGCAGCTATACCACGCCATCGTACCTTTTGTGTTTGCCTCTCATTTGGTGGACATCGTTGATAGGGATGAGGAAACATTGTCTGTTGACTGGGTGCTCTACAACCCGCAGACCCGCCAAATCGAACGCACCGAGCACAAGCAATGGACGCGCCGAGAACTGCGCGGTGCCCAAAGCGACATCTCGGATGAGGAGGCAGAGATCTTCCGCCACCTATTCCCCTCCCACAAATGGCGGCGCACTCCCCCCACCTGGGATGCAGCCAAGCGCGTGGTCTATTCTGCCAGAGGCCGCACAGGAGCCCGCGGAGCCTACGCTCTCAACGGCTACCTCAAACACATTGCACCGGATGGCCGCAGCTGCCGCATCGCCGTCAAAACGCTCGAAACCAAAGGCGCGTGGATATGCCATGACCGCCCTTGGGCTCACGAACTCTCCATGGTGAAACCCTTTGTCTTTGTGGAGCTGAAAGACCGCCTCCGCTTCTACATCGAGCAATTTCACCCCCAAACCGGTGCCTACTCAGGCACCCATACCAAAGAATACGACTTCCGCACTCTGGAGCTGCTGAATGATACCCGGAAACCAGCCGCGTCTGCGAATTAAGCCCCCCCCCGGATGCAGGTACAGTTGATGCACGAATGTTAACCTTGCCACTTTCAATATGAAGAAGTTTTTCATTTTTATCACATGTTGCACACTTCCGTTTTTTGCCGTAAAAGCCGAGGAAGTTGTTTATTCCGGCAATCCCAACCACCCGGCATTCGGGAATAGACGATATTGCCAGTATGACAGCGTACTCATTCGCCTCATTCAGAACATGGATGGCCGTGAAGCCTCTCGGCAAGCTGTGATGACTCGCATCAAGGAACATCCCGAAGAAGTAAACGATTGGTGGAGTCACGATGGCTGGAGTGGTACACCTCTGACAGAAGCCATGCTCAAGAAGGATAAGGAAATCGTGTCACTTCTCTTGGCTCATGGAGCCATTCCGTTTCCGCCTCCCGGCACCTCTTTCTGGACGAACTATGCAGAAGGCAAACCGGATTATGCCGAGATTTTCACCCTCATTCAGGCAGCGCAGAAAAAATACCCTGTCTACACAAGCATCCTGTACTCTGATAGGTATCGAAAGCAACACTGCAAATAATAAGCATCTCCGCTTCTCCTTTTGACTCTACCAACAATCACACATCGTGAAAGGATTGGACATGAAGGGATGGGGCGCCTTCTTCGGCAAAAAAGCCCATGCGGTTCTTGTTTACGATGGAAAAAAATTGCCGGTATACACACCCGGGAAGCAAGCATGGGTGCAAGCCATTCTGCGGCATCATGGACTTCTCCCTTGAGCAGAATCGGCTCAATTAATCAGTAAGGAGCATCATCGCAAAGGCCAATCGGGGCGGAGGGCGCGGGTGCGGGTATCATGCAGCTCAATAAGGGGATGCTGAAGGGGCGCGCCCAGGGTTTCAATGAGGCGGCATACGGCATAGGGAGCGGATGCAGCGGCGTATTCCTCAATCCACTGCTGCGTCTCCGGGCTTTGGGCGGCAGCGGAGCACGCAGGGCGGGGATAGCGCGGCATGCCCACTTTGGAGGGCTTGGGTGTGAGACGCGCGCGCCAGCATTGTTGCTTGGCGCAGAGGTGCGCGTAGAGTTCATCGGCGTGCAACTGTTCAAAAATCACCTGCATGCGGTGAGAATCCGGTTGCAAACCGGGTTCCAGCGCAAGGATGCGCCAACCTCTGGAGGTGCGATACACGCGGGCGCCGCGCAAATCGCCATCACCCACGAGCCGATGCAGTTTTTCCAGCAAGCAGGCTTCGGGGGCGGTATCTTGCCCCAGCAAACGGCGCAGCCAATCGAAAGGTCGGGGAGGTATGCGGTCGACATCAACGAAGCATAACTCGGTGGAGTTGAGCACCTCTACCCCGTAGCGATTGCGAGTGATAATGTTTGCAGCATCCGGCTGCTCCACCACGGGCTCAGGCATAAGGACAGCGTATCGTCCCTCCTCTCCTGCATCCAGCTCCAGCCACGCACTCCGCATCTGCTCCGACATGGCGGTGCTACACCCACTTGCCAAAAAGCGCCGCATCAGTTCTGTCTTGGTTTCCCACTTGGCACGGGCATCCTCTTCCGATACCCACGACACCCCGCGCAAGCGGTATGCCCTGCCGTTGATGTTGCACTCTGCGCTATGCCAATAGGGTGGAATCTTCATGCTGTGGCGGAGCCTAGCAGCTACTCCGGGCCGAGTCAACTGCAAAAAGCTTTCAAAGCGACCGATATGAGCATTTTTTGCTGGCAAAAAGCCGGCACAAGTGGTACAACTAACGGCGTTATGGCAACACCTCCCTTTGTGTATCAGGAAATGTTCCCCATGGGGGAAGATACGACTAAATACCGTCTTATTACCAAGGATTACGTCAGCGTGAGTGAGTTTGAAGGCAAGCCCATACTGAAAGTGGAGCCGGAGGGGCTCCGCCTGCTGGCCGAAACTGCTTGGCATGATGTAGCTTTCTACCTGCGCCCGGAACACCTGCAAATGGTGCGCGATATTCTGGATGACCCGGAAGCCTCTGAGAACGATAAGAGCGTGGCGCTGACCATGCTGCGCAATGCCGAGGTGGCAGCCTTGGGCGTGCTGCCCCTGTGCCAAGACACGGGCACGGCCATTTGCGTGGGCAAGAAGGGGCAGCAGGTATGGACCGGCTACAACGATGCCGAGTACATCTCCCGCGGCGCTTACGATTGCTACACCAAGAATAATCTGCGCTACTCCCAAAACGTGGCGCTGGATATGTACAAGGAAATCAACACCGGCACCAATCTGCCCGCCCAGATTGACCTCTTTGCCACCGACCACGGCATGGATTACTCTTTCCTCTTCATCGCCAAGGGCGGCGGCTCTGCCAACAAGACGTATCTGTACCAGGAGACGAAGGCTCTGCTCAACCCCACCTCCCTCAAGAAGTTCATGGTGGAGAAGATGAGTACTCTCGGCACCGCAGCCTGCCCGCCCTATCACGTGGCCTTTGTGGTGGGTGGCACCAGTGCCGAAATCTGCCTCAAGACAGTGAAGTTGGCCTCCACCAAATACTACGACAGCCTGCCCACCAGCGGCAACGAACACGGCCGCGCTTTCCGCGATGTAGAGCTGGAAAACGAGCTCAAGAAGGAAGCGGAGAAGCTGGGCTTGGGTGCTCAGTTCGGCGGCAAAGCCTTTGCGTTGGATGTGCGTGTGGTGCGTCTGCCCCGCCATGGTGCTTCCTGCCCGGTAGCACTGGGTGTATCCTGCTCTGCAGACCGCAATGCCAAAGCCAAGATTACCCCCGAGGGTATCTTCATCGAAGAACTGGAGTACGACCCCGGCAAGTACATCCCCGCCGAGCTGCGCGAAACAAAGAGCGCCGGCGTGCCCATTGATTTGGATCGCCCCATGAAGGAAGTGCTGGCCGAACTCACCAAGTACCCCGTCAAGACCCGCCTCTCCCTGAGCGGAACCATCATCGTGGGGCGCGATATTGCCCACGCCAAGCTCAAGGAGCTGATTGATGCCGGCAAAGATCTGCCCCAGTACGTGAAGGATCACCCCATTTACTACGCAGGCCCCGCCAAGACGCCAGAGGGCTATCCCTCCGGTTCCTTTGGCCCCACCACAGCGGGCCGCATGGACTCCTACGTAGACCTTTTCCAGAGCCACGGCGGCAGCATGATTATGATTGCCAAGGGCAACCGCGCCCAATGCGTGACTGATGCCTGCCAGAAGTACGGCGGCTTCTACCTCGGTTCCATCGGTGGTGTGGCAGCAGACCTCGCCAAGAACTGTATCACCTCCATCGAATGCATCGAGTACCCCGAACTGGGCATGGAAGCCATCTGGAAGATTACCGTGAAGGACTTCCCCGCCTACATTCTGGTGGATGACAAGGGCAACGACTTCTTTGCTGATATCCGTGCCGGCTGGGCCTGCCCCGGATGCGCCCACTAAGACAAGGCTTTCTTCTCAGCCCCGTTGCTTCGGCAACGGGGCATTTTTTGGCTCAAAATGAAAGCAAAAGTATATATTTCTTGCCGATACCGGCAAGAAATGATAAAATGAGCGCGTGGAAACGAGAAAATACATATCTGCCGCAGAGTTTGCCATACGCAACGGCATAGCCGAACGTACTGCTAGGCACTATTGTGCAATCGGCAAAATAGAAGGAGCATTTCTGACGGGAAAAACATGGAACATACCTGAAAATGCTCCGATTCCGCTTCGGCGGGCGAAAAAGAAAAAGCCAATGCCGCTTCTTGACATTCTGCGAGAGCAAATGGAGATGAGACTCCCCGGGGGAATCTACCACAAAACACAGATTGAGTTGACATACAATTCCAATCACATAGAGGGGAGCCGGCTCACGCAGGAACAGACGCGTTTTATTTTCGAAACAAACACCATTGGGGGAGAAAACGAGATATTGCAAGTAGATGACATCATCGAAACGAGCAATCATTTCCGGTGCGTTGACTACATCATCGCCCGGGCAGAAGAGAAACTGCATGCCGCATTTATCTGCGAACTCCACGCCATGCTCAAAAGCGGCACTTCCGATTCTCGCAAAAGCTGGTTTTCCGTGGGGCGCTATAAACAGTTACCCAATGAAGTGGGTGGGCTCGAAACGGCTGCGCCGGAGAATGTTGCAACGGAGCTGCAAAACTTGCTGCACCAATATCATACAAAAAAGCACAAGAGCTTAGATGATATTCTTGACTTTCACCACCGTTTCGAGCTTATTCATCCTTTCCAAGATGGGAATGGGCGCGTAGGGCGACTCATCATGTTCAAAGAATGCCTAACCAATGGTATCATTCCTTTCATTATTACAGACGAGCTGAAAATGTTTTACTATCGTGGTTTGCGGCACTGGCCGAACATTCCGGGATATCTGCGAGACACATGCCTGACGGCTCAGGATGAATACAAACTGATGATGCAGCGCTTTCGCATAGAGGAACGCTAGATAGAGAGAGAGGAAACAACTCTCTCCATCTCTCATTTTGCCAAGGCTCTCCCTAACACGACTTTTGTTCCCAGCTTTTCAAGCATTAAAACATTGACAAATTAATCTTAAGGCACTACACTCAGGTGCGTAACAGCAAGATACACAGCAGACATGACCCCCAAAGTAAAAACATTTCTTGAGCGCGGATTAAGCACAGTGATTCTCCTGGCCCTTCTCGGTGGGACAGTATGCTGGAACAACCCTATTGGCTATGCTCTGTTGGTGTGCGTGCTGTGCAACCTGACCAGCTATGAGTGGTTCAACATGCTGCGAGAGCGCGGGCGAGCCGCCAACCGCAAGCTGGCATTGGCCGCAGGCTTAGTGTATCCATGGCTCATGGCCGCGGGAATGCTGCTGCTTTCGGAACAGGCAGAGCCCATCTTCGTTAGCGGCGAGGATGGCCCCATGGCGCTGTTCGCAGTATTCGACTTTTCTCTCATGGCGCTTGCCATGTTGGTGCTGTATGTTTTGGTTGCCTTTTTCTGCGAATTGTACCGCATGGATTACAAGGGGAGCGACGGCAGCACAGCGCTGAGCAGTATAGGCATCACCATCCTTTCTTTTGTATACCCCGTGTGGCTCTTTGCCTTTGCTCTGAGCACGCTGTCCACCCCCGAAAGCATCTGGAATCTGCTCTGGCTGGTACTCGTCACCAAGATGAGTGACATCTGGGCCTATGTGAGTGGCGTGCTGCTGGGGGGCAAGTTCATCAAGCGCAGATTCAGCCCGGTTGTGTCGCCCAAGAAGACGTGGGAAGGCATCATCGGCTCTTTCATCATTACCTCTGTATGCGGCTGGTACATGCTGGGGCTCACGGACTTTGAGTTTGCTCTCACCCCGGTGGTCTTCTTTTGCGTACTGATGCCCTGCATCTTCATTTTGAGTGTAGCAGGGGATTTGGCCGGTTCTCTCATCAAGCGCGGTTTGGCCGTCAAGGACAGCGGTTCGCTGCTGCCGGGGATTGGGGGCATCTTTGATTTGATAGATTCCCCGGCGTTCACCGTATCATTCTTTGTAGCCGTGATGGCTATACTCTGATACCACATTTCCCCTTTCCATGCACATTACAGTACCCCTGCTCATCAACCCCAAGGCCGGTAGTCTCTTTCGCTCCGGGCTCAAGGGATGGCTGGATGCCAACCGCGCGTCTTTCACCATCATCCCCACGAAAAGCGCGGAGGATTTGACCGCCAAGGCTCGTGAATTGGCAGAGGCGGGGGAACCTGTGGTGGCAGCTGCCGGTGGCGATGGCACCCTGATGTGCGCGGCTCGCGGACTCATCGGCACCAAATCAGCTCTGGGCATTTTGCCCTGCGGCACCATGAATGTCTTTTCCCGCGAACTGGGTATTGGCTCCCGCCGCTTTGATGTGGCGCTGGATACCATCCAAAGCGGGGTGCGCCAGCAGGTGGATATCTTCACCGTCAACGACCAACCATTCCTGCAAATGGCCGGATTCGGGCCGGATGCCCGCATCATCAAACTCATCACCCCCGGACTGAAGAAACACATGGGAGCGGCGGCGCACATCTATACAGGGCTGCGTGTGGCCATGCAAAGCCACCCTATCATCACCATGACCCTGCCGGATGGCAAAGCTTACACCGGGACACAAATCATTTTGGGCAATGGTAAGCGCTACGGCGGGGAGGCGCATCTCTTTGCAGAGGCCCGCTATGACGATGGGTTGCTCAACGCCGCAGTCATCCACCAAGAAAGCATGCCCATTCTCTTCGAGATACTGGGCTGTATGCTGCAACGCGGTGCCACCCGCCGCAACACGAGCGAGTTCACCCGCCTGTGTACTTTCTCTGAATGCGATATCACAGCAGATGGCAAGCTGGATTACCAGCTGGATGGTGATTATGCCGGTACTCTCCTGCCCGGTGAGACGCTCCGCATCCGCAAGCTGCCACACACCTTGCGCGTGTGTATCCCCCGCAACTTTGTACCCAATACCCCCATGGAAAAATTCATGGCGCACCCCATGGTCGAAGCTTGGAGAGCCCATATTCGCCAAGCTCAGGAATTCTAATTAACACTATCCCGTTTCTTATAACGGACTTCACCTCCCTGCCCTCAGCAAGCTTATCAGCGCCTATATTCTTTGATTGAGGTTCAGCTAAACACCATCTAAAAAAGAGAGGCAGGTACCAACATACCTGCCTCTCTTTTTTAGATGGTGTGAGGGGGGGGGAATTAATCCACGTTGTCGAAGATTTCTTCGGGCTTGAAGAAGCGCTTGATTTCCACCTCGGCGCTTTCGGGAGAATCGGAGGCGTGGCAGATATTGAGCATGCTGTTGGTGCCGTAATCGCCACGGATGGTGCCCTTATCAGCCTTCATGGAGTTGGTGGGTCCAAGGATGGTGCGCACGCGGGTGATAACACCGGGGCCTGAAAGCACGAGCGCCACCACGGGACTGGTCTGCATAAATGCGGACAGCTTGGGGAAAAGAGGCTCGCCATCTATCACCAAATCAATGATGTGGCCGTAGTGCTCGCGCAACACGGCATCGTTGAGTTGCATCATCTTCATGGCACGCAGGCGGAAGCCCTCGCCCAGAAGGCGCTGCAAAATCACACCGGAAAGATTCTTGCGCACGCAGTCCGGCTTGAAAAGAATGAGTGTTTTTTCGTCTCGGTTCATAAGTTTTTGTAGAATGTGTTGGGGGTATACATACGCCCTTACGGGCTATCTGTCAAGCAGAAATCAGAGAGCCGCGATGATGGCATCTCCCATGCCGGAGGTTCCCACACGAATTTCTCCCGAGGCGCCGGTTGCCAGGTCTCCCGTGCGATAGCCGGCGGTAATCACCTTGCGTACAGCAGCATCCACCGCATCGGCTGCGGCAGTCTCGCGGCAGGTGTAGCGCAGCAGCATGCTCATGGAGAGAATCTGTGCTATGGGGTTGGCAATGCCCTGCCCGGCAATGTCGGGTGCCGAACCGCCGGAGGGTTCGTACAGGCCGAACACACTATCCCCCTCGCAGCAGAGGGAGGCACTGGGCAGCATGCCCAAGGAACCGCATACAATGGCCATTTCATCCGTAAGGATATCACCAAAGGTGTTTTCAGTGACCATCACATCAAACTGGCCGGGATTACGCACCAACTGCATGGCTGCGTTATCCACATACATGTGGGTGAGCTGCACGTCCGGATATTGGGGAGCCATGGCATTCATCACATCGCGCCACATCACAGAGGAACTCAACACGTTGGCCTTATCCACGCTGCACAGACGTCCCCTGCGACCACGAGCCGCCTCAAAGGCGACCTTGGCAATGCGCTCCACCTCGCTCTTGCGGTAGAAAAGGGTATCAAGAGCCACGATTTCACCATCTCGCTCGCCATAGAACTTGGGCTGGCCGAAGTACATACCGCCGGTGAGTTCGCGCACGCAGAGGATATCAAACCCCTGGGGGATGATGCTGTTTTTCACGGGAGAAGCATCCACCAGTTCGGGCAGGCAAATGCCGGGGCGCAGGTTGGCATAGAGGCCAAAGTGCTTGCGCAGGGGCAGTAAGGCACCGCGCTCAGGGCGTTCATCCGGCGGCAGGACATCCCACTTGGGGCCACCCACGGAGCCGAAGAGAATAGCATCTGCCGCTTCGCAAGCCGCCAGCGTTTCAGCAGGCAATGCCTTGCCGCAGTTATCAATGCCGGCACCGCCCACATAACATGATGTGCGCTCCGTGGCAAATCCGAATTTAGCTTCCACGGCATCCAGCACACGCAAAGCTTCCTGCATGACCTCCGGGCCGATGCCATCGCCCGCCAATACTGCAATTTTGTATGTGTTCATGTTCGCGCGCATCATACACGCACATGCGCCAAAAGTCAATCTGTTCTTGTTGCTTGCCCATGCCAATTTAAGAGCTTGCAGGGGAACAAAGCGGCTGGTAGAATGGCGGGCAATATGAGTGAACACCCCTTTCTTGAAGATACGCTGAATGTGGAATGGTCCCGTCTCACCCCGGAGCAAGCCCGCATTGACATCCGCCTCGCCATTGAACAAGCCAAGGCGGCGGTGGAAAGCATTTGCCAAGTGGAATCCCCCACTTACGAGAATACCTTTGCGGCGTTGGAGGAATCCGGCGCGGCTCTGCTGCGGGGGTGGCAGCGCCTGAACCACCTGCGCTCCGTGATGGATGCTCCGGAGCTGCGCGAAGTCATCAACGAATTGATGCCGGAGGTAGTCATCTATTCCTCCGGGGTGACGCTGAACCCTCGTTTGTATGCCGTGCTCAAAAAAGCAGCCGCCATGCCGTGGGCGGCAGAAGTATCGGCCGTGAAACAGCGTTTCATGCAGGAAACACTGGCAGATTTCCGCGAAAACGGGGCTGACTTGAATGATGAAGACAAAGCTCGCTATACGGAAATCTCCACCAAATTAGCCCAGCTTTCCCAGCAGTTTGGGGAGAAGGTGCTGGATGCCACCAACGCTTGGGAATACGTGACGGCAGATGAAAGCGAGCTGGCCGGCTTACCCGCCTCTGCCTTGGCCAATGCGCGGCAGGATGCGCTGAGCAAGGGTTACGGAAGCGAGGATGCACCGCAATGGCGTTTTACCCTGCAAGCCACCTCTGTGCAACCCGTGCTCACATTTGCCGACAATGAGGCTCTGCGCAGCCGTGTATGGCATGCTTTCAATTCCAGAGGCACGGGAGAATACGACACACAAGCCATCATCCACGAGATTTTGGCGTTACGCGCGGAAAAAGCCGCGATGCTGGGCTATGAAAGCTGTTCTGATTACGTGACGAGCCGCCGCATGGCCGGCAGCGGAGCCACAGCCCTGCGTTTCACGGATGATTTGCATGCCAAAGTTTTAGCCGCTTTCCGTGCCGAGCAGGAGGCCATCCGCCGTTTTGCAGAAGATAAGATTGGTACCGCCATGCCCATCATGAAGCCGTGGGACGTGGGCTACTGGAGCGAAAAACTGCGCAAGGAACGCTATGATTTTGACAGCGAGGATCTGCGCCCCTACTTTCCCATGCAAAATGTGCTGGATGGTATGTTCTCCATCTACGCCGGGCTGTATGGCATCCACTTCCGCCAACGGGAAACGTGGTGCGCCGTAAATGGGGACACCCCCACCCCCGATGCGGTGGAAGTGTGGCACCCGGAGGTACTCTTTTACGAAGTGTACGATGATGCGAGCGGCGAGCATCTGGGCTCATTCTACGCCGACTGGTACCCGCGCGATGAGAAACGCGCCGGGGCATGGATGGATTGCCTGCGCTGCGGGTTGCCCCCCATGAATGGCATGCCCCGTGAGCCTCACTTAGCGCTCATGTGCGGCAACATGAGCAAACCCACGGAGGGCAAGCCCGCCCTGCTGAGTCACTATGAAGTGGAAACTGTATTCCATGAATTCGGGCACTTGCTGCACCAGATTCTGAGTGATGTGGAAGTGCGCTCGCTGGCCGGTTGCAACGTGGCTTGGGACTTTGTGGAGCTGCCCAGCCAAATCAATGAAAACTGGACTTGGGAACGCGATGCGATGGACAAGTATGCCCGCCATTGGCAGAGCGGCGAGTGCATCCCCGCCGAGTTGAAGGACAAAATGCTGGCTGCCCGCAATTACGGAGCTGCTTCTTTCTTCATGCGCCAGCTCAGTTTCGGTAAATTAGACTTGGAGCTGCACAAAAACACAGCCCGTTATCTCAACCGCGATATTGAGGAAGTAGACCGTGAAATCCTGGCAGAATATCGCGTACCGATGACGGAAACCGGCTACAGTATGCTGCGTGGCTTCTCCCACATCTTCGATGGTGGCTACGAATCCGGCTACTATTCCTACAAATGGGCCGAAATGCTGGAGGCTGATGCTTTCTCCCGCTTTGCCGCCGAGGGGATTTTCAACCCGGCCACCGGGCGCGATTCCGCCGCTGTATCCTCTCACAAGGCAACAGCCGCCCCGCCGCAGAGCTGTACCGCGACTTCATGCAGCGCGACCCCGACCCCGGAGCCCTTCTCCGCCGCTGCGGTATTGCAGAATAAGTACAATTCAGACTTGCCAACAAATAAAACACCGTGTATGCTCAAGCCATGCTGATAGCACCTTCCATGCTCGCTTGTGATTTCCGCCGCATCGGAGAAGAAGCTAACCGAGCCCTGCAAGCCGGGGCTGATTGGCTGCATCTGGATGTGATGGATGGCTCCTTTGTGGATAACATCTCTTTTGGCCCGGATATCTGCGCGGCCATTCGCCACAGCGTGCCCGATGGTGCATTCCTGGATGCACACCTCATGATTGATGCGCCGGATCACTACCTGCCCCGCTTTGTGAAAGCCGGCATGAATATGATTACGATTCATGTGGAACGCGAAGGGCACGTGGATTTGCATGCTACATTGGCAGCTATCCGCTCTGCCGGTATCCAATGCGGCTTGGCAGTCAACCCTGCCACCCCCGTGGAAAAAGTACTGCCCTATCTGGCAGAGGTGGATATGATACTGGTAATGAGTGTGGTGCCGGGATTCGGCGGGCAAAGTTTCATGAGTGAGGTGCTGGACAAAGTTCGCCGCCTGCGAGATGAACGTGAAGCCGCCGGGCTGAGCTTCATCATCCAAATGGATGGCGGCATAGGTGCTACCCAAGCCCCGCTGTGCCGGGATGCCGGAGCAGATTGCTTGGTGGCAGGCTCCTCTACGTTCAAAGCACCGGATATGGCCGAAGCCATCCGCAGCATGAAGTAATGGCCATGGACGATGGCTCTAAAACATTCCTGAACGTGGTGCTCAGCGTGCTGGCTCCCGTCATCATTCTGGACACATGCTCCACCGAAGGTCCGAAACTGTGGGAGGTAGGCACCACTTGGGCCATGGTCATTGCCTTGGCGCTACCTATTGGTTGCGGCGTTTATTCTCTTATTGACAAAGGGAAGGTAGAGATTTTAACGTTATTTGGCTTGCTTGGCACCATCCTGACAGGCGTTGTCACCATCTATGCCAACACGGGGAGCGACACCGCCATTCGGCCGGATGCCCCTTGGTGGTACGCAGCCAAAGAGGCACTCATCGCTTTGTTGCTGGCCGGGGCTATGCTGGTCAAATCGCGCGGCAAAGCCTCAATGTTGCGCGTCTTTATCTACACTGACTCTGTCTTTGATGTAGCCGGCATTGAGCGCGACATTGCCAATCAGGGAAAAGAGCAAGCGTACGATGCACTCCTGCAACGCATCAACCGCATCATGGCTGCATCTTTTCTCTTCTCTGCCGTGGCAAACTTCCTGCTCGCATTGCATTTTCTCCTGCCGGTGCTGGATAAACCAGCTGCCGAGCAAGCATTGGAATACAATTATGCGGTGAGCAGCATGACGTGGTGGGGCTACCTGACGATTGCCATCCCCCTGCTCATTACCATGGCGTGCATCATCCGCTATCTTTTCCGCTCGCTACAACAACTCACCGGGCGCAGCTCCGATTGCATTTTTGCACCCGGTGTATCCCGTGCCGGTAAAAAGTAACGCGCTCCGGCACCTCAGCGTTCCGGATAAAGGGTCCTGCGGCCAACGGAATGATACTCAAACCCGGCATGCACGGCATTTTCCCCGTGCAGGATATTGCGGCCATCAAAAATGATTGGCAGCTTCATCAGCTCTCGCACCTTCACCAAATTGGCTGTAGCGAACTGCCTCCATTCGGTGGCAACGACGAGGACCTCTGCCCCGCGCACGCACTCATACATGTCATCGCAGATTGTCACCTTCACGCCATCCAATGCCTTAGTTCCCGTCTCGGCAGCCTTGGGGTCGTATGCAGTAACGATAGCGCCCTCCTCCACCAATCGGCGTATAAGCTTGATAGCAACGGACTCGCGCACATCATCCGTATTCTGTTTGAAAGCCAGCCCCCACACAGCTATGTGCTTATTGCGCAACACCCACATTTTTTCGCGAATGCGCTCCAAAAAACGCTCCATCTGGCGGGCATTGATGCTCTCCACCTCCTTCAGCAAATGCATTGGCGCACCCAGCTGGTCTGCAATATTAATGAAACCTTTTACATCCTTGGGAAAACAAGAGCCACCATACCCCAAACCGGCGTTGAGGAAATGGCGGGAAATACGTTTATCCATCCCGATTCCCTGAGCCACCAGCTCCACATCTGCCCCGGCGTTTTCGCACACAGCCGCCACCGCATTGATATAGGAAATCTTAAGAGCCAAGAATGAATTGGCTGCATGTTTGATGAGCTCCGCAGATGATAAATCCACCTCCACAATAGGAGCACTGAAAGGCTGGTACACGCGCTTCATCATATCCATGGCGCGCTGTGAATTAGCCCCAATGACAATGCGATCCGGGTTCATCAAATCTTTCACCGCACTACCCTCGCGCAGGAACTCAGGGTTGGATACCACATCCACCTCCACATCGCATGAAGCATAGCGGCGAATCACCTCCGAGACCTTGCTACCGGTGCTGACGGGTACGGTGGATTTGTCCACAATGATGCGGTAGCCATGCTCCGGGCGCAAGGCATCTGCTATCTCGTGCGATACCGCCTCTATGTAGGAAAGATCCACAGAACCATCTGCGTGTGGCGGCGTGGGAACAGCAATGAAGATAATGTCGCATTCATGCACAGCCGCCGGCAAATCCGTTGTAAAGGAAAGCTTACCGGCAGACACGTTGGACAAAATCATATCCTCCAATTCCGGCTCATAAATAGGCATGCGACCGGATTTGAGCATTTCCACTTTCTCCCGGTCGTTGTCCACACAAATAACACTATGGCCAACCTCTGCAAAACATGTGCCGGTTGTCAAGCCCACATACCCCGTTCCGATAATCGCCAGATTCATAAGCCAAATGAATACGCAGGGCATTATATACCACTATCACCACATTGCAAGCTTTTTGAATTTCCGGGGGAACAAGCATCAATTTCTACCTTGACACGGCAGAACAGGCTGCTATACTCAACTATGATATGAGTAGTATGAACACGAAAGATCTCACTCCCGTTGTTCCGCGCCGTTTCCGTTCCATCTTCTTCATGTTGGTGAGCTGCTTTGCCTTGTGGGGCCTGCTCAACAACATGACGGATAATCTGGTGCCGGCTTTCCAACAAATCTTCACCATTCCCCAAGAAAAAGCAGGCCTGATACAGGTAGCATTTTACGGAGCCTACGCTGTATTAGCCATTTTCGCCTCCATATTAATTGAAGAGTTTTCCTACCGCGTGGGGGTATTGATAGGTTTGGGTATTTACATTATCGGCGCTCTTTGCTACATACCTGCCTGTTCGACACAAAGCTTTGAACTTTACTTCATTGCCATTTTCGTAGTAGCAAGTGGCTGCTCTCTTTTGGAAACAACCTGCAACCCATACGTTCTCTCCCTCGGGCCGCAAAGCACCGGGGTGCGGCGTCTCAACTTCGCACAGGCGTTCAATCCGGTTGGCTCCATGATGGGTATCGTGCTGGCTCAACAGCTTATCCTCAGCAACCTGCATCCTGCCACGGCAGAAGAACGCAAAGCTATGTCTACCGAAGAACTGCAGAAAATTGTTGATTCTGAGCTCTTCTGGGTATGTGCCCCGTATGTAGGGCTTTGCGCTATTGCCTTCCTGATTTGGCTGTTCTTCTTGCGCACAAAAATGGAAGAACAACCTTATGATAAAAAAGAAGCGCCCGAATCCACCCCGGCAGAGGGCAAAGGAAGCAATGGTGGCATCCGCGTAGCCGTGGCCGCCTTATTTGCCGTAGGCCCGCTCACTGTTCTTTATTTCATCTTCCCCGACATGGACAAAGTACACTGGATACTCTATGGCATGCTTGGGCCCATTGCATATCTTCTTGTGACGAAGTCATACCGTGATATGCTCATCAAACTTATCTCCTTCCCGCGTTATTGGATGGGTGTTGTGGCACAATTCTTCTATGTCGGCGTGCAAATTGCCGCATGGACCTGGCTCAACTGCTACTGCCAAAAAGAATTGGGAGTAACCAAAGCAGAGGGTGCAATTTACTACACCATCTCCATCATCCTCTTCATTGGATGCCGCTGGCTTGCCACTTATTACATGAAGAAGTTCAACCCGGCCAACATGATGAGCCTGTTTGCAGTAGGAGCCATTGCATGCTGCGCCGGTGTGATGTACCTGCCCTCCGTCGTGCTGTTCGAGGTAGGCGGGCTGCCGTTCACCCCCAATGTGCTGTGCTTGGTAGCCATGTCCGGCTGCATGAGTCTCATGTTCCCCACCATTTACGGCATTGCCTTGGGTGGCTTGGATAACAAGGTTGTAAAGCTGGGTGCCGCCGGTCTCATCATGGCTATTCTGGGTGGTGCCATCATCACCCCCTGGATGTCGGAAATCATAGGCAGCACCGATTCCTGCTGGCTGGCTCTCACCGGCGCATTCGACACCACATGGGACAGCAATCTGATGACATCCTCGCAGGCTGTGCGTGCAGCGTTCATCGTGCCCGCCATTTGCTTCAGCGTAGTGCTGGTATATGGCCTCATTTTCCGCAAACCCATCACACCTTCCGAACAATAACCTATTTAACCTAAACCAAACGTATTATGAAGTACGATACATTACCCACCATCGGTATCCGTCCCACGATTGACGGCCGCCGCCTCGGCGTCCGCGAATCCTTGGAGGATCAGACCATGAACATGGCCAAAGCCGCGGCTGCCCTCATTGAGGCCAACGTGACCCACGCCAACGGCCAGCCCGTGAAGTGTATCATTGCCGACACAACCATCGGCGGCCCGGCAGAAGCAGCCGCATGCAACCAGAAGTTTGCTGAGAACAATGTAGGCTGCTCCCTCATTGTGACTCCCTGCTGGTGCTACATTACCGAAACATTTGAAACAGACGCCACCACGCCCAAAGCTATCTGGGGCTTCAATGGCACGGAGCGCCCCGGCGCCGTGTATCTGGCCGCAGCCCTTGCCGGCTACGCTCAAAAGGGCGTACCCGCATTCTCCATCTACGGGCATGATGTACAAGATGCAGATGACACCAGCATCCCCGAAGACGTGGCAGAAAAGATTCTGCGCTTTGCCCGCGCCGGTCTCACCGTAGCCACCCTGCGTGGTAAGGGCTACCTCTCCATTGGCGGTTGCTCCATGGGTATTGCAGGTTCCATTCTCGACCATTCTTTCTGGGAAGCCTACCTCGGCATGCGCGTACAACCCGTAGACATGACGGAGGTACGCCGCCGCATGGAGCTTGGCATCTACGACAAAGCTGAGTTTGACTTGGCCATGGAATGGGCCAAAAAGTATGTAAAGATTGGTCCGGATCGCAACCGCCCCGACCTGGTTCTCTCCCCTGAGGAAAAAGAACGCACCCTGCGCGAGAGCATCCTCATGACCATCATCTTCCGCGACATGATGCACGGCAACCCCTACCTCAAGACCATCGACCGCGAGGAAGAGGGGCTGGGCTTCAACGCCATCTGCGGTGGCTTCCAAGGCCAGCGCCACTGGACGGATTTTTACCCCAACGGAGACATGGCAGAATCCATCCTCAACAGCACGTTTGACTGGAACGGCCCCCGCGAGGCCATCCCCTTTGCCACGGAAAACGATGCCATGAACGGCGTGTGCATGCTCCTGCTGCACCAGCTCACCGGCCGTGCCGCCTGCTTCTCCGACATCCGCACCTATTGGAGCCCCGCCGCCGTGAAGCGCGTAACCGGCTACACCATGGAAGGTCTGGCCAAGGACGGCATCATGCACCTCATCAACTCCGGCTCAACCGCGCTGGACGGCAACATGCAGTCCAAGGCAGAAGATGGTACCCCCATCATGAAGAAGACAGGCGAAACCACCCAAGCCGACATCGAAGCCATGATGGCTGCCTCCGAGTGGTGCCCCGCTAACCGCGAATACTTCCGCGGCGGCGGCTACTCCCTGCACTTCGTTTCCAAGGGCAATGTACCCGTGACCATGATTCGCATGAACTTGGTGAAGGGTCAGGGTCCGGTGCTCACCATCGTGGAAGGTTGGACCTGCGACCTGCCCCAGGACGTGAACGACAAGCTCGACCAGCGCACAGACCCGGGTTGGCCCACCACTTGGTTTGCCCCGCGTCTCACCGGTAAGGGAGGCTTCAAGGACGTGTACACCGTGATGGCCAACATGGGTGCCAACCATGGCGCCTGGACATACGGCCACATCGGTGCAGACATCATCACCCTGGCCTCAATGCTGCGCATCCCCGTGTATGCTCACAACGTACCTGAGGACAAGGTATACCGCCCTGCCGCATGGGATCTGTTCGGCACAGCCTGCCCCGAAAGCGCAGACTTCCGCGCCTGCGCCAACTTCGGCCCCATCTACGGCAAGTACTAAAGCTCTGCTCAACACCCGCCCTGTCGCACCGTAGCGGCAGGGCGGATTTTACTCACATCCGCTCTCGGCATGAACCCCCGATACAAGAAAGTATACACCTGTACACCGGTGGCGTTTCACGCGAATGATTGGTTTTTCATTCGCGATTCGGGACTCATATCCCGCGCGCTGCGCCGCTTGGGGGCCGAGAGCAAAGTGATCATGCCGCTGCCATACTATGATGATGACCACCGAGAAGAACTGATACGCACAGAATACAAAAATCTGGAATCTGCGGCTTGGTGGAAATCTTTGGGAATTGATGGGCTTGTTCTCTACTCATGGGGGGCTCCGCGCTACCGAAACATTGCAAAAGCCATCCATCAGGCGGGAATTCGCTTAGTTGTTCATATGGATTCATCCGGTGATTTTGTGGGCGTTTTCCCGAAAGGCACTTCATGCCTCCGCAAACTACTCACATGGGGGTGTGTCAAGTTGCAGGATATCCTACGAGCCCGGCACCTGAGCTATGCTGATATCATCACCATGTGTCCGGATGCCGCAAAGGCCGTCAGCCGCAAGCTTTTCTACGGACGAGATATTGTAGACAAATGCTACCCGATGCCCTGCCCGGTAAATCCCCATTTTGCGTACGACTCAAGCGGAAAAAAACCATTAATTCTCTGTATTGGGCGTTGGGATGATGAATTTCAGAAGAGGCCGTCCATGCTCATGCAAACCCTAGAACATCTATACACCTTGGGAAGGCAAGCAGAAACTCGCATATACGGGGTCATCACTCCGGCGTTACGTTGCTGGCACACAAGCCTTCGGCCGAAACTTCAACACCAAATCAAGCTTATAGGTGCCATTGAAAATGCGGAATTAGCCTCCGAATACTGTGCTGCGCAAATAGTACTGTGCACCTCATCTTTCGAGTCATCACACATTGTCTCAGCTGAAGCCTTGTGCTGCGGGTGTAGTATTGTCACCCCCAACCGTCCCACTCCGCTACGCGATGTATTGTGGTACACCACCAAAAATTCCGGCACCATATCAGCAGAAGACACCCCGGAATCCCTGGCAGAAGCCATTCGACACGAATTACAGCTATGGGAAAGCGGCCAACGCGACCCGCAAGCCATTGCCCATGCATGGCAACCTCACTTCCATGCCGACAAAGTTTTCAACACCATATTCTCATAAACCACCATGTCCTACGTACTTTGTTTAGACTGTGGCGCCACCAATGTACGCGCCATCCTGGTAAATGACAAAGGCCAGCTCATCGCCAAAGCCAGCCAACCGAACTCAACCGATACCGGGGCAGAAAACCCGCAATTTCATGTATGGAATGCAGACCGCATCCTCAAGCAGCTTGCGGATTGCACCCGCGAAATCCTGCCGCAGATTGACCCTACGCAAGTATGCGGCATTACCATCACCACCTTCGGGGTAGATGGTGCGCTTGTGAATGAAGCCGGGGAACTGCTCTACCCCGTCATCTCTTGGAAGTGCCCCCGCACGGCAGAGGTGATGAAGAAGATTGAAACCTACATCCCCCAGAGCGCACTGAATCAAATTTCCGGCGTGGGAGAGTTCGCATTCAACACCATATACAAGCTTATATGGCTCAAAGAAAACCGACCGGAGCTCTTGGAGCAAGCACACGCTTGGCTTTTCATCTCCAACATCCTGGCTCACCGCCTGACCGGCACCATGGCTACTGACCGCACCATGGCCGGCACCTCGCAGATGACAGATTTGAACACCGGCGATTGGAGTGATGAAATCCTCAACGCCATCGGCGTGCGCAAAAGCATCTTCCCACCCATGGTCAATGCCGGCGAGGTGACCGGCACGCTCACCCAAGCGGCAGGCGAACTTCTGGGCTTACCCGCAGGGGTGCCGGTCATCTCCACCGGTCACGACACCCAGTTTGCCCTTTTCGGCAGCGGGGTGAAAGAAAACCAACCCTTCCTTTCCAGCGGCACCTGGGAAATCCTGATGTTGCGCACAGCCAAAGCAGCACTGGCAGCAGACGATTACGCGGCCGGAGCCACGGTAGAGTTCGACAGCAAAGCAGGCCTTCTCAATCCCGGTTTGCAATGGATTGCCAGCGGCATCATTGAGTGGGTAAAATCCACCTGCTACCAAGGAGAAAACTACGATACGATGGATGCTGAGGCAGCCGCCATCCCCCCCGGATGCGAGGGCGTGAAACTCACCCCCAACTTTCTGCCCAGCGACCCCGTACCGGGAAGCATCGAAGGGCTCATCCTGGGGCGCACCCGTGGACACATCTACCGCGCGGCGATGGAGGCACTCACCCTGCGGCTCAAGAATCGTTTGGAAAAACTGGAAAAGGTAGGTGGTTTCAAAGCCACCGAGCTACTGCTGGTAGGCGGTGGCGCCCGAAACAAGATATGGACGCAGATGAGGGCAGACATTCTGGGGCTACCCATCATGGTGGCAAAAGTCTCCGAAAGCACAGTTCTGGGTGCTGCCATGTATGCCTTTGCCGGTGCCGGCACCTATCCCAGCGCAGAAGCATGCCGCGATGCATTCGGGATTGATTACGAAACAACCCTTCCCGGCGAACAACAAGCGGCCTACGCCGCACTCTGATTTATGACACCTCACTTTCGCAAGGTGTACACATGTACCCCCGTGGCTTTTCATGCCAATGCCCGCTTCTTTACGCGAGACACCGGGCTGATTAGCCGCACCTTGCGAGAGCTGGGGTATGAGAGCAAGACCATTATGCCCCTGCCGTGGCACGCTGATGACGAAGCCGAAAACATCATCCGCACAGATGCCCGCAATCTCCGCTCGACCGCATGGTGGAAAAGCACCGGCGTCGAAGCCGTTGTCCTCTACTCATGGGGCGACCCCCGCTACACCCTCATCGCGCGAGCCATCCACCAAGCCGGCATCAAGCTTATCTTGCAGTTGGATTTCAACGGGCATTTTCTCAAAGCAACAAAGTTCCCGCGCTTGCTACGGGAATATGTGGTGAATCTTCTGCGCTCGCAACACCTGGGCTACGCCGATGCCATAGCGGCCTCTCCCATAGCCAAGGTATACCTTCGCGGGCACAAAATGTATGGCCCCACCATAGCAGACAAATGCTACACCATGCCCACTGCGGTGGATAGCCGCTTCACCTACTCCGGCACGCCCAAGGAACGCCGCATCATCTGCGTGGGCAATTGGGAAGACCCCATCAAGCGCCCCGCTTTCATGCGAGAGACGATGCAGCTTCTACTGGAAGCCGATACCGAACTACGCATTGATCTGTGCGGGCCTTTCAGCGCAGCATGTGAGTCTTGGTGGCTGAACCTTCCCCCGGCACAGAGAGAGCGCCTGCACCTGCTCGGTGCAGTCAGCCACGCAGAACTACCGGCGCTTTACAATCGCGCCCAAGTGTCAGTATGCACGTCCGAAAGCGAGGGGACGCATGGAGTTTCGGCAGAGGCATTGTGCTGCGGATGCTCCGTTGCCACCACAAATCGGGAGCATTTGCGTATGGTGCATTGGTATACGACAAGAGATTCCGGCAGCATTGCGGATGATGACACACCGGCTGCACTGACTGCCGCCATTCAGGCAGAGCTTGATGCTTGGCAATGCCGTAAGCGAGACGCGCACCGTATCGCTCAATCCTGGCAGCAGGTTCTCCATACCGCAAACACCCTGCCCCGCATTTTGCAAGCCATTCAATAAGCCCAGAAAATCCGTTTTCCCAGCCCTTTACTTTGCAATTCTACCTTGACTTTGCACCGGGCTTGCTGCATAATGTGCAAGGTAAGCTTATCTCACTATGTCTTTCTACATTCAGAACATCGAAATCGGCGGCGAAAAGCCATTTTATCTACTGGGACCCTGCTCTTTGGAGAAAGAGGAATTTGCTTGGGAAATGGCACGCAGCATCAAAGAAATCTGCACACGCCTGAATGTTCCCTTCATCTTCAAAGCCTCATACGACAAAGCCAACCGCACCAGCGTAAAAAGTTTCCGTGGCTTGGGCATCCAGGAAGGTTGCCGCATTCTCTCTGAAATCGGCAAGGAATTGCAAGTCCCCGTCGTCACGGACGTGCACACAGAAGAACAAGCTGAATACGCTGCACAATACGTTGACCTGCTGCAAATCCCCGCTTTCCTCTGCCGCCAGAGCGACCTCTTGGAAGCTTGTGCCAAGACCGGCAAGCCCGTCAACATCAAGAAAGGTCAATTCCTGGCACCATGGGACTGCAAAAACATCTGCGAGAAAATGATAGCGTTCGGGTGCGAACAATTCATGCTTTGCGAACGCGGCACCAGCTTCGGATACAACAATTTGGTGGTGGACATGCGCGGCATGTACTGGATGAAGCAATTTGGCTACCCTGTTGTATTTGATGCAACCCACTCCGTACAGCGCCCCGGTGGACTGGGCGGCGCCACAGGTGGCGACCGTGAGCTTGCCCCTGTGCTGGCCAATGCAGCCATGGCCGTTGGTGTAGATGGGGTATTCATGGAAGTGCACAAAGACCCGGACAACGCATTGAGCGATGGCCCCAACCAAGTTCGCTTGGACGATTTGGAAAAAGTGCTCACCAACCTGCAGCTCGTGCGCGATGCATATAAGCGCATGGCCTAATCTCCTCATTACACCACACCACGCCAAGCGTGACAACACATACACAAACCCTCATCAGGCTTACCACAGTGGCAGCACTCATGTTGCCACTGTGGGCAGCAGACCCTACTGATGACGTGGGGCAAAAAGAATTCCCGGGCTTGCAGCTGTTGCCGGAGGGAAGCGTTGTAAAAGGCATTGTACTTCCCCGCTACGAGAAGCATCGCGTATCAGCCCTCATGATGGCCGATGAGCTGCGCATTGACACCCGCAGCCTCGTGAGCCTGAAAAACCTACGTGCCGAGCTGTACTCACCCGCAGGGGGCCTCACCACCATCATGTGTGGGGTCACACAGTATGACTTTTCCAAAGACAGCATCACCACAGATCAAACAGCTGCGATTAAAGACTCTCGGTTCTCTGCCAAGGGAAAAGGCATCTCCTTTAGCACACGCACCCAACTGGGCATCCTCAAAGGTCCCGTACGCACCACGTTCACCTCATCCGCATTCTCTTCCGCCAAAGGCAAATGAGACACCTCCCCGCCATCCTCTTTTTGAGCACCCCTTTACTTCTGGCCGACACCATAGCATCGTGGCAGACAGAAGCCATACAGGAGCGCAATGCATCCATTCACTCCATTCGCACCGTATGCAAGGAAGTGGATGAAATCCTGCTGCACTTGGGCATCAACGACACCCCGGATGACTACGCATTTGAGAACAGAGACATGCCCACGGGAGCTCCCGGTGAAACCGTTGCAGAAGCTGATGGGGGCATGCTTTTTGATGCCGCCAACTCACGCGTCACCTACATCAACAACGTGCGGGTGAACGACGCGCGAGCCAGGTTGCGCTGCATTCGCCGTTTATATGTGCAGCTGCCAAAATCCACCTTGTCTGATCGCCAGAAAACAGCCAAGGATGCCGTGGAGCATGCAGCTTCATCCCACACGCCTACTCCCACAACAAAAGAGGAAGAAGATGCGCCTGTGGAAGCAATCCCCGGTTTACCCATAGCAGAGGCGCCCACAGCCATGGAAGTACCGGAAGGCGACTCAACGCTGGACATCACCACAGAAGAAGCCGTCATTGACACCAACCGCAACTGCATTTTGCTGACCGGCAGCACCAAGCGCTCACCCGGCATTCACATTCGCCACGGGGAGAATGAAATCACCCTACAGCCCACCAGCAAGGGAGAGCCTCCCACCATCATGGCAGATGCCAACGGTGACATCATGATTAACAGCGGCAAACTGCAACTTTCATGGCGAGATAAAAACGGCGCGCCATGTGAGATGACAACAGAAGCAGAGCATATCTATTACCGAGCTGCGGAACACAGCCTGCTGATTCATGGCAAAGCCACACTGCGCACGCCACACGGCACACTGCAATTTGATAAAGGCGCCCTCATTGCCCTTGAATCTGCAAGCAAGCCGGGTAAGAAGAATGATGGCTTCATGAGCCAGTTCACCAACGTGAGTATAGACGGCGTAGCTCATGCTGAGGCATGGGGCAATGTAGTGGCCACAGCCCCGGCCAATCAATCACACCTTGCAGCAGAAATTCACGGAGACCATCTTGTATACAGCGCCAAGACCGGAAGCTGCCTTACAGAAGGCCAACATTGCCGCTTAGTATACGGCACGAATTCCTTGCAAACCGATGGGGCTCTGCGTTTGGAACCCAATGGCGATATCTACCTGAGCGGAGCGAACATCACCGGCAGCTACGAGCGCCCGGCTCCGCAAAAAGGAAAACCCGCCGTGCAAGGCACATTCCACACCGCTGATACATTAGTCTTCTCTGCAGCAGAAGGCACAATCAGTGCGCCCCGGGGTATCACCATGAAAGATGCTTACAGCGACTTTTCATGCACCGGGCCGCTGGTGCTCAATCTCCGCCAGTCCCCAAAAGCAACTGCCGCGCCCCAAGTCGGCAACCTCAATCTTGCCATAACACGCTACACCGACATATCGCACGCCAGAGCCAGCGGCAACATTGTAGCACACCATGGCAACACCCCCGGCGCACCCGATACGGAGTTACTGGCCTCGCAAGCCGATGTAAACATGCTGACAGGTGAAATGACTCTCACCGCAGCAAGCGGGAGCGCAGCCAAGCTGCGAGTGAAAGGGTACGAAATTGCGGCCACATCCTCGCAATCCCCCTCTCTGGTAGAATTGAAAAGCAACGGAGATATCAGCATCTCCGGCGAACAAATCAACGCAACCTTACAAGCCGGTGATGGTGGAGCCCGCATCTTGGCACGCCAAAATCTGTATCTAAACCGCGAAAAGGGAGAGATTTCCATTGGCCCGAACTCGCGCATCACATCACCGGATGGCATCCTGACGGCCAACGGCCCTCTCACCGCCACCCTGCACCGCGCCGCAGATGAGCTTGCTCGCCCCATTTTGCCAAACTTCCCCCACTTAGTGTACAACTATGATGGCTTAGAAAAGGCCAGCACAAACCAAGGTGGCACCATACGAACCGAGCAAGCCTCCATGCAATGCAGCGGCCCTATCATCGTAGTAATGAACCCCACACCGGCAAAAAAAGACAGCTCCCCCACAGCAGCTATTCACCACGCCTCTGCATCCGGGAATGTGGCTTTGGCCGGTAAAGACAGCGCCGGGCGCATCATCAAAGCAACGGGTGATACCCTCTCCCTGAACGGCGCTACAGGAGAAAAACGACTCACCGGCAACAAAGTCACCTTGGCAGATGCCTACAACACTCACACCGCGTATGGTCCGGGCGCCGGCGTCATCATCGACAAGAAAAACAACGCACGCATTACCGGCTCTCGCCACACAACAACGGCCACGCGCATTCATGATCAGATTAACCAGCAAAAGAAAAAATAACCATGCCTGAGCCTACCAACGAAATCCTCTTGGATGCACGAGGACTCTGCAAATCTTACAACGAACGAAAGGTTGCAAACAACGTTAGCCTGCAAGTCCGCAGTGGCGAAATAGTGGGTCTATTGGGGCCCAACGGCGCCGGCAAAACGACCTCCTTCTACATGGTTGCCGGTCTCGTGCGCCCGGATGCCGGTGAGGTTACCTTTGCCGGGCAGGATGTATCCGGTTTGCCCATGCACCTTCGTGCCCGCTTGGGCATGGGCTATTTACCCCAAGAAGAATCCATCTTCCGCAAGTTGAGCGTGATTGAAAACCTCATGGCTATCTTGGAAACCCGCAAAGACCTTACCCGCGCCCAGCAACAAGAAAAAGCGGATGAACTGTTGGAGCGCTTCAACATCACCAAACTGCGCAAAAGCCAAGCCATCCAACTTTCCGGCGGTGAAAAACGGCGTCTCACCATCGCTCGCGCCTTGGCTGCAAACCCTCGTCTGCTCATGCTGGACGAACCCTTTGCCGGGGTAGATCCCATCGCCGTACAGGATATCCAAAGCATCGTAGCCTCTCTGCGAGAAACGGATGGTCTATCCATCCTCATCACCGACCACAACGTCCGCGAAACGCTTGGTATTGTAGACAGAGCCTATATCTTGTTCGAGGGGACTGTCATCAAACAAGGCAATGCAGAGGAAATCGCCAACGACCCCAAGACCCGCAAAATCTATCTGGGGGAAGACTTTAAGATGTAAATGTTCAGTCGTTACCACAGGCAAGAACGATACAGATACACCATTCTCACCTTGTGGGGGTTGCTGTGGATTATATCGTTTATAGTTTGGGGCGCGGTGTTTCATCCGGCCTACACATGGGTTGCAAACTACTTTGACATCCCTCAATTATGAGTCGAACACCGGCTAATCAAAAAGTGGCAGGCAGCATGCCCCCCCTACAATTTTGGCTAGTGCCACTGTATACCCCCTGCATAGTCATGCTGCTGGGACTCGTCCTCTACACGGCGGCGTGCGCCATTCAACACCTTTACAACATCACCCACCCCTGAACCATGTCAACGGCCCCCCTTCGAATCGGCTCCCGCAGCAGCGAGCTCGCGCTCCGGCAAACAGAACTGGCCATCGCAGCCATTACAGCAGCCACTCCCGGCACCGAAACGCAAATCATCCCCATCCATACAGCCGGAGATATGCGCACAGATATCCCCTTGTGCAAGGTAAATAAGGCCACGCAAACCCAAGACAAGGGTGTGTTTATCGCTGCGCTGGAAGAAGCCTTGGCAGATGGTCGAATTGACTGCGCTGTCCACAGTCTCAAAGACATGCCGGGCACCTTGGATGAGCGATTTGAAATTGCCGCCATCCTCCCCCGTGAAACGATATGGGATGCCCTCGTCATCAAAGAAGGGGCCAACATGGAACGCCTCACCATCGGCACCAGCAGCGTGCGCCGCGCCAATCTCATCCGCAATTATTGGAGCGGCACAGCCAAAAGCATTTCCATCCGCGGAAACGTAGCTACCCGGCTTCAAAAACTCATTGATACACCGGAGTTGGATGCCATCGTCTTGGCGCGCGCCGGGCTCAACCGCTTGGGCTACACGAGTGACACCATCGAAATCAACGGCACCCGCCTGCACGTTGTTGAAATGGCCAAAGACTCGTTCATGCCGGCCTTCTGCCAAGGTGCTATCGCCATTGAAATTCGCAAGGGCGACACCGCCACCAAAGCTTTGGTATCCCCGGCCAACGACCCTACCAGTGAGCTCACCGTCCGCGCTGAGCGAGCTTTCTTAGCGGAGTTGCAAGCGGATTGTTCTGTTCCCGTGGGTGGCTATGCCACCTGCAACCGCGACTTGATGATGTTCCGTGCCATCTACTATACCCCCAACGGCATGCCTATCCGCATCACACACCGCGGCTCCTCCTCTGCCCCGGAACAAGTCGGCCACGAAGCCTGCGCTATGCTTAAACAACAACTCGGATAAATCATGTCACCCGCTACATCACGGCTCCTATCCACTATCTTCATACTCATCGTCTTTGTGGGATGGACAATATATGAATCGTGGCAATGTTGGCCGTCAACGTATACACCAGAACCAGATATAATATCGCAGATGTCACAAGCTTTATCCGGTCACTATAATGACTGGAAGCCTACCCTGCACTCATGGTTATTAGGAGTTCTGGAACTCATTCATCCGGGAAATGGGGTTGGCATGGCATTGTTGGTACATATTTTCATCATAGGCATATCAGTAACCGGTATTAGTTTATATTACGGAATCCTAGACAAGCGATATACCCTCTTGGTTTTGGCGTTACCTTTATTTTTCACATATAAAGGAATGTCCATTAACTCAGTAAGCAATGATGTTTTAGCAGCGGCATGTTACCTTCTTTTCATTAGCCTGATTCTCTGGGGTCAACTTATTTCTCAGAAAATGGTAAAAACATCATTTATCGCTATAGCGTACACCATTTTGGCGTATGGGATGGTACTACGACACAATGCCATACCAGCCATCGTTGTACTAGCGGCATGGGGGGCTTGGAGGCTTGGAACGCGCCCCCTGCGTGCCTGTATTCTCGCTACCTGTTTCATACTCATTACCTTAATGGGCAGTCACATTCTCACCTATCAGGTTTTAAGAGCAGAACCCAGTTATCCCCTCAAATCGCCCTTGGCCAATGATTTAGTCAATCTTTCCATAGTCCAAGGCAAATGGTCCACATATTGCATAGAAAACGGAGCCGATAAGTTGCCTGCACCACATGAGTATTCCATGTTGATGCCTCAAGTTGCCAATGGTGGAGTTCCTATCAACCCGTTTCTTATCCCCGCAAATCCAACCGAACGCAAGCAAGTATACTTGGATATGCGAGAAGCATGGCTCAAAGAAATAACAACTCATCCCTTGGATTTTCTTGCATTCAAGTCGTTTTTCTATCACCAGCACTTGCTGCAAGGGCGCTGTCTACCGGTGGTATGCCGCTATTTCCGCTCCATCTACCCCCATGTGCGCATACATATGGAGTCTGAGTCACAACATCTGGGAGCATGGCTGAACAGGCAATTTATCGTCCTGTCCCTCATTCCATTAACATCCTTTGCCGCATTGATTTTCTTCCCTATTGTTTGCCGAGTAAAACATTGTAAATTTTCATCATTACCCCAACCTGCGCAAGACGCGTTCTGCTTTATAGCAACAGCTCTTCTTTACTGCGCCACATTTATGCCTTTTGTCGTAGCGGCAACAGAATTTCGCTACTACATCATCAGGGCATCGCTATGCGCCGTGGCACTCCCCTTGCTTATTCTAACATATTACATATATCGTAGACCCACAAACTTGGGTCAGACAAGTTGAATCAAGGATTGTAGCGTCCCATCCAATTGAGGAAAAGCGTTTTCATCAGCTCCCAATTACCTTTGAAAAAAGATATTTTTGTGGGAGTTTTACCGACAGGCGGATACGCCCGCGTTACCGGTACCTCGCAGGCAGAATATCCCAATTGGGTGGCACGAACGGACAAATATGCCAACAATTCATAACTCACAAAATTATCCCTAAACACTTTCACTCTGGGATCTTTTAAATAGCGCAAAGAATAAGCACGAAAGGCATTAGTCGTATCCGTAAACCAAAAACGAGCTGTATGTGAAATAACGGGAGCATGAATCAGTCTTACTGCTATGTAGCGAATAAGTGGAGTATTAATAGCTATTCCCCCTCTTATAAAACGCGAGCCTTGCACAAAATCATACCCTTGTTCAAGCTTCTGGATAAATAAGGGTATACTCTCTATGCTATCTTTGTTATTACCATCATCATATCCACGCTGCAGAGCCCAGAAAAAACCCATCCTAAGTTGAGCTCCTTGTTTTCCTGCCCCCTTTTTAATCAACAGTGTATTAATATGCATTTTTTTCAATGCATCACATTCCACACTCCCGTCAGTTGAACCGCCATCACAAATGACAATATCAACCACATCATGTATTCTCGCTACACGAGCTCGTTCTAGTTGATGCGCAATCCTCTCCCCTTCATTGATAATAGGTATCAATACTACGTAACGATGATTTTTTTCGGAAAACTCATCGCAATGAACACCATTGGTAATCTAGTCTTGGTAAGAATACGAGGTAGGGAGGACCTATGCTTTTATTACCTTTTGGAACAGCAGATCCTTTGACTTATACTACTTTAATCCTAATGGTGTTTATTCCTTTTGAAAGCCCCCAAAAGTCCACCGATGATGAACATCGGTAGACTTTTGAATGGAAATGGAAGCCAATTACTTTCCGGAAGTCCCCATGGTGTAGCCGTTGAACTCGCGGGTATTGTAGAGGGGCTGGCCTTCGGGGACGGAGTAGCCGATATTCTTGCGGATAGCAAGGAAATCCTCAATACCTTCGGGGCCCACTTGGTTGAGCTTGCCACCGTGCATATCTGCGAAGAGTACCATCTTGCAGTACGCATCGGCATTTTCCATGAACCACTCTGCTTCTTCAATATGGCGTGCGCCGGCAATCACGCCATGGTTTTCCATGAACACCACAGTGCTCTGGTGGGCAGCTTTGGCCACAGCCTCAGCCGTTTCCACAGAACCGGGCGTGCCGTAGGGGGCTAACGGAATCTGCCCCAAGAAGATGTCTGCCTCAGGGTTGATGCCATTGGGGGGGACAAGACCGGCAAAGAGGAAAGCATTGCAGCAGGGAGGATGTGCGTGGATGCAAGCATTCACCCCTACTTCCTGCATCATGGCGATGTGGGTTTTTACCTCGCTCGTGGCGGGACGAACACCACAAAGCTGACCGGCTTTCATGTCCACCAAGCAGATGTCCTCGACTGTCATGAAGCCTTTGGAGCAAAGCGTGGGTGAGCAAAGCACCAAATCTTTTGCTACACGCACGGAGAGGTTGCCACCATTGCCATCCACGTATTCGCGTTGCCAAAGGCGGCGACCCATATCAACCATACGCTCCTTGATTACTTGAATCTCGGGGCTATTGAAAAATGCGTCGATTTCTTCACGTGTCTGCGGGTCGTAATTTTCCCAGGGGAAAATGCGATCAGGCAGAGCCGGCTTGATATATAATTCAGGATTGGCCATAATTCACCAGAAAATCTAGCACATACACATGCGTAAGTAAAGAAGAAAGCCAGCTTTCTCAACTTTTTGAGCAATAATCATTTCATATTGTCAACATGAGCTTGACCACATGGGGGAAGATGTGGTAGCATCCCGGATGGTCGCAATACTTCGCATCTGTCGCTATGTACATTAACCGAGAACTATCATGGCTGGAGTTCAACCGGCGTGTGCTCAATCAGGCACAGCGCAGGGATTTACCGTTGTTGGAGCGAGTGCGTTTTCTGGCCATCTCTGCCAGCAATTTGGATGAGTTCTTTCAGGTGCGCGTGGGCGGTTTACAGCTCATGCAACAGCGAGGCAAAGGAACAACTGACCGCGCGGGGCTCACTCCCGAAGAACAATTGGATCTCATCCGTGAGCGCACGCTGCACATGGTTCAAGCCCAATATGACCTCATGCGGCACGAGCTTTTCCCCCTACTCAAAGAAGCTGATTTGGCCCCCACAGCCATGGCTGATTTGGGCGAAACCCCTCAAGCTGCGTTGGAGCAATATTTCATCAGCAACATAGCCCCGCTCCTCACCCCCCTTGCCATGGAGGTAGAGCAACCGCCCGTGCTGCCATCTCTCAATTTGATTCTGGGGGTAGAGTTGCAATCTGGCACCACGCCGGCAGCGACTCGTTTTGTGGCCGTCACCCTGCCGGACATGTTGCCCCGGCGCATTCATGCTGCCGCCTTGGGGAAAGAAAAATATGTACTGCTGGAGGATTTGGCCGCCACGCATATCGGGCATCTTTTCCCGGAGGAAGAAGTCGTATGCGTCTATCCTTTCCGAGTGACGCGCAATGGTGATATAGCCGTGGCAGAAGAAGAAGGCGGCAATTTTGCGCAGGACATGGAAGAGGTGTTGGTGGCACGTAAATTTTCCGATTGCGTGCGCTTGGAGATACCGGAAGGAACCCCGGAAAACTACACTTCGCGACTCGCAAGCATAGCGGGTGCTCAAAATAGCTCCATCTACAGCGTGCCGGGGCCGCTGCGTCTGGTAGACTTTGCAAGCTTGGCATCCACCCCCGGACACGAGCATCTGAAAATCGCGCCATGGGAACCGAGCATGCCGGCCGGGGTTGATCCCACCATGTCCATGTTTGAAAACATAGCAGAGGGGGATATACTCATCAACAACCCGTACGAAAGCTATGAGCCTGTGGTGAAGCTGGTGGAAGAAGCCGCAGCAGACCCGGATGTGCTGGCTATCAAGCAATGTTTGTACCGCACAGCCGCCAATTCACGCTTTATCAACGCGCTGTGCCGTGCTGCAGAGGCCGGTAAGCAGGTGACAGCGCTCGTGGAGCTCAAAGCGCGTTTCGATGAGGGACAAAACCTGCAACAAGCCGAAAAACTGCAACGCTCCGGGGTGCAAGTGGTATACGGAGTCAAGGGCTTCAAAACGCACGCCAAGGTGCTCCTCATTGTGCGTCGGGAGAACGGCATCCTGCGGCGCTACAGTCATTTTGGCACCGGCAATTACAACGAAAACACGGCACGCATCTACAGCGACATATCACTCCTGACCTGCGATGAGAACTTGGGAGCAGATGCCTCACAATTTTTTAACTCCATTACCGGGCGCACCAAGCTCACGCGTTTCAGGCGGCTGCACCCCTCCCCCGCGCTGATGAAGGAAAAGCTACTCGCCCTCATCCATGCAGAAACACGCCGAGCCCGGCAAAATGAGCGAGCTGAAATACGGGCCAAGATGAACTCCCTCAACGATGCAGACATGATACGCGCGCTGGATGAGGCGGCAGAGGCCGGAGTACGCATCAGCCTGAATATTCGCGGCATATGCTGCTGGCTTCCATCCTCTGCCTCCGCGCGGAAGCGAGTCAACATCGTGAGCATCGTAGATCGGTACTTGGAGCACGCCCGCATCTTTGCGTTCCACAATGGTGGCAGCCCGCAAATATATATTGCCAGCGCCGACTGGATGGGGCGCAATTTAGATCGGCGCGTGGAGCTCATGATTCCCATCGAAAATGCCATGTTGGCACACCGCGTTTCGGGTATTTTAGATGCGTGTTTCAAGGATGATTCACAATCCTACCGCATGCAGGAGGACGGCAACTATGCACCGGCAAAGCAATCTTCGCAAAGCTTTCGCATGCAGCAATACCTGCAACGGCAGGCAGAGCTCAATGCACGCTCCCAAGAACGAGCCAACCGCCAAACTCTTGAGCCGCACCTTCCCCGGTAAGAGATAGAATGCACGCGCTTCTCCAAGGCTTTCGACAATACGCAGACTTTTCCGGCAGGACATCGCGCCGGGATTTTTGGCAGTTTGTATCCATCACCCAGCTCATCCTCATCATCCTGCTGCTACCCGCATGGCTTGTGTTTCTGGAATTCTTCCGTGAAATCATCAGCAATCCCAGGGTGCTGGATTTGCTCTTCTGCGGCTTCCAAACGGCAGATTTTTTATACGAAGAACTGGCAGAAGAGATTGTGGCTATTGGGCATCTCTACGTGGAAGAATTACTCACCACCTACTGCATTCACTTCATTTGCACCTGCATCGCCGCTGTGTGGGGGCTCCTCATCGCCGTCCCCACGCTGGCAATCACCGCCCGCCGACTGAAAGATGCAGGGCACAGCCGCTGGTGGATCAGCCCGCTCATCTTCCTCATCATTCCGCTGCCTATCATTGCTGATATAGCGTTTATCTGTAGTATCATCACCCTTATATTCTGCTGCCAAGCCGGTAAGCAGGAAGATGAGCTCCCCTCGGTACCATCTGCAAACAATCAGTAAATCAGGAAAGGGCGAACACGCGCAGGAAGCCAGGGCAAAGACGCCGCAACAGGCAATATATACCAATGCTCATGGCGGTGATACAGAAAGGAGCCACACTCATCTCCCACGTGGAGAGCGAGCCTCCATATGAACCGGTGGAGATCAGCTTCCAAATGTGCAACAGGGGGTAGTGCGTCACATAGATGAAAAAGGCGGCTTTACCCCAGCGGGCAATCCACCCGCAGAAGCGCGGCAGATATTGCTCGCACAGGCAGCCAATGCTCATCGTAGTGGCCACACCCAGCAACACGAGCGCACTGCTCTGCACGGGTGGGTAAAAGCCAAAAGCATATACCGCGGGCAACAGAATGAGTGCAGCCAGTACCACCGTCCATGCGTAGCTGCGCATATACGCGGTAAAACGCTCAAAATCAGCATAGCGGCGTATCCATAGACCCAAAGAATAAAAACCCAGAGCCAAGATACTCTCGTACAAACGGAAGGGGAGCCACCCCACATACCAGCTCTTGTGGCTGCGCGCCGTCTCAAAATCGCGCGCACAGAGCACATCACTCCCCGCAAAACAGAATAACACCAATACCAGCAGCACCTTGGAAGGCAATTTTTGCAAAATCGGGCAGAAAAGTGCCAGCAACATCAACGTGCGCAGAAACCACAGCGGCACGTTATCAAAATCCCAATAGCACCAGTTCAGCAGACCCATCTCCCGCGGAATGAGTTCCCAGCTCAACCAACTAAAATCTCCCGCTATCGTCTTGGGCCAGTGAATCAGCGGTTGGAGCAACAGGATAGAAACAACTGCTGTCCAGAAGATGTATGGCAGCAGCAGCTTGCGGGTGCGCTGCCAGTCCAGCCACTGCCCAGCCAACGCCTTGTGAGTAAAATACCCGGATGCGAGGAAGAAAAAGAAAATCAAGCTGCGGTAGTTAAACAAATCCACCACATAGTTGACACTGGCGTAGGGTCTATCAACATGGCGCAGCACCACAAGAAATGCCGTGTACACGCGACAGAAATCTATCCACTGGACGCGTGCAAACGGCATAGTCTTGTCGGTTATATTATTCTAATGTTAATCTTCCGGCGTATTGTCAGCCTCATCATCAGCCACTTCAATCATGCGGCGCATGCGGCGGGTCAGGAAGGGGCGCACCACCAAACCATAGCCCAAGTAGCACACAAAGATGAAGGCCGGCGCAATCCAGGGGAAAAAGATGAAAGCGCAGATGGCGATAACAGCCATGAGAATGGCCATAGCCGTGCCTCGCTTCTCAAAGTTCACATGCTTGAAGCTGGGGTAAATCACGCGGCTCATCATCAGGATTGCCACCACAGCCATCACCGCAGCCATGACGTATTGCCACACCGGAGGGATGATGAGATTGCGGTTAGATGTCAGGTCGATGACCAAGTACATGGTGCTCACGACAGCACCGGCTGCCATGGGAACGGGCAAGCCCACAAAGTCCATGCTCTGATTCGGTTTCTTGGGGGCAGCAGCCATGCAGTTGAAGCGAGCCAGACGCAAAGCTGCGCACAGCAAATACAGCACCGCAATGGCCCAACCTAAGTATGGTATCTCCAGGTTGAACAACACGGCCTGCGAAAGCAACATGGCCGGGGCAATGCCAAATGAAACCACATCCGCAATGGAATCGAACTCACGCCCGAATGGTCCGTCACTCTTGCACATGCGGGCCACGCGGCCATCGAGCAAGTCGAAAATACATGCTGCAAAGATGAGGTAGGTGGCGTGCTGGTAATGCAGGAATGCCTGTTCAGTACCGGGCTGGAACTTCATACCCTCAAAGATAGTCAGAATCGCGAAGAAGCCGCACAGCAGGTTGCCGGCTGTGAGCATATTCGGCAGAATCGGAATCTGAGGTTCATCCGGATAGACGGGAGGAGTATTCTTATTCATGGTGTAGAGATGTAGGTGTGTTGTAGAAATATCAGCAGGCCAAAGCTTGAGCGGCCCGGGTAGCCAACCGGTCTGCAGCGTCCCGGTTCTTACCGGAGCCTCGTGCCATATCAGCCTTGCCACCCCCCTTGCCACCCACTACGGGAGCCAAGGTTCGAATGAGATCACCGGCTTTCAAACCGGCGGACTGGGCTTCTTCGCCACAATAGGCACCCAGGGAAAGTGCAGCGCCGTCGTCCACAATCATGAACACGGCTCCTGCGTAATGGCGCTTGCGCAAACCATTGAAAAGTTCTGTGAGCAAATCATTGCCGCCCTCAGCGGTCAGCACCATATTGCCACCGGTCAGCTTCTCGGCAAGCAGTGCATCTGCCATGCCGGCTGCGGCGGCGGCTTGGGCTTTCTTGAGGCGCTTATCCGCCTCCAAAGCAGCCTCCTTGAGCTTATCGCAATAGGCGTTGAACTCATCCAGCAAGGCGTTGACCGTGCGGATATCGCGAGATTCCACAGCCTTCTTGGCCGGTTGGGAATCGTTGGTGGGCACAGGAATGGTGGGTTGCCCCATGTCGGCAAGCTTGCCGTTGGCTTCCACCAACTTGTCGTACATTTCCTTGGATTCCGGGATGCGCGCGCTAATCATATCGCGCACCGTGGCCAAGCCTGCATCACCCACAGCAGCTTCGATACGGCGCACACCGCTGGCAATGGCTCCCTCGCTGCGAATCTTGAAGAAGCCCACCTTACCGGTCGTTGCGGCATGAGTACCACCGCAAAGCTCCATGGAAACCCCGTTGAAGCCATCTGCCTCGCCACCCATCTGCACCAAGCGCACCACATCACCATACTTATCACCGAAGAACTGGCAGATTTCCGGGTGTTTCTTGATTTCCGTCATGGGGTATTCCTTGGCGATGATGGGCATATCTTCCTCCACCCACTGGTTGACCAATTCTTCCACACGGCGCAAATCTGCCTTGGAAATAGCACCGCTGTTCACATCGAAGCGCAGGCGGTCGGCATCCACCAAGGAACCCTGCTGGGCGATATCTTCGCTCACCAGCGTACGCAGCGCCTTGTGCAACAGGTGTGTGGCACTGTGGTGAGCCTCCAAAGCGCGGCGGCGCACAGTGTCCAGCTGCAGAGTCACCATATCGCCCACGGCGGGGGTAACGCCATCTGCAGTGGATATAAGGTGAGCACGGGCCTTGCCAATCTGCTGCACCCCCAGCACGGGAGCGGAGTCGCCACCCAGCGCCAGTGTGCCGCCATCACTCATCTGACCACCCATTTCAGCGTAGAACGGGGTCTTATCGGTGATAACGAAGAGCATTCCCTCGGCCTCATGCACCTCCGTCACGGTAGCCTCGCAGGCATCATCCGTGTAGCCCACAAACTCTGTCACCTGCTCGGTCTTGAGGTCGAGAGCACGCACAATCTGCTTTTTCTGAGCCGCCTTGGCGCGCTGGCGCTGTACCTCCATGAGGGCATCGAAACGCTCCGTGTCTATACAAAGTCCGCGTTCACGCGCCATCAGAGCAGTCAAGTCAATCGGGAAGCCGTATGTATCGTACAGCTTGAAAGCAAAATCGCCGGAAACAGCCCCCGTAGCAGCCACTTCCTTATCGAAAAGCTCCAATCCGCGATCAAGCGTCTCGTTGAAGCTCGTTTCCTCTCGCAGCAGCACCTCTTTAATGGTGGCGGCGCGGCTCACCAGTTCGGGGAACACGCCACCCATTTCCTCTGCCAGCGTGTCAACAAGCAGGGAGAGGAAGGGTTTTTCCAGCCCCAGGGTGCGGCCATAGCGCACGGCTCGGCGCAAAATGCGGCGCAGCACATAGTTGCGGCCATTGTTGCCGGGCAAAATACCATCTGCAATGGAGAAACTGAGCGTGCGGATGTGGTCTGCAATCACACGGAAAGCAATACTCTCTTTGAGCTGTTCGCGGTTGTCATCCGTGGCATCCTGCGGGTAAATGTCCGTGTAAGTGCGGCCGGAAATCTCCTCAATCTTCTTGAAGATGGGGCGGAACACATCGGTGCTGTAGTTGGAAACACGCACATTGAAATCGGTGAATCCCTTGGTGCACTGCATCATGGCGCAGGCGCGTTCAAAGCCCATGCCCGTATCCACGTGGCAAGCCGGCAGATTGCGGAAGCTGCCATCGCTCTCGGCATTGTATTGAATGAACACCAAGTTCCAAATCTCAATACACTGTGCACTATCCTTGTTCACCAAGCGTCCTTCTGTCTTGCCCTCAGGGGTCAGATCCACGTGTAATTCCGAACAGGGACCACAGGGACCTGTTTCCCCCATCATCCAGAAATTATCTTTCACCCCGCCGTTGACAATATGCACATTGGGGTCCAGCCCCTTGGCCCGGAAAAGCGGAGCCCATGTATCGTAGGCTTCTTGGTCAAACTCGCCGGGGTCGCCCTTGCTCTTGTCCGGGCAATATACGGTAGCATACAGGCGCTCGGCGGGGAAACCCCAACGCTCTACAACCAGTTCCCATGCCCAGGCAATGGCTTCTTTCTTGAAATAATCACCAAAGGACCAGTTACCCAGCATCTCAAACATGGTGTGGTGGTAGCTATCCTGCCCCACATCCTCCAAGTCATTGTGCTTACCGCCGGCGCGAATGCACTTCTGCGTATCCGTGGCGCGTGCGGGCTTCCACGGCGGGGTCCACACCCCAAGGAAATACGGCACAAACTGGTTCATACCGGCGTTGGTAAACAACAAACCGGGGCTCTGCGGCATCAGCGAGGCCGAAGGCACCACCGCATGCTGCTTTTCACGGAAAAAGTCCAAAAAGCTCTGGCGAATCTGAGCAGAAGTCATCATAAGTCGTTCACGAAATGTGTTTATATAGTTCTCGCGCACATCATTATACGCCTTACACGCGCACATGTAAAGGCAATTCACATATTGCTTGAACACAAATCACTTGACTATCCGATAGCAGTATCGAAACGCATGCCCCCCCTACCCTATCTCTTTCACCTGCATCATCTCTTCCGGCTCAGACTCGCCGTTCCTCGTGACGATTACAGATTCCACAGAAAAAGGAACACTTCCGGAATTGCATTACGCCCCGGATGGAATACGATGCCGAAACACGAAATGAAGAAGATTTCTTCCTCAGCGAACACTACAAGGGCGTCTTATCCGAAGAACGTATCTCTCATTTAGCAAAGCTGCTCTTTCCCACCCCTAAATAAAAACAGACCACTCGCGTAGTAAAAAAACAACCTCCCTCTTTACTCTCCTTCCCTTGATGTCGGCAGAGATATTTTCGCTTTTTCCGAAAACTCTTCGCGGGAAATTTTACCTTCTAAGAAATCTCGAATCAGGCACAGCGTCTTATACTCAGCAGAGTGAACAAAGTTGGGAGAATTCTCTGCCACCGACTTCTTTTCCATTCGAACGATTTCAAGTTTGATTTCCCGGAGAGCATCTTCCTTGCTACCCCCCAGTTCATCCAAAATCTTCTTTAAATCTTCAGGCATTGTGGCACTACGTACTTGTCGAACGGCCATCTCCACGAAAGGCCTAGATGGCATTCCCATCGATTGAACAAAGACGGCCATACTAAGATTGATAATCATGAAAAATGCAAACAAACAGCCTGTACACCATACACCCAGCTTAGCCAGTTTCATGAAGACACCCTCACTGCGAGGCATGCGTCTGGCGAGTATTAAATCAACCACCGTCAATCGGGGTTGTTTCCTCCATGGTTTGATAAGTACACGATAGACAGCTTTGGCAATAAAGAGAAGCAGAAAGAAAGCAAATGCGAAACCTGCCCCCCCAAAAAACATATCCTGATACATTCAATATAATGGTTTTCCATGGATTACACACACCACATTTTTATACAGAGAACAATAACACATAAGAATCTAGAGCGCAAGATTTTTTGAAAAAGAAGAGTGGGGGCAAAAGCCCCCACTCACAGTACCGCATGAGCTATTTTCAGCCTACGGCTGTTTCCCAACCATATTAGCTGAAACCCGTACGCCACCAATCTTTCTTATGCTTCCTCCTCAAGCGCAGCCTGAGCGGCAGCAATGCGTGCGGTGGGCACGCGGTAGGGAGAACAGGAAACGTATGTGAGGCCAATCTTGTGGCAGAACTTGACAGAGGCGGGGTCGCCGCCGTGCTCGCCGCAGATACCCATCTTCATGCCGGGGCGGGTCTTGCGGCCCAGCTCCACACCAATCTGCATGAGCTTGCCCACACCCTGCTGATCAATGCTGGCGAAGACGTTGCGGCCAATGATTTCCAAGTCCTGATAGGTACCGAGGAAAGCGCCGGAGTCGTCTCGGCTCATACCGAGGCCGGTCTGGGTAAGGTCGTTGGTACCAAAGGAGAAGAACTCTGCATTTTGGGCAATTTCATCTGCCGTGACGCAGGCGCGGGGAATCTCAATCATCGTGCCGACCTTGTAAGAAATGCGGCGTCCCTTTTCCTCGAACACCTCAGCGGCCACGCGGTCGATGATGGCCTTCTGCAGCTCCAATTCCTTGTTGAAGGAGACAAGCGGCACCATGATTTCGGGGCGTACTTCGATACCCTCCTCTTCTTCCACCTCGATAGCAGCCTCGATAATGGCGCGAGCCTGCATTTCGGTGATTTCGGGGTGGTCGATACCCAGGCGGCAACCACGGTGGCCGAGCATGGGGTTGAACTCATGCAGCTCGGACACGCGGCGCATGATGAATTCCACGGGCATGTTGAACTTCTTGGAGAGATCCAACTGCTGTTCCTTAGTCTGAGGCAGGAATTCGTGCAGGGGGGGATCCAGCAGACGAATGGTGGCGGGGCGGCCAACCAAAGCCTTAAAGATACCCTTGAAATCGCTCTTCTGGAAGGGCAGCAAATTGAGTACGGCCTCGCGGCGCTCATCCATGCGCTGGGAAAGAATCATGCGGCGCATGAAATCAATGCGGTTACCATTGAAGAACATGTGCTCCGTGCGGCACAGACCGATACCCGTAGCACCAAAGGCGATAGCTGCGGCCGCCTGGTCGGGGGAGTCTGCATTGGTGCGCACTTTCAGGCGAGCCAAGCGACTGCACCAGTCCATCACGCGAGCAAAATCGCGGTAAGTGCGGCTCTGTTCCGGCTGCATCGTCTTCTTGATGAGCACCTGCACCACCTCAGAGGGGGCGGTGGGCAGCTTGCCGGCGTACACCAAACCGGCTGTACCATCCAAGGAAAGGTAATCGCCCTCGTTGTACACCACTCCACCGATGGTGATAGTGCGTTCCTGATAGTCGATGGCCATATCGCTCACGCCGCACACACATACCTTGCCCATCTGGCGAGCAACCAAGGCAGCGTGGCTGGAAAGACCGCCGCGAGCCGTCAGAATACCCTCAGCTGCAATCATGCCGCGCAAATCTTCCGGAGAGGTTTCCAAGCGCACCAGCAACACTTTTTCGCCGCGTTTGGTAGCCTCAACGCAGCGGATGGCGTTGAGGTAGAAGCGCCCGGAGGCGGCACCGGGGCCGGCATTGAGCCCCTTGGCAATGCACTTGGCAGTGCGCAAAGCGGAATCATCAAAGATAGGAGCAAGCACTTGGTCTACCTGGTCAGCGGGGATACGCTTCACGGCGGTTTTCCAGTCGATGAGCCCCTCGCGCTCCATATCGCAGGCGATGCGGAATGCGGCAATACCTGTACGCTTGCCATTGCGGGTCTGCAACATGTACACCTTGCGATCCTGAATCGTGAACTCGAAATCCTGCATATCGCGGAAGTGGTTTTCGAGCGTCTTGCGGATAGAGCAAAGCTCCTCATAAGCACCGGGCATCACCTCTGCCAACTTGCCTACCGGCTCGGGGGTGCGCACACCGGCCACCACGTCCTCGCCCTGTGCATTCATAAGGAATTCGCCGTAGAACTCATTGGCACCGATGGCGGGGTTGCGGGTAAAGGCTACACCGGAGCCGGATTCGTTGGAGGTATTGCCGAAGACCATGCACTGCACATTCACAGCGGTGCCCCAATCGGCGGGGATACCATACTTGGCTCGGTAGGTGATGGCACGTTCGTTGTTCCAAGAGCCGAACACAGCTCCGATAGCACCCTTGAGCTGCTTCCAGGGGTCCGTGGGGAAATTCTCTCCTGTGCGGCGCAACACCAATGTTTTGAATCGCTTCACCAGCTCGCGGCTATCCTCGGCAGTGAGTTCGGCATCAGAAATATCGCGCCCGTAGCGCTCCTGCTTCAAGGCATGAATCTCGGATTCAAAAGGCTCCATGTCCTCACCCTCACTCTTCTGCACCCCCATCACCACATCGCCATACATCTGCACAAAGCGGCGGTAGCAGTCCCAAGCAAAACGAGGATTGGAGGTGGCTGAAGCCATGGCTTCCACCGTCTCATCGTTGAGGCCCAAATTCAAAATGGTATCCATCATACCGGGCATGGATTCGCGCGCTCCTGAGCGAACGGATACAAGCAGCGGCATGGCTGCAGTATCACCAAACTTGCGTCCCACCAGCTCTTCCATGCGGGCAATACCCGTTCGGATTTCTGTCTCCAGCTCCGCAGGATAAGTTAACCCATTATCATAATAATATGTGCAAACTTCCGTCGTGATGGTGAATCCGGGAGGAACAGGCAAACCAATACGAGCCATTTCCGCCAAATTAGCACCCTTGCCACCCAGCAGCTCTTTCATGCCACCATTGCCATCTGCCGTACCACCGCCAAAGTGGTAAACAATCTTATTTGTCTTCATTGTCTTCATTCAGAAAAAACTTGCTCCCAATAATAAAGGGATAATAGGGGCATCATCCTACACAACCCCCTCAAGCATGTCAAGCATACGCTGCACTTAGAACACAATAATTCTGCACGCTCGCGTTTTCTGCCACAAAAAATCATGGCTATGCGCCTTTTAGTGTTGATTTAGCTTGCATCGGGGTGTAATATCGGGGTAGTGAAACTGTCTTTCGCGTTGTGGTTTTGTCTCTGCACGCTTAACTCTTTTCAAACTCACTCACAAACATGAATACAACATACAGCACCATTGATGCCAACGAAGCCGTAGCTTCCGTGGCATACCGTTGTTCGGAAGTGGCCGCTATCTACCCCATCACCCCGTCCTCTCCGATGGGTGAATCGGCAGAGGCCTGGACCGCCGTAGATCGCAAGAACCTCTGGGGAACGGTCCCCAGCATTGTGGAAATGGAAAGTGAAGCCGGTGCAGCCGGCGCCGTACACGGCGCATTGCAGACAGGCTCCATGGCCACCACCTTCACCGCATCCCAGGGCTTGCTGCTGATGATTCCCAACATGTTCAAGATTGCGGGTGAGCTTACACCCTGCGTCTTCCACATTGCAGCCCGCGCCTTGGCTGCTCAGGGGCTCTCCATTTTCGGTGACCACAGCGATGTCATGTCCGCTCGCTCCACCGGCTTTGCCATGCTTTGCGGTGCCAGCACCCAAGAAGCCCCGGATATGGCAGCCATCGCCCACGCCGCCACGCTTGAAAGCCGTGTACCTTTCATCAACTTCTTTGACGGATTCCGCACCTCCCACGAAGTAGGCAAGATTGCCGACATCACCGATGAGCAGCTGCGTGGCATGATTGACCAGGATTTGGTGGATGCCTTCCACGCCCGCGCCCTCACCCCGGATGCACCCGTGATTCGCGGCACAGCTCAGAACCCCGACGTATACTTCCAAGGCCGCGAAACCGTCAACAGCTTCTACAACGCCGTGCCCGGCATCGTGAAGAAAGCCATGAAGAAGTTCGGCGAGCTCACCGGTCGCTGCTACGACTTAGTGGAATACATCGGCAGCCCCGAAGCCACCCGCGTGATTATCATCATGGGCTCCGGTGCCGAGGCCTGCCTTGAAACCGTGCAGGCGCTCAACGAGGATATCGGTGTACTCAAGGTGCGTCTCTACCGTCCCTTCCCGGCAGAAGACGTCATTGCAGCCCTGCCCAAGACGGTGAAGAAGATTGCCGTACTGGATCGCACCAAGGAACCCGGCAGCTTGGGCGAGCCCCTGTTGCAGGACGTCGTGCAGGCTCTCTCCGATGCATCTGTGAAGGGCACCCTGCCCTACGCCATGCCCATCGTCGTAGGCGGCCGCTACGGCTTAGGCTCCAAGGAATTCACCCCCGCTATGGTAAAGGGTGTATATGATGAGCTCAAGAAAGAGGCTCCCATGACCGGCTTTGCCGTGGGTATTGAGGACGATGTGACCGGCAAATCCATTGCCTACGACCCAAGCTTCACCACCGAATCCGACACCGTAACCCGCTGCATGTTCTATGGTCTGGGCTCCGATGGTACCGTGGGTGCCAACAAGGACGCCATCAAGATTATCGGCAAGCACACGGATTTGTATGTACAGGGCTACTTTGTGTATGACTCCAAGAAGTCCGGCTCCTCCACGGTATCTCACCTGCGTTTCGGCACCACTCCGATTCACAGCACCTACCTCATCACGAGCGCCAACTTCATCGCTCTACACCAGCCCAGCCTTCTCAACACCTTCGACTTCCTGAAGAACGCAGCACCCGGTGCCACCTTCCTCATCAATACCCCCGTACCTGCCGACAAGGTGTGGGACAGCCTGCCTGCCCGTATGCAGCAGCAGATTCTGGACAAGAACATCAAGGTATACTGCATCAACGCCTTCAAGGTGGCTCGCGCCACAGGCATGGGCGGCCGTATCAATATGATTATGCAGACCTGCTTCTTCCACCTCTCCGGCGTGATTCCCTCCGATGAAGCTATCGGCTACATCAAGGAAGCCATCAAAAAGACCTACGGCAAGAAGGGTGACGAAGTGGTAGCCAAGAACATTCAGGCTGTGGATGCCTCCCTCGAAAATCTCTACGAAGTACCCCTGGGCAGCGCCATCAACGGCCACGAACTTCCCCCTGCCCTGACTCCCGGTGCCCCCGACTTCGTACGCAACGTGCTCGGCAAGATTGTCATTGGCGAAGGCGACAGCGTGAAAGTATCTGAAATGCCTGTGGACGGCACCTTCCCCAGCGGCACCACCCAGTATGAAAAGCGCGACCTGGCGCTGGAAATTCCTGTCTGGCAGCCCGATAAGACCGAAACCAGCAAAGCCTGTATCCAGTGCGGCAAGTGCACCATGGTGTGCCCCCACGCAGCCATCCGCGCCAAGATGGCAGACCCCGCCGATTTGGAAGGCGCCCCGGAAAGCTTCAAGAGCGCCGATGCCAGCAAGATGCACAAGAACTGGCAGGGCAAGAAGTTTATCATCCAGGTATCAGCCTCCGACTGCACGGGCTGCACACTCTGCTCCCGCGTATGCCCCACGAACTCCCTGACCATGACCCCGGCAGCAGAAGCACTGGAACCCGAGGCCGAAAACTGGAAGTTCTTCGAGAAGCTGCCTGATCCGGATCGCACCAAGATCAACGTCGCACAGGTGAAGGATGCGCAGTTCCTGCGTCCCTTGTTCGAATTCAGCGGTGCATGCGCCGGTTGCGGTGAGACTCCGTATGTGAAGGCTCTTTCCCAGCTCTTCGGCAACCGCTTGGTGGTGGCCAACGCTACAGGCTGCTCCTCCATCTACGGCGGCAACCTGCCCACCACGCCTTGGACGCACGATGCAGATGGCCGCGGCCCTGCCTGGGCCAACAGCCTCTTCGAAGACAACGCTCAGTTCGGTCTTGGCTTCCGTGTCTCCTTAGATAAGAAGGAGGAATACGCTCTGGAACTCCTCGATGCCGCTGCCGACAAGATTGGAGCCGAGCTGGTAGATGCCATCAAGAACAACCCGCAGAAGACCGAAGCCGAAGTGGCTTCCGCACGCGAAACGGTAGCCGCTATCAAGGCGGCATGCGGCGACACACCGGAACTGGCAGCCCTCAAGGCACAAGCCAATTACCTGGTGCGCAAATCCGTATGGATTCTCGGCGGCGATGGTTGGGCATACGACATTGGCTACGGTGGCTTGGATCACATCTTGGCTTCCGGGCGCAATGTGAAAGTGCTGGTCATGGATACGGAAGTTTACTCCAACACCGGTGGGCAGTGCTCCAAGGCTACCCCGCGTTCCGCCGTGGCCAAGTTCGCCACCCGCGGTAAGGATCAGGTGAAGAAGGATATCGGCTACATGGCCATGACCTACGGCAACATCTATGTGGCATCTATCGCCATGGGCTCTAACGATGAGCACGCCCTCAAGACCCTCGTCGAAGCCGAGGAGTATGATGGCCCCGCCCTCATCATTGCCTACAGCCACTGCATCAACCACGGCATCAACATGGCCCAGGGCTTGGATCGCCAGAAGGATGCCGTAGACTGCGGTCGCTGGTTGCTCTACAACTTCAACCCCGACAACATCAAGCTGGGCAAGAACCCGCTCACCATCAAGAGCCGCAATCCCAAGATGCCCGTGCGCGATGCCCTTATCGGTGTAGATGGCAAGGGTGGCGAGAACCGCTTCAAGATGCTGGCCAAGAGTAACAAGGCCAACTTCGAGAAGTTGCTGGCTCTGGAAGAACAGGACATCAAGCGCCGCTGGCGCCTCTACCAGGCTCTGGCCGCCATTGACTACTCTGCTGAAGCAGAAAGCCAACCGGAAGCCTGAGATTGCCACTAGCTCACTAAGCTTTCAGCGGGAGTTGCGCCAAACGCAGCTCCCGCTTTTCATTTCCAAAGTGTCACCGGAGAATTTTCCACATGGCAAGATTCCGGCTTGCAACACAGGAGAGATACCTTTACGCTAAAAGACGTGAAAAATCTTCTTCTCCTTCTTCTTTGCTTTTTTTCTTTTCAAACATACGCTTGGCAACAAGTGAATGAGCGCGTGCCCGAACCGGCACGCGAGTTCCGTGCAGCTTGGGTAGCTACCGTGTACAATCTTGATTGGCCCTCCCGCGCGGGGCTGTCTGCCGGGCAACAAAAGGCAGAACTACTGGCCATCCTCAACAAAGCTGTACAGCTCAAACTGAATGCTATCATCCTGCAAGTACGCCCCAATGGTGATGCTCTCTACAAATCCGGCATTGAACCCTGGAGCGCATGGTTGAGTGGTCCCGGCAAGAGTCCCGGCTATGATCCCTTGGCCTTTGCCATTGCCGAAGCGCACCGCCGTGGCATTGAACTGCACGCATGGTTCAACCCCTTCCGCGCGACGATTGATGGTCGACCCATCGGCCAGGGGCACATTGCAGCCCGCCAACCCGGGCTCATCAAACGAGCCGGCAAAACAACCATGCTTGATCCCGGTAAAAGCGCAGCCCAGAGCCACGTGCTCAACGTCATCATGGACGTGGTGCGCCGCTACGACATAGATGGGGTGCATCTGGATGACTATTTCTACCCCTACCCCCCGCACCACAACATTGCAGATGGCCGCACTCCGGCTCAACGCCGCGCAGCGATTGATGCGTTTGTCCAAAAGCTCTACCGCAGCGTCAAATCAGCCAAGCCGTGGGTGCGCGTGGGCATCAGTCCTTTTGGTATATGGCAACCCGGTTATCCCCAAGGTGTACAAGCCGGGGTGAACGCATACGAACATTTGGCCTGCGATGCCCGCAAATGGTTGGCAAAAGGCTGGGTGGATTACCTTTCCCCGCAGTTGTACTGGCGCATTGAAGGGTCGCAAAGCTTCACCGCTCTCATGCAGTGGTGGAGTGCTATCAACCCCAATCGTCCCGTATGGCCCGGTATTGCCTCCGTGCGCATCAACAGCTCGGAAGACCCCGGCCGCCCCGCATCCGAAATCGGTGCGCAAATTGATTATTCCCGCAAGCTCGCCCGCCAAAGCGCAGGCCAACTCTACTGGAGCTGGAAATCAATCGGCACCAACCGCGGCGGGGTACAAGCCCAGCTGGAAGCTCGTTACCGCGGCTATGCCGTACCCCCGGCCATGCCTTGGTGCGGCAATGCCCGCCCTGCCGCCCCGGTAGTGCAGCTTAAAATGACCCGCCGAGGTGTGGGGCTCGTATGGCATCCGCAAGATGGAAGTGCGCGCAAATGGGTGGTGCAAGCGCGTCGCGATGGGCGCTGGGCAAGCTTGTGTGTGCTCCCCGGCAGTCGCCGCAATGTAACCCTGCCCGCAAGCATGCTCAGCGGTGCAGACCGCATTGCCGTGCGCCCCATCTCTGCCTGCGGAAACAGCGGCACCCCCGGCGTGCTGGCCCGCTAAACAGCGAGGAACCTTTGGCACAACCGGGGGTGCTTGGCTTGACCATGAGCCTTATCAGCCCTTCATGCCGGAGATGCGGCCATCTGCATCCACGCGAATATCGCAGGCCGCGGGCACCTTGGGCAGAGCAGGCATGCGCAGGATATCCCCGCACAGCGCCACCAAGAAGCCGGCACCATTGGCAATTTCAAAATCACGTATCGTCACGGTGAATCCCTTGGGACGCCCGGTCAGGGAGGCGTTGTCAGAAAGTGAGTTCTGTGTCTTAGCCATGCAAATGGGCAGGTTTGTCAGTCCGTTGCGCTCCATGAGTGCCAACTTTTTCTGAGCCGCCTTGGTGAGCACCACGCCATCTGCACCATAGATTCCCTTGGCAATTGCTTCCATACGCTCCACCACGGGGATATCCAAGCTATACAGGCAGTTGAAAGGCGGCTGGTCATCGGTGATGCTATCCACCACCGTCTGAGCAAGCTCCATAGAACCGGCTCCTCCCTTGCCAAATACATTGGCCACGGCGCATCCTACCCCCATAGAGGCACACAGTTCCTTCACAGCAGCAATTTCCTCCTCCGTGTCGGAAGCCTCAAAAAGGTTGATAGCCACCGTGATGGGGCGCTTGTACATGCGCGCACTCTCAATATGAGCAGCCAGATTATCCAAGCCCCGGCGCACAGCTTCTACATTGGGAGTCTCCAAATCTGTCTTGGCCACACCACCATGCATCTTGAGAGCGCGAATAGTCGCCACAATCACGATAGCATCGGGCGAAAGCCCGCTCTGGCGGCACTTGATGTCCAAGAACTTCTCTGCACCCAAATCAAAGGCAAAACCGGCCTCCGTCACCGCATAATCTGCACAAGCCAGCGCCATGCGCGTAGCAATCACAGAGTTGCAGCCATGAGCAATATTGGCAAAGGGACCACCGTGTACAAATGCGGGCACACCCTCCAACGAGCGCACCAAGTTGGGGTTGATGGCCTCTCGAAGAATGGCCAGCAAGGCATCCGTCACGCCGAATTCCTTGGCATACACAGCCTCGTCCTCATCGGTGAACCCCACCACGATATTGTCGATACGGCGGCGCAGGTCATCCATATCCTCGGCCAAGCAGAAGCAAGCCATGATTTCGGATGCAGGGGTAATGTTGAAGCCATCTTCACGCGGCACGCCATTGCGGTTGAGACCTACCACGATGCTGCGCAGGGAGCGATCATTCATATCCATCACACGCTTCCACGTCACCTTGTTTTGGCTCAGTTTGGTGGTACCATAGAACAGGGCATTATCAATCACAGCAGCCAGCAGGTTGTTAGCGGCGGTGATGGCAGGGAAGTCCCCGTTGAAGCACAGATTAATGCTATCTCCGGGGGTAATACTGGAAGCACCGCCCCCCGTAGCCCCACCCTTGCGCCCGAACACGGGACCCATGGAGGGCTCGCGCAGAGCCAAGCAGGCATCCTTACCAATCGCTTTCAGCCCCTGGGCCAAACCAATGGAAACAGTCGTCTTGCCCTCGCCGGCGGGCGTGGGCGTGAGCGCGCTTACCAAAATCAAGCGTCCCTTGCGCGGTTTTTCGCGCAGCACCTGTATACTCACCTTGGCCTTATCGCGGCCATAAGGCACCACAAAGCTCTCATCCAGCCCCAGCCGGTCTGCCATCTCTGCTACAAAACTCATATTTGCGCTCATGGCGGGATTATAGCACACAACTCATCGCATAGCAACCGTTATCTCAGGGCAAACGCATTAGGCGAGATCTGACTTAAATAGCTGCCGGTGCTTGAATATCAATTGCAAAATTCATATTTCAAATTTCACATTGAAAAAATTGGCGCTGTCGCGCAAGAAAATGGGTGGGGTGCATCTGCGCTCGCCGCCCCCGCCTTGAAGGCGGGGCGAGGCCAAAGTGTCGTTATCGTTTCGCTTTACACCTGACGCAAGTCAGCTAGCTCCAATAAATGATAAATTTGAAATCTGAAATTTGAAATCACGCAGATATGTCATCATCCTCATGCGTTTGCCCTGATCGTTATCTTCCCTTTCACATTCTGGCTAAGCGCGGGGCACGCCGCACGTTGACCGGTGCCACAAGGCCATGGGAGAGGGCCTCCGCAAACATGCGGGCAGCATCAGCACTATGCGAGCTGGCATCGTGCAGAGGTGTTTCGCGGCAGGTGCCGCCGGTTCCGGGTGGAGCCGTGCGGTACATTTCCAAGCAGGTGAGGCCGGAGGGCTCCCGCTCTCCCGTGGGGGTGAGCCGCTGGTTCATGGTATCCGGGTGAAACCAGCTGTGCACCAAGATACCACGCAGAGTGTTGATGCCACGCCACACATCCGGTGTACGCGGCACTACACGCACGGCTACAATCCCCTGCTGTGCCAAGCTTTCTACGTAGGAATGCCCGTGCGGGTCGCGGTGAGCGGCATCATGCGGCAGGAAATGAGCCGCAATAGGGCCATAGCGTTGTTCCCATTCGCGTATTTTACCGGCGTAGTGCTCCAAGGGGTATTGATTGGCCGCATAGTGGTTGAGCCAGTATACATCCCGTCCCCAATGCTGGATGAGCCAAATGGCGGTGTGATCGCTCAGGCCCAAATCCCATGCGGCATACAGGGGCTCGGATGGGTTGTAAGCAAACGCCGCCCCGATGCGCCCCTGCTCTCGCAGCAAGGCCATTTGCGCTCCGTAGATAGCACCGTCATTCCCGGTGGAGAAAGCTTCTTCCGGGGTGGAGGGGTATTCTTGGCACATGGCGGCTCCCATGGTACGCTGCATGCGGGCATACCATTGCTTTTGACGGGGGCTGAGCTGCACTCCGCTTGTTTGCTCCAGCTTTTCGAAGTAAGCCGCAGCGGCATCATCCCAACCGGGGCGACCTGTGAGAGCGTAGTCCGGGTGGTCGAACCAGCTGAAGAAGAAGAATCGAAAATCCAACGGGGTGAGTTCCCCCTTAGCGGTATTCTCCATCGCCTGCACCATCATCTCATAATTCACCCCATAGCGCCCGCCCTCATGGGTGCTTTCCAAGATGATTGTACCCTCTGCCGGCACGGTGTTGATAGCCCCTGTGCGTATCTCGCGGGCACGCCACGGAGAATGCACCGACACGTGCGCCAGCTCCGACACATGAAGGAACTGCAAGGTACCACCACGCAGCGTTGTACCGAGGCGAATATCGCTTCCGTTGGCAAAGGCTAAGCGGGTGCGGGCATCTGCCACGGGGCGCAACGCAGTCTTTTTCTGCACACCGGAACGTTGTTTGAGCAAAGCTCCGACATAAGCCAGGGCTTTTTCCTCACCCGCAGCACCGGGTGGCACATAATCCAAATGCTCCCAAGCAAAGCGGATTTTTTCCAATTTTTGCTCGGCATCGGGTAGAGTCTTATCAATGATACCGGCGTGATAATTGGGAGTGAACAAACAACGATCCAGCATCAACATAGCCACATAGGTAGATATGCCCAACTGGCGCGCTTTGAGTACCGCATTGCGGTTCCACAAATGCCGATGCAGGCGATTTTGCGCAGCGTTCAAGCGAAAGCGTTGCATGTGACCACTCTTCGATTCTATCCAATACAAATGGTTGAGACGCCAGAGAGGATTATCCAAACGCCCTTGGAGGGAGGGATGTAAATGCGGGGATTCCATAGGTGGGTTTTCCGGGAAGGCTTGCATCACGATTCATCGCCAAAATCAAAGAAACCTTGTGTATTTTTCGGCGGCCGAGGCGGATTTGCAGAGGATTTATCGGCGTGCTTCATGCCGGGGAATTTGAACTTGAACAAATCTCCCCAAATCTCCGCATTATCCGTTTCTACCGCTTTCATGAGCGGTGCTTGGCGTGTTGTCTCCCTGCGTTCGGGGGCAGGAGGCCCATCTGCCGGCGCTACGGCGGGAGATGGCTCCTGCGGAGTGTTTTCTTCTCCTATCTTTTGGGGTGCCCAAATTTTTCTTTGCGAGGCCGACCCATTTTCATCGCTGAAATCAAATTGCATCAACTCCAGCGGGGGGAGGGTCGATTCATCAATATCCACAGGGCCAAAATCCATATCCTCATCTTGCTCCATTCGGGATATGTCGTTGGCACGCGGCAGCTTGATGACCGGTAGCCATGTGCCTTCCTCCCGGTGTGCTGCGGCATCTGCCTCTGCTGCTTCTCCCTGCGACTCCGGACGAAGCGACTCAAATTGAGCTGCGGCCGGATTGGGTTTAGTTTGGCTGCGGGCAGCTTCTCGCAGCACGCGCAATACCAATTTGTAATCTCCCTCGCTGCTGCTCAAACGGCGGGTGATATTTCTCAAAGCAGAGCGCGATTCTGCCAAATCCGGGTGGCAGCTGTACTCATACAATGCATTGACCAGGCTGTAAGTTAATGCATTACCATAATCCATCTGCTCCGGATAAGCATCTTTGATTGTATCCAAGAAACCGGTATCCACAGCCAGGCGCATCAACATTTCACGTGGACTCACATTAATGGGCGAGTCCTCATCGTCATAAGAAAACGGCTGTTGCACAACAAGCTCCAGATTTTTATGAATGGCCGCCATGCGCCCCTTGTTGATACTATCTTCGTTGCGATTCTGGTCGCCCCATGGCCTGAAATCCTCCAGCGGCTGCATTGCCTGTGCCATCAATTCCGGCGTGTCTGCCATTTGGCGGCGGTAAATATAGGCGCCTCTGGTGCACTGCACCACGTAGGGATTGGACACATTGGGATGGTGCGCAAAGAATTCTCCCGGCATCAGTCGGCACAGATCATGAACCTTGGCCGGATTTTTGTACACCGTGACGTTGCCAAACACCTCATCATGGTAAGACGGCAAAATGTAATTGTACAACAACTCTACATTGGGCACCTTGTCATACAAATCCAAATCCTCAATGGTTTCCATCCTGTCTCGCATTTGCAGAAGGGGCGCCAGAGGATTATCATCTATGACCCAATCATTCAAGCGAAGGGGCGTCTTACCTCCGCGTCCGCCATACACAACACCTTTCCAGCTAATGTTACCATCTTTGAAAATGGGGCGTGTAATGGGGTACATACGCAGCCGGCTCATCAATGCCAGTGCTTTCTCCACGCCTTGCGGCGCATCAGCATGCGTACTAAACTTACCATAAGGCACCGCGGTAGGAGAAACCACATGTTTCCCGGGGTGCAGGGGTAGCCCGCGATAAAGGGGTTCTTCCAGCCGCTCCATCTTCGGCATTTTGCGGTCTATCATCAGCATGCTGGCATGCGGATCGTTGGCATCCAAATAGCCATATTGGCGCAAATGCGGGTGTAATCTCAGGACCGAAGCCATTTCGAACACAGCCTTTTTAAGCCGCTTCACATCGCTCAAATTCTCCGCATCCACCACATCCACGACATCATCTGCCATCACATCCTCATCTTCCGGGGTGGCTTTCCGTTCCGGATGCAACACAGGATTCGCGAAAGCTGCTAACTTGCGTTTTTCATAATCGCTCAATCCGGGCCATCCGGCACAGGGGTTGTACAGGAAATTGAGCCACCGCTGGGGCGCGCTGCGCAGCACCGCCTCCCCACACAGCAGCTGCATCCACCCCTGCTCCATCTGCATCACAGGGTCTTTACCCAAGGACATATCGAAAAGCTCCCGAATCTGCCAATCCTGTTCCTTCGAAAAGAATGCCTTATCACGCAAACTCTCCAGCATGGGTGCCAGTTTGCGCAATTTTTCGGAGGACTTGCGGTTCACCCACATCATGATTGTACGGTCGCGAACCCCGCGTGCCACGCTTTGTCGCGCACGCTCCTGGTACTCATTTATGGGTCTGTTTTCATGCACAAGCGGTGCCATCGGGGTTAGTTGCAACCACAAGCGAACAGAATCCGGCATCTCCATCTCATGTGGGTTGGCAAGAATATAGCAGGTGCTATACACGGCCATCTTATTGGCTAAGGTAGACGTACGGTTGCGACTCCAACGTACCCGCGAGATGGTATTGGGATCCGGGAAATAGTTTTCCAATGCCTCTTTCATCAACGGAAATTCATTTTCCACCCGATTCAAAAAGCGTTCCACTATTTTGGAGTCAACGCGTTTAGATTTCATCGCACGCTCCCAAAAAACACGCGTGCGGCTTTGAAGATAAGCCACCGGAGACACCACAGTAAAGTGATTGACTTCATAGCGACCGGACAAGGCATCCGCCGCAGAAAAGAGCGGGCTAATACCATCATCCCTATCATCATATATCGGATAAAAACGACTGGGGAGGCGGTCCACAAACATGCCGGGCTGCAAAAAGGCTGCACGTTCATCCATCAGTTTCAGCATATCGCGCGAGGCGTAGCTCATAATCTGGTCGTGCCCTATTAACGGATTCTGGCGGCTCAGCCACTCCTGCTTATGTTCGTCAACCGTATGAGCACGGCCTTGTGCTTTACCCAGTGAAAAGAAATATACAGAATTAAATTTTTGGAAGTACGTTTGCGCATTAACCACATAATCATTGATAGCCTGTTGTTTCGTATTGTGCCAAGGAGATTGTGTACCATCCGGGCGGCGAACAGCCCACAAAGTCCGGCCATGCTCCCCGGTATCTTGCAGTAACCTATTGCCAAACATTTGCTGAGTCAACGTAAAGATGCGGTTATTCTCCGCACAGAAATCCGCATACTGCTGCGCTGCGACATTCTGCGCCAATTCGGCATGCGGGTAATTCGGTATGTTCTCCGTATCGCATGGCAGCTCACGCAAAAGCAGATGATTATAGGCTTGCAGCGGAGTCATCCCGACAGAAATGGCCGTGTAATAATCATTGCTGAGGGGCAACAAGTCTGCCAGCATGCTAATGTTTGCCCGTGTGCCCGCGCACAATCGGTATACATCCACCAGCTCCGGATTTTTCAGCCAATTGCTCCACGAGGCCACGCGCATCCCCTTCTTCTCATAGCTCGGCAACATGTTTTCACCCAGCGATGATGTATGAAGCCACCACATGGGAACGACCGGCAAACTATTTAAGTTGGTACGGATATCCTGCAACACGTCATTTTCCACCTCCGAAATCACTTTTTCCCGGTCTTCTCCCCGTTTGATTCGAAGCACGGCCCCCACGACGCGTCCCACATACTTTTGGCGAGCAGACTCCGCATGCTGTTTCATATCCGCAATGGGCACACGATCAGATGCCATGGAATCCACGGAAAGCGTATGCAGCGCCATCAGGTGAGACAGATTGCGCACATCCTCCACGCGGTCGCGCAGCAACAGCGTGCGCTCCCGCTCCGCATAGGGAGCATACAAACCATCGCGCAAAATACGCCGCGGCAACGGTGTTTTGGGCGATTTTAGGATTTCATTGATGTATAGTGCCAAACGTCTTTCTGAGGGACTCTTCACATCAAAAACCTCCCAATCAGGCTTGGGCAAATGCGTAGCAGCATCGGCATAATGCGCTTTTTTCCACGTATCACGCCAAAGCTCCACGAGCTGATTCTGGTAGTCTAAATCCGTATGCTGCTGCAAGCGGAAAATGCCGTATTGATGCACTTCCGGCTGTGTCTTATCTGCATTCTCTTTCTTGGTTCTTTGTTCGCTCAGGGGTGGCAGCTTCAGGAAATCACACAGGAAGTTACGGTCCTTAAACTCGGTAAAGTAATCAAAGTTCAACAATCCAAGCGCGCGTGCAGCACGCACCAAGAAATCCCCGCCACCCCAGCGAGAGCTGTCTCTCAGAGCATCCCGCAGCAGCTCTCCTTGCTTGTCAATATCCGTTTCTTCCACAATTTTTTTGCGGTCAGCATCAGATATCCCCCAATGTTTGAGCGCTTCTCCCTCATTTTTGAGGAGGTGTTGGGGGGCATTAAAATCACGCAACGCCACATGCCCGGAGCCAATCAACATAAAGGGGAGTTCCGCCAGGGCCGTGCGTATATTCATATTCACATCCAAGATGCTGTTACCAAATTGCCGCCAGTCGATGTTGGATGCCGTGTTGCGACATTTCATCAAGACTTCCTGTGTAAGATAGTTGGCAGATTGCCCGCCCTTTTCGACCATCAGTTCTCGCAAAAGCTCAAATGCCAAGGCATCTGCCACTCCCTTGCCGGGCATCACATATTTCCGCAATCTCCCTCCACGAACGCGCAGCAGTCGGGAAATTGCATTTGACAATTTGTTCCCACCTACTTTGGAGAGTATGCTTTCTGCACCTCTCTGTGCAAGCAAGCCCAGTGCGCCTGCTGTCAGCGATATATCGGGATTTGCATTCGGGGCGCGCAGACGCACATCCAGCGTGTTAGCGCCAATACCGCCTACGGTGCGCACAACCCCCACCACCGGATGGCTCATGTAAGACATGACGACATCCGGTATCGCGCTACTGATATCTACCATCATTTGCCCGATGAGCCCTCTGGAACCCGGCGACATCAACGGAGCGAGTTCATCATGAGACAAACGCCGCAACTCCTCGACGATGATGCTATATTTATCCAGCTTTTCAGCTGCATTTTGAACGTTCTTTCCATGCTTACCGAGGCTATTGCCCAATATGCGCATCCAAGCACCGGTCGTTTGAACGAGGGCTTGATCCACCATCATAACATTTGTCACCCCACTGCGTCGCGCAGCTGCCAGCATCTGATCAAGTATGTTTTCATCGTCCGGTTTAGGCGCAGGTGAAATACTGCGAACAATATGAAACACCTCGTTGCGTTCCTCGCGTGTCAAAAGGGAGAGTTGTTTTACTGACTCCCAGAAATCCGGCAAACTATTCAGCGTGGGCACGATTCCCTTGATGCCTTTTTCCCATGCGGTAACACTCTTCAATCCATGTCGAACCGTCTGCGCAAGCGGCAGGTACTTGCGCCTCTTTGCAGCACCCTCTTCAAACCCCTTGGTAGCCAAACCGCGTACGTTGTCTGCGTGGTTGGCATCCAAATCCTTCAGATAAGGAGTCAAATCATACTCGCGGCGTCCTTCAATACCCACCCTGTATGCCAGCTCGTAAACATCCGCTGCCACCTTGCGAAGCGGTTTCTCGTTTTCACGCTCGGACAAAGCCAAAAAGACATCCTCATCCGTATCTGCCACCTCCAAGCGCCTGGCCAAGCGCTCTCGATAAACAGGCCACGCACGTTGCGCCTCTTTGCGACTGACACCCAAATGATCCACAATCCACGAGCGGTTCAGAGCGGTGAGAAGTTGGTAATCTTCTTCTTCCTGCGTCAACTTTTCTGCATCACCCATGAGTTTTTTACGAATGTGCTGCGGGATGGTACTGACATCCCCCGTGAGCACCTGTTTCCAAAAGGCCTCGCGCTTGGCTTTTTGCTCGGGTTGCAGGAAAGGTGCTTTGTGCTGCTGCCACCCCGGATTCCATTTCGGGGAGCGAAAATAGCGCTCCATCTCATCATCGGAAAATCCGTAACCCACTACATCACCAAAGACTTCTTCCTCCCATTGCGGTACTTCTTCCGGGGCAACGACATCCTCCGGGTCTGCACCGAGGTCAACTTCTTTCAGATGCTTATCCGCACGCTCATCCTCAGCCGCAGCAGGTTCAGGTTGCTGCGGGGGCTCTGTTTCTGTCTTATCAACCTCCTGCGCGGGAACTGGGGGCGAGGTAAGGTCTGCCGGTTGTGCATCTTGAGGCGGCTGTGGCTCCTGCGGCAATGTTTCTGCCTTTTCCTTAGTATCAATATCCTCAGTATGGGGATTCATCATTGTTGTATTCATCTTTATTATGCGTGTTGGGTTGTAAAACTAATCCATTGTTCATCTCCGCGATCCAATGTGTCTAGCCATTGGGCTACTGCATCATTCCCCGCTTCAGCCAAGAGCGGGAGCCCACTCTGCTGCAAGCGGCGCAGGCGTTGCTCTGCCAGCATATCTCCGGGGCTCCCGAATGCGCCATCGTGGTACAGTTCCCACAGGCGTCGGCTCATCGTTTGGCGGTCTTCCGGGCGCACGCTACCGGCTTGCTCCAAACGCTGCAACAAAGCAACCCTGGTTTGTTGTGGCAGAGGAGCCGCGCAGATATCAAGCCGCATATTCAACAGCTGATTCGGCTCGTTTTCGATTTCATCAATTCTGCGCAACCATGTGTTGTATTCACGATGCTGCGGCTCCTGTATCTCTGCCTGCGAAGCGCTGTACTGTGCCGTGCTGATCAAGCCAGCGCGGTGAGCCTGTTTCCATTCATCCGGCAACGTGCATACGCCCTTCAAGACTCGTTCTTGCAGCGCATCTGCAAAATCTCGCCGGGCTTGCACTCTCACCGCCTCTACCTGTTGTTGCAACTGCTCTGCTTCCTCTCGCCGCCGGGGGAGCCCGCTATGTGTACCCCGCAAATATTCTCCCAAGGTCTGCATGGGGGCTTGCTGCAGCCTCTGCTGCCATTGGTGTAGCCGGGCTCGGCTTTCCACTGATTTTTCTTCCTCCTGCACGCGCTGTTCCGGCACAAAAACACCGCGTCCCTGCTGCACCCAGCGGCGGGCAGATTCTGCATCTCCCGAACTCACCGCGGCGTCCAACTGCTGCTGCCACTGCCGCCGAGCTCTGTCGATACCGGCTAATTCGCGGTCTCTCCATGCGCGAATACCGGCTTCTCGAGAAAACGCCTCGGCCATGTGGCGGGCATCCTCACGCAGCGGTAAGGGAAGCTCCGCTATGGCCGCAGCCAAACGTGGAGCGCTCGCGGCCTGCCAAGCGTAATCCCAATCCTCAGGCTCGGTATCCTGCAATTCCTGCCGCGTCTCCTCCTCGATGGAACGTAGCGTTTCCGAAAAAGCAGCCAATTGGCCGGTTGCCGATACCGCCTCTCGCTCCTGCACCATGCGAGCACCGCCCTGCACGATGGCTGCAATACCCAGTCCGGCGCTTCTGGCACCGCTCTCCCAATCTGTGAGACCTTGCAGGGAGACATGCGGCTGTTCCGTCGCATTTCTCAGCATGCCCCATTCGCGTATTCTTATTGACATGCCAACAGCATGGAGGATGAGTAGCCTTTCGTCAACAAAGCCCCATGTGCCGCAAATCATGCACCCTGTACAGGGTAAGAAAATTCCCTCATTCAGCCCAAATTGCGGAGCAAATATGCCAGGGCAAACGCATGAGGCGAGATATGGCTTAAATAACCGCTAGCGCTTGAATATCAATTGCAAAATTCCTGTTTCAAATTTCACATTGAAAAATTGGCGCAGTCGCGCAAGAAAAGGGGTGGGGTGCATCTGCGCTTGCCGCCCCCGCCTTGAAGGCGGGGCGAGGCCAAAGTGTGGTTATCGCTTCGCTTTACATCTGGCGCCAGTCATCTAGCTCCCATAAATGATCAATTTGAAATCACGCAAATGTGTCATAATCCTCATGCGTTTGCCCTGGCAAATATGCTTATGAGATTGACAAAAATCCCCGGCAGGTATATAGTAGCGCGCGTATGAGCACACCCGCTAAAAGCTACAAAGATACCATTTTCCTGCCGGACACCACGTTCCCCATGCGTGGTGATCTCACAACCAAGGAACCGGTGCGTTTAGAAAAATGGGAGAGTGAAAAGCTTTACGAGCGAATTACGGCGCGCCGCAAGGCGCAAGGAGCCCCTCGTTTCATCCTGCACGACGGACCGCCCTTCGCCAATGGTGATGTGCACATGGGCACCGCCCTCAACAAAGTGCTCAAGGACTTGATTGTGAAGAGCAAAACCATGGCAGGCTACTATGCCCCCTTCATTCCGGGATGGGACTGCCATGGCCTGCCGATTGAAGCCAAGGTGGTAAAAGAATTCCAAGGTTTGGCTCCGGCAGAAATTCGCCGCCGTTGCACCGAGTTTGCTCTGGGTTACATTGACCAACAGCGCGTTTCTTTCCGGCGTCTCGGTGTGTTTGGAGATTGGTTCAACCCCTACATCACCATGGTGCCGGAGTACGAGGCTTGGATTCTGCGTGTTTTTGCCAAACTGGTGGAAAGCGGCGCAGTATACCAATCCATGAAGCCTGTACAGTGGAGCTATGCTCACCACACCGCCTTGGCCGAAGCCGAGGTGGAATACATGGAAGACACCTCCACCGCTATCTATGTGGGCTTCCCCATGGTTGGAGCCGTGAACGGGGTGGAGGATTGCGAAATGGTCATCTGGACCACCACCCCTTGGACCCTGCCCAGCAACTTAGCCATCGCCCTGAACCCTGAGTTCACCTACGTCGTTGGCCGTTACGGAAAGGACGGCGCTTCGCGCCATTTCATCATCGTCCGCGAACTCATTGAAACCTTTACCGCCAAAACCGGCTGGACACTGGAGCAAGAGCTCACCACTTTCAAGGGCAACGAACTGGAAAAACGCACGGCTCGTCACCCCTTCTTGGACCGCGACTCCCTCATCATCAACGCAGCATACGTCACGACAGATGCCGGTACGGGTGCCGTACACATTGCACCCGGCCACGGTGCAGATGACTATGTAGCCGGCATGGCCTACGGCTTGCCCGTGCTCTCCCCGGTGGATGATGACGGCAACTATACCGCAGAATGCGGCCTGCCCCACTTGGTGGGCAAGCACGTATTCCAGTGCAATGAGGACATCATCACCCTGCTCTGCGCCGGCAACCGCTTGCTGGGGCGCGAGGAATTCACCCACCAGTACCCGCACTGCTGGCGCTCCAAAACACCCATCATCTTCCGTGCAGTCAAGCAGTTCTTCATCAGCATGGAGAAACTGCGCCCCGTGGCACTCGAACAGATTGACAAAACAGAATGGCTGCCCGCTTGGGGACGCAACCGCATATACAGCACGGTCGAGGCCCGCCCTGATTGGTGTATCTCCCGCCAGCGCACATGGGGTGTCCCCCTGCCTGTCTTCTTCGATGCAGAAGACAAGCCCGTGCTCACGGCCGAAATCGTCAACAAGGTGGCAGACTTGGTAGCTGAACACGGCACCAACATCTGGTTTGAGCTCACCAGCGAACAACTTTGCGAAAAATTGAACCTGCCCGCAGGACTCCGCAAAGGCAAAGACACCTTGGACGTGTGGATTGATTCCGGGTGCTCCCATGTCTCCGTGCTTGAAACACACCCTGAGCTCGCTGCTCCCTGCGATGTCTATTTGGAAGCCACAGACCAGCACCGTGGCTGGTTCCAAAGCTCTCTCATGCTCTCCTGCGCATGGCGTGGCACCGCACCCTACAAAAAGGTACTCACGCACGCTTTCGTGGTGAACCAAGATCGCTCCAAGCTCTCCAAGAGCGCCCAGGGAACCTACCAGAAACCCACCAATGCCAAGTATTTCTATGAAAAGTACGGCGCAGATATTGTGCGTCTGTGGGTAAGCAGTGTGGACTGGCAGAATGAAGTTCCGTTCGGCGAAGACCTCTTCAAGCAAATCACCGATCCCTACCGCCGCCTGCGCAACACCCTGCGCATCCTGCTGGCCAACCTCAAGGGCTATGACGGCAGCCGCCCCGCGCAGCTTGCCCCCACAGATGCTTGGATTCTGGAGCGCACCAACACCCTCATCCGCGAGGTACGCGCCGCTTACGAGAGCTACGAGTTCCGCAAGGTGTTCATGGCCATCAACCAATTCTGCACCAACGACCTGTCTGCTCTCTACATCGACATGACCAAGGACAGCCTGTACTGCGATGCGGCCACCTCCCCGCACCGCCTGAGCAAGCAGTTTGCCATCTCCCGAATATTCGACACGCTGGTGAAGCTGCTGGCTCCCATCTTGGTCTACACCTGTGATGAAGCGTGGGAACACGCCGGCAACGCGGGCTCCGTGCACGAGCAAGACTTCCCCGAACCCTGCACCGAGTTCGATACCGGTCTCACCGCACCCTTTGCTCGCTTGCAGCAAATCAAGAGTGTCATCCAAGTGGCCATCGAAGCTCAAATCAAAGCCAAAGCATTCAACAAAAACAACGAGGCAGTTGTCTCACTCACCATCCCGGCAAATGAGGATGCCACCGTGGCAGAACTGCTGGCCGATACGGAGTTCGCCAAGGAGTTCTTCATCATCTCTGATTTGCATCTGCAAACCGGGGATGAGCTGGCTGCTACGGCAGAAAAGACCACCCATGTGATGTGCCCGCGCTGCCGCCGCTACGAACCGGCGGTGAACGATGAGTGCCTCTGCGCCCGCTGTGCAGCAGTCATGGGATCGTAAACCCGCAAGATTCCTCATCCCCCTCTAAATTGCCCCGCCGCTCGCAACACACGTGCGCGGCGGGGGCTTTCAAGCCATGAAACGCACCACCATCCTCCTCATTCTGCTTATCCTCTTCCTTTACCTGCTGGATCAGGTAAGCAAGTGGTATATCGTGTTCAACTACGAACTGCCCACGCCCTATTTCCTGGATCGCACACCCATTATCACCGACAGCGCCATCATGAACTTCAGCATCCTGCGCCTGCACAACACGGGCGTGGCCTTCGGCATGGGCAACGGCACGGCGTGGGCTCCTTTCCTCTTCCTGGGAGTGCAGGTGGTGGCGCTCACCCTGCTGATTATCGGCTATCGCCGCAATTTCTTCTGCACCAAGCTCCTGAAGTTGGCTTGGGCATTCATCATGACCGGCGTCATCGGCAACATGACGGATCGCCTCACCCAAGGCTTCTTCCTGCCCGGAGCAGAGAAGCTTTCTTTCCTGCAAAACCTGCTCAACGGCTACGTGGTGGACTTTCTGGACTGCTCCTTCCCCTTCATCCCCACAGAGGCATTCCCCAACGGCTACCATTGGCCTGCCTTCAACGTGGCCGATTCTTGTGTGTGTATCGCCGCCGGCCTCTTCCTGATAGCAAGTTTCCTGCCCCAGCCGCCAAAAGAGCAAAAAGACCAAGCAAGCGCTTAATCATCCCGCCCCCCATACACCCATGTTCCGCTTGTTGAGCATTTTGCCTTCACTTGTCCTCGCCTCGCTGCCGTGCCTGGCAGACTTTGATAAGCCCGTGCAACTCGTCAAGCTGGACTATGGGCAAAACGCCGCCACCGTGGTCTTCCAAAGCAAAGGTGCCGCTATCACCAAGGTAAAACCGCACTGCGATTGCACCACCACCTCCGTTTCCGGCACCACGCTCACCGCGCAAGTGGACACTTCTAAATTTGACCAATCCGTAGACAAGCAGATTGATGTCACCACGGCAGATGGTAAAAAAACGCGCCTCACCATGCGTTTCGTTGTGCCCCAAGCCATCATCCTCAGCGCACGCAGTCTGGTGTGGAAACGAGGAGATGCCCCCACCCCGCAAGTGCTGCGTATCACCATCCCCAAAGGCTCCCCCGTGCAAGACGTGACAGAAGCTGCCCTCTCAGGAGAAGATTTTGCTTTCACCCCGGCCAAGGGAAAGAATAAACGCGAATTTCTTGTCTCCGTTGCACCGCTCAGCACCGCGAAAAAGGCATTCAACCGCCTCATCATCAAAACGTCTTCCAAAGACCCACGCTATGCAGGGCTCATTGTCTACCTGCAAGTGCGCTGACACGCCTCTCTGCGCCCCCCTTCCCCGCACCCCCTATCCTGCTGGCACCCCTCTCCCTTTGTTTTGTGGTGGATGGTGTGGTGTCTTTTGGGGGCTTCCGGTGGTGTTGCACCTGTTTTTACAATTTTCAGCTTATGAAAAAATCCCACCATTGGAGTATTTTTTTGTTGCAAAAACTCGCACGTGCGGATAAGATGAGTATTGCAGAAAGGTGCTTGCCCAGTCTACACCGCTGCAAAACTGAACCAAAAAATAGAAAGAGGTACACACCATGCAGACATCGAATGTTGAAACAAACATTATTGTTACAGGCCGCCATATTGAGGTCACTGATGCCATCCGCGAGTTCGCTACCAAGAAAATCCAGGGAATTCATATTGACTATCCCCGCATTGTAGAGGCACGCGTTGTTGTAGATGTGCAAAAGGATCGTCAAATGGCCGAAATTGTGCTGTTCTGTGCCGATCATATCACCATCCAGGCTTCTACTGTGGCCGCCGATTTATATGCTGCCATTGATGAGACCGTCACTAAGATTATGCGCCGCATGAGAAAGCATAAGACGCGCCTCATGAAACACTTCCGTCCGCACCGCTCCAAGAGTATCCGCAAGCTGGATGAAAAGGTGTACGAGGAAGATGTGCTCGACTTTGATGTGGACATTGATGCCCCCGAAGATCCCAAGCCCGTGCGTATCTCCCGCGAGGGCTACGACCTCAAGACCATGTACAAGGAAGATGCTATCATGGAGTTGGAAATCTCCGGCAAGCCCTTTGTGCTCTATCGCAACGCACGCCGCAATGTGCTGCAGATTGTGTACCGCATCCGCCCGGGTGAATACTCTATCATTGAGCTTGGCAACGAGCTCAAAGCCTGATACGGTTCTCACCTAGTTCGATTTCAGAAAGCCGCCCTGCCCCAGGCAGGAGCGGCTTTTCTGCAAAAAACGAGCGGGAAGCCACCTGCAAAAGGCAGCTTCCCGCAGATAAAGGGTTGCACCCACGCGCGTCAATGGCGCTTCACCTTAGGAGCAGACGATTTCTTGTTGTTCAGCAATACTGCGGTGAACTTGGCTTTCTGTGCGGCCTTGCGCTTGGCCGCAGTGGCACGGTTCACCACGATGATGATGAGTAGCAAAACGATACCACCGATTACACCATACTGCACAGGGCCGGGATTATCCAAACCGAGAGCTTCCATGAGGGTGCGATTAGCCAGCGACTTGGCAGCTTTCTTCTTTTCCGCAGACTTTGCAGCCGGGGTAGGCGGCGCTACAGGAGCATCCTTGGCAGCTTCATGTGCGGCTTCTTCCTGCTGGCGGCGCTGTGCGGCGCGAGCCCCGGGGGTGCTCCCCAGCGCCGTCACGCGCGGCCCGACAAGGGCGGAGGATTCACCTTCCTGCTTGGTTGCAGCATCTGTAGCAGCCACGGCAACGCCGCCGGAGCCATGGCGAGCGGCTTCATCCTCGTACAGTTCTTTCACCGCTGTACCGACCGTGGAAGAACCCAAAGCCGTCTTACCCCCCGTTGCATCCAGCACTGCCAAAGTAGCACGATCTTCCTTCGGCATCTTGGCATAGAGAGAGAGGCGGGTGAAACGCTTCTTCTTATCATCCGCCACCTCGCGGAAGAGGTATGAGCCATCATTGAGCTTCAAAGCCTCGGCGTGCTTCATGCCAAATTTGGCAGCAGCTTCGCTCTTAACCTGATTCCACTTAGGTTTATCTACCTTGTCTCCGGCCAAAATCTTGGCATCTGCCAACCCCTCCTTGCGGGGCACGGGCTCAACGTATGTCACCGTGATACAAATGGCGCTATCCGTCTTGTTGTCGAAATCAATGGCAATTTTTCGACCGGCTACACGCCATGTGCGGCGAATGGAGTGGTCAGAAAGCACCACGTAATCATAATCTTTGGTAAAGCTATCGGCTTCTGTACGGGTCAGCGGCAAACGCAAGTCAGACAACTCGAGGGCCTGAACAAAAGGCGCAATCATCAGCGCAGCGCCAAAAAGTAGTTTTGCAAAAAAGTTCATCTCTGCTTGATACTGTTGTTAAAAGGTGGCGCATTCTATCACACGGCATACAACTTAGCAAGCGTAATATCACTTTAACTTTTATTTAAAAAAATCTGGACTATGCAGGAAAAATAAGCTAGCATGCATACTGCAAACCGACCACACCTATACTATGTCTGAACCATCATCAATCCCAAATAGCGTTCCGACGATTCCCGCGACACCCCCCTCCAATGCTCTTGCCATCTGGGC